>NZ_ML112607.1:0-37744 GCF_003703915.1 Salipiger sp. D13
GGCTGCCGCCCGACCTGCGCCGCTGGCTGGCGCAGGCGGCGCTGCCGTGGTCGGCGGCCTCGGCGCTCCGGCTCTGGCGCCGGGCGCTGCGTGACGCCGACGGGGACCGCGAGGAGGCGGCGCAAAGGCTCTCCGAGGTCGAACGCGCCTGCCTGCGTCGCGACACCCGCCGGGTCTGGGGGCTGTCGCATCCCGATGCGCACCCCGAAGCGGCGCAGGGCACGGTCACGGGTCCGGTCTGAAATCCCAGCGGTCGGGCAGTTCCAGCCCCTCGCTCAGGTGGTCCCGAAGCGCCAGCACCGAGGCCCCGTCCCGCAACAGCCAGGGGTCCTGGGTGCGGCGCTGCCACGCCTCGACCCGCGCGCGCATGTCGCGCAGCCGCCCGGCCATCTCCGGGCGGCCGGCAAGATCATGGGCCTCCTGCGGATCGTCCCAGAGGTCGAAGAGCTCTTCGGCGGGGCGGTGGATGCGGTGCAGCATGTCCTCGGGCGCGGCACGGCGCATCGCCTCGAAGGACAGCGAGCCGTAGATGTCGGTCGAGATCGGAAACGGCAGCTGCCAGGCGACGTTGCGGTGATACTTGTAACGCCGGTCGCGCAGGAAGCGCGTCGGCCAGTAGTTCGTGACCTCGTGGAAGGTGTGCGAACCGTAGACCGCGTCCCAGCCCTCGGGCGTATCGGCCTCTGCGGCAAGCGGCAGCAGGCTGCGGCCCTCGCGCGGGTGGCCGTCGTCGGGGGCGGGGGCGTTGGCCCAGTCGAGCAGGGTGGGCAGCACATCGACGAAGCTCACCATCGCGTCCGAGCGCTGCGGCCCGGCACCGGGGCGGCGCAGGATCAGCGGCAGGTGCACGCCCGCGTCGTAGAGCGTGGTCTTGGAGTGCAGGAACGGCGCGCCGTTGTCGGACAGGAACACCACGAGCGTGTCGTCCTCGAGCCCGCGCCGCGCGAGCAGGTCGAGTACCAGCCCCACGCCGCGATCCATCCGCGCGATGGCATGGTGGTAGGCGGCAAGCTCGGCGCGCACCTCGGGCAGGTCGTCGAGGAACGGCGGAATGCTGACCGCCCCGGGGTCGAACAGCGGATCGGGTCCCTCCGGGTCGCCGAACCCCGCGCGCGAGGCATCGCGGTGCGGGTCGATGAACCCGAGCGTGAGGAAGAACGGCGTCTCGCCCGCGTCGTCGAGAAACGCCTCGGCACGGGTGGCCATCCAGTCCACGTCGCGGCCCCAGCTCTCGTCGCGCCAGCGCCACGGGTAGGTCGTGTCGGGGCCGACGTGGACCTTGCCGATGATGCCGGTGGCGTAGCCCGCCGCGTTCAGCAGCGCCGGCGCGGTCTGCACGCTGTCGAAGGTCAGGAAGTGGTGGCGGGCGTGGTTCAGCCCGTATTGCCCCGACTGGTGGGTGTGCAGCCCGGTGTAGACGGTGCTGCGGCTGCCCGAGCAGGAGGCGGTCGAGGCAAAGGCGTTCTCGAAGAGCGTGCCCCCGGCGGCGAGGCGGTCGACGTTGGGCGTGCGGGCCGTGGGGTCGCCGTAGCAGCCCGCCATCCGCCCGAGGTCGTCGGCGATCATCAGGACGATGTTGCGGCTCATGCGGACCGTCGCCTTCCCGGCGCCGCGATCGGCCCGGTCTCGCGCGGGAAGGCGGCGATCACCGCGCCCGCCGTGTCTGTGCCGGCCTGCAGCGCGTGGCCGATGTCGTGGCCCTTGGCCAGCGCCGCGAGGTAGCCCGCGTTGAAGGCATCGCCCGCGCCCACGGTGTCGAAGGGGGCGCAGGCGGCGGCGGTGGCCTCGTGCCGGCCCGAGGGCCCCGCGGCGATGGCGCCGCGCGCGCCGCATTTGACCACGATGGTGGTGTCCGAGGCGAGCGTCTCGGCCAGCGCGGTCACCGCCGCGTCGGCGGTGTCGCGGCCGGTCAGCCCGGTGATTTCCTTGTCGTTCAGCAGCAGGTGGTCCGCGGCCTCGGCGCAGGACAGCGCCTCGGCCCGGTTGCGTGGGGTCCAGCCGTCGTCGGGCCAGCCCGGGTCGATGGCGACCTCGGCGCCCTCGAGCCGCAGGTGGTCGAGCAGCGCGCGCTGGTGGCGGTGCAGCCCGGGCATCGCGAAGCCGCCCGAGATCAGCGCCAATGCCCCGTCGAGCGGCCAGCCGGCCAGCGCCTCGCGGAAGAAGCCCAGGTCGGTGCGGTCGAGATGGCCGGCGTAGGACAGGAAGCTGCGGTCGCTGTCGGGATGGGCCACGCCCACTGTGATGCCGCTGCGCCCGGGCAGCCGGGCGATGCGGTCGAGCGGGCCGTAGAACGGCTCGGCCAGCATCACCGCGAGCGCGTCGTCGCCGGTCGCCGAGACCAGCCCCGCGCGCGCGCCCAGCCGTTGCAGCACCAGCGCGGTATTGCCGGCAGAGCCCCCGGCGCGGAAATCGCAGCGGTCGACAAAGGTCTCGGTGCCCGGCTGGGGCCAGTCCGCGAGCGGCCCCATCACGAGGTCGACGTTGAGGTTGCCGAGAACGCAGATCGGACGGCTGGTCATGCGGCCTCGCCCGAGGTGATCTTGGTCGAACGCAGCGGCCGGCCCATGTCGGGCACGAGGCGGTCGGCGGCGTCGACGACGATGCGCTGCGCCACCGGAAGCGCATGCAGCGCGGCGGCCAGTCCGCACGCGGGCGGGACCGGCACGGTCAGCGCGCCCGCGACCGGCGGCAGGCCGGAGAAGTCGAGCACCACGGGGCGGAACCCGGCATCGACCAGCTCGGCGGCAAGCCCGTCGACGTTGTCGCCCTCGGGACCCTCGCCGCGAAAGAAGACCGTCGCGGTGGTCTCGTCCACCAGCTCGAAGGGGCCATGCCGGAACATGCCGGCCTCGAGCCCCAGCACCGGCACCCGCGCAAGCTCCATGAAGGCCAGCGCGATGCCGTCCGCCAGCCCCTGCAGGTTGCCGCGACCGCAGAACACTGCGGCGCGGGCTCCGGCGAGCACACCGGTGGCCTCGCGCGTGTCGGGCAGCCCGTCGGGGCCCTTCAGCGCTGTCTCGAAGCCGGGCAGGTCGGCGCCGAGCGCCTTCAGGATGGCCGCGTGCTGCGCGATGGTGATCGCCACCGACCGGGTCGCGGCATAGCTGCGCTCGGCGGGGCCATGGCCGGTGACGCAGGGCACACGCTGCCCGAGCGGGCTGTCGCAGCTGAGGGTAAGCCCGACCAGCGGCCCCTCGGGGCAGGTGTCGAGGTAGCGCAGGATCTCGCCCGAGGCGCCGGACTGCGAGGTCAGCAGCCGCACGGCGGGGCCGGGCAGCGAGGCGCGCATGTATTCCGAGATCACATGCGCCGTCGCGTCGATGCCGGCCTGCCGGTAGAACGGCTCGGCCAGCCGGTTGACCCAGTGCGAGCCGCCGATGGCGAGCAGGTGCAGCCGGCCGGTCTCGCGGATGTCGCGGGCGGCGCGGCCGGCGGCCTCGCGGGCGTTGGCAAAGGTCTTGGCGGCGTCGGGGAACTGGCGCGCCAGCTCGGCGTCGATGATGTCGAGACCGGTTTCGGTCATCAGGCTACCTCGGTCGGTTGATGGGTGATCACGGGGCGCCCCTCGGCATCGAAGAGATGCACGCGCGCGGCGTCCGGCGTCAGGTGAACGGTCTGCCCGGCGCGGCAGGGGCTGCGCCCCGGCGCCCGCGCGATGAGCGGCGTGTCGCAGATGTCGGTCTCGACATGCACGAAGGTGTCGGCCCCGAGCGCCTCGGTCAGCAGCACCCGACCCTGCCAGCGGCCGGTGCCCTCGGTGATTTCCAGATGCTCCGGGCGGATGCCGTAGGTGGCGGCGCCCTCGGCCTCGGCGACTCGGCCGGTGATGAAGTTCATCCGGGGGCTGCCGATGAAGCCCGCCACGAACTGCGAGGCGGGATGGTCGTAGAGGTCGAGCGGCGCGCCGACCTGCTCGACGTGGCCCTTGTTCAGCACCACGATCCGGTCGGCCAGCGTCATCGCCTCGACCTGGTCGTGGGTGACGTAGATCATCGTGGTGTCGGCGAGCCGCGCGTGCAGCCGGGCGATCTCGANGCGAGCCGCGCGTGCAGCCGGGCGATCTCGACCCGGGTCTCGCCGCGCAGCGCGGCGTCGAGGTTCGACAGCGGCTCGTCGAACAGGAACACGCGCGGGTTGCGGGTGATGGCGCGGCCGATGGCGACCCGCTGCCGCTGCCCGCCCGAGAGCGCGCGCGGCTTTCGCTCGAGCAACTCCTCGATCTGGAGCATCCGCGCGGCCTCGGCGACGCGCTCGGCGATCTGCGGCTTCTTCAGCTTCGCCTGCTCCAGCCCGAACGCCATGTTCTCGTAGACGCTCATGTGCGGGTAGAGCGCGTAGCTCTGGAACACCATCGACACGCCGCGCTCGGCGGGAAGCGTGTCGGTCACGTCCTCGCCGTCGATGAGCAGGTGGCCGTCGGTGATCTCTTCCAGCCCCGCGATCATCCGCAGGAGCGTGGACTTGCCGCAGCCCGAGGGGCCGACGAAGACGACGAACTCGCCCTTCTGCAGGTCCAGCGTCACGTCCGAGATGACGCGGTGCTTGCCGAAGTCCTTGTGGACGTTCTTCAGTTCAACGGTAGCCATGTCTTATCCTTTCACCGCGCCGGCGGTCAGGCCGGAGATGATCTTGCGCTGGAACACGAGCACGAGGGCCACGAGCGGCAGGGTCACGATGACCGAGGCCGCCATGATGCTGCCCCACGGGATCTCGAACTCGCTCGCCCCGGAAATCAGCGCGATGGCGACGGGCACCGTGCGCTGGGTGTCGGTCGAGAGGAACGTGAGGGCAAAGAGGAACTCGTTCCAGGCGTGAATGAAGGCCAGCAGCCCGGTGGTGACGAGCGCGGGCCAGAGCAGCGGCAGGAACACCCGCCGGATGATGGTGAGCGGGCGCGCGCCGTCCATGATCGCCGCTTCCTCGATCTCGGTGGGCAGCTTGCGCATGAAGGTGGTCAGCACCCAGACGGTGAACGGCAGGGTGAAGATCATGTAGGAGAACACGAGGCTCCAGAGCGAGTTGAAGAGCCCCATGGCGCGCACCAGCGCGAACAGCCCCGACAGCACCGCGATCTGCGGGAACATCGACACCGACAGGATCAGCAGCAACAGCTTGCCGCGGCCGCGGAAAGGCACCCGGGCCAGCGCGTAGGAGGCGGTCACCGCCAGCACCAGCGAGACCACGACGACCACGGTCGCCACGAACACCGAGTTCAGGATCTGCCGGCCGAAGACGCCCTCCTCGAAGGCGGCGCGGTAGTTGGCGAAGTCGATCACCTTGGGCAGGTAGTTGACGTCGAAGATCGCCTGCCCGCTCTCGAACGAGGTGAGGATCGCGTAGTAGAAGGGGAACACCGCCTGCGCGACGATCACGGCGACGAGCGCCCAGAAGCCCGTGCGGCGGGCCAGTTTCGCGGGGGTCATCAGCGGTCCTCCTTGCCTTCGAGGTCCATGCGCGTGGCGTAGATGAACCCGATGGTGATGATCGCCACGATCAGGAACAGCAGCGTCGAGGCGGCCGAGCCATAGGCGAACTTGTCGTAATCGAAGAGATTTTCCCGCGCGAAGAGCGACATGGTGCGGGTCGCGTCGGTGTTGGGGGTCAGCACGTAGACGATGTCGAAGACGCGCAGCGCGTCGAGCGCCCGGAACACCACGCCCACCAGCAGCGCCGGCAGCACCAGCGGCAGGGTCACGCGGCGGAACACCCGGACCGGGCCGATGCCGTCGAGCCTGGCGGCCTCGTAGATGTCGTTGGGGATCATCTGCAGCCCGGCGAGGATCAGCAGCGCCATGAACGGCGTGGTCTTCCAGATGTCGACCATCATCACGGCGGCCATGGCGGTGTCGGGCGTGGCGGTCCAGGCCACCGGCGCCGAGATCAGCCCCAGCCGCATCAGCATGTCGTTGATGATGCCGAACTGGTCGTGCAGCATCCAGCCCCAGAGCTTGGCCGAGACCACGGTGGGGATCGCCCAGGGCACCAGCACGGCGGTGCGCACGATGGCGCGGCCGGGGAACTGCGCGTTCAGCACCAGCGCGATGACGAGCCCGAAGGCGGTTTCGAAGAACACCGAGACGAAGGCGAATTTCAGGGTGTTCCAGACGGCACGCCACCAGCGGTCGTCGGCGAGCAGGCCGAGCCATTCGCCCTCGCCGTTGCCGTAGTCGAGCCACTCGAGGTAGTTGCGGAAGCCGACCCACTCGGCGCCGTCGATGTCGTTGAGCGAGGCGTCGGTGAAGCCGAACCAGATGGTCTGGGCCAGCGGGTAGAGCGCGACGGCGGCGAGCACCACCAGCATCGGCGCGAGGAACATCCAGGCCGCGCGGGTCCTCTGTCGTGTCAGGCCGGTCTTCTGGGGCATGTCGGGTCCCGGGAATTGCATGAAAGGGGGCCGCGCCCCGCCGGTCGCGGGGGGCGCGGCATGGCGCAGGCTTACCAGCCGTTGCCCTTGAGACGCTGCAGCTTCGCGTTCAGGCGGCCAATGGCGGATTTCGCCTCCATCTTGCCCGACATCACGTCATGCGCGGCGGTCCAGACCTCCGAGGAGACCTCGTTGTAGTCGGTCTTGGTGGGCGCCGCCGGGCGCACGATGGCGTTGTCGATCACCGGCTTCCAGAGCGGGATGAAGGGCTGCTTCTCGGCGATCTCCTCGTCCTCGTAGAGCGCGGTGAGGGTCGGCGGACGCGAGCTCTCGATGGCGCGGGCGCGCTGGCTTTCCTCGTTGTTGAGAAAGCGCACGAGCTCGATGGCCTCGTCCTGGTGCTGCGAGTATCTCGCCACGCCCAGGTGCGAGCCGCCGAGGATCGAGGCGCCCTCGCCGCTGTCGCCGGCGGGCAGGGTGGTGACCTCGACGCCGTCCCTGATCGGGCTGTCCTCGCCGTTGACCAGCGCGTAGGCGTAGTTCCAGTTCCGCATGAACACCGCGTTGCCGGACTGGAACACGCCGCGGGCGTCTTCCTCGGCGTAGTTCAGCACGCCGTCGGGGGCGATGTCGCCGACCCAGCCCGCCGCGAGCTCGAGCGCCGCGATGGCCTTGTCGTTCATCACGCTGATCTCGCCATCGGGCTCGACGACGTGGCCGCCGCCGTTCGAGGCGATCCATTCCATCGCGTTGCAGGTCAGCCCCTCGTAGGCGGCGCCCTGGTAGACGTAGCCCCACATCTCGTCGTTGCCGGCGTCACGCTCGGCCTGCATGATCTCCCTGGCGGTGGCGGTCAGCTCTTCCCAGGTCTCGGGAACCTCCTTGCCGTATTTCTCCAGCAGGTCGGCGCGGTAGTAGAGCGCCGGCGCGCCGAGGAACATCGGCAGAGCCACGAGCTTGCCGTCGACGGTCTGGCTTTCCACCGCCGCCGGCACGAACCGGTCGATGATGTCGGCGGTGGGCTCCGTCAGGTCGATGAAGTGATCGGCGAGCTGCGGCGCCCAGATCACGTCGAGCCGGTAGACGTCGATGTCTTCCGAACCGGCGCTCAGCCACAGCTTGAACTGCGCGAACTGGTCGGTGGTCCGCTCGGGCATCGAGACGATGTTGACGGTGTTGCCGGTCTCCTCCTCGTAGCGGTCGAGGGCTGCGCGCAGCACCTCCTGGTCCTTGCCGACGGCGCCGTGCACGATGTTGAGCTCGGTCGCCTGAAGCGCGGTGGCGCTGAGCGTGGCGGCTGCGATGCCCGCAGCCAGGGCTCTCATGGTGGTCATTCGGAACTCCCTGTTCTCGGTTCTTGTTGTCACGCCGTCCGGCAGAAGATGGGCGAGGCCCATGCCATCTGCCCGTCCGTCTGGCGCAGGCGGACGTAAAGGGTCTCCCCGGCGGCAAGCGCGCCAAGGGGCAGCCGGCCCTGCCATTGCCAGTCGGCGGGGCGGGGCAGCGGGTGGAAGCGGTAGGCGGGGCTGTCGATCGGCCCGAGGTTGCCCGAGAGCGCGCCCTCGCGCAGCCGCGCGGCGGGGATCTCGATCGACTGGCCGCAGAGCGTGGCGCGGACCGTCGCGCCCGGATCGTTGAGCCGCAGCCGCAGGGCCAGACCCTGCGTCGCCGTCGTGGAGTTGTTCGGGTTCGCCTCGGCGGTCACCGAGAAGCGCGCGGTGCCGCCGTCGAGCGTGGCCGCGGGCAGGGCGTGGCCGCTGTCGTCGCCCTCGAGCGGCGAGACCACCTCCGTGCCGCGGAAGCGCGGCTCGAGCCCGGTGATCGCGCCCCCCTCAAGGCTGATCTCTCCGGTCCAGTCGTGCGACGATCCGCGCGCCCCCCAGCCCAGTTCGAGAAACAGCAGGGTGTCGTCGTCGTGCGACACCGGCGCCGGGCAGAGCGCCGGCGAGACGCGCTGGAACAGCCGCCCGTTGCGGATCACGTCGATGCTGTCGATCTCGCCCCCGGCGATGGCCTCGACGTCGAGCGCGGCGTCCTCCGAGGGGGCGGCGATGCCGCCCTGGATGACCGGCCCGATGGCCGCGAGCAGGTGCACGTTCGGCCCGGTGAGCGCGTTGGTGTGTCGCGCGGTCATCGCCTCCCACAGCGCCGCGCGGTCCGAGCCCCGCGCGTAGGCCGCCATGCGCCCGTGACCGTAGGAGCCGGGAAAGGCGCTGTGGTGGTCGGTGTTGCCGACGATGCCGAAGACATGCCCCTGCGCCAGCCCCCATTCCATGGTCGAATGGCCGTCGACCGGCCCCATCGAGTGCAGGTAGCTGCGCGGGCTCTCCGAGGTCTCGGCGCAGCCGTGCATCGAGTTCATCTCTACGAAGGGCGACAGCGCGGCGTCGAAGGTGTCCCAGTTGATGCCCCGCGCGCCCTGCCGGTAGCCGATGTGGTGCGGAAAGGCGAGCGCCCGGCCCGGCATCTCGGCGTCGAGCGTCGCCTTCAGCTCAGCCGGGCTGTCGGCGAGATGCAGCGGCGCGCCGTCGAGGTCGCGGTAGACGATGGTGTAGTCGCCGTGTTCGCAGCCGTGGATCTCGTAGCCCGGAAAGACCGTGAAGCCGTCACCGTCGGCGGCGCGCAGCGCGTCGTAATGCGCGCTCCAGCCGTCGCGGAGCTTGGCGAAGCCCTTGACGTGGAAATCGACGATATGGGCGACCGAGGGCTCGTCGACCGGCATGTCGGGCCAGTGCGCGTGGCCTGTGATCGAGACGAAATCGAGCTGCAGCGCCGCCCGCGCCAGCGCGTCGGCAAAGCGGCCGTGGCCATAGGACAGGTCGCAGTGGTTGTGGATGTCGCCGAACAGCGGCTGCACCCCCAACCGGTCGGCGAGCGGCATCAGGCCATGGGCAAGCGTCTTGGCGGTCATAGGTAGTCCTGCGTTCGGGGGTTCACGGGGCGGCCCTGCGCGGCCATGGATTTCTGCGCGGCATGCACGATCTGCAGTGAGGCGAGCCCGTCGCGCACGCCGGCCGGGGGCGTCTCGCCGCCGATGAAGCGGCGCATGGTGCGCACCAGTTCGAGATCGGCCCCGAAATGCGAGGAGTCGTTGTCGGCGGCCGCCACCTCGAGCAGCTCGTGGCGGTTGCCGTGGTCCGAGACGAGGTCGATCTGGCCCGAGTGCCGCTCCATCCGCAGCCGGCCGTTCTCGCCGATGATCTCCAGCGTCTCCTGGTCCTCGGCGTAGGGGCCGAAGATGGTGAAGAACAGCGTCGCCACCAGCCCGTTTTCATAGCGCACCGTCACCACGGCGTGGTCGTCGATGTCCGAGCCGGGCAGGTAGACGCAGTTGTCGTTGCGGTCCTGCGGCGCGGTGGCGGTGAGCCAGCTTTCGTTGGGCACCCGGCCGACGCCCTCGGCGCGGTCGATCAGGGTCTCGTGGCGGCGGTAGGGGCAGTCGCGGTCGCATTCCGAGCAGCGCGCCGGCGCGGTCGGGTCCGGCGCGAAGATCGACGACCGCCCGCCGGTGGCGGTGACGCTGACCGCGTCGGACCCGGCGACCCAGTTCAGCACGTCGAAGTGGTGCGAGCCCTTGTCGTTGAGCGCCCCGCCCGAGGCCGCGTTGGTGCGGTGCCAGAGCTGCAGGTAGCGGGTGTAGGGAATGACCGAGCGCAGCAGCACCATGCGCGGCGCGCCTGTGGCGTCGGTGCGGGCGATGCCGATGCTCTCGATCCATGGCCGTTCGTAGCGGCGTGTGAAGCCCATCATGATCGGCTGGCCGGTCTCGGCCTCGATCTCGACGATTGCCTCGGCGTCGGCAAGATCCACCGAGATCGGCTTGTCGAGATAGACCCGCTTGCCGGCCCGCGCTGCCGCCCGCACGGGGGCGAGATGGGCGTTGGTGTGGGTGGTGACCAGCACGAGGTCGACCGCCGGGTCGCGCACCGCCGCCTCGAGGTCGGGGGCCACGCGCACCCGGTGATCGAGCCCCGCGTCGGCGTAGATGCCGTCGAGATGGCGCGCCGCCAGCGTGGCGCGGTCCTCCAGCCGGTCCTGCACGCAGACCACCCGGAAGCCGGTCTCGCGGGCGAGCTCGGCCATGCGGCTGCCGACGTAGTAGACCCCGCGCTCGCCCGCGCCGATGATGGCGACCCCGATGGTCTCCGTGTCGGATCCGGCGGGCGCGGGACGCTCGGCGGTGGTGCTGGATACGGATGGCATGGACGCTCCCGACTCGTTGATTCGAAGTCAGGGTAGGTGAGTATAATTTCCGCTGGAATATGAGTTATACTCACTCCGTGAGGTCGGCCACGCTCCCGAAGTCGAGCCGGTGCAGCGGCAGGTAGTGGGTGTCGGGCTCGGTCGTATCGTCCTCGAGACGCGACAGGATCACCGCCTCGAAGCGGTCGATCTTCTCGGCGTCGCGATTGCCGACGACGTCGAAGCTGTTGAGGTGCTCGGGCCCGAAATCGACGCTTCCGAGCAGGATGACCGACAGGTCGCGCCCGCCCAGAAGTCCGAGCCGCGACAGCGCGCTGTCGAGGACCAGCCCGTCGACCAGCCCCCAGAGCACCAGCGCGGTGAAGGGCAGGCGGCCGTCGGGGTCGCGCTGGCTTTCGAGCGCGCGCACGATCCGGTCCGAGGTGTAGTCGCCCGGCAGCGCGTCGAGCTCGATCAGCCAGCCGCCGCCGGGCATGGCCTCGCCGAGCCGCCGGTATTCGCGCCGCGCCATGGCGATCTGCCGCGCCGGGTGTCCCGAGGTCAGGAAGGCGATGCGCGCGTGGCCCTTCTCGCGCAGGCGGCGCATCGCCACCACGAGCGCCTCGCGCCAGTTGGTGCCGATGGCGTCGATCCCGACGCCGGTGGTCGAGATCCCGTCGACCACCACCGAATCCGCGTGTTCGGCGAGGCTGGCGAGAAACGGCAGCTGCAGCGGTTCGAAATGCACCTGCACGAGGCACACCCGGAAACGCCCGAGCCGCGACAGCACCGACAGCGCGTGGGCGTCGTCGGAAAAGCCCAGCAGCATCACCCGCAGGTCCCGCGCGCGCAGGCGGGTCTCGAGCTCCATCAGCAGGTTGCGGGCCAGCCGGCTGGCCGAGATCCGGTAGAGGATCAGCACGTCGGCCTCCCAGGCCTGCGCGCGCGTGGCGGGTTCGGTGACCACGATCCCGGCGCCGCGGCGCACCTGCAGACGGCCCTCGGCGATGAAGGGGGCAAGCGCGGCCTCGACGGTGCGCTGCGCCGTGCGGAAGCGTTTCATCATCTCGCGGACGGTCGGCAGCCGCTCGCCCGGCTCGCGCCGGGCGATCTCTTCGGCGATATGGCGCGATATCTCTTCGGTGCGGCTCATGGGCTCCTGCCTTCGGCGCAACATGAGCACGCGCGCGGCGCCGCTTCAATGCGGACGCCGCGACGGGGTGCCCGCCGTGCCGTGGCGGCCCCGGGGCCGGGGCTCATTCCGCCGGCTGTGGTCTGGGCGAGGGCAGGCTGCGCCGGTCGCGCTTTTCCCGCAGCATGAGCATCGCCGGTGTCACCACCAGCGTGAGCACCGTGGCGATGACCAGCCCGCCCGCGATGGCGCTCGACAGCTCGGTCCAGTATTGCGTCGAGGGCGCGCCGAAGACGATCTCGCGGCCGATGAAGTTGATGTTCATGCCCAGAACCATCGGCATCAGTCCGAGCGCCGTGGTGATCGAGGTCAGCACCACCGGGCGCAGACGCTGCGCCCCGGTCCTGAGCGCCGCCTCGAGCGGCGACAGGCCCTCCTTGCGCAGGTCGTTGTAGGCGTCGATCAGGACGATGTTGTTGTTCACCACGATCCCGGCCAGCGCGATCACCCCGACACCGCCCATGACGATGCCGAAGGGCCGCCCGGTGATGACGAGCCCCAGCAGCACCCCGCCGATCGAGAAGACGATGGCGCTCATCACCACGAACGACTGGAAGATGCTGTTGAACTGCACCACGAGGATCAGGAACATCAGCACGATGGCCGAGACGAAGGCGATGGCGAGGAAGGTCATCGACTCCTGCTGGTCCTCGGCCTCGCCGGCGAACTCGTAGCTCGCGCTCTCGGGCAGGTCGGCCCGCTCGAGCTCGGCGCGCAGGGCGGTGACCTGGTCGTTGACCAGCAGGCCGGGCGCGACATTCGCCTCGATGGTGGTGACGCGCTGCTCGTCGATGCGCCGGATGACACCGACGCGTTCGACCGGTTCGAAGGTGACGAAGTTCGAGATCGGCACGAGCCCCGCCGAGGTGGGCACGCGCAGGTTGGTGAGCTCCGACAGCGACCGCGAGTCGTTGGGGAAGCGCACCCGCACGTCGAGCTCGCCGTCGGCATCCGGCGGCCGGTAGTCGGTCACGGTGATGCCCTGCGTGAGCAGCTGGACCGCCTGCCCCAGCAGGCTGACATCGGCGCCGAAGCGCGCCGCCTCGGCGCGGTCGACGTTGATCGCCACCTCGACGCCGGGCAGCGGCCGGGTGTCGGTGACGTCGGTGAAGCCGCCGACCCGCTCCATCGCCGCGAGCACCGCGTCGACCGAGGCGCTCTGCGCGTCGAAGCCGTCCGCCGAGACCCGCAGGTTCACCGGCTTGCCGCTGGAGGGGCCGCCGCTCTCGGTCTCGACCTGCACGTCGATGCCGGCGATGTCGGCCATCTTCGTGCGGATTTCGGCGCCGATCTCGTCGGCGGTGCGGCGCTCCTGCCAGTCGACGAGATCGAGCTGGATGGTGCCGATCACGTCCTCTTCGCCGCCGCCGGCGCTCATGGTCGAGCGGGCGTAGATGCTCTCGATGCCGCCGGTGCCGACCAGCCGGTCCTCGACCTTGCGGACGAGGTCGTCGCGCTCGTAGATCGAGAGGTTGTCGCGGGCCCGGACCTGCACCTGCATGAACTCGGGCTCGACCGACGGGAAGAACGAGATGCCGCGTCCGAACTGGCCGTAGAGCGCGAAGCCGCCGAGCAGCAGCGCCAGCGCCAGCACCACGGTGGTCCATGGGCGCAGGATGGCGCGTTCGAGCAGCCGCACGTAGGCGCCGGTCACGCCGGGGATGCGGCGCGGATCTCCGCGTTCGGCAGCGTGCAGCGCGGCCTTGGCGCGCGCGGTCTGCGGCTGGTTGCGGCCGATCACGCCGCCGAGCACGGGAATGAAGATCAGCGCCATGAAGAGCGAGGCGCCGAGCGTCAGGATCACGGTGATCGGCAGGTATTTCATGAACTGCCCGATGAGCCCGGTCCAGAACAGCAGCGGGAAGAAGACCGACAGCGTGGTCGCGGTCGAGGCGATGATCGGCCACGCCATGCGCTTGGCGGCATGGGCATAGGCGGTCTTGGGGCTGTCGCCCTCCTGCAGGCGGCGGTCGGCGAGCTCGACGGTGACGATGGCGCCGTCGACCAGCATGCCGACCACGAGGATCAGCGCGAAGAGCACCACGATGTTCATGGTGTAGCCCATCGCCCAGATGATCGCGACGCCGGCAAGGAATGCGCCGGGGATCGACAGCCCGACGAGGATCGCCGAGCGGAAGCCGAGCGCGAAGACGATGACGATCATCACCAGCATGATGGCGGCCATGACGTTGGCCTCGAGGTCCGACAGCAGCGTCTTCACCTGCTCGGACTGGTCCTGCAGGTAGGTGACGCGCAGGCTTTCGGGCCAGTCGCCGCGCATCTCGTCGATGACCTGCTTGGTGGCGGCGACCGTGTCGATGATGTTGGCGCCCGACCGCTTGGTGACCTCCAGCGCAAGCGAGGGCTGGCCGTCGATGCGCGCGTAGCCGGTCGGGTCCTCGAAGGTGCGGCGCACGGTGGCCACGTCGCCGAAGGTGACGACGGTGGTGCCGTCGACCTTCACCGGCATCGCCATCACGTCCTCGAGGTTCTCGATCAGGCCGGGCACCTTCAGCACGATGCGCCCGCCGCCGGTCTCGATGGCGCCCGCCGCGATCAGCTGGTTGTTGCGTTGCAGCTGGCTGGTCAGCGTCTCGAAGCTGAGGTTGTAGGTCTGGAACACCGTGGGGTCGATCAGCACCTCGAGGAATTCCTCGCGCGCGCCGCCGATATCCACCTCGAGCACGCCGGGAAGCGCCTCGAGCTCGTCCTGCACCGTCTCGGCGATGTCGTTGAGCGTCCGCTCGGGCAGCGGCCCCGACAGAACGGCGGTGATGATCGGGAACAGTGCGGTGTTGATCTCGGTGACGTTGAGCGTCGTGGCGTCGGCGGGCAGGTCGCCCTGCACGGTGTCGGCGGCCTCGCGCACCTTGTCGAGCGCCTCGTCGATGTCGCCGCCGGCTGCGAACTCGAGCTGCACGCTTGCAAAGCCCTCGGTGGCCTCGGCCGACATCTTCTCGAGCCCCTCGATGGCGCCGAACTCGGCCTCCATCGGCTCGATCAGCAGCCGTTCCGCATCCGAGGGGCTGATGCCGTCGAGCGTGGTGCTGACGTAGACCAGCGGCAGCGGCACCTCGGGGTTCGCCTCCTTGGGGATCGAGACATAGGCCACGGCCCCGAAGGTGAGGATCATCACCAGCAGGATCATCATGGCCCGGCCACGGGAAAAGGCGGCGTCGATCAGGCTGTTCACGGGTTCTCCTCCGCGACCTCGCGCGGGATCCCGGGGGGCGCCTCGGAGACGTCCTCGGCCTCCTCGTCCTGCGGCTCGGCGCGGACCTCCTCGCCGTCACGCACGAAGCCCTGGCCGACGGTGATGATGGTGACCTCGTCCTCGAGCCCGGTGACCCAGACGCTGTCGATCTCGGTCTTCACGATGCGGATCGGATGGAAGACGACCTGCCCGTCGACGACGGTCTTCACCCCGAGCTGCCCGGATTCGTCGAGCGAGATGATCGAGGGCGCGACCCGGTGGGCCGTGGCCTCGCCGGTGGGGATCGTGACCTGCGCCGACACGCCCGCCGGCACCTCGCCGTCGGGGTTGGGCACCTCGATCTCGGTCAGGAAGGTGCGGGTCTCCGAGGCCGCCGCCGCGCCCACGAAGCTCACCCGGCCCTCGCGGGTCTGGCCGGTGATGAAGCGCACCTGCGCGCTCTGGCCCTCGCGGATTCGGCTCAGCGCCTGTTGCGGCACCTGGATCGCGACGGTCAGCGGATCGTTGTCGACGATGCGGGCGATGGTGGCGCCGGCCTGCACGTATTCGCCCTCGCTCGCGGGCATGGTCTCGACGCGGCCGCCGAAGGGGGCCTCGACCACGAGGTTGTCGATGGCCTCCTCGGCGCTCGCGACATCGGCCTCGGCGGCGGCCAGCGCGGCGCGGGCATCCGACAGCCGGTCGTTCGTCGCCACGCCACGCTCGAGCAGCTCGGTGGCGTTGTCGAACTCGCGCTGCGCGTTGGCGCGCTGCTCCTGCGCCTGGGTGAGCGCGGCCTCGGCGCGGCCGGAGTTGAGCCGTGCCAGAACGTCGCCCGCCGCGACCCGGTCGCCCTTGGCAAACGGCATCTCGATCACCGTGCCGGCGGTCTCGGCGATGACGTCGGTGTCGCGGTCGGGCAGGGCCTGACCCTCGGCGCGGTAGTTCAGCGTGACCGGCTCGGCCTGCGAGCGCGAGACCATGACCGACGGCGGCAGCGGCTCTTCGGCGGCGGTCTGCTCCGCGGGCTCGGACCCTGGAAATATGAAGCCGCTGCCCATCCAGAGGACGATGGCGGCCACCAGGAAGAGCGCGATCCAGAAAGGCCGGGACGAGCCTCGGTCGGTTTCGAACCGCAGCGTCTCGGGCGGTGCATCGTTGGCGGGCTGGTCGGTCATGCTCGGGGGTCTCTCGCTCATGCAGGCGTGATCGGATCGGTTTCGGGTGTGCCTTTACCTACCGACCGTCGGTCTGTAATCAAGGCTGCAACTGCCGGAGAACATAATCGTGAACGTCAGACGGTCCAGAATGTCCGCCGAAGATCGCAGGACCGCGATCCTCGATGCCGCCACCGGCCTGCTCTCGACCCACCCGTGGGAAGAGGTGACGGTGGCCCTGCTGCTCGAGGCGGCGGGGATCTCGAAGGGCGGCTTCTACCACCATTTCACCTCCAAGGACGACGTGCTCGCGGCGGTGCTGCTGCGCCTCTCCGATGCCTGCACCGCCGCCGGGCAGACCGTGTACGACCGTAGCGAGGGCGACGCGGTGGCGCGCTTCACGGCCTATCTCGCCGGCACCACCCGCTGGGAGCTGGGGCAGGCCGACAAGATCATGGGGGTCATCCGGATCGCGCTGATGGAGGGCAACGAGACGATCTTCCTCGGGCTCGAACAGGAGGCCCGGCGCCGCGCCACGCCGCTGATGCGCAGGCTCGTGACCGAGGGCGTGGCCGAGGGGGTCTTCGACGTGATCGACATCGACATGACGGTCGATCTGCTGCAGCACGCCTGGCGGATGCGCTGGGTGGTGCTGGCGCAGGCCCGCCGACGCTGCGCAAGGGGCGACCCGGAGGGCGGCCGCGCCATGCTGGAAGAGCGGCTGCGGCTCGAGGAGCTGATGACCAACCGGCTGCTCGGCTGCCGGGAAACCGCGGTGCGGATGCCCGCGTCCGGGGAATTTTCCGACTTCCTGAATTCGGCCTGACCGCGGCCCCGACAACGACCGCATCGCCAGTGACCGGGCGCCTGCCATGACGGCGGGCGTCTTTCCCGGCGCATGCCCGGTCTTTCCATGCCCCGATCCCGCTCACGCCTCCGGCACCGGCCCCGCATCTGCGGGCCGCCGGAGACAAGTGTTGACGCTCGCAAATCGCAGCGCTACGAAATGGGTGGGAGGATCACAAGATGACAGCAAGAGACCGCGTGCCGCGCCCCCTCGAAAGCCTGCGAAGCCAGAGGTGGTTCGCGTCCGAGGACATCCGGGGCTTTGCGCATCGTCAGCGGACGCAGCAGATGGGCATGCGGCGCGAAGAGTTCATGGGCAAACCCGTCATCGCGATCCTCAACACCTGGAGCGACGTGAGCCCCTGCCACGCGCATCTGCGCGACCGCGCCGAGGCGGTGAAACGCGGTGTCTGGCAGGCCGGGGGCTACCCGATCGAGCTGCCCTGCCTGTCGGTCGGCGAGGTGATGGTGAAACCCACGACCATGCTCTACCGCAACTTCCTCGCGATGGAGGCGGAAGAACAGCTGCGCTCGCACCCGGTGGACGGCTGCGTTCTGCTCGGCGGCTGCGACAAGTCCACGCCCGGGCTGCTGATGGGCGCGATCTCGATGGACCTCCCGACGATCTTCTGCCCGGCGGGGCCGATGTCGAGCGGCCGCTGGCGCGGCCATGTCACCGGCGCGGGCACCCACACCAAGAAATACTGGAACGACCTCCAGACCGGCAAGATCAGCCGCGACGACTGGATCGACCTCGAAAGCCGCATGACCCGGTCGAACGGCACCTGCAACACCATGGGCACGGCGTCGACCATGACCTCGATCGTCGACGCCATGGGGCTGACCCGCACCGGGGCGTCCTCGGTCCCCGCGACCGACTCCGGCCACCCGCGGCTCGCCTCGTGGTGCGGCTCCCGCGCCGTCGAGATGGTCTGGGAGGACCTGAAGCCCTCCGACATCCTGACCCCGGCGAGCCTGCGCAACGGGCTCGCGACCTACATGGCGCTCGGCGGGTCGACCAACGCCGCGATCCACCTTGCCGCCATGGCCCGCCGCGCGGGGCTCGGCCTCACGCTCGAGGACATGGACGCCGCCGCCCGCGAGATCCCGGTGCTGGCCAACCTCTTCCCGTCGGGCGAATACCTGATGGAGGACTTCTATTTCGCCGGCGGACTGCCGGCGCTGCTGGCCCGGCTCGGCGACCGCATCGACCGGAGCGCCACCACGATCGAGGGCCGCACGCTGGGCGACGCCATGGCCGGGGCGGAGTGCTACGACGACGACGTGATCCGGCCGATGGAGAACCCGGTCATTCCGCTCTCGGCGGGGCGCACGCTGGTCCTGCTGCGCGGCAACCTCGCGCCGGACGGCGCCATCATGAAGACCTCGGCGGCGGACGCCGCGCGGCTGCGGCACAGTGGCCCGGCGCTGGTGTTCGAGGACCCAGGCGACATGGCGCGCCGGATCAACGCGCCCGATCTCGACGTCACTGAGGACACGGTGCTGGTGCTGCGCAATTCGGGGCCGGTCGGCGGGCCGGGCATGCCGGAATGGGGCAACCTGCCGATACCGACGAAGCTGCTCAAGGCCGGGGTGACCGACATGGTGCGGATCTCGGACGGGCGGATGAGCGGCACCCATTACGGCACCTGCATCCTGCATGTTTCGCCCGAGGCCGCGGTGGGAGGCCCGCTCGCGCTGCTGCAGACCGGCGACACGGTGGTGCTCGACGCCGAGGCCGGTCGCCTCGACATGGATGTGCCCGACGCCGAGCTCGACCGCCGCCGGGCGGCGTGGCAACGGCCTGCATCGCCCTACACGCGCAGCTTCACGGCGCTCTACCAGCGCCACGTGAGCCAGGCGCACGAGGGCTGCGATTTCGATTTCCTGGAGGGCACCGACCCGGTCCCGGAACCGCCGATCTACTGAGCCCGAGCTACCGAGCCCGATCTACCGAGGAAGAGGAGACCTCATCATGGACATCACGAACCCCTTCAAGGCGCGGCTCAGGGCCGGCGGCGCGGTGCCGCTGGGAACCTGGCTCATGTCCGGCACGCCCTCGACGGCCGAGGCGCTCGGCCATGCGGGCTTCGATTTCCTCGTGCTCGACATGGAGCACGTGCCGATCGAGATCGGCCAGACCGCCGACATCCTCCGGGCCATCGCCCTGACCCCGGCGCGCGCGCTGGTGCGGCTGCCGTGGAACGACCCGGTGACCGTCAAGCGGGTGCTCGACGCCGGGGCGGAGTCGATCATGCTGCCCTTCGTGCAGACCGCCGAAGAGGCCCGCGCCGCCGTGTCCGCGGCGAAATACCCGCCGCTCGGCACGCGCGGGGTGGCCGCAGTGCATCGCTCCTCGGGCTACGGCGCGGCGACCGACTACCTGCAGCGGGCGAACGACGAGACCTGCGTCATCGTGCAGCTCGAGACCCCGGAAGCGCTTGCGAACATGGCGGAGATCGCCGCCGTGCCGGGGCTCGACGGCATCTTCATCGGACCGGGCGACATGGCGGCGTCGATGGGGTTCATCGGTCAGATCGGCCGGGCGGAGGTGCAGGAGACGCTGGCCGACGCCGGACGTCGCGCCGGCGAGCTGGGCATTCCCATCGGCATCGTCGGCGCCACGCCCGAGATGGTCGGGTCCTACATCGGGATGGGCTATTCCTTTGCCGCCATCGCCTCGGATCTCGCCATGATGTCGGGCCGGGCGCGGGAGGTGCTGGGCGCGCTCGGGGCCGATGCCGCTGCCGCGGCGCCCGCCGGAAGCTCGGCCTACTGACATGGCCCCTGTCGCGCGCCTGCAGGCCTGGGCCTGCCGCAGCCCGATCGCCGAGCCGGTCGCGACCTCCTTCGGGATCATGCGCAACCGGCCGGCGGTGTTCCTGCGTGTCGAGGACGTCGAGGGCGCGTTCGGATGGGGCGAGGTGTTCGCCAACTGGCCCGCCGCCGGCGCCGAGCATCGCGTCAACCTGATGGCCGACGACATCGCCCCGGCGGTGCTTGGCCGCGAGGCCCGCGACCCGACGGCCGTCTTCCGCACGCTCGAGGCAGCGCTGCACATCCGGGCGCTGCAATGCGGCGAGTTCGGTCCCTTCGGCCAGGTGCTCGCCGGCCTCGACCAGGCGCTGTGGGATCTCGCGGCGCGGCGGGCCGGCAGGCCCGTGGCGCAGGCGCTCGAGCCTGACGCCCCCACCCATGTGCCGGCCTACGCCAGCGGCATCCACGTCGATGCGGCTGATCGGCTCATCCCCGAGGCCCGCGCGACCGGCTTCGCGGTCTTCAAGGTCAAGGTCGGCTTCTCCGACCGCGATGCCGCGAAGGTGCGCGAGATCGCGTCGGGCCTCGAGACCGGCGAGCGGCTGGCGCTCGACGCCAACCAGGCGTGGAGCCCCGAGGCGGCGGCGACCTTTCTCGACAGCGTGGGCGACCTGCCGCTGCTGTGGATGGAAGAGCCGATCCGCGCCGATCTTCCGGTGGCCAACTGGCGCCGGCTGCCGCGCCACGTGCCGCTTGCGGGCGGCGAGAACATCGCCGGAGAGCCGGCCTTTGCCCGCGCCCTGTCCGAGGGCGTGCTGGCGGTCTACCAGCCGGACGTGGCGAAATGGGGCGGGTTCACGGGCTGCATGGCCGTGGGGCGCGCCGCGCTGCGCGCCGGGCAGATGTATTGCCCGCATTTCCTTGGTGGCGGGATCGGGCTGGCGGCGTCGGGCCACCTGCTCGCCGCCGTCGGCGGGCCGGGCCTGCTCGAGGTCGACGTGAACCCCAACCCGCTGCGCGACAGCTTCGGCGCCATCGCGGACCGCGTCGCGGACGGTCTTTGGCAGGTCGGCACGGCGCCGGGCATCGGCCCCGCAGAGCTTCCGGAGGCCGTGCGCGCCGCCGTCACGCATCACCGCGAGGCGGCCTGACAGCGCTTGCCTCTCGGCATCGCCCGGCCTCGGTCACTGCCCCCTCGGACCGCCTGACGGTCTGCCCCATCCCTGTCGCTGCGCCCAAGGCCCCGCCGCACACCCCTGTGCGGGGTTGGCTTCGTCGCGGAGGCCTTGCCGCGTCTGGCGCGCCTTGAAGATGTCGTGCGCGCGGTGCGAGCGCCGCAGCGCGCATGTTGCGCAACGCAAGCGGCGCCCCGGGGAGGGGCGCCGCTGTTCGTGCCGTGCGGGCAGAGCGTGTCCTTGTCGCCCCTGCTTCAGCGGGCCTTGCCCACCGGGCGCAATCCGCGCAGCAGCGGTGCGAGGAGCGGGCCGGCGATCGCGAGCAGGGCGCAGAGGAACAGGATCGACGCCACCGGTCCGTCCACGAAGAAGGCCGCGAAGTTGCCCTCGTTCAGCAGCAGCCCGCGCCGCAGGGTCTGTTCGAACTGCGGCCCGAGCACCAGGCCGATCACCAGCGGCGCCAGCGGAAACCCGGTGAGCCGGAAGACAAGTCCGAGGATGCCGAAACACACCGCTGTCACCACGTCGAGCGGGTTGCCGCGGACGGTGGCCGCGCCGACGATGCCGAAGATCACGATGCCGGCGGTGACGATGTGCTGCGGGATCGACAGCAGCCGCCCGAAGATCCGCACCAGCGGAAACGCGAGCACCAGCATCACGAGGTTGATCAGGAACAGCACGATGAAGATGGCGTTCACCACGTCGAGATGTTCCGACATCAGCCGCACGCCCGGCGTGATCCCGTGCACCACGAGCGCGCTGAGCAGGATGGCGGTGACCACGTCACCGGGAATGCCGAGCGCGAGCGTCGGGATCATCGCCGAGCCGGTTACCGCGTTGTTCGACGATTCCGCCGCGACCAGCCCCTCCGGTTCGCCGGTGCCGAAGTCCTTGCCCCGGCGCGAGGTCTGGCGGGCCACCGCGTAGCTGATGAACGAGGCGGTGGCGGCGCCGGTGCCGGGCAGGGCGCCGACGACGCAGCCGATGCCGGAGCTGCGGAGCAGGGTGAAGACCCGTCCCTTCCACGCCGAGAGCGAGGGCAGCTGCAACCGCACGCCGGACACTTCGGCGATGCTCTCGTTGCCGGTGGCGACGCGGTAGAGCGCCTCGGACAGGGCGAAGAGGCCGATGACCACGGCGATGAGGTCGAAGCCGGCCGACAGGAACTGCGAGCCGAAGGTGAAGCGCGCGGCCCCGGTGACCGGGTCGGTGCCGACCAGCGAGATCATCAGGCCGATCGCCCCCATCAGCAGCCCCTTGGCGGTGTTGCCGTGCGACACGGCGGCGATGCAGGTCAGGGCCAGCACGATGAGCGCGAAGACCTCGACCGAGCCGAAGCTGGTGGCGAACCGCGCGAGCTGCGGCGCCGCGACCATGAGCACCACGCAGGAGATGAGCCCGCCGATCACCGACGACATGGTCGCCCAGCCAAGCGCCAGCCCGCCGTCGCCCCGGCGCGCCATTGGGTAGCCGTCGAGGGTCGTGGCGGCGGCCTGCGGTGTGCCCGGCGAGTTCACGAGGATCGCCGAGATCGAGCCGCCGAACACCGATCCGCAGTAGACGCCGAGCAGCAGCGTCAGGCTGGGCACCGGCTCCATTCCGAAGGTGAAGGGCAGGCAGATCGACAGCCCCACGACCGAGCCGAGCCCCGGCAGCGCCCCGATGACGATGCCGAGCGCGGTGCCGATGACGAGCGCCGTCAGGGTCCAGAGGGTGAAGACGTCGGCAAAGGCCGACAGGAAGGACTGCATCAGAACGCCCCTCCCGAGACCAGGAGCGGCAGGCGCAGCCCCAGCAGGTGATGGAACACGGCCCAGAGCCCCGGGCCGAGCAGGATCAGCGTCACGGCGAACCGTAGTGGATCGCGCTCTCCGAGGATCCAGAGCAACCCGCCCAGCCCGAGCGTGACGGCCACCGCGTAGCCCAGCACCGGCAGCGAGACCGCCGTCAGCAGCAGCACCACGATGAAGCTCACGACCTTCGCGGTCTGCCGCTCCCCGCCCGTTGCAGGGGGCGCCCAGAAGGCCGCGCGCAGGGCGCAGCCCGTGCTCAGCACGATCCAGATGCCCAGCAGGATGCGCGGCAGCCGCATGGGCTGGTCCGTGGAGGCGGCGTTGATCCCCCCCACGGCGACATAGGAGGAGGCCAGCACGATCAGCGCCACCCCCGTCAGCCCTGCGCAGATGAACAGTTCAGTCGGTCGTCTGACCATCGGCTCCTCCTCCCATGTCAGGTCGCGTCCTCACCGGCGGTCAGTTGACCAGGCCGGCCTCCTCGAGGATCTTCGCGTTCATCTCGGCATTCTCGCGGACGAAGCTCTCGAACTCTTCCGGGCCGCGATAGAGCACGCCGGTGTTGGTCTTCTCGGCGAGGTCGGCGAAGGCGTCGGTCCTGGTGGCGGCCTCGCAGGCCTCGGCCAGCGTCTCCACCTGCGACGAGTCCAGCCCCGCCGGCGCGAAGACGCCCTGCCAGACCGAGAAGTCGAGATCGAAGCCGGCCTCGGCCATGGTGGGGATGTCGGGATAGGCCTCGAGCCGCTCCGGCGCGAAGACCGCGAGCGCCGTGACGTTGTTGGCCTCGAGCACGGTGGCGGTGTCGACGAAAAGGTCGATCTCGCCGCCCGCCATCGCGTTCATCGCGGTGCCGGTGCCGTCGAACGGCAGGTGGACGGCGTTCATGCCCGCCTCGGACGCGAAGGCCGCCATGGCGAGATGCGGGATCGTTCCGGGCCCGGACGAGCCGTAGACCACGCGGCCGCTGCCGCCCTGGTCGATCCAGTCCTGGACCGAGGTCGCGTCGGCCTCGTCGGATTGCAGCAGGAACACCGGGGTCGAGGTGGTCTGGCAGATGTAGCTGTAGCTGTCGAGATCGTAGGACGTGTCGCGCAGCGACGGCTGGATCGCGACGGGCCCGATCGGCAGGTAGCCGACGGTGTTTCCGTCCGCGTCCGCCTGCGCGACCGAGGCGGCCCCGATCGTGCCGCTCGCGCCGGCGTTGTTGCGGATCACGACGGTGCGCGACAGCGCCTCGGAGAACCCCGGTTCGAACACCCGGGCCACGGTATCCGTACCGCCGCCGGCGCTGAACGGCACGACCATCTCCATGGTCTGTGCCGAGGCGGTCCCGACCGCCAGGCCGGATGCTGCGACAAGGGAAAGGCTCGCGAGCCTGAAGTGACGTTGCATGGATTTTCCTCCCGTTTGCGGTCCGGGTCCCGGCGGCTGTGCGTGGTCTTCGCCTCCCTGCGAAGCCCCGGCCGGGGTCCGGATGCCTCCCAGATAATAGCGCTACGATTTGCCTGTCAAACGATCTTTGCCCCGCGTCCGAAACCACCCGTGTCGAGTGCCGCGCCGGGCCGGACCGCCGGGGCCGGTCGCAGCGGTGCCGCTGTCGCGAAGACCCCGGGGCTCTCGAATCGCGCCGGGCGGTCGGCGCGGGTTCCTCTTGTGACCGGGCAGGTTGGTCTCTACGCTCGGGTCCACGTAGCCGACCCGAAAACGGACCTGATGGACCAGACAGAGCCCGCAAAAGCCGCCCGCAAGCGCCGCAAGATGCAACGCGTCACGATGACGGACGTGGCGAAACATGCGGATGTGTCGCCCTCGACCGTGTCGCTCTACCTGCGCAAGCCCGAGGCGGTGTCCGAGCGGATCGGCCAGCGGGTCGAACACGCCATCGCCGAGCTCGGCTACGTGCCCAACTACGTCGCCGGCGGGCTGGCGGCGGCGGGGTCGCGGGTGGTCAGCGTCATCGTGCCCTCGCTGCGCAACGCGTTCTTCTCCGACACCGTCACCGAGCTCGAGAAGCTGCTGGCCGAAAGTCGGCTGCAGACCCTCGTCGGGCACACCGAGTATTCCGCCACGCAGGAAGAGGCCCTGGTCCGCGCCGCGCTGTCCTGGGCTCCTGCGGCGGTGGTGCTGACCGGCACGGCCCACACGCAGGCCACGCGCGATCTGCTGCGTCGGAACGGCACGCCGGTCGTCGAGATGTGGGAGCTGACCGACGATCCCATCGACCAGGCGGTCGGCTTCAGCCACGAGGACGTCGGCCGCCGCATCGCGCGGCATTTCATCGGCAAGGGCTACGAGAGTGCCGCCTTCCTCGGGGCGCGGATGGGCGACGACAAGCGGGCCGCCGACCGTGCCCGCGGCTTCGAGGCCGAGATGCGCGCCTACGGCGTTCCGGTGCAGGTGGTCGAGGATCACGCGCCGGCCAGCACCGGCTCTGCGGCACGGCTGCTGGACAACCTCGACAGCCCGGTCCGGGCCGTGGCCTGCTCGAACGATACGGTGGCGCTCGGGGTGCTGTTCGAGGCGCAGCGCCGTGGCATCGCGGTGCCGGGCGAGCTGGCCATCGCGGGCTTCGGCGATCTCGAGTTCTCTGCGCAGTCGGTGCCGCCGCTGACCACCGTGCGGCCCTCGGCATCGGAAATCGCGGCGCGGGTGGCGGACTGCATCCGGGCCCGTGACCCGCTGACCGCCACCTCCGGGGCGGGCGAAGGGCCGCGAGTCTTCGATACCGGCTTCACCTTCGTCCCGCGCGAGAGCGGCTGACGAGAGGGCTGACGCACCGCAGGCCGTGCCACATCATGGCGTAACCGCGCCGTAAGGCGATGAAAGCGCCCTTTTTTACGAGCAAGGGCAGCCGGCGGGGTCAGCGGCGCTCAGTCCTTCTTGTCGCCCACGCTGTCCCGGCTCACCAGTTCCCCGGTCATCAGGACCTTCACCGTCGGTTGTGCCGAATCCTCGCCGGCGATCAGGTCATCGAGAAGACGGATGGCCATGGCGCCGATGCGGGTCTTGGGAACGTCGATGGTGGTCAGCGGCGGATCGAAAACGCCGGCCATCGGCAGGTTGTCGAACCCCACGATCGACACGTCACCCGGCACTGACAGGCCCATCTCGCGCAGCGCCCGCATGAACCCGAGCGCGATGATGTCGTTGGCGCAGAAATAGGCCTCGGCCAGGGACGGCGCGCCGCGCAGAAGATCGAGCGATTCGCGGTAGGCGCCGTCGAGCGTGGCGACCACGGAGAGTTCGTGGGCGGGGTCGGTCTCGATCCCGAGCGCGGCGGCGGCGCGGCGGAAGCCGGTCTCGCGCAGGCGGAAGTTCATCACGTCGCTGTGGCTGCCGACATAGCCGATGCGCCGGAACCCCCTGGACACGAGATGCGCCAGCGCGGTGTAGACCAGCTGGTCGTTGTCCATGTCGACGAAATTCGCCTTGAGGAACGGATGATAGGTGTCGATGAGCACCGTCGGCAGCGGGGCGCGGGCGATGACGGTCTCGATGTCCTCGACCGACAGCTCGGTGCCCAGCACGACCAGCCCGCGCGGCTCGGTGCCCTCAAGTTCCGCGAGAAGGCCGTCGAGCGGTTGCTGCTCGGCGCTGACCACCTGCAGGGCATAGTCGCGGCGCAGGGCCTCGTAGGACATGCCGTCGATGTAGTCCGAGATGAAATGGTTGTGGTCGCGGTTCACCGTCTGGCCGTGGCGCGCGACCTTGAGGAAGCGGATCGTGTTGGTCGACTCGGCGGCGCGCGGGCGGCTGCTGCGCGGCGTGTAGTTCAGCTCTTCGACGGCCTGCATCACCCGGTCGCGCGTGGCGTCCGAGATGTCGCCCTTGCCGTTCAGGACGAGCGAGGCCGTCGCCGCGGAGACCCCGGCGTGCTTGGCGACCTGGCGCAGGGTCGTCGGTTTTTTTGCCTCGATATCCATGGCTTGGCTCATCACTCTTTTCGTTTTCCTGCGCGCTGTCAGGCGCTGACGCAAGGGTAATGCGGCCCCGCTTCGACCGCCAGTTAACAACCGCTCAACAACTGGGTTGACTTTAGTAAACTCGATGGTAGCTATTTAGTAAATAGCGAATACAGTTCAGTAAACGACACAGGGGGAGGAGATGTCGCGTCTGGATGGGAATCTTTTTGTGCTCTCCGCACTGATCGTCCTGCTTCTCGCAGTCGGCGGTCTGGCGTCCGGAGGCAACTATCTCTCCGTCTACAACCTGCAATCCATGGCCAACCAGGTGCCCGAGATCGGGCTGCTGGCGATCGGCGTGATGCTGGCGATGTGCTCGGGCAACGGCGGGATCGACCTGTCGGGGATCGCGCTCGCGAACCTCTCGGGCGTCGCCTCGGGGCTCTTCGCGCTGTCGCTGTTCCCGGTCGACGAGGCGCCGGTGCTCTTCACGCTGACCTTCGCCGCCGGCTGCGCCGTGGTGGGGCTGCTGGGAGGCATTCTCAACGGCCTGCTGATCTCGCGCTTCGGGATCACGCCGATCCTGTGCACGCTCGGCACGCAGATGTTCTTCACCGGCGTCGCGGTGGTGCTGTCGGGCGGCCGCTCGGTCACCATCGGTTCACCCGATGCGCTCTATGCGCTTGGCAACGGGCTGGTGTTCGGGGTGCCGGCGAGCTTCGTGATCTTCATCGGCGTGGCGCTGGTGCTGGGCGGCGTGCTGCGCTTCACCCCCTACGGGATGAAGCTGATGCTGACCGGCGCCAACCCCAAGGCGGCGCGGTTCAGCGGCTTCCCGCAGGCCCGCATCGTGACGGTGACCTACGCGATCTCGGGGCTGCTGGCGGGGCTTGCCGGGGTCATCATCGCGGCCCGCAACGTCAACGTGAAATGGGACTACGGCACCACCTACCTGCTGATCGCGATCCTCGTCGCGGTGATGGCCGGGGTCCGCCCCGAGGGCGGGTATGGCCGGGTGGTGAACGTGGTGCTGTCGGCGATCACGCTGCAGCTTCTGTCGAGCCTGCTCAACTTCATCGGCCTGTCGAACTTCGTGCGCGATTTCGCCTGGGGCGCGCTGCTGCTGTGCTTCCTGGCCGTCGGCCGCTTCGGGCTGGTCGAGCAGCTTCTGATCTTCTTTTCGCCGAGGCGGGGCAAGGCCCGCGCCTCGAAAACCTGAGCCACAGTGGGAAATCTAGGGAGGAGACCATCATGGCACTTAAAGGACTGAAAACCGGCCTCATGGCGGCAACGGCAGCGGCGGCGGTGTTCGCCGGTGCGCAGGGCGCCACGGCGCAGGAGGGCAAGTCGATCACCACGGTCGTCAAGATCAGCGGCATCCCGTGGTTCGACCGGATGAAGACCGGCGTCGACATGTACGCCGAGCAGCACCCCGAGATGGACATCGAGCAGGTCGGCCCGGCCAGCGCGGACTCGGCGCAGCAGCTGCAGATCGTGCAGGACCTCGTGGCGCGCGGTGTCGACGCGCTGGCGGTGGTGCCGATGGACCCGGCGATCCTCGAGGGCGTGCTGAAGCGCGCGATGGACCGCGGCATCGTCGTGGTGACACATGAGGCCGACAACCAGAAGAACACGATGGTCGACGTCGAGGCCTTCGACAACGCCGAGTACGGCGCGGCGCTGAACGAGCGGCTGGCCGAGTGCATGGGCGGCGAGGGCAAGTGGACCACCTTCGTCGGGTCGCTGGGCAGCCGCACGCACATGCAGTGGGTCGGTGCCGGCGAGGAGAACGCCAAGCAGTACGAGGGCATGGAACTCGTCGACCCGAACAACGAGAGCTTCGACGACGCCCAGGGCACCTACGAGAAGGCCAAGGAGATCCTGCGCAAGCACCCCGACATCAAGGGCTTCCAGACCTCGGCGGGCAACGACGTGCTGGGCGTCGGCCGGGCGATCGAGGAAGCTGGCCTCGCGGGCAAGGTCTGCCTTGTCGGCACCGGCCTGCCGAACCCCTCGGCGGCCTATCTCGACAGCGGCGCGATCACCGCGATCGGCTTCTGGGACCCGCAGAAGGCCGGCATGGCGATGAACTCGGTCGCGACCAAGCTGCTGGCCGGTGAAGAGATCACCGACGGCATGGACCTCGGCGTCGAGGGCTACGGCAACGTGAGCGTGCGCGACGGCGCGGGCGACGGGCTTCTGGTCATCGGCAACGGCATGGTCCTGGCCGACAAGGACACCTACGAAGAGCACCTGTTCTGAGAAGGACAGGGGGCCTGGCCGGGGATGCCCCGGCCGGGCTTTCACCACCGCGCGTCCGGCCGGGGAGACCGGGACGCGCCGGCGTCGACCCCAAGGGAGGAAGCGGATGTCTGACGGGCATTTTCTCGAGCTGCGCGGTATTCACAAGCGCTTCGGCGGCGTCCATGCGCTGCGCGGCGTGGACGTGACCATCGACACGGGCGTGGCCTATCACCTGCTGGGCGAGAACGGCTGCGGCAAGAGCACCTTCATCAAGATCATCTCGGGCGCGCACCCGCCGAGCGAGGGCGAGATCCTGCTCGACGGCCGGTCGCACGCCGAGCTGTCGCCGATCCAGTCGCTCGAGGCCGGGATCGAGACCGTCTACCAGGACCTGTCGCTGCTGCCGAACCTCTCGGTCGAGGAAAACGTGGCGCTTGGCGAGCAACTGGTGTCGGGCGGCGGCCGGCTGATGCGGCGGCTGAACCGGGCCCGCCTGCGCGAGACCGCCCGCGAGGCGATCCGCGGCGTGGGGCTCGACTCGACGCCGTCGCTGCTGGCGACCAGCGTTTCGGACCTGCCGCTGGCGATCCGCCAGCGCGTCGCCATCGCCCGCGCCATCGCCGCCGACGCGCGTCTCGTCATCATGGACGAGCCCACCACGTCGCTGACCCGCCACGAGGTCGAGGCGCTGATCGAGCTGGTGGGCCAGCTGCTGGCGCGCGACGTGGCGGTGCTGTTCGTGACCCACAAGCTCGAGGAGTGCTACCGCATCGGCGGGCAGGCCATCGTCTTCCGCGACGGCCAGTGCATCGCGCAGGGCCCGCTCGAGGACTACTCGCGCGCCGAGCTGTCGCACCTGATGACAGGCCGCGAGCTCGACACCATGCGCTACCGCACGGGCGCGCCGATGGCGGGCGAGGTGCTGCGGGTCGAGGGCGCGTCGTCGGGCGCGGCCTTCGAGGACGTCTCCTTCGGCCTCGACCGGGGCGAGGTGCTGGGCATCACCGGGCTGTCGGATTCGGGCCGCAACGAGGTGGCGCTGGCGCTTGCCGGCCACCAGCCGCTGACCGCCGGACAGATCGCCATCGACGGAGCGCCGGTGCATCTCGACAGCCCCGGCGCCGCCATCGCGCGCGGCATCGGCTACGTGCCCGAGGACCGGCTTTCCGAGGGGCTGTTCCTGCAGAAATCCATCTACCAGAACGAGGTGACGCTGATCCTCGACAAGCTGATGGGCGCCGGCGGCATCGTCGACAAGCGCAAGGGCCGCGAGGCCGCGCGCGAGATTTCCGAGGCGATGAACCTCAACACCGGCGACATCGACATGCCGGTCTCGGCGCTGTCGGGCGGCAACCAGCAGCGAGTTCTGATCGGCCGCTGGCTGTCGATCGAGCCGGAACTGCTGGTGCTGCACGGGCCCACGGTGGGCGTCGACGTCGGCTCGAAGGACACGATCTACCGCGCCATACAGGCGATGGCGGAGCGCGGCATCGCGCTGGTGATCGTCTCGGACGACCTGCCGGAGTTGCTGCAGAACTGCGACCGCATCCTCGTGATGAACAACGGCCGCGTCGTCGACGCGCTCGACGCCGCCACCGCCGACGAGGACCGGATCTACCAGTCCATGCTGGGCTCGGAACACGAGGCTGCCTGATGACCATGGTGCAAGAGATGACAGACCAAACCGCCCCGAAGCGCGGCGCCACGCAGCGCCCCGGCCTCGGCGAGATCGTCCGCCGCCGCCCCGAGATCGTGACGCTGACGATCCTCGTGGTGATCTGCGTCGCGGTGGCGATCATCAACCCCAACTTCCTGCAGCCGGGCTCGCTCATCGACATGGGCCGGGCGAGCGTGGTGACCGGGCTCTTCGCGCTCGGGGTGTTCGCCATCCTCGCGGCGGGGGGCATCGACGTGTCGTTCACCGCCATCGCGGCGCTGACCATGTATTCGCTGACCTCCTTCGTCATCGGGGTCGCGCCGGGCATGCCGATGGGCGCGATCATCGCCATCGCCGTGGTCGCGGGCGCGCTGCTCGGCGCGGTGAACGGCCTGCTGGTGCACGGGCTGCGGGTGCCCTCGCTGATCGTGACCATCGGCACGCAATACCTGTTCCGGGGCATCCTGCTGGCCTTCGTCGGCACCGTCTGGCTGATGGAGCTGCCGCCGCAGATGACCGCCTTCGGCAAGGCCGCGCTGTTCCAGTTCGAGGGCATGAACGGCGTGACCGTCGACCTGCCGGCCTACTTCCTGATCTTTCCCGCCGTGGTGGCGCTGGCGTGGTTCCTCTTCGACCGCACGCTGATGGGCCGGGCGATCTTCGCCACCGGCGGCAACCCCGAGGTGGCGGCGCGGCTCGGCTACGGCCAGCGCATCGTGCACGTCTTCGTCTTCGGCTTCGCCGGGGCGCTCGCCGGGCTCGCGGGCATCATCCACGTCAGCGCGACGCGCATGGCCAACCCCTTCGACCTCGTCGGCATGGAAATCGAGGTGATCGCCGCGGTCGTCCTCGGCGGCGCGCGGATCACCGGTGGCACCGGCTCGGTGCTGGGCACGGTGGCCGGCGTGCTGCTGATCACGGTGGTCAACAACACGCTGGTGCTGGTGGGCATTCCCAGCACCTGGCAGCGCGTCGTGGTCGGCGCCTTCATCCTTCTTGCCGCGGCCTTCTTCGTGCGCCGCGCTCCGAAACCGCAGAAAAGAAAGGCAGAGTGATCGCCATGAAGAAGTTTCTCAACAAGCCCGAAACCTTTGTCGAGGAAATGCTCGAGGGCATCTACGCCGCCCACCCCGAGGTCACCCACGCCGGCGACGATCCGCACTGCTTCGTGACCGCCAACCCGGTGCCCGGCAAGGTCGGCATCGTCACCGGCGGTGGCTCGGGCCACCTGCCGCTGTTCCTCGGCTACGTCGGCGAGGGGATGCTCGACGGGGCAGGGGTCGGCGGGGTGTTCCAGTCGCCCAGCTCGGACCAGATTCTGCAGGTCACCAGGCATGTCGACCAGGGCGCGGGCGTGCTCTACCTCTACGGCAACTACAGCGGCGACCTGATGAACTTCGACATGGCCGGCGAACTGGCCGAGCTCGAGGACATCGAGACCGCCACCGTCGTGGGCAACGACGATGTCGCCTCGTCGAAACCGGGCGAAGAGCACAAGCGCCGGGGCGTGGCGGGGATCGTCTTCCTCTACAAGGTCGCGGGCGCGGCGGCGGCCGAGATGAAGCCGCTTTCCGAGGTCGTGCGCCTGACCGAGAAGGCCCGGGCGCGGACCCGGACCATGGGGGTCGCGCTCACGCCCTGCATCGTTCCCGAGGTCGGCAAGCCGGGCTTCGAGATCGGCGAGAACGAGATGGAAATCGGCATGGGCATCCACGGCGAGCCCGGCATCACCCGCAAGGCGCTGGAGCCCGCGGACGCGGTGGTCGACGAGATGATGGCGCGCATCTTCGCCGAGCAGGACTATGCCCCCGGCGACGAGGTGGCGATCCTGGTCAACGGGCTTGGCGGCACGCCGATGGAAGAGCTCTACATCTTCTACCGCCGGCTCGCGCAGCTCTTTGCCGAGAAGCAGGTCAGCGTGGCGCAGGTCTGGGTGGGCGAGTTCGCCACCTCGATGGAGATGGCCGGGGCGTCGATCTCGGTGCTGCATCTCGACGACGAGCTGAAGCCGCTGGTCGCACGCGGTGCCAACACGCCGTTCTTCAAGCATATCGCGGCATGAGGGGGACCGATGACGGACGTTGACGCAAGCGCGCTGCCGGAGCTGTTCGGGCGCTACGCCGAACGGTTCGCGGCCGAGAAACAGGCGCTGATCGAGCTTGACGGCAAGGTCGGCGACAGCGACCTCGGGCTCACCATGGCCAAGGGCTTTGCCGCCGCCGACGCGGCACTGGCCGAGGCCGCGCCCGACAGCCTGTCTGCCGGCATGAAGACCGCCGGGGCGGCGATCGCCAAGGCCGCGCCATCGACCATGGGCACGCTCATGGCGACCGGCTTCCTGCGCGGCTCGAAGGCGCTCGAGGCGGCATCGGTGCTCGATGCGCCGGCGCTGGCCGCCTTCTGGGGCGCGTTCCGGGACGGCATCGCGCAGCGGGGCAAGGCGCAGCTCGGCGACAAGACCGTGCTCGACGTGCTGCACCCGGTGGCCGAGACCCTTGCCGCGCAGGCCGAGGCCGGGGCCACGCCCGCCGCCGCCGCACGGGCTGCCACCGAAACCGCACGCGCGGCGCTGGAGGCGACCCGGGACATGGTCGCCCAGCACGGCAAGGCCGCGGCCTTCGGAGACAAGTCGAAGGGGTTGCAGGATGCGGGCAGCACCGTAGCCTGCATCCTGATCGAAGAGACGAGCGCGTTCCTGACCGCGCGGGAGGACACATGAGATACAATACGCTCGGCCGCAGCGGCCTCAAGGTTTCGGCCATCGCCATGGGCACCTTCACCTTCGGGGGAGAGGGCAACTTCGCGATGGTCGGCAATCAGGGCGTCGACGAGGCGCGGTCGCTGTTCGACTGCGCGCTCGACCACGGCGTCAACCTGATCGACACCGCCAACATGTATTCCACCGGCACCGCCGAGGAGATCGTCGGCGAGGCGCTGGCGGGCCGGCGCGACCGGGTGCTGATCTCGTCCAAGGCGCGGATGGCGATCGGTGACGGTCCCAACGACGAGGGCGCCAGCCGCTGGCACCTGATCCGCGAGTGCGAGCGCAGCCTGAAGCGGCTGCGCACCGATCACATCGACATCTACCACATCCACGAGTGGGACGGTCAGACCCCGGTCGAGGAAACCATGGAGGCGCTGCACACGCTCCAGCAGCAGGGCAAGATCCGCTACGCGGGCTGCTCGAACTACACCGCGTGGCAGCTGATGAAATCGCTCATGGCGTCGGAAAAGCCGGGCCGGGCGCGTTTCGTGACGCAGCAGATCCACTACACGCTCGAGGCGCGCGAGGCGGAATACGAGCTGCTGCCGGCCTCGGTCGACCAGGGTGTCGGGGTGACGGTCTGGAGCCCGCTCGCCGCCGGGCTCCTGTCGGGCAAGCACACCCGCGACACGCCGGTCGCCCCCGACAGCCGGCAGGCGCGCGGCTGGACCGAGCCGCCGATCCGCGACCAGGAGCGGCTCTGGCGCATCGTCGACGTGCTGAACGACATCGCCGCCGTGCATGAGGTCGAGGCGGCGCAGATCGCGCTGGCGTGGCTGCTGACGCGGCCGGCAGTGGCCTCGCTGGTGGTCGGCGGCAGCTCGGTGGCGCAGTTCGAACGCAACTTCCGCGCGCTCGACGTGGTGCTGTCCGAGGCCGAGCTGCAACGGCTCGACGAGGTCAGCCGCCCGCCGCTGATCTACCCGCTCTGGCACCAGGCGCAATTCGCCAGCCCGCGCTACGGCGCCGCCGACGGCATCCTGGGAAGCTGACCGCACAGGGCAAGGGCGCCGTGCGCCCCGGTCGCGCGGCCGGGGCAGCGGGCGCCCACGACCCGGTGACCGAAGAGGGCCGGGGCGGTCGGAGCCGGCGCCCGGCCCCTTCATCCTCGCGCTCCGCGGGCCTTTGGCGTCACCGCGCCCGGGGGTGCAGTGGGGGGCCTCAGTCCAGCAGCCGGAAATACGCCTCCTGCCGTGCGACGAGATCGTCGTGGCTGCCGGTCTCGACGATACGCCCGCCGTCCATCACCACGATGCGGTCGGCATGGCGGATGGTCTCGAGCCGGTGGGCGATGATCAGCGTGGTGCGCCCGACGGCGAGCCGGGCCAGCGCCGCCTGGACCTCGCGCTCGGTGGAGCGGTCGAGCGCCGAGGTGGCCTCGTCCAGCAGCAGGATCGGCGGGTTGCGCAGGAACACGCGCGCGATGGCCACGCGCTGGCGCTGCCCGCCCGAGAGCATCACGCCGCGCTCGCCCACCACCGTGTCCAGACCGTCGGGAAGGCTGTCGATCAGCGCGCCGAGCTGGGCGTTGCGCACCGCTTCGAGGATGTCCTCCTCGGTCGCGCCGAGCTGCCCGTAGGCGATGTTCTCGCGCAGGGTGCCGGCAAAGAGGAAGACCTCCTGCGACACCAGACCGACCTGCCGTCGCAGGCTTTCGAGCGTCATGGAGGCCAGGGGCACCCCGTCGATGCGGATCTCGCCTGCGGTGGGCTCGTAGAAGCGCGGCACCAGTGCCATCACGGTGGACTTGCCGGCGCCCGAGGGCCCGACCAGCGCCACAGTCTCGCCGGGCCGCACGGTCAGGCTCACGCCGTGCAGCACCCCGCGCGCGCCGTCATAGGTGAAGGCCACGTCGTCGAAGACGATCTCGCCATGCAGCGCCGGGGCTTCGGTCGCGTCCGGAGCATCGGCGATGTCCGGGGTTTCGGCCAGCAGTTCGAGATAGCGGCGGAAACCGGCGATGCCGCGGGGGTAGAGCTCGATGACCGCCGCGATCTTTTCCAGCGGGCGGAAGAACACGCCCACCAGCAGCAGGAAGCCCACGTAGTCGCCGGTGCTCATCGAGCCCTCGAAGACGAAGCCTGCGCCGGCCACCATCACCACCACCTGCACCAGCCGCATGCCGGAATACTGCAGCGCGCTCAGCACCGCCATGATGCGGTAGGCCTCGAGCTTGGTGGTGCGGTAGCGGGCGTTGTCCTCGGCGAAAAGCGCGCGCTCATGCGCCTCGTTGGTAAAGGCCTGCACCACGCGGATGCCACCGATGCTTTCCTCGAGCCGCACGTTGAAGGCGCCGACGCGGGCATAGATCGCCCGCCAAGTCCGGGTCATCCGCCCGCCGTAGACGAATAGCAGCCAGCCCATCGCCGGCACGATCACCAGCGTCATCAGCGCCAGCGGCGGATGCAGCCAGAGCATCAGCGCGAAGGCCCCGGCAAAGGTCATGATGGCGATGAACAGGTCCTCGGGGCCATGATGGGCGACCTCGCCGATTTCCTCGAGGTCGCGGGTCACCCGGGCCACGAGCTTGCCGGTCTCGGCCCTGTCGAACCAGCCCCAGCCCAGCCGGGTGAGATGGCCGAAGGCGCGTTCGCGCATCTCGGTCTCGATGTTGATGCCCAGCATGTGGCCCCAGTAGGTCACCACCAGCATGAGCCCGGCGTTGATGACGTAGACGCAGACCAGCGCCACCGAGGCGAGCACGATCAGCCCCCAGTCGCCGCCCGGCAGCAGGTGGTCGATGAAGCCCGCGATGGCGAGCGGAAAGGCGAGCTCGAGCAGGCCCGACAGCACGGCGGAGCCGAAGTCGAGCCAGAAGAGCCGCATGTGCGGGCGGTAGTAGTCGAAGAACTGTCGAAGCATGCAGGACCTTAAACGGGGTGGGCGACGGGCGCGCCGTCTGAGCGGGTCATGACCTCCATGCGCGCACCGTAGATGGTCTCGAGCCGTGAGGGGGTCATGAGTTCGGCGGGGGAGCCTTGGAACACCAGCCGGCCGGACTTGAGCGCGACGACATGGTCGCAATAGCGCGCCGCCATGTTGAGGTCGTGCAGCACCGCGACCACCGAGCGCGCGCGCAGGCGGCTGAGGGTGTGAACCAGCGTCAGCACCTCGACCTGATGCGCGATGTCGAGCGCCGAGATCGGCTCGTCGAGCAGCAGCGTCCCGGCCTCCTGCGCGATCAGCATGGCAAGCCACGCCCGCTGCGCCTCGCCGCCCGACAGCGTGTCGACGCGGCGCCCGGCAAGGCTTTCGAGACCGCAGGCGGAGAGGGCGGCCTCGGTGGCGGCGCGATCCTCGGGGCCGGGGCGCCCGAGCGCGCCGTGCCAGGGGTAGCGTCCGAGCGCGGCGAGCTCGCGCACGGTCAGCCCCTCGGCCACCGGCGGATGCTGCGGCAGGTAGGCGAGCCTGCGCGCGAGCTGCCGCGCCGGCCAGTCCTGCAGTGGCGTATCGGCAAAGGTGATCTGCCCGCGCGCGGGGCGGCTCTGCCGCGAGAGCAGCTTGAGCAGTGTCGATTTTCCCGAGCCGTTGTGCCCGATCAGCCCGATCACCTTGCCACGCGGCAGGGTCAGGTTCAGCCCGTGCAGCAGGGTGCGGCCGGGCACCGAGACGGTGACATCGGAAAGGGTATAGAGCGCGGTCATGTCGGACGCCTCAGCATCAGCCAGATCAGCCAGGGCGTGCCGAGGAGCGACGCGAAGAGACCGAGCGGCAGGTCATAGGGAAAGCTTGCCATGCGGGCGCCGAAATCGGCCGCGAGCATGAGGGCGGCGCCGATGGCGGCACTGCCAAGCAGGTGCGGCACCGCCTGCGACAGGCCGCAGCGCCGGGCGAGATGCGGCGCCATCAGCCCGACGAAGCTCAGCGGGCCGACCAGCACCGTTGCCGCGCCCGTCGCCAGCGCCGCCAGCGCGACGACGCCAAGCGTGGCAGGGCGCAGCGGCAGGCCGAGGGCCCTTGCGACCTCCGGCCCGAGCGGCAGGATGGTGAGCCAGCGCGCCATCAGCACCGCCGCGCCGCAGGCAAGGCCGAGCAGGACGCAGAGCAGGCCTGCGCCCGTGCCGGTCAGCGCCGAGGCCGACCCCGAGAGCCATGCCAGCACCGCGAAGCTCTTCATCGTGCCGGCGGCCATCAGGATCGACAGCAGCGCGGCGGCAAGCGACGAAACTGCGACACCGGCCAGCAGCAGCCGCTCGGGGCGCGCGTTGCGGCCAAGCACCACCCCGGTGAGCACCGCCATGGCCGTGGCGCCGCCCGCCGCCGCACCGCCGCTCAGGGCCAGGGCCGAGGGGCTTGCGGCCAGGAACAGCACGCCGGCATAGCCGATCGCGGCGCCGCCCGAGACGCCAAGCACCTCGGGCGACGCGAGCGGGTTCGCGGTGAGCCGTTGCAGCGCCGCACCGGCAAGCGCCAGCAGGCCGCCGGCGGCGGCGGCTCCGGCAAGGCGCGGCAACCGGTTCGGCAGGAACAGCGCGAGGCTCTCGCGGTCGAGCAGGGTCCAGCCCTCCGGGGTGCGCC
>NZ_ML112608.1:0-36327 GCF_003703915.1 Salipiger sp. D13
ATGGTCGCCTGCGGATTGGCGGCGATCACCTCGGCAATGACCGTCTCGACGCTGGAGGTGTCGAAGTAGTTGGTCTTCGGATCGTAGTTGGTGGGGGTTGCGACGATGACGTAATCGGCATCGGCATAGGCCTGGCCCGGATCCGTCGTCGCGGTCAGCTGCAGCGACCGGTTGGCGAGGAAATCCTCGAGCTCGGCATCGACGATCGGGCTCGTCCGGTCATTGACCAGCGCCACGCGCTCCGCAGAGACATCGACGGCGGTGACCGGGTTGTTCTGCGCCAGCANACCAAGGCCCGCAACGGAGATTTTCATGTCGATTCCCTTCTGGAATAACGTGATAGTGCTTTACGGTCGAAGTAAACAACAACCACTGGGTCGCGCGTTGTCTGAATTGAACTCACCCTCCCGACCACCAAGTTTGTAGCTCTTTGGCAAAGAACTCTGCCAAAACCTTGATATCTAGCCAAAAGTTTCCGCTTACATCAGGAGCCATAGATCAATCACTCCGCCAAACGATCAATGAATGTAGCTGAACTAAGAGCCCATTGTGGATTAAAGTGAGTACTATCCTTGTAAATTGGAACTGCATTATCATCAGTCGCTAGGCACATATATCCTTCGCAAAGTTCAACAAAGGGATCGATATAATCAATGTTTAACCTCTCAGCGAAAGCAACCATCCGATCGTGAACGTTGACTTGCTCCGAAGAAACAGCAACACGCATGAGCGGGGTAAGCTGATTGGAAAACGGGTTCAAACGATAACGCGGACCGGTAATGTTGAACTCAGGTGCTGCCGGATTATCTAAAACCAAAACCACACGCTTTCCGATTGATCTCAAATACCGGACACCCTCCTCAAGTTGTTGTAAAACTAGGTTGAACCCTTCCTCAGTATCAATTGAGACAAGCTCACCATTCTCCTGCATAAGTTTGTAATCATATATACCACCAGGGTCCAATATATAGGAATTCCAAGCTCCACCTATTACGATAGTGGAAAACTTGGGCAACTCTGCCATCTCCCAAGCGCGCGCAATCATGGGCCAGCAGCTCGCACGAGCAACAATCTCCGATTGAATACCTAAAAGAGGGATACACCCTCCTCCAAGGGCCATCAAAGCACCATTTTCGCCTCTTTTTAGAAGCGCTGCATCTAGTCGAGCAGAATATTGGGCAAAATGGGAGTCTCCAATTACCAAAATACCATCCTGAGACGCGACACCCACGTGATAAAAACCGCTCAGATCATCAGAATTAGAATTCGACCTCGCCAACAAAAAATCCCACTCATTTTCAGTTGGGAAAGCGACAGACGCCATACGTGAAGGGATAAAACCCTTATAAATCAACCCGCCTAAAGCCGAAATAACGAGCGCCGATGAAATAAGTGACACAGCAAGCCCATTTCTCTTCCCAGATTGACTGCGGATAGGCAACTCTAAGAAACGAAAGGTCAGCCAAGCTAAGACTAACGCAAGCGCCAATGCCAAAATTGAAATCTCGACAGGGATCCGAGTAAAGGAGATGTTCAGATAACTAAGGATCGGCCAATGCCAAAGGTATAGCGGATAACTAATCAGCCCGACGAACACTACCGGCCGGCATGAAAAAAGGGTACGATTAAGCACAGCCGCTTCACCTGCAGCGATTAAAAGCGCAGTGCCAATTGTTGGCAAAAGAGCCCAAAAACCGGGGAACGAAGAGCTTGGATCAATCCAAAACAGTGCAGCTATAATTAATGCGGCTCCTAAAACCGACATAAAGTTCCGTGCGCCAGCTTTTATAGGAAAATCTCCGTTCACCAGAAACACCGAGAGCGCGGCCCCAACAAGAAGCTCCCAAGCTCTGGACAGCGGAGAATAGTACGCGGCGGAAACGTCATTGTATATATAAAATATGCCGAACGCAAAGGAAGTTAATATCGCTAAAACTACATTGCATCGCAACAACTTTGGCGATCTGCAAACGACGTAGAGCAATAGAGGCCAAACAATATAAAATTGTTCCTCGATCGCCAAACTCCACAGATGCAGTGTCGGCTTTCGCTCGGACGCCGTGTCAAAATACCCAGCCTCAGACCAAAGTTGAAAGTTCTCAAAGAAAAACGAAGAAGCGATTATGTGCTTACCAAGATTTGAAAACTCCACCTGAAACAATGCATACCAGCCAACTATCAAAGTCGCCAGGAGGACAACACAAAGTGCGGGGAGGATACGCAAAGCTCGCCGTTTATAAAATTTTAAAATGGAGAATGTTCCGCTCTGATGACCTTTTAGAATAATACCCGTGATTAGGTAACCCGACAGAACAAAAAACACATCCACTCCAACAAAACCGCCCGGCACGACGCTTGGGAATGCATGACAAATTAGAACTGAGATCACCGCGAGCGCACGAAAACCATCGAGATCGCGACGATAATGCGACTGGTGCAGCGAAAAACCGAGATGTCGATAGTCTAACATCTAGACCTCGTGAGAAAAAGCACGCAAACATTAAGCAAGCGGCCGAGTTTTAACAGAGTCAGGCCGGAACCATAGTGACATCTCTTCCATGCACCAAAAGGCACTTCGGAATCATAGGAGGCCGCACTTTCTAGGAGTCGGATGAGGTTTCATTTTGTTCCTTACTAGTAGTCGATAGCCTGATCTAAAATCAAAAGCTTAACATACTAAACGCTTCATACTGCTTCCAAGCGTTTGAACCCAGATCTGCCTCATTCGCAATACCATTGGAAGACCAGAAATGACAAGTTCAAGCGGACTATGCGTAAATCCTTGATATATCTAGCTCTTCGGGCACCTTGAAAGACGCTGCATTCCTGTGCTTCGATCAGTAATTTCACCCCCTCAAGACGCCTTGCCGCTGACGCACGAGAAACTTTCGCCGCAGCACGCTACGCATTGGTCTGTCGTAGTATATATCGACAGCCCACGCGACAAGAAGGGTGAACACGAGCACCATAGTAAACAGCATTCCGATCGATATTTCAATCTCGAACAGTCGGGATAACGACGCGATGACATAGATATGGATCAAATACATCGGGTAAGAGAGATCACCTAACCTTACCGCGACTTCCTTGATTCTATTACTTCGCTGGACGAACCAAGGCTCAACACAAAATGCCACATACAGCAAAATTGCCGACGGTACACCAAAAACGATTACACGATCTAGACGATCACTCCAATAAGTCAATAAGATCATACTGGAAAGAGCCAGTATAGAGATCCCTGCTGAAGTTGTTAATCGGATACGCCAGCACAGGCCGCCTCGATAGAGCTTAGCTAGCACCATTCCAAAAACGAACTCAAACATAATGTTGCCCCCATAGAAAGCTAAAGGGCTGGTGTCTGCCGGGGGAAAAATTGCAACCCCGGTCAAAACAACAATGATGAGTAGGCTGGCCAAAAACTCGCGATGAGTATGGGACACCTTCATTGCAATAAAAAACAATGCGTAAAAAAACATTTCATAATTCAAGGTCCAACCAAGCTTTAATATCGGCTTGAAATCGGTCTGCGCCGTCCAATATGGATAAAAAAATAAAGATGAAATAATGTGTGGTATATTGAACTCAGCCGCATTCAAAAGAGATGGCGCAACAAGCGTGACACCCGTCAGCAGTAGAGTGAAGAGCCAATACAGCGGCACAATCCTAATGATTCTCTTTTCTAAAAAGTTTTTTTGATCACCTTCGGTCACATGCGCAATAATGAAACCAGAAATGACAAAGAAGAGGTCAACGCCGAATGCGCCGACCTGAATCTCGAAACCCTGCTCACCCATGGAGTGGGTAAGCACAACGAAGAAGGCCGCTAAGAAACGTAGGACCTGAAGAGTATAGATCATGAACGAGTTTGCCTCCTATATGAATGCGCAATAGTAGTGACTATTACAATCATTGGAAGAACTTACTATTTTCAAGCTTTTCAGAATCATCTCGCTCCACGTTCGGATTACATATGCTCATTCTTCTGCAGAAGCGTCGGGTGTTTGGGGAGCGTAAACTCCACCCCCCTCCACATATTCCTCCGCAGTTGCGAGAAAACTTGCCCATTTGAGAACCCATGCGGAATTCTTGTGCAGACAATGTAAAGCTCAAACGTTCTTCCCCACGGGTTCTCTGCGATACGTTCCATAACAGTTAGTCATTAGCGCGGTAGCCGTTCACAAGGGCAGTCTTTTCGACAACTTGACCACCGCGCAACCGAACTCGAACACCGACAACTAACCATCCAAACACACAGTGAATCTTCACTTACACCTACGCACTATTGCCTCCATAAGGGATCTAACACGCTGTTAATGCGACAGCGGGTATCACAAAACGAGGAAATAACGGTCTTGGACGTGTGTGGTGTATGTCCACCGGTTCCGCAATGTACCTTCTGTTGTTAAACAATTCTGGAACCGAAATGTTTAACGCAGGCAACGCAGCGAAAGCTTAGGACCATCAGAAAAAACGAAAAAGCAGGCCACCGATAAAATTGAATAACGATGTTCAATGAACCGTTCCGGCTGTAAGCCTCGAATGAAAGCAATCAATGCCCGGAAGCCTCTTGCAGGAGGCTTTCCCAAGTGCGCATTATCTTGGGCTCTCCAAACCGGCTTCTAACCTCGAGAGCTTTTCGGCTCATCTCTTCACGTCGCCGGGGATCCTCGAGCAGATCTATCACAGTTTCACACCAAAGAATTTCGTCTTCTTCAGGCAGTATCACGCCGTCACGGCCTTGAGAAATCACATCTCGGGGCCCATGGTGAAAATCAGTTACCACCGGTACAAGACCATATGCCATTGCCTCGATTAGCACCATGGGCATCCCCTCCCAGCGAGACGTCATCACGAAAACCTGAGCTCTTGAATACCACTCTGAAACATTTCCCGCGCGTCCAGGCAAAAGAACTTGATGTTGCAGGCCCAAGTCGAAAATTTTCGTTTCAAGATCCTTCCGCAATGGCCCCTCGCCGAGAATAACTAGCCGCAACGACGATCGCTCGGAGGCGAGCTTAGAAAACCGCTCTATCAAGATGTCAAAGCCTTTCGCGCGAACCAAACGCCCAACCGCTAGAAGCACCTCGGATTCCGGCGAAACAACATCATTCGGATGAATCCGAGGCGAATAATCAACCAGTGGAAAACTCAATATATTCGGAATAACCTTGATGGGCGTAGCACCACAAATCGGACGGAGTTCTTTAGCTGATCCAACAGTCTGTGTCATGACCAACGCAAGGCGACGGTAGGCCCAAGGTCGCAAGCTCCCCCAAAATTTCCCCCTCACAGAACGAGACGGAATGTTCCGTTCACAACCAACGATGCGCATTCCGCTGCCCAAACACGCTAAAACTGCTTCAATGGACATATTCGCTTGGATGGCTATTAATACATCTGGTTTTGAATGGCCGCTGACAGCTCGCCGCAACACTTTCAATCGCGAAAAAACTCGAACAAGCGAGTGCGAGGAAACTACACCCTCGCTAGCAAGTGAAATTAAATTAACTCGTGGATCTGGATGATATTCTACCTTATGAAGAGGCTCCATTGTAAGAAGCCTCACTTCGTGTCCGGCCTTGGCCCAAGCACTGGAGAGGTTAGATGCCGCTCGCTCGGCTCCACCGCCGCGCAGGCTACTTACAAGAACGTCCAGCTTCATTCTTAGTTATTCCTTTCATGTCTCGATGGCCGAAGTGCCGGAATCATAAAAAGCAACGAAACGGTTTGCTTTGCAACTGTCGCGTACATAATCAGAGGCAACCCCCATTTCTCCAAGAAGAACATAATAATTACAACCTTACACGCCAATGCAGCTAAGTTGGATATTAGCAATAAGCCAAACCGACGCTGAACGACCACACTCTGTGAGAGCATAAGACTAAGAAAATAAACCGGGAGAACCATCAGCCCCGCCCTCAAAATATCGCTAACATTTTTTGTATCCTGAGGAGTAAACTCACCATGTTCAAAAAGGATACGGACACCAACGGGGGCCAGAAAATACCCTAAACCATAAGAAACGACACCCGCCATGAAAAGATTGATACCCCAACGCCGAGTTAGTTCGAATTCTTGCCCTTTTCCTTCGAGTCTTGCCTCGGCTAACACTGGTAGAACCGCTCGACCCACTGCGGTAGCGCCCAGACTTGTAATTAGCATGAGCAACCGATTGGCATAAGCCAGCGTCGCGTTCTGATCGTAGGGTAAACTTGCGGCAGCTAACTGATCTAAAAATAGGCCTCCAAGGACAAAAGCTGTTTGCGCCGCCAAAATCAGGCCAATCTCCTGGAGCCGAGAACTGGAGGGCAACTCTAATGCCATACGCCGAGGGCGAAACTCCTGAAAAGCGCTGCGGTCAGCGAGAAGCAGAGCGCCTAGATAACCAAACATTCCAAGACAAGTGAACCAAGCCAGAAGGGAATTAGCCGCGAGATGGCGTTCGAAAATTAGAAGGCCTGAAATCAACGTGAATGAAGGTATAGCTTCAAGTAAGCTATTAATTTGCCTTCTTGAGGCCATCAACCGAGCTGAAATTATTGTCGCAATAACCCCAGAAGGAACCATAAACGCAAACCCCGGCGCTTGTACCGAAACCGCAAGCGCCGTATCGGGGCTCAAGCCCATCAAATCACCTCCGAACCTCAGCAGAAAAAAGACGGCGCTCGACATAATCAACGTAAGGAGTAGGACCCACATTATAATCCCGCCGTTTTCAGGCTCTCTCCCTGACTTGTGGCGCTGCGCCACAAAAAAAGGAATCAAAATCATATTGCTGGCCATCGCCACTAAAGTAATTGGCGTGTTTGCGATGGCGAAACTCAGCGCGTAGGCGTCAACAGCAGTCCCTGTACCATACGTGTTTGCGAGCGCCATTTCTTTTATTGCCCCGATGGCCTTGGCTACCAGCAGGAAGACGAAAGCGAAACTAAAACCGCGAAGGATCTGGCGATCCGAACTACTATATTTTACCATCTTTCAGTACTAACATTCGACGGTCGGACAAGTCGGTCACGGAGTGCCTCTGGGACATGCATCACAGGTTGCGTCGGCATAAGTGCTGCATTAGCGAAAGTTATCACGTTTCGAGGACTTGGTAGGTCATTCTGAGCCGCACAATCCGAAAGCCGACGTGCATGCAAATCGTCAAAGGTCCCGATAATGCGCGCTGGATTACCGGCCACAACTACACCTGAGGGTACAGACCGAGAAATGACCGATCCGGCACCGATGACAACCCTGTCGCCAATATCCACTCCTGGAAGGATAATTGTGTAGGCACCAACAAAAACCTCAGAACCGATCCTGATCCGACCAAAACGCTGACGGCGTCCTTTACTGTCACGCACTAGCCAAGTCGATCCGTCGTGATTGAAAAAAGCAACATCACGTGATATTGTAACCCTATCACCTATCTCGATCAAAAACGGCTCCGATCCAAAACGACGACTAAGGATCCGGCAATTTCTTCCGATCTTGACGCCGATTTTGCGACCATACCTTTCATTTCCAGCAATAACCGCATAAATTCGCATGATAAGTCTCATAAAACGCTTCAAAGTTTCACCTCCTTTGTGGTATTAGAGCCTAGCGTTACCGGTTACTATTGCCTCGTACTGATCGACCATCCGATCATAAGTAAACCGTTCAAGCACACGATTTCGTGCAGCGACCCCCATCTTGGAACGCGAAGCCGGATCAAGGATCCCAGTTAACGCTGCCTCAAGAGCAGCGTCATCCTCAGGCAACACGAGAAAGCCCTGCTCACCATCGACGATTATTTCAGAGGCCCCGCCAATATCAGTCAATACAACCGGAAGGCCCGTAGACATCAGCTCAAGCGCCGCATGAGAAAATGTTTCTACCGCATTTGAAACAAGGATACCAGCATCAGCTTGAGCTAACGCTGGAACGATGTCGCTCATTCCCCCAGCAAAAGTAACTTTTTCATCTAACCCTCGAGCATAAACTAAGTTTTCCAACTCAGATCTGAGTGGACCTTCGCCAATGAAAAAAAGGTGCAAAGGTTCGAACTCTTCCGGGCGTTTTAATTTTAGTTTGGCAACAGTCTCAATCAGCCAAGAATGATTTTTCTCCGGCGACAGCCTTCCCACAAGTGTAAGACTGACATCATTAAATCCAAACCCATACTTTTCACGAGACTGCGCACGAATAATATCAGAGGGCGGCAAAAAACGGTCCGACGCGATACCATTCTGAATTACGAAAACATTTTTAGAAGTCATCCCCCTCATTTCCCAATAATCGCGTTGAAGCAAACTAACAAAAATGAGCGCATCAGCACGAGAAGTGCACCATTTAAAGAATGGAAGCTTCATCCTGCCAATTAGAGAGTCTATTATAGTAGTGGAAAAACGGCAGCAAAGTTGAGAAATATTTGCGCCGCGATAACGGGCAAGTGTCGCTGCTACCAACGCAGATTGATTTACCGCAAAAACGGTGTCTGCTCGAAAGTTGTTAAGTGCATCCTTTAAGCGCCTTGTAAGTCCAAAAGAAAGGATCCCCTTTGCATTTAAAAATATAGGACTAACCGGAAAATCACAAACAGGGAACTGCTTTGATCCACCACTGAAGAGCACGATAACTTGAACCTCATAGCCACGCGCCGCTAAAGCTCTTGAAAGATTAAGAGTATGCCGCTCAGCGCCGCCAAGGTTAAGACGATCTAGAATAAATGAAATCCGCATAGCTAACTTCCTTTAGAAACTAGTGAATTAAAGATCATCTCATAGTGCTTCTGGACGGCTGATACATCAAAAGGCGCAAGAGATGTCTCGGTTTCTGATGAGTGCGGCGCGGAAAGAAAGGAACCAATAACTTTACTCAAAGCCTCAGCCGAAATATCGGAACTAAGGCGACATCCCTGAAGGCCCTCAAGTCCAGGCATCGGCGTGCCGATGACGGGGCAACCGCAAGCCAGCGCTTCAAGAACAACGTTCGGGAACCCCTCGACACGAGATGAGAGAACAAAACCATCCGCACGAGCGAACCAAGCGTACGGATTCCGCTGAAAACCAAACATTCGAATTTGATTTTGTAGTCCGGCATCCTCAATTTTTCGTCGAATTTCTTCTTCTTGCTCCCCTTGACCAAGAATCGCAACTCGGATGTCCTCTCGCCCGAGGATACGTATTGCGTCAACTAGCAAGTCAAACCCCTTTGCCCAATAGACGCCTCCAGCTGCGACAAGCTTCGGAGAAGATAATCTTTTGCAACTTTCAAATTGATTTAACCCCCAAAACTCTACCGCTTCGGGATCAAGGTCGGTTGCGGCCAAACTTTGTATCTTTGAACGATCAAGTGGATTCGGAACCACTGTATTCGCGTGCTCCTTAGGCAAACGAAGCATACGAACCATTGAGAGCCTCATCTGTTCGGATTGAAATACGACCATATTAGCACGACGAAACGACCAACTAAGTAGGACGCGCATCAGGTTTGATTTAAGAGATCTAAATGAAGTGGCACGCAATACAAGTGAAGTCTTGCTCGAAAATAACGGCTGAATAATACCTAGGGTCGCGTTGACGTGGTCCAAAGAAGCGAAGACAATATCTGGCTCAAAAGAACGAATAAGCTTAAGCAGTTTTGGTATTGCTCTACGCCCGCTTGAAGCGTCTAAGCGGATCACCTCAGTATTTTCTGGAATTTGATCGTCTAGAAGACCCTTTCTGTTCGTGGTCAGAACCAAAATAGGGTGCCAGTCATAACTATCTTGAAAAGCGCGCAACAGTGCTAAAGTGACGCGCTCCGCCCCGCCACCGTGAAGCGCAGGCAGAACAAAAAACACTACATTTCGACGCGTCGTGGACACCATGGCTTCTATACCTCTGGCTTGAATTTTATATTGGAAGGCGGATTCGCCTGCTCACATTTAATTATGTTAGAAAGACGCCAATACAGCATCACTAAGAGCATGTAGTGAGCTAAGTCGAAATATGAATGTGTGAAAACGCTTTCGATGGCCATCAAAGTTCCAAGAACGATGCCGAACCGACCCGGAAATTTAAAAATTCTGCGGAGAAAGTCAATGTACCAGAGTCCTCCGATTACGCCAAACTCCGCCAAAATTAAAATATACATATTATGAACTGAAACTTCGAAACCCCAATTTCTAGTTGCAGCAAACCCTCCACCAAAAAATGGATTTTGAGTAAAGGCTTCATAACCCAAGGCAAGCACGAATAGCCTCTCGCTACCACTACCCTGATCGGTGCCATTCAGTCGCGCGATTGTGTCCGCATTTAAATAGGGGTTGACGATATCAAGAATATCAAACCACGTGACCGCGACAAGAATGAGCAACAACAATGAAAAAAGCACAGATAAAAGTACATTTGTCGCAATAGACTTAGGACGAATACCCTGAGCGCCAGGACGAAAGGTCAGATCAAGAAAAACAGAAACGGCCCATATTACAGCACCGCCCCGACTGAAGGTAAAGAATATTCCGATCAAAACTACGATGTAGTGAACGAAGCGAACTTGAAGTGTTTTACCAAATGTCATTAGCGGCAAAAGCATCGCCATGAAAGTCGCACAAAGATTTGGATTTCCATACAGACCTGATGCACGCCCCTGTATCGATCCCATCTGAACAGAAAATATTTGCGGCATAACTACCACAAACACATTAAGAAGCGCTGTCCCCCATACGATTAACTGCACAGATTTCAGTATCGCACGATAGTCTACGACGAATGAAAGAATGATCTGAAAACAAATTGCCATGACCACAACATTAAGGCGAAGTACAAAAGTACGCTCGACAATTGAGGCAGTCTCGACAAACGGCAACCAAAAAACATGAAGAAGGCCAAACAAAGCCATCGACAAGATCATCCCGGAATCTGGATGAGGCAACCACCGAACAAATACGGTTACTAGAAATAATGTGACGCCGTAAGTCAGAAAATAAATATATGATGGCTTAAGCGGGTTGGAGAATTGCGCAAGGCCACCATCTGAGAAATCTCCTTGCCCGAAATATATAGCTGAAGAAAGAATAAAAAGAACTAGAAGGACGACATAGTACTTCATCCACCTTTGAACATCACGCCGACGCACAATAAGCCACGAGCTTGTAGACAACGAGATATGCTGACTTTTGCTATAGTTCATTGGGGTCACACCTGGAGTTTCCTCTATTTAGTGCTATCAGCGGAAGAGCGGAAAGCTATTTTGAAGAAAGTGCAGAACGTCATCTACGAGAATTATACTTGTGAACCTTTACCACTGACTCTTGATTTAGGTATGTCGGCTAAAACTTCGAAAAGAATATCCAAAATTTCGCGCCTAAACCTATCTGAGGTATATCTCATAATATATTGAGAACGAGCCGATGAGCGCATATTAATCAGGTTCTCGATTGAAAGGCTTGATAGGGCATCAGAAAACTCGTTCCGAGTGAGATGAGAAACGACGATTCCGCTCTCACCGTCGTCTATCAGCCCGCCCATACCACTTACGTTGGCAAGTATGACGGGTGTGCCGGCACGGAGTGCTTCTATTAGAACCATTGGCAATCCCTCCCATCGAGAGGGCATAACAACTGCATGCGCGTGAGCGTAGTATCTAGGTATATCGTCCGAAGAGACCCAAGAATGAAAGGTGGTCACGTTCGTTAGATCTTGGCGAAACTTATCGTTGGAGTTCACACCTGCTCCAACAATATGTAGATGGAGGCCTGAATTTTTAACAGACGCATCGGACAACGCATCCAATAAGATGTCTAACCCCTTCTGGCGCTCAAATCGTCCAACAAACAGAAGGTTAATTTTATCTTTGGTATATTCGTAGGGCGTCGGAAGTGTAGCTGGATCGACGTCAAGATCTGGCATCGCATTCTCGACCACCACATGCTTACCTAAATATTTACTTTTGTCGGCAATTGACTTGTCATTACGACATATATTAACAACCAAGTCAGAAAGACCCGCCAACCCACCCTCCAATATTGACACGATTTTTTTCTTAATTGGCCTGCTTTGATAACGCTGCTGAGCCCAGCCGTGGGAGCAATATATTATTTTTGCGTCCGTGCCGCTCGCCCTTAAGTAAAAAAGTGGAATAAGAGAATAACTTGACTGAAACCAGATTATATCTGGATTGAATTCTTTTTCTGCTTCTATTGCGGCCTTCACAAGCTTTATAAGTGAACGCAAGCTGCGGCCATCTCGGCGAAAGGTGGTCGCCGATGCGGTAGAACGCAACTGATTCAAGTGGTCCGCAGGCACCACAAAATGGCTCTCAACTATATCGCCGCATATATCCTCAAACGTGTTTAGCCAGGTTGCCACTCCCCCTTTTATTGTTTCACACACATGTAGAATTTTCATCGAGCTTCCCGTTTCCATTTTTACTTGGCATCGCCCAATCGTGGGTTTTCCCGCAACATAGATCTGCGCCAAGCCAAGAACTGCAAGTCTTTCTAAGATCTAACGCTCCAATAGCCTTACATCCGCTCCCATATAATCTATTCATAAGTATTAGTTTTCATAGTATTGAGACCCTGAATTGGAGTAACTACCGTAAGCACCGCTGTATCCATATCGCCTCATACCTTTTGAGCTAATTTGATTCAGAACCAAACCAGTAGCTGCTTTCCCAACACTTTCAAATTCTTTCAACGCATTAAGAACATATTCTCTTTGAGTGTCATCCCACCGAACCACAAAGATTATAGAATCAGCATTTTGCGCAATCACCCTAGCGTCAGGAACAAGAAGAACCGGCGGTGTATCGATAATTATGAGATCGTATCGCGTTCGAAGTTCTGTTAGAAGGTTGCTAAACCGCTCCGATGAAAAGATATCAGCAGCATTAGCTTGCCCGCGGTCACCGAGTAACACATCAGCGTTTAGAAGCTCTGAATGAACAACGACGTCATCAAAGTCTTTATCGCCCGTTAGCACCGACACAATTCCACTCTTTTGCTTCTTTTCTAAATATTGGGAAAATACGCGGCGCCGAATGTCACCTTCGATCAACAAGACTTTCTTACCCATAGTTGAGAAATTAAGCGCGAGCGACAAAGATATCGTAGTTTTCCCTTCTCCAGACAAAGATGAGCTTGTCATAATCACCTTTGGTGGCGCATCCACATTGGACAACATAACCGAAGTTCGCAAATTTCTGATCGCTTCTGCGGACGCCGATGACGGTTTTTCCCTAAGGTAAGAAATTGTGTCTAACCTTTTTTTTGAAGGAACTAATGGTACCTGCCCGATTACCGGGTATCCTGTTGCGGCTTCCAGCAACTCCGCATTTCGGAAAGCTCGGTGGCGGGCTTCCTTCAAAAGTACAAGGCTGGCCCCTAGGAGAAAGCCGAGTACTGTAGATACTGCGAGTATCAAAGACTTTCGCGGCGCCGAAGCTGCTCTAGGTACGACCGCAGGGGAAAGCAAACGGCTATCGGCCTGTTGGATTCCTTGTTGTGCTGAAGTCTCCTTGAGACGTGCAAGGAAATATTCATAAAGAAGGCGACTTGCTTCGGCCTCACGTGTCAGTTGTTGCAAGGTGATCAAGTCTTGGCTTTGTTGCTCAATCTGCAGCTCTAGAGTTTGCAACGAATCCCTTAGTGCGTCCAGCTGAGACGCTTGCCTAGCGATATCGGTCTCCGCACGGGCAACGAGTTGATTAAACCTATTCTCGAACTCTGCTGCAATAGATGGATTCGATACCCGAGGCAACATGCGCTTCAACTGCAGGTCTCCAGTCGCCTCGACCCGATCCTCGGGTGAATTCGCTGCATTAAACTCCGAAAGTCTTCTTTCGGCGCGACTTTTCTCGACTTGTATATTATCGATGCGTTCCCGTGTGTCTTTAACCTGAACTTCAAGTCCTTCTAACGCTTCCGGACTGACTAATGAGGTTCTGGCACGGAAGTTTTTCACCTCTTCTTCAGCCTGCTCAAGTGACGCTTGTAGATCGGTCACGCGCTCCGTTAGCCATGAAGTCGCTTGTTCAGTCGCTTCAAATTTCACTTCGAGTTGATTGAGAATGTAGGTATCAACTAGTGTGTCTGAAATTAGGGCCGACTTTTCCGCACTTTGAGTTTCGACAGTGATTTGAAAAACAAGGCTCTGCGTGATATTTCGAACCGACATAGATGCAAGGAGTGCGTCGATCACTCTCTCCCGAGCAATTCGCGCGCTAGCCTCTGAGGCTTCTGGAACCGGCTGTCTAAATACAAGTTGTTTCACAAAATATTTGGCGCCACTTTTGAGTTTTGAGAATAGACTTGGTGGAGCCAGAGCTGAATTAAATTCGGGATCGTCAGTCAAATTTAATTTGTCGACCACCTTACCTAACAGAATTCGGCTTTTAAGAACCTCAACTTCAGTGTTCACAATAGTACTGTCGGCGCCCAGACCGCCCATTACACTGCCTAAATCCACTACTTGTTGCTCTTCACGATTGTTCAACATCACAACCGCTGTCGACCGGTACATCGGTGTTGCGAGCACATACGCATACACCCCACCGAGGAGAAGGGCTGTGAAAACTACCGCAGCGATAAATATTTTACCTCGCCATAGTGCACCTACCAGAGCGCCTAGGTCGATAGCATCGTCCTCAGAAGATGAGGCGCTTGTATGGCTTTGGCGGATGGATCGCATATCGTTCAACGTGTGTCTCCAGGGGCTTCAGCTAGACGATCAGTAGCAGCATCCCTGCCTCTATCATGATCTGAGGCAGGATCTAACTCTTGCTTTGCTCTACAGGCAAAATCTTTACTCAGACACCCAAGATTTTGTGCAATGACACCACTCTCGTCAGCATTGAACCGTGCTGTACCCATTTCATGATTATAAAACCTTAATCGGGTAACTAGCGAGAAGCTACGTAGAGGACGTTAGTATAGCGCGAAATTTCGTTTTGTTGATTCCGACATTCACGCAACTTGGGTGTATCAGCTAAACTGAACGAAACAATTCCAACTGCACTCTATCCTTGAGGCACGATTATAGTTGGCGCACTATCATTCACAATCGTCTTGACTGTTAACTAAATACAGTCTCTTCAGTTTAGTTTCCAGTTAACCGTCCGCCTAGCGAGAGGCAGCATTTGCTGCAGAGGTGATCAGAGATGGCGTAATCTGACTAATTACCCGTCCCCATTTCGTAACAGGCTGCTCGGCTACGAATATCACGTCGTTCGGACGCAGCTCAAACCGTGTCGAAAGCAGAAAGTTTGTCGCATTGCGACCATCCAATTGCCAAGCGGTCAGCGCACCGAACTCTCGCGGATCGGGCGAACTGCGTAGAACGTATATCTCACTCACGTTGCCCGTCTCGGTGGGAACACCGCCATTAGAATACAGCGCGTCAGCCAACGTTGCTGACTGACCGAATGGTAATGGGTAGCGGGTCTGATTATCTACCTCCCCAGTAAGATAGACGTAGTCTCGCTCCACAGAGTTTAGTTCGAGGCGTGTCATGTAGTTTTCGCGAGCCTCGGTCAGAGTACGATTACGAATGTTTACTTCGGCCTGCAGCTCATCTAGCGCAGCGATTCGAGCGTTTTGCTTGAATTCTGCAAGGCGAATTTGCTCTTCGAAGTAGGCTCGAGCAAGATCGAGTTCATAGGAGGTGTCAACGAAAACCGCATCCCCGTCGATCAGCTGGATCTTTTCCAAGCGACTGTTCGAGTAGAGATCGCGCAATGGAATCTGGTAAAGGCTGCCATTGCGGTAGATTCGCACCGAGGCGTAATCGAGATCCTCCGCTGTGATCCCGCCTGCCGCGGCCAGCGCCGCGTCGAGATAGAGCGGCGTCAGCGTGATCGGCGCAACGGTCGGCTGTCCCACTGCCCCGCCGATCGACACCTTCTTCGAGTTGAACTCGGCCACCTCGAGGCTGAAGGTCGGATCGATCTGGTTCTCGACCAGACGCTGAAAAAGACGGTTCTCGGCTTCCTCGAGCGTTAAGCCCAAGACCTGCACCCGTCCAACGTTGGGAATCGCGATGGCCCCGTCGTCCTGCACCGTGTAGCCCTGCCGGGCGTTTGATGCCGCCAGCAGCCCGGTCAACTGCTCGACGGTGTTGCCCGTCTGCGGGGTGGCGAGCAGCAGCACGTCACCCACGCCGATGGAATAGGGCGTTTCCGGCACCGCCGGTGGCACCCGGGTCTGAAGCGTCCCCGGCTTGTTCTGGAAATCCACCACCGGCTCGGGAACAGCGCCTGTCCCGCGCGGGGTGCCACCGACGCCGGCCGTGGCAAAGAAGACCTCCGGCAGCTGCTTGGGCACATAGCTGGAGCGGTTCGCCACCATCACGCTTTCCGGCGTGATCTCGAGCACCCGCACCTTCGCACCACTGTCGAGCAGCGGATTCACTTTCGGCGATTGATAGGCGATACCGCACCCGCCCAACATCAGAAGTGCGATCGCAACGAGGCGACGCTTGGCCATTCCGCTCATGTCCTGTCCCTGCAATGTGGTCCCGCGTGCCTGTCACGCTTTCGGCCCAGTCTAGAAAAAACCACCGTGGCTGACCATGCGGGCGGCCACGAAAAAAGCGAACCCGCGGGGGTTCGCCTGATTTCATTACGACCTGTGGCAGATATGACGACCCCGCGCAGATCTTTAGCGATTGCCGAGAAGCGCCGTGCTGCTTGTAGTCGAAGTGCCGCCGCCACTGTTTCCTCCGGAGGCGATGACTCCGACCGCCCCGACCGTGCCACCAATGACAACGAGCGTGGTTGCAAGGGTTGTGCCGGTGGTTCCGCCGAGGGCCGCGACGATACCGCCCTGCTGGGTCGAGATGGTCGGGTTCTTGCTCTTGACGTCCTGCGCGTTCGCAGCGGGAACTATGGCGAAAAGGCTGGCCGCAGCAAGCCCGAGGATGGTCTTCGTGGTCATGTCTTTTCTCCTAGAAATTAAGCCCATTCGTATCAGGTCGAATCTTTTTCTGCAAAGGCGAAATGACGTGGCGACAGGAAAGTTCCGCGCCGACGGCGCAAAGCGATCCTTTTTTAATCACGCAACCTCTCGTAGTTCAGATACCCGATGGATTCGCCCGCCCATTGCACCGACCGAATGATCCGTCCCGAGCCCGACAGCCAGTAGCGATTCTCGAACACCCGGTCGACGCCAGTGCAGGTTTCGTCGACCCTGCGGGCCTGCACCTGTGCCAAGTAGGCGGTGACGGCCTCGGTCCCCGGTCGCCGGAGGTAATCGCAGACGTAGCTTTCGGCGACCGTATGGTTCTCGCCGTCGAGCCGGCGGTGAATCCGCACAGCTTGGGCCCGACGCCCGGCCAGCGCGGCGTGGACCTCCGCGAGATCGGCGCTCATCAGGTCGCCCCCCAGCCCGCGGGTGCCCGACAGGACACCGCGCTGCAGCAGCACGAACTCGTTGGCCACCGACAGCCAGGTGACGGTGTCGGCGTTGCGCGCCTCCTCGAAGAACAGCGCCTGGACGTTGTCGCGCTCCGGAAGCGTCACGAGGACCGTCGGTCGCCCGACCTCGGCCAGCATCGCCGGCGTGAGCCCGGCGCGCAGGTCCGTGGGCTGCGCCTGCTGCGCGGCGTTCTGGCTGCGCGCGGCCTGGATCGCCTGCCATGCCTGCGCGAACTCGTTGCGGGGCCCGCAGCCGGCCAGCAGGAGCGCACCGGCCGCCAGGAGAATGGTGGAAAGTGCCTTCATCGCCAGAACCGTCCCCACTCGCCCTGAAGCTCGGGCTGCTGGTAGTCGCGCACCTGCTCGTAGAGCCGGCTACCGATCTCGAGCCGCGCGCCACCGTCGCGCTGGACCGGGCGGATCGTCCGCGAGACCGAGATGTCCGACCGCTGGCCGGTGATCGCCGACAGCGGGATGTTGAACCGGATGCCCTTGTCGAAAGAGCCCTCGCCGAAGTCGTCGAAGGAAACGTCGGTGAAGGTCGCGAAGGCGCCGATGCTGATGCCGTTGTCGAATTCGCGGTCGACGCCGAAGGTCGCGCCCCAGTCGCCGGCCAGGTAGCGTCCGGCATCGACCTGATAGAGGAAGTCGTTGCTACCCTCGAGATAGGCCGAGGCGTGCCCGGTGACGATGTCGTAATCCCGGAAGCCGAAGCCCTGGGCATACTCGCGCTGCTGCGCGTAGTTCACCTCGAGCCCCAGCCCGAGCCGGCTGTCCACGGGCTTCCACAGCAGTTCGCCGGAGACGCCGCCGTACATCGGCTCGAAGTAACCCGCGGAGATCCGGCCGAACAGGTTCTCACCGGGGCGGAAGTATTTGGTGGCCGTCAGGGTGTTGACCGTCAGGTCCGCGGCCTCGGCATAGAGCGCCCCGTCCGTGCGCACGTGCGGCAGCGTCGAGTTGGAGGACGGCAGGCCGCTGATGTTCTCCGACAACTGCTGGCGCAGGTTGCCTTCGAAGACCAGCCCCGGCAGCGGCTCGTAGCTGGCGTTCAGCTGCACGCCGAAGGACAGGCGCACCGGGCTCTCGGGGTCGAAATAGGCCGCCGTCAGGTAGGGGCCGAAGGACCAGTCGACCTTCGGAAAGGCCGTCTCGGGCACGACGCCCGCAACGGGCGTGGCCGCCGCGTCCTCGATCCGCGCCCGCGCGAAGCTCTTCCAGGCGCCGTCGGGCGCGTGCTCGAGGTCCTCGAGATCGGAGCGGTTCACCGTCACCGTGGTGACCGGCAGGCCGGTCCCGGTGACCAGGGTGATCTCGAACCGTTCGACCGAGGCCGGCATGATCTGCGTCATGATCCGCGCGATGCGGCCCACGGCCTGCGCCGGGTAGGTCTGGGTGCCGGTGCGGACCGCCACCCGGGCGGTGCGGGCGTCTGCGCCGAACCGCTCGAGCGTCATCCCGTCGGTGGCGAGGAAGCTCTCCATGTCGCCCCGCAGGATCGTCTCGGCGTCGGCCTGCCGAGTCCAGCCGAGGTCGGCGGCGCTGCCCGGTGCGCGCACCGCGACCGGCCGGGGCGCCCGGTCGAGCCCGCCCGGATAGCTGTTGGGGGTCTTGGGATTGAAGGTGTAGCTGAGGTTCACCGCCACCGTCGAGCCGTAGAGATAGGCCGCGCTCACGTCGAAGTTGTCACGCACGCGGTAGCTGAGCCCGAGGTTGACCGGCGCGTTGTGTTCGAAGCCCATCCGCGCGGCTTCCTCCTCATAGGCGTCCGAGGAGTATTCCGCCGACAGCACAAACCTGTCGTTGACCGCGTATTGCAGACCGCCGAAGAATGCCGCATCGCCACGAAACCACTGGTCGGTGTCGACCCGGCCGGTCTGCTCGATACCGGTCTCGCCCTCGGGGCGGGTCTTGAACCCGTCGGCCAGGATGCCCAGCGGGTTGGTGAAGCCGTTGTAGCTGCCGAACCGCCCCCAGCCGATGCCGCCGGTTGCGCGCAGCCGGCCGAAGGTCTTGGTGGCGACGACGTATTCGCCCGAGTAGATGCCGGTGCCGCCGAAGTCCTGCAGGCCCACCGTGACCGCCGGAGTGTAATACCCCTCCTCGGCAAGCTGGTAACGCAGGTCGAAGCTGCGGTCGTAGTAGGGATCCTGCACCGAGAAGTCGCGCAGTTCGACATAGCGGAACACGCCCGAAAGCCGTGGCGTGATCTGGAAATGCAGCGTGCCGCGGCGGGTGTTCTGGAACCCACCCAGCGTCAGGCTCAGGTCCGCGTCGGGCATCTGGTGGGCGGTGGGCATGTCGAGAAGACCCGGCACCCCCATGAAGTTGAGCGTGGGCCGCGTCCAGACCGCCTCCTGCGGGGTCGCGGGCTGCGTGCCGACGCCCAGCAACAGGGCTGCCGCCAGACAAGGCGCAGCCCTCCGCGATCGACCTCTCGGCACTGACATTCCTGAACTCCACCGCTCGGTGCCTGTTCCGCCGGAGGAGACATGACCCGCCCCCGCCTGCCGGCGCACCCTGTTCCCGCCAACGTTGCCGGCATACTCACGGGCTCGCGCGAAGAGTTCAAACGCTTCCCCCCGAAACCGTGGATTCCGTCCCGGTCACGTGGCGCGAATCCCACAATGCCCAATCCCTGACCAGCCACGGCGGCAACCTTTGCCGGCGCCGGCGGACGATGTCAGAGACGGGCGCAGGGTACACGGCCCTCCTGACGGAACCGCTCGCTGCCTCCGCGCCGCCCTCCGACATGCGAAGGGCCCGCCGTGGTGGCGGGCCCCTGCTCGTTGTGTTGCGCCGGCGTTCGGCCGTGTCAGCTGAAGATGAAGTCAGCCGAGGAGAAGTCGCCGGCGGAGGCGCCGAAGACGGTGATGGTGTGGCCGTCCACGTCGATCTCGGCGGTGCTGCCGACCGTGGTGATCGTCAGGTCGCCGAAGGCGTAGCCGCCGGCGATCTCGATCAGGTCGGTGCCGTCGGCGAAATCCGCGATCGTGTCGTTCTCGCCCGCGTTGATCTCGGAGAACAGGAACACGTCCGCCCCGCCGCCGCCGTAGAGACGGTCCCAGCCGCGGCCGCCGTCGAGCGTGTCGTTGCCCGACTGCCCGTAGAGCCAGTCGCCGGTCTGGCCGCCGTCCAGCACGTCGTCGCCCGACCCGCCGTAGAGCGTGTCCGACCCGGCGCCGCCGTAGACGCTGTCCTGGCCGTCGCCGCCCGACAGGCTGTCGGCCCCGTCGGCGCCGCTCAGGTAGTCGTCGCCGGCATCGCCGTAGCCGGTGTCGTTGCCGTCCTCGCCGAGCAGGTAGTCGTCGTGGTCGCCACCGTACATCAGGTCGTTGCCGGTGCCGCCCGCCACGGTGTCGTAGCCGGCCGAGCCGTCGAGCGTGTCGTCGCCTGAGCCGCCGTAGACGCTGTCCGACCCACCGCCGGCATAGAGGCTGTCGTTGCCCGACTGGCCGGCCATGTAGTCGTGCCCGGTGCCGCCGATGACCTCGTCGTTGCCGTTGCCGCCGTAGAGCCGGTCGGCGCCGTCGCCACCGTTGAGGTAGTCGTCGCCATCGTCGCCGTAGCCGGTGTCGTTGCCGTCCTCGCCGAGCAGGTAGTCGTCGTTGGCGCCGCCGTACATCAGGTCGTTGCCGGTGCCGCCCGCCACTGTGTCGTAGCCGGCCGAGCCGTCGAGCGTGTCGTTGCCCGAGCCGCCGTAGACCGAATCCGACCCGCCGCCGGCATAGAGGCTGTCGTCGCCCGACTGGCCGGCCATGTAGTCGTGCCCGGTGCCGCCGATGACCTCGTCGTTGCCGGAACCGCCGAGGATGCTGTCGGCACCGTCGTAGCCGTTCAGCGTGTCCGCGCCGGAGCCGCCATCGAGCGTGTCGTTGCCGAACTCGCCGCCAAGGCTGTCGTTGCCGTCGCCGCCGAGCATCGAGTCGTCGCCGTCCTCGCCGAAGATCTCGTCATCGCCTGAAAGGCCGAGCAGCGTATCGTTGCCGTCGCCGCCGAGCAGCGTGTCACTGCCGTCGCGGCCGAGGATCGAGTCGGCGCCCGCGTTGCCCGCGAGCAGGTCGTCGCCGGTGCCGCCGTCGATGTAGTCGTCGCCGCCACCACCGTAGGCGGTGTCGTTGTTGCCGCCGCCGGCGATGTAGTCGTTGCCCGACTGCCCGGCGAGGAAGTCGTTGCCGATCCCGCCGCCGATGGTGTCGGCATCGTCGCCGCCGTAGAGGCTGTCGTTGCCGTCATCGCCGAAGAGCGTGTCGGAGCCCGAGTCGCCGTAGACGGTATCGTTGCCGAGCCCGGCCGCGATCGAGTCCGCGCCCGCTTCGCCCTCGAGGATGTTGTCGCCGCCGTCGCCGGTGATCGTGTCGGCGAGCTGCGTGCCGATGACGTTCTCGAAGTTCAGCAGGTCTGACAGGCCACTGAAGACCACGTATTCGTGGGTGCCGGCGGCAAGGTCGAGATACATGCCGCTGCCGGTGATGGCGCTGGCGTCGAAGGTGTCGGTGTCCGCACCGCCGTCCGCATCGCCGGCGTAGTAGCCGTCGATCATGGCGATGGTGTCGTTGCCGCTGCCGCCGTCGGCGAGACCGCTGCCGGACACGCCGATGGCTTCGATGAAGTCGTCGCCCGCCTCGCCCAGGAGCGTATCGCCGGCATCGCTGTCGGCGCGCAGCGTGTCGTTGCCGGCGCCGCCCTGCAGCAGGTTGTTCACACCGTTGCCGATCAGCTCGTCGTTGCCCGCGCCGCCGATGGCGTTCTCGATCGAGATCAGATCCTCGGTGATCGCGCCGAAGGTGGCGGTGCCGCCGAAGAGGTCGATCACCCCGCCGATGCCGTTGCCGCTGTAATCCGCGGTGTCGGTGCCGGAGCCGCCGTTGAGCGTGTCGGTGCCCGAGCCGCCGATCAGCGTGTCATCGTCGGCGCCGCCATTGAGGGAGTCGTTGCCCGCCCCGCCGTCGAGGATGTCGTTGCCGGCATCGCCCTCGAGCAGGTCATTGCCGCCGCGCCCGTCGATGATGTCGTCACCGCCGTCGCCCGAGAGCGTGTCGGAGGCGCTGGACAGGCCGAGGATCGTGTCGGCGTTGGTGGTGCCGCGCAGCTGCTCGAAGTCGACCATGCTCTCGGTGCTGAAGCCGTTGGTGGCGGTGCCGGCCTCGAGGTCGAAGGTCCCGTTGCTTACGCCGCTGCCGGACCAGTCGATCAGGTCGATGCCGTTGCCGCCGTCATGCAGGTCGGAGTTGATCGGAGAGGACACGCGCAGCGTGTCGTCGCCTTCGCCACCGAAGTAGTTGCGGATGGCGCCGCTCTCGGTGATGTCGTCGTTGCCGTCCCAGCCGTGCACGTCGCCGCGACCGTTGGAGACGGTGAAGGTGTCGTCGCCCACGGTGCCGACCCAGTAGTCGTTCTCATCGCCGTTGAGCGGCATGTCGCCCTCGGTGGCGTTGTCGCGGGTGTCGATGATCTGGGTGTAGATCTGGCCGCCCAGCGTGTAGCTGATCGCGACGCGGCCGTCGGCGAGCAGGGTGGCGCTCGGCTGGTTGGCGTTGGCGGCGTTGCTGATCACGAAATTCGAGCCGACCTGGGAGCCGCTGCTGTCGTAGCGCTGAACGATCAGCTGGTTGAGCGTATCCTCGTCGTAGATGATCAGGAAGCCGCCGTCGGCGAGCGCCACCAGCTCGGGTTCGTTGGCGTTGTTCGTACCGAACGTTGCGGAGAGGACCCCGGTCGTGCTGCTGCCGGTGGAATCGAAGACCTGGAAGATGATGTCGTCATCGAAGCCATCCTGGTTGCGCCAGGCGATGACGTAGCCGCCGCCGGCCAGCGCGGTGACCGTCGGGTCGATATCGCCGTCGCCGTCGGAATTGGTGCCGCCCACGTAACTTGCGCCCAGCACGTTGGAGCCGTCGGGAGCAAGGATGCGCATCTCGATGTGCGTCTCGCCGAGCCCGGCATCAAAGACCGAGGCCGCGATCACGTAGTTGCCATTGCTCAGCACGTCGACGTCGAGATAGAAGATGTTCTCTTCGGAGGTGATGACATCGAAGGCGGCGGCGTCAAAGGTCTCGGTGTCGGAGTTCCAGATCCGGCCCCTCAGGACGCTCTCGCCCGACGCGTCGGTCTCCTGCCAGAGCACGAGCGTCGAGGTGCTGCTCGACGACGCCACCTCGGGAATGAAGCCGTTGGGATTGGCACCTCCACTCGACCCATCGAAGAAGGCATAGGAGCTGGTCTCCTGCACCCCGTTCGCATCGAACTGGCGCAGGCGGATGTCGTCGAAGCTTCCGGTGTCGTCTTCATGGACGAGCACGAAGCCGCCGTCGGGCAGCGCGTCGATCGCCGGGAAGTCCTCGTCGTTGGAGGTGTTCGCGAGGTAGAGCTCACCCGAGACCTCTGCGCCGAAGGGGTCGTAGATGCGGCCCCAGACATCGTAGTTGGTGCCGTTGTAGGCGGTCCAGACGACGAGGATGTTGCCGTTGGTGAGCTGGATGATCTGGGAGTCGGTGTCGGTGCCGGCGCTGGTGCTGTTGACCAGCGTTTCACCGCGCCATGTTTCGGGGGTAAGGGGCATGATAATTCTCCTGTTGGTATGGAATTGCGTCGGAAAAAGAGATCCTGAAAATGCCGGATCTGGTAAGAAAGCGTCGATCCTGCTGCCGGGCCGCCTCGGGGTCGCGTCGGAACCGAAAATTGTCCCGACCCGGAAACGGTCATGCAAGGGCAGGTCTTCGGGGTCTCCTCCCTGGTGCAATCAAGTGATAACAATCGTTTTTCTTGCGGGTCCGGGCGATCCGCAGGAGCACTCGCATGGGATATATTAAGTCCGCACCCCTTCTTTTCATAGTAATTATTTACTTACCTTTCCGGCGCCCGCGACAGATCCTGTCGCGGGCGCCGGAGGTCTCGGGGGGCCTCTCGGAGGTCAGAGGAAGGTGAAGTCCGCCGCCGACAGGTCCGCGACCTCGACGCCGTCGATCAGGAAGCTCAGCTCCCCGGTCGAAACCAGCACACCGCTGAAGTCGAGGGTCGGGACATCCATCCCGGTGATCTCGAGCGCGTCGAAGCCGCCCGCATGACCGATCAGCCGGATCATGTCTTCCCCGAGCTCGAAGTCGCGCACCAGCTCGTTGCCCGGGCCGGTGGGGTCGGCAAGGTTGAAGACGAAGACGTCGGCCCCCGCGCCGCCCACGAGCGTGTCGCGCCCCTCGCCGCCGTTGAGGGTGTCGGCGCCATCGCCGCCCACGAGCAGGTCGTCGCCCGCGCCGCCACCGATGAAGTCGTCGCCGTCGTCGCCATGGGCGGTGTCGTTGCCGTCGCCGGCGCCGATGGCATCGTTGCCCGCGCCGCCGCGCAGCAGGTCGTGCGCCGCGCCGCCGCCCATGGCGTCGTCGCCGTCACCGCCCATCACCGTATCGCTGCCGTAGCTGCCGGCCAGCGTGTCGTCGCCGGCGCCGCCCAGCACCGTGTCCGAGCCGTAGCCGCCCGAGGCGGCGTCCTGGTCGTCGCCGGCGTCGATCAGGTCGTTGCCGGTGCCGCCGCCGATCACGTCGTTGCCCGCGCCGCCGAACAGGATGTCGTCGCCGTCGCCGCCGCCGAGACTGTCGTTGCCGAGCCCGCCGTAGCCCACNGCCGCCGCCGAGACTGTCGTTGCCGAGCCCGCCGTAGCCCACGTCGTCGCCCTCGTGCAGCGCGATGTTGTCGTGGTTGTCGCCGCCGTCGATGGTGTCGTTGCCCGCGCGGCCCAGCAGCGAGTCGTTGCCCTGCCCGCCAAAAACCATGTCGTCGCCGAGCCCGCCGTCGAGGAAGTCGTTCGCCGCCATGCCGTCGATCACGTCATGGTCGTCGGTGCCGGTCAGGTTGTCGAAGCCGGCGGTGCCCATGATGGTGGGCAGCGGCGCGATCCGCGGCAGGCTGTCGAGCGTGTAGGTGCCGTCGATGAAGACAAAGCTCTCGATCCCGGCGAGATACTCGATGCCGGTGGCGGTGCGCACCACCACCACGTCGCCGGCGATGGCGATGTCGCCGGCCACCGCCGCCACGTCGAGCACGGCGGTGTCGGTGCCGTCGCCGCCGAAGACCATGTCGCTGCCGCTGCCGCCCTCGAGCGTGTCGTTGTTCAGCCCGCCCATCAGCGTGTCGTCACCGGAATCGCCGTACATCACGTCGCTGCCGTAGTTCGCCCCGGCGACCACCGCGCCGCCGATGATGATGTCGTCGCCGGCGCCGCCGTGCACGGTGTTCATCGCGCCGCCCGGCTCGATCCAGTCGTCGCCCGCATCGCCCCAGAGCACATCGACCCCGAGCCCGCCGAGGATCGTGTCGTTCCCCGCCCCGCCGTGGATGGTATCCCTGCCGAAATGGCCGGTGAGACGGTTGTCGGCGTCGTCGCCGAAGATCTCGACCTGGGTGTCGTAGAGCGTGAACGTGGTGTCCGGCGCCACCAGGACGTTGTCGAATCCGGTGAGGAGATCGGAGGTGCCGGCGGTCTCGTCGGTGGCGGTGCCGGCGGCAAGATCGACGGTGTAGACGCCGTAGTCCTCGATCAGCAGCAGGTAGGTGTCGGAGCCGATGCCGCCGTGCAGCACGTCACCCGAGGCGGTGCCCGCGAGCGTGTCGTTGCCGCCGTTGCCGTTCAGCGTGTCGGTGCCCTCGCCGCCGAACAGCCAGTCGTTGCCGCCGTTGCCCGAGAGGCTGTCATCGCCCGTGCCGCCGAGGATCGTGTCGGCGCCCCCCGCCCCGAGCACGCTGTCGTCACCGGCGCCCGCGTCGTAGCGGTCGTTGCCGCCGAGCAGGTTGACGGCGTTGTCGATGTACCAGCCGATCATGTCGTCGTCGCCCTGGGTCGGGGCCTCGGGCGCGCCGCCGGCGATCACCACGCCGCGGATCGCGCTCTGGTAGGCGAATGGCACGTTGGTGTCGTCGGTGAAGCTGAGGAAGACCGTGCCGTCGTCGAGCTCGGTCAGGCTGACGCTCATCTGGTCGTCCTCGATGTTCTGGTTGACGATCTCGCGGCTGGTCACGACCTGGCCGGTCTCGGGATCGAAGATCGAGACGGTGATCTCGGTGCCGGTAAAGACCGGCTGTCCCGAGGTCGTGCTGACATAGGCGAGCACAACCTGCCCGTCGCCGGTGAAGGCGAAGTCGAAGAGCTGGAGATGGTTGCTGGAGATGTCGAAGAGCGGCATCTCGATCATGTCGCCGGGGGTACCGTCGGCGGCATAGCTGGTCAGCCAGGCGCTGCCGCCGGCCAGGTGGACCGAGGCGAACCCGTCGTTCCAGGCCCGCACCGCGATGCTGAAGTTCGGACCCTGGATGTTGGGCATGGCATCGCCCACCTGCACCGGCGCGCCGACCACGGCGCCGGTGGTCCCGTCGATCACCTGCACCCAGAGCGTGCGCTCGTAGGTCAGCCGGTCCTCGGAGACGAAGGCCTGGCCGATGTTGCCGTCGCTCAGCAGCACCGAGCCCGCGGGCTCGTCCTCGTTGAGGTCGGGATTGATCTCGATCGTCTCGCCCACAGCGGTGCCGGCGGCGTCGAAGAGCTGGCCGAAGAGCTCGTCGTCGGCGGTACCGGTATCGTCGATCCACGACAGGTAGAAGCCGTCCGCGGTGGCGGTGAGCCCGAAGCTGTCGACCTCGCCCTCGAACAGCGTCAGCAGGTCGCCGCGCGGGCTGCCGTCGGCGTTGTAGACCTGCGCGTTGAGCGCCTCGTCATTGTCGTTCCAGGCCACCAGGAAGCCGCCGTCGGCAAGCGCGATCACGTCGCTCGTGCGGAGGGTGCCCCAGGTGAAGCCGCTCGTCTGCTCGGCGACCGTGGTGAGCGTGCCGCTGGCGGGATCGTAGATGCGGATGAGCAGGTCGAGGTTGGTATGGTCGTAGATCACCACGATGCGCCCGTCGGCAAGCTGCGCGGTGTGGGCGTCCTCGGCGAATTCGCCGAGAAAGCCTTCGCTCAGCAGGATCTCGTCGCTGGCGACGGCCTGCGCCGCGGGGGCGCCACCATGCGCGGTGTCGATCTGCGTGGACAGGGCGGACTCGGAGGTCAGGTCATGTGAATGCATGAAAAATGGGCCTTTTGTTCGGAAATGTCGTGCCGGGGCACAAATGCGCATCAAAATGAAAACCGCGCCGTTAGGCAACGGTTTTATGCCCGGCTAGACGATGGGCCCGGGGATTGGTGGGGGCAGACGGGGAAACACCCACGGGATGCGGCCCTACCGGCGCAGCGCACCGGCGGCGCGGCTCAGAGCGAGGTCTTCTTGAACAGCGGCTCGGGCAGGGCGCGGATGATCGCCATGACGAGCCGCCAGACCGGCTTTACGTAGACCACGTCGCGCCGGCCGGTGACCGCGCGCCAGAGCGCCTCGGCGACCTCCTCGGGGGTGGCGGTGAGCCGGGGCGGCAGGTCCATGCCCTCGGTCATGCGGGTGGCGACGAAGCCGGGCAGCACGGTGATCACCCGCACGCCCTTGCGGTCGAGCCGGTTGCGCAGCCCCGACAGGAAGGCGGTGAAGCCGGCCTTGGCGGCGCCGTAGACGTAGTTCGAGGCCCGCCCGCGCTCGCCCGCGACCGAGCTGATGCCGACGAGCGTGCCGTGGCCGCGCGCCTCGAAGGCTTCGGCGAAGGCGGCGAGCGTCAGCGCCGGGCCCTCGAAGTTGCTGCGCAGCACCCGGGCGGCGGCCTCCGGATCGCGCTGGCTGTCCTCCTGCGTGCCCATGAGCCCCACCGCGCAGACCACGATCCCGGGCTGCGGATCGAGCGCTTCGGCGAAGCCCGCCGCGTCGAGCGCGTCGTAGTCGTGCAGCGTCACCGCGACCCCGTGGCGCAGCGCCATGTCGGCACGGTCGCGCTCGAGCGTGTCGGAGGCGCGGGCGGCCAGCTGCACCGGGTGGCCTTCCGCTGCGAAACGGTGGGCGATGGCACGGCCGATGTCGGAGCGTGCGCCGAGGATCAGGACGGGAGCCTTGGTCATAAAGACAGCCTTTCGGACTGGAAGGAGGCGAAGGCCGGGGCGAGACCCTGCGCGCGGCGCATCGCGGCGAAGCCCTCGGTCCGGGGGTCGGTGGCGCGCAGCGTGTCGGCCCGCAGCCGGGCGTCCTTGGCGAGGTAGAACCGCCCGCCATGGGCGGCGACGATGGGGTCTAGCCGGTCGAGCAGCCGCAGCACCGCGTCCGACACGGGGAAGTCGAGCGCCAGCGTGTAGCCCTCCATCGGGAAGGAGACCGGGCTGTCCTGCGCGCCGAAGCGTTTCAGCACCGCGAGGAACGAGCCGTGACCGGCGGCCGAGATCTCCTTGAGCAGGCGGCGGATGCCGGCCTCGGAGCGCGCCAGCGGCAGCACGCACTGGAACTGCACCAGCCCCTTGCGGCCGTAGATCCGGTTCCAGTGCAGCACCGCGTCGAGCGGGTAGAAGTAGCTGTCCCAGTCGACCAGCGACGTGCCCGCCCGGCGCTGCCCGGCGCGGTAGTAGAGCCCGTTGAAGGCGCGCACGCTGTAGCGGTTGAGCGCCCGGCCCGGCGCGTCGAAGGGCACCGACCTGCGGCGTTTCGCGGGGGTCTCAAAGGGCGCGGCGCGGCGGCGCGCGTCGAGCTCGGCAAGCCCCGCGTGCTCGCCCAGCATCACCAGCGAGCGCCCGAGCGCCGGCCCGGTGGCAAGACAGTCGATCCAGGCCACCGAGTAGGTGGCGCCGGCGTTCTGCTCGAAGAGCGCCATGGCGTGGGCAAGATCCGGCGCCGGATGCGTGGTCTGGCGGATCCAGGCGGTCTCGACCGGGCGCAGGCGCAGGCCCGCGCGCAGGATCACCCCAGTGAGCCCCATGCCGCCCACGGTCCAGTGGAACAGCTCGGCGTTCTCGGTCGGCGAGCAGCGCTGCAGCGCGCCATCGGGGCCGATCAGCTCGATCCACGCGAGATGGTCGCGCAGGCTGCCCTCGGCGTGGTGGTTCTTGCCGTGCACGTCGGCGGCGATCATGCCGCCCAGCGTGACGAACTTGGTGCCGGGGGTGACGACGGGAAACCAGCCGCGCGGCAGGAAGGTGGCGATCACGTCGGCCAGCAGCACCCCGGCCTCGGCCACCAGCAGGCCGTTCTCGAAGGAGATCATCCGGTCGAAGGCCCGCATGTCGAGCGTCCGCGCGCCCACCGCGCTGTCGCCGTAGGCCCGGCCGTTGCCGCGCGCGATGAGCGGCCCTGCGGCCAGCGCCGGGGCAATCGCGGCCTCGTCGCGCGGACAGAGCCGCGTGGTCTCCTGCACGGGAAAGCGGCCCCAGCCCGAAAGCTTCATGCCGGGGCCCCGCGCGGGGCGAAGACGAAGCGCCGGTCGAGCAGGTATTTCACCACGTAGCCGACGCCCAGCCCCAGCACCGCGCCGAGCTCGCGCATGGCATGCGAGCCGGTGGCGAGCCAGAAGGCGGTCTCGGTGCCCCAGAAGATCGCGGTCGTGACCACGCCCATCAGCGTGTAGAGCGTGAACTTGCGGCCATGGGCGGCGGCGCCGGTCTCGCGGTCGGCGAAGATCCAGCGCTTGTCGAGCAGGTATTTCAGCACGAGCCCGGCCAGCGTGCCGGCGGCCACTGCCGCGACGAAGCCGCCGTCGAGCGCCAGCACGCCGCGCTGCACCCCGAGGTTCAGCAGCGTCGCGAGCGCGGCGAAGCCGGCGTAGAGCAGCATGAGCCTCACAGCGTGCCCCCGATCACCAGCAGCAGGACCGCCAGCAGGCAGAGCTGGCTTGTCCGGTCGGTGGCGGCGAAGACCACCGGGTCGTCGTGCATCTCGCCGCGATGGGTGAGCAGCGCCACCCGGGTGATCCAGTAGAGCAGCACCAGGCAGATGCCCCAGAGCAGGTCCGGGCGGGGGTAGAGCTCGGCCACGTCGGGGCTGCTGACATAAAGCGCCATGACCAGCACCGAGACGTAGCCCGCCGCCACCGCCGCCTGCGCGATGAACGGCAGGTCGGTGGCGACATAGCCGCGGCCGCGGCTCTTCAGCGTCCGGCGCTGCGCCATGTCGACCAGTTCGGCCTGGCGCTTGATCGCGGCGAGCGAGAAGAACAGGAAGATCGAGAAAGCCAGCAGCCAGACCGACAGCGGCACCCCGGTCGCCGCGCCCCCGGCCACGATGCGGATGGTGTAGAGCCCCGCCAGCACGCAGATGTCGAGCACGATCCGCCGCTTCAGCGCCAGCGAGTAGAGCGTCGTCATGACGTAGTAGAGCACCATCACCCCGAAGAAGACCGGCCCCAGCAGGACCGACAGCAGGGTGCCGGCGGCCAGCAGCCCCGCGGTCATCGCCGCGCCGTGGGCGATGGGGATGCGCCCCGCGGCGAAGGGGCGTTCGCGCTTGCGCGGGTGGTGGCGGTCGGCCTGCAGGTCGAGCAGGTCGTTGAGCACGTAGACGCTCGAGGCGATGGCCGAGAAGGCGAGGAAGGCCAGCAGCGCCTGCAGCAGCGTCGCCATGGCGAACTGGTGTCCGGCGAGCAGCGGCAGGAAGACGAGCAGGTTCTTCAGCCACTGGTGCGGTCGCAGCGCCCGCAGGTAGTCGCGCGGGCCGGCGGCGGCGCCCGCGAGGTGCTCGGCGGCGATGCCGCGCTGCGCCAGCTCGGCCCGCACCCCGGCGGAGGCGTTGGCGGTGATCGCCGCCCCGGCCTCCTGCCAGACCGCGAGGTCGGCGCGCGAGTCGCCGATGTAGGTAAAGCCCGCGCCGAAACGCTCCCGCAGGAAGCGCGCCTTCTCGGGGCCCTTGAGGTTGGTCTGGCCGTCCGAGCCGTGGATCTCGTCGAAACAGCCGAGATGCGCGCCGACCTGCCGCGCCAGCCGCTCGTCGGAGGCGGTGACCAGCGCGGTGCGCCCACCGGCGGCGCGCCAGCGCGCGATCCGGTCGAGCACCGCCCGGTCGTAGGGCAGCGTCTCGACCTCGAGCGAGGTGCGCTCGGTCAGGTGGCGCTTCAGCGCAGCGCGGCCGTCGCGCAGCGCCAGCGCCACCCCGGCGGGGCTGCGCCAGTCATGGCCGAGCACCTCCCAGAAGCTTTCCCACAGCAGGTCCGAGCGCAGCAGCGTGCCGTCGAGATCGACCACCAGAACGTCAGCGCCCGGCGGAGCCTGCACGGCGGCGGCGCTGTCCTGCTGCAGCGGCGATGTGACACAATCTTCCAAGGGACCAACCGGAACGACCACGAACGATACCCGATGTTGTATCCGACGCCCGGAGCCCTCCAAAGAGCTTTCACCGGGCGCGGGCGGCGATCGCGCGGCATCCCTGCGGAAATGTCACCCACTATGGCCATTCCATGGCGAACATGGGTGTTTCGCCACCTTTCGGCCATATTTCACGGGCCAAGGCGCCCGTTCCATGGGCAGCAGCGCCGGCCCGCCGTTTCCGGAGCGGGGGCAATGCCGTGCAGGTCGCGGACATTGTTCCGTATGCTCTTCGCCGCCGGTCACCGGAACGCGTTCAAACTTCCGTCTCCAGCGGTTATATCGATCCTCTCGGGCGCGGATCGCGCGGAGGTCCGGGAAGGACAACAGGAGACCACCATGAGCAGAACCGTCCTGATCACGGGATCCGCCGGCTTCATCGGCTACCACCTGGCGCGGGCGCTGCTCGACCGGGGCGACCGGGTAATCGGCCTCGATGCGCTCACTGACTACTACGACGTGTCGCTGAAGACCGACCGCCACGCCATGCTGACGCCGGATCCGAATTTCACCGAGGTGATCGGCCGGATCGAGACACCGGGGCTGTTGCGCGATCTGTTCGAGACGCACCGGCCCGACGCGGTGGTGCATCTCGCCGCCCAGGCCGGGGTGCGCTATTCGATCGACAACCCGCGGTCGTATCTCGAGACCAACATCATCGGCACCTTCGAGCTGCTCGAGGCCGCCCGCGCGTATCCGCCGCGGCACATGCTGCTGGCCTCGACCTCCTCGGCCTACGGCGCCAACACCGAGATGCCCTACCGCGAGACCGACCGCGCCGACCACCAGATGTCGTTCTATGCCGCGAGCAAGAAGTCGACCGAGAGCATGGCGCACAGCTACGCGCATCTCTTCGACCTGCCGGTCACCATGTTCCGCTTCTTCACCGTCTACGGGCCTTGGGGCCGGCCGGACATGGCGCTGTTCAAGTTCACCCGCGCGATCCTCGAGGGGCGGCCGATCGACGTCTACAACCACGGCGACATGAAGCGCGACTTCACCTATGTCGACGATCTCGTCGAGGCGATCCGCCTGCTGATCGACGCGGTGCCCGAGCGGCCCGCCGACGGCGTGGTGCCCGAGGGCGACAGCCTGTCGCCGGTGGCGCCGCACCGGGTGGTCAACATCGGCAATTCCGACGCCGTGCAGCTCACCGACTTCATCGCCGCGATCGAGGCCGCCACCGGGCGCGAGGCGCAGCGCAACCTGATGCCGATGCAGCCCGGCGACGTGCCGGCCACCTGGGCCGACGCGAGCCTGCTGCACCGGCTCACCGGCTATCGCCCGAAGACCGCCGTGCCCGAGGGCGTGACGCGCTTCGTGGACTGGTATCGCGACCACTACGCCACGCGCTGAGGCGCGCCCGTCGTCGGGCAGCGCGGCCCCATGGTGAATTTTCTTTGGTGAACGGCGGTCTGCTGTTAACCTTTTCTTGATGATTTCGAGAAAACGGGAGGCCACGGTCTCCCGTCGCCATATTTCACCGCCCCGCTCCGTGCCCCACTGAAAGGCAAGGCGCGGTCCGGGGCATTGCATTGACAGCCACCCGGATTGCACGGGGGTCTGCCGTCCATTGATTTACGCAAGGGAAAGAAGATGCTTGATAACAAGTCTTTCGCACACGCATTGCCCACAGACCCCGAGGCCATCGCCGCCCCCGAAGACGGGATCTCCGAGCGGGCCGTGGTGATCGAGACCACCGACGTTGCCGCCGACGACAGCACCACCGCGACCATGGCGGTGGGCGACACCTACGTCGGCGACCTCGAGGTGGTGGGCGACCGCGACTGGATCGCGGTGACCCTCACCGCCGGCGACGACTACCGCGTCACCATGCGCGGCGCCTTCTCCGGCATCGGCTCGCTCGGCGATCCGCTGGTCAACATCTACGATTCCAGCGGCACGCTGATCGCGACGAACGACGACCTGATCGCCGCGCAGCTGACGGAATCCCTGCTCGATTTCACCGCGACCTACAGCGGCACCTACTACATCGAGGCCGCCGCCTCGGGCGACGCCTCCGCCGGCACCTACCAGGTCGAGCTGACCACGATCATCCCCGAGACCACCGACGCGCCATTCAGCACCGGCACCCCCTACACGATGGCGGCCGGAGACATCTTCGCCGGGAACATCGAGGCCGTGGGCGACCGGGATATCATCAGCCTGACGGTGGAAGCCGGGCACACCTACCTGATCTACATGGGCGGTCAGGGCTCCTCGAGCGGCACGCTGCTGCCGCCCTCGCTCATCCTCTACGATTCCGCCGGCACCTTCATCGAGTCCAACAACTGGAGCGGCGACTACTACGATTCCTATCTCGTGTTCACCGCCCCCACGACCGGCAACGTGCTGATCGGCGCGAACGGCTACAACAACGCCTACGCCGGCACCTACGAGCTGACCGTCGAGGAGATCCCGGTCGAGACCACCGACATCCCCGGCGACGACACCACCACCGTGGCCATTGCGCCGGGCGACATCCTCGCCGGCGAGATCTCGGTGGCCGGCGACGAGGACTGGTACAGCTTCAGCGGCACCGCCGGTCAGGCGGTGATGTTCGAACTGCTCGGCGACACCAGCCTCGACGGCAGCACCCTCACGATCTACGATTCCGAGGGCGGGATCGTCGGCCAGAACTTCTACACCAACGAGACCTACGACGACGCCGCGCTCGGCTTCGCGGTGGCCACGACCGGCACCTATTACATCGCCGTCTCCGACGGGGCCGGCACCACCGGCGGCTACACGCTGAGCGCCACGACCTACCTGCCCGACGCGTTCGAGGCGACGCCGCAGGAGCTGGCCGACTACCTGACCGACGGCTACTGGGAGGACACCGGCCGCACGCGGCACAGCTTCGACACCACCTCGAGCAACCAGATCACCGTCAACATCACCGCGCTGACCGCCGACGGCCAGCAGCTCGCCCGCTGGGCCTTCGAGGCCTGGGAGATGGTCGCCGACGTCGAGTTCGTCGAGGTGGCCGGCACCGCCGACATCACCTTCGACGACATCTACTCCGGCGCCTATGCCAGCTACAACGCCACCGGCACCACCACGACCGATGCCTTCGTCAACATCTCGACCGACTGGCTCGCCACCTACGGCACCACGCTCGACAGCTATTCCTTCAACACCTACGTGCACGAGATCGGCCACGCGCTGGGGCTCGGCCACCAGAGCAACTACAACGGCAGCGCCCGCTACGGCGTCGACGAGGACTTCCTCAACGACAGCTGGCTGATGTCGATCATGTCCTACTTCTCGGCCTACGAGAACACCTACGTCATCGGCGACGGACGCTACCCCGACAACTTCCTCGGCGGGGCGATGATGGCCGACATCCTGGCGATCCAGGAGCTCTACGGCGCGCCCGGCGCCTCGGGCGAGACCGCGGGCGACACCACCTGGGGCGAGGGCAGCAGCTTCACCAACTACCTCGGCACGATCTTCGACGTGGTCTTCGACGGCGGCACCTCGGCGGATCACAGCGGGCTGGGGCTGACCTTCACCATCTACGACAGCGACGGCACCGACCTGCTGAACCTCGCGGCCTCGCCCTCGAGCCAGCTCATCGACCTCACCCCCGAGAGCTTCTCGAGCATCAACGGCGGCCGCAACAACATGGCCATCGCCTCGGGCACGATCATCGAGAACGTGACCACCGGCGGCGGCAACGACACGATCACAGGCAACGACGCCGCGAACACGATCCTGACCGGTGCCGGCGCCGACAGCGTGCTGGCGGGGGACGGCAACGACAGCGTGTTCGGCGGCAATGGGACGGACGTCCTCATGGGCGAGGACGGCGACGACACGCTCGAGGGCGCCGGCGGCGACGACACGCTCCTGGGCGGCGAGGGCAACGACTCGCTCGTGGGCGGGATCGGGGTCGATAGCCTCGATGGCGGTGCCGGCAACGACACGCTGTCGGGCGGGCCCGAGAGCGGCGAGACGCTGCTGGGCGGGGCTGGCGACGACCTGATCGAAGTGCAGAACACGCACGGCAGCGGGTTTGCCGACGGAGGCGCCGGCAACGACACCTTCGTCGCCGTCAGCGACTATTTCGCCGGCGACATCGACGGCGGCGACGGCATCGACACCTTCGACCTCAGCGACGAGACCGGCAGCGGCATGGACGTCGACCTTGCCGCCGGCACCCACGAGGATCTCGTCTACGGCGGGCTGTCGGATCTGCTGAACGTCGAGAACGTCATCGGCACGCAACAGGGCGACGAGATCACCGGCAGCGCCGCGGCCAACGATCTCGACGGCCAGGCCGGCGACGACCTGATCGAGGGCGGGCTCGGCTCCGACACGCTGTTCGGCGACGCGGGCAACGACAGCCTCTACGGTGGCGACGATGCCGACACCATGGGCGGCGGGATCGGCAACGACTTCCTCGCCGGGCAGTCCGGCGACGACTACATCGCCGGCGGCGGCGACAACGACACCGCCTACGGCGGCAACGGCAGCGACTACATCGACGGCGGCACCGGTGACGACCTGCTCGCCGGCAACGCGGGCGCCGACTCCATCCTCGGTCGCGACGGCTCCGACACGCTGCTCGGCGGCACCGAGAACGACACGCTCTACGGCAACGAGGGCAACGACGACCTGTCCGGCGAGGACGGCGACGACTCCCTTCTCGGCGGCCTCGGGGACGACACGATCTCGGGCGACGATGGCGACGACCGGATCTTCGGCGAGGGCGGCAACGACGAGGTCGACGCGGGGACGGGGCATGACTACGTGGCCGGCCAGTCGGGCGACGA
>NZ_RAPJ01000054.1:0-34540 GCF_003703915.1 Salipiger sp. D13
CCGGCTGCGGCGCGGCGGGCCGCGCGCCCCACGGGCCGGCCTGCGCGCCGCTCATCTGCGCCCCCATCGACATGCCGAGACCGGCCCCGAAACCGGTGCCCATGGCCTGCCCGGCGTTCGACCCCTCTTGTCCGAGCGCCTCTGCGGCCTGGAACTTCGTGTAGGCGTCGAGATTGCCGATGACGCCCATCGAGGTGCGCTTGTCGAGCGCCTTTTCCACCGCCTCGGGCAGCGAAATGTTCTCGATGTAGAGCTCGGGCAGCGAGAGCCCGTATTCGGCGATCGTGGCCGAGATGCCCTCGGCCAGCATCTTGCCCAGCTCCTGCGTGTTCGCCGCCATGTCCATCACCGGGATGCCGGAGCCGGCGATGAGCCGCGAGAACGCCTGCACGATGATGTTGCGGATCTGGAAGCTGATCTCGTCGCTGGTGAAGGCGCCGTCGGTGCCGACGATCTCGGTCAGGAAGCGCGCCGGGTCGGACACGCGCACCGAGTAGGTGCCGAAGGCGCGCAGGCGCACGGGGCCGAACTCGGGGTCGCGGCAGATGATCGGGTTCTTGGTGCCCCACTTGAGCCCGTTGAAGCGGGTCGTGTTGACGAAGTAGATCTCGGACTTGAAGGGCGAGCGGAAGCCATGATGCCAGTGCTGCAGCGTGGTCATGATCGGCATGTTGTTGGTCTCGAGCATGTAGAGACCGGGGGTGAACACGTCGGCGATCTGGCCCTCGTGGACGAAGACGGCGGTCTGCCCCTCGCGCACGGTGAGCTTCGCGCCGTACTTGATCTCGTGCCCCTCGCGCTCGAAGCGCCAGACCATCGTGTCGCGGCTGTCGTCGACCCAGTGGATGACGTCGATGAACTGGCCCGAGAGGAAATCAAGAATGCCCATGGCAACCCCGCTGAACTGTGGTCTTGCCGATAACTTAACCACCCCCGGCGGTGACACAAGCCGGGACGCCGGAGAATCGAGCCCGGGCCGCCGTGCGGTCAGGCGGCCGGGGAGGCGTGGTCACGGGCGCCGGTGATCATCAGGTCGCTGACGTAGTCGACGAGCTGGGCCCAGGCGGCGCGGTCCGCCTCGTCCCAGTCGGCGACGTGGTCGGCGAGCGTGTCGAGCAGCACGGAGCCGACGACGGCATATTGCTCCTCCGTCACGCCGTAGTCGAGATGCCGCGCGCCGAGCGCCTCGAGCTCGGTGACCAGCATCTGCAGATGGTCGAGTGACTGCACGAGCACGAGGATCATGTCGAAGAGCTTTTCGGCCTGCGGCCGCAGGTCTTCGGGAAACATTGCACGAAGCTCGGGCGCACTGGTGAAGAGCCGTGCATAGAAATCCCGCGTGAGCGTGCTGCTTGCGGTCCGCAACCGCAGAGCACTGGACAGAACCTGTTGCTTTACCGCGTCTTCGAACATCGCCCTCATCCCTCGGATGGGCGAGGGGATAGGCATCGCGCGTGAAGATCGCGTTAAGGAGAGAGCTGCCTCAGCTTTCCCCGCCCATCAGAGTGGCTGCCCGGGCGCGGACGATCGGGCGCACCTGCTCGGCATCCATGCCGGCGCGGACGGCCGGGTCGTAGAGCAGCCTGAGAAGCATCTCGTCATGGGTGGTCAGCAGCGCGAACTCGTCGTCGTCGTTGAAGATCGACGGGCGCGCGTTGGGCGAGTCGTTGCCGAGCCCGAGTCCTTGCGCGATTTCCTCGTGCACGCAGGAGCGCCTTAACAGGTCGGGATGCTCGGAGCGGATCACCGCGATCGCGTCGCCGTAGGCATAGCCGCCGGGCCGCTCGGAAAACGCCATCACAAGGCAATGGATCGAGCGCGGCAGGCGCTTGAAGATATCCAGCGCCGAGGGGTTCACGTCGGGCACCAGCGTGCGGATGCGCGGCGCGATCTGCGCCTTGTCGTCTTCCGACATGAACAGCACATGAAAATTCGCGTCGCCCGAGGTGACCGACATCGGATGTCCGGTGATGCCGGCCAGCCGGTTGACGTATTGCACGACCATGTTGCGGTCCTGCACCCGCTGATCCAGCGGCACGAGCTCACCGAACTCGACGGCGACGCGGATCGGCTTGGTCCATTTCTTGATGTAGCCAAGCTCTCCGCGCGAGGGGCGCAGGCCCGCTCCGCGCTCGTATTCCTCGGCCAGGGCGATGCGCTCGAAGTTGCGCAGCAGCATGGTATCGGTGAAAGGCGTGTCCGGCCCGCCGCCATCGGTGCGCAGAAGCCCCTGCGCCAGAAGGTCGTTCTGGATCCGGGCGTAATAGGTCTCGAGATCCCGGCTGGCGAGCGAGCGCTTCTGCGGCGGTTCGGGCATCTCGGGCTCGGGCGCGAGTGCGTCGGGGCGGGCGTGCGGCGGCACGCCGGTTTCGCGCGGGGCAAGCGACGAGGTTTCGCAGGCGGCAAGCGCCGCCAGCAATCCCGTGGCCAGAGCCAAGTGCCGCAGACCCCGGCGCATCGGTCAGGCGCTCTTGGGCACGGCGGTGCCGGCGTTGTCGCCGACGCCGTCGCGTCTGGCCTTGGCCGAGGCAAGCGTATCGCGCAGCTCGTGTTCCATCGTCTTGAGGTCCTCTTCGGCCTTCGCCCGACGCGCCTTGCCCTCGTCGGCGATCTGCAGGCTTTCCTGGATGGTGGCGATCAGGTCCGCGTTGGCCTGTTTCACCGCCTCGATGTCGAAAACGCCACGTTCCATCTCGGTCCGGATCGCGCGGTTGCTCTCGCGCAGGTTCTCGGCGTTCGAGGTCAGCAGCTCGTTGGTCAGGTCGTTGGCATCGCGCACGGCCGCGGCGGCCTCGGCGCTGCGCTGGATGGTCACGGCCTGCGCCAGCTGAGTCTCCCACAGGGGCACCGTGTTGACCATCGTAGAGTTGATCTTGGTCACGAGACTCTTGTCGTTTTCCTGAACAAGCCGGATCGAGGGCAGCGATTGCATCGTCACCTGCCGGGTCAGCTTGAGATCGTGCACCCGACGTTCGAGATCGTCGCGTGCGGCGCGCAGGTCACGCAGTTCCTGCGCCTTCATCACCTGTTCGTTCTCGGCGGCGGCCGCGACATCGGCTTCTTTAGCCGGGATGTCGATGCTGTCGAGCTCTCGCAGCTTCTCTTCGCCGGCGGCGATATACAGCGCCAGCTCGTCGTAGAACTCGAGCGTCTTCGCATAGAGGAGGTCGAGCGACTTGATGTCCTTGAGCAGCGTGTGCTCATGCTTCAGAAGGCTGTCGGTGATGCGGTCGATCTGCTCCTGCACCTCTTCGTAGCGGGCGGTGAACTTGGCGAAGGGCGCGGCGCGGCCGACGAGCTTTTCCCACCAGCTGCGCTTGCGGCGCACGTCCAGCTCGGAGACCGAGAAGCCGCGGATCGTGGTGACGATGTCGCGCAGGCTGTCCCCGGCCGGCCCCACGTCCTTGTTGCGGACACCGTCGAGCATGGTGTGGCTGATTTCCTGCAGCTCGGTCTGTGAGGATGCGCCGAACGAGACGATCGAGTTGGTGTCGGCCATGTCGATCTCTGCCATCCGCGCGCGGATCTCTTCGCCGATCTCCGGCGAGGCTTCCTGCAGCGACAGCACCGAGCGCGCTTCGCCGGGCTCGGGAAGCACCACGGTGTTGACCTCTTCGACCTCGGCCAGCGTCCGTTGCGCCTCGGTCTTCACTTTCTCAGACATCGCTCGTCCCTTTACTTGGCGTCATGCGACGTGGACTTAACTCAGCCGCACGCCTTCGCGTTGCAGTCGATCCCGCAAAACATCGATTTCGACCGTCAGGTCGGCATTGTTGTCGAGCAGGAGCTTGCGATTCTTCTGCCCGAATCCTTCTTCGAGGTCGGTCAGAAGCATCATGAAATTGCTCTTGGCCCCGCTGTCGTGGGTGCGGCTGTAGATGTCGGCGAATTTCACCGCCGCGTCGCGGGCGCCCATCAGGTAGACCCCGAGATAACGCCGGGCCGCGGTCAGGTCGCGGGGGTCCTCCTCGACCGTGCGGATGAGCTCGCCGACCTTCTGGTGAAAGCGCTCGACCCGCGCCTCGACCTGACGGTCGCCGGCGCGCTTTACCGCGTCGTCCATCTCGGCAAGGTAGCTCTCGGCCTCGTCCACCACGCGCGCGACACGATCCTGCTGGAAGGTGTCGACACCCTCCATGCCCTTGCTCTTCAGCGGGTCGAGGCCGAAGGCGCCGAGGTGCAGCACCGTGGCGGCCACCCCGTAGATCACCGGCGCGACAAGGCCGGGCTCGGACGTGAAGGCGGCGATGCCGGCGCCGACCCCGGCCAGACCGGCGGCAAGGATCTTGCGCGGGATCGCGGGCCGGCGTGCCACGCGGCGCTCGTCGAAGGCGGCCTCGGCCCGCAGCCCGTCGCGCAGCAGCCATGCGCCGAGCAGCAGCGCCCCGGCGCCAAGCAGGCCGGTTGCCAGGCCCGCCGCGCCATCGCCCAGCGAGGTTGCCGCAAGCAGGATCGGCGGGAAGAACAGCACGTTCGAGCGCGCGCCTGCGCGGTCCACGCGGGCACCGCGATAATGGCGCGGCGTGATGCGCTCTTGCGTGTCGTCGGGGGAGGGGGAGTCGGACGAATCGGGGGAGTATTTCCCGCCGTAGCGCTGCGCCATGTCACAGCCCTCCGAGCCAGCCGGAGCTTACCCCGAACAGAAGCACGATCAGAAGAATATAGGACACTTTCCGAAGCGCCTTGTCGGACATGCCGCCTCCAGGGTTTTCCCGCCGTTCGCAGAAAACTTAGGATCAAAGGCCGCGACTTGCTAGGGGCAACTCGGGGCAAAGCCGCCTGCGTCGTTCAGGCGGCGCGGCTTGCCGGCATCCGGTGCCATAGCAGATCGGCCTGGAGTTCGAAGGCGTCGCGGCCCGCGCGCGTTCCCGCGGCGCGCGCGTGCTGCTCGAAGGTGTCACCAAGCGCTGTGATCCGCAGGATGTAGCGCCGGCGCGCGCGGTCGCGGTCCCCGGCACTCCAGGCCGCGATCACCTGGGCGTTCTCGCGTCGCAGCAGTTCGACGAAGCGCACCACAGGCTTGCGCAGACGCTCGACGCCGCTTCCGTCTTCGCACAGCGCGAGGATGAGCCCTCTCACGCCCGAACGCAGCGCCTCGATCTGACGGGTCATCTCGGGATCTCCGAGATTCGCGATGTCGCAGACCATGTCCTCGAGACGCGCGTCGATCCGCTCCAGCGCCGCCGTCGTGTCCGGTGCATGCCGGGCGGGTCGCGGCGCCGCGCCCGGGGCCGGGACGGGCGCCGCAGCCCGCTTGTCCCGCATCGGATCGAGCCCGAAGGAGGCGACGCTCAGCCCCGCCGCGAGCCCGCCGAACCCCAGCGGCAGCAGCAGGGAGTCGAAGTGGTGGCCGGCAAGGATCGTCACCATCACGCCGATCAGCGCGGAGCCCGAGATCTTGCGCGGCAGGCGCGGGGCACGGGCGGCCTCCGCCGCATCATACTCGTTCTGGCGCTTCTGGCCCCGGTGGATCAGGCAGAGCGCCGCCAGCAGGAGCGCCAGCTGCAGCACCGCCGCAAAGGCCGAGGCAGCGCTGCCTTCGAAGAACATCAGGATCAGCGGGAAGGCGGCAAGAAACAGCACGCCGAGCTCGGAGTCGAGCGGCCCGAGGCCGTTCGATAGGCTGTCGCGGCAAGATGTCCTTGGCATGTCGATGCTCCCGTTCACATCGGTCGGCGAAAGAGTCAGAGAAAGTAGCTGAGCCCGAAGATCAGCACCCATAGCGTGAGAAAGGCGAGCTTTGCCCCGGGTTTGCTGCTGTGCCGCAGCCGCACCGCCGCCGAGGCGACGGCCTCGTAGGTGTCATGCGCGACCGTCCGCAGGTTACGAAGCACCAGCAGCGTTGTTGCACATAGAATCGCGAAGGCCAGGATCGTCGTCATCATGCGACGAAGGTCGTTTCGAAACGGGGCGAAAAAGCGGCACTTCCCGGAAATTTCCGCGATTTCGACACCAGCCTTAACGAAGCGTTACCGCCGCTTCGGACCTTTCGCCGGCCCCTTGGGGGGACCGTTCCGCACAGGCTTGCCGGTCGCGGGGCCGGGCTTGCGCTTGCGCTGGGGCTGTGGGCGGTTCGACTTGGCGCCCTCGAGCCCGAGCTGATCGCGCACGACGCGCGGGCGCAGCTCCTCGACCTCGCCCTGTTTCAGCTGTCCCAGCTGGAACGGCCCGTAGGAGACCCGGATCAGCCGGTTCACGCTCAGCCCGATATCGGTCATGGCGCGGCGGATCTCGCGGTTCTTGCCCTCGCGCAGCCCGATGGTGAGCCAGGCGTTGGCGCCCTGCTGGCGGTCGAGCGTCACCTCCATCGGCTGGAAGGCCTGCCCGTCCACCACGATGCCCGCGCGCAGCGGCGCCAGCATGTCGTCGGTGGGCCGGCCGTTGACCCGCACCCGGTACTTGCGCAGCCAGCCGGTCGAGGGCAGCTCGAGCTTGCGCTTGATGCCGCCGTCGTTGGTCAGCAGCAGCAGCCCTTCCGAGTTCAGGTCGAGCCGCCCCACGCTCATCACCCGCGGCAGGTCCTCGGGCAGCGCGTCGAAGATCGTGCGGCGGCCCTGCTCGTCCTTCGTCGTGGTCACCAGCCCCGCCGGCTTGTGGTAAAGCCAGAGACGCGGCGCCTCGGGCGCCTCGAGCGGCTTGTCGTCGACGGTGATCCGGTCCCGGTCGGTGACGTTCAGCGCCGCGCGGGTGATGACCTTGCCGTTCACCGCGACCCGGCCCTCCTCGATCATCCGCTCGGCGTCGCGCCGGCTGGCAACGCCGGCACGGGCGAGCACCTTGGCGATGCGGTCGCCGGGCGGGGTGGTCGTGTCGCCGGAAGACGCGGCGGGCGTCTTGGAGCGGGCAGGGGGGCGGGCAGGAGGCTTTGTCATGTCCGCGTTCCTACTGCATCCGCACGGCCGGGGGAAGCGTCTCGCCAAAGCCGTGGCGCTCGTCTATCACCCCGGCCCATGAGCTTTCGCAGTCACATGGAACAGGCGCTGGCCGAGGCGCGCGCGGCGGCGGCCCGCGGCGAGGTGCCGGTGGGTGCCGTGGTCGTCGCGCCCGACGGCAGGGTGGCCGCGGCGGCGGGCAACCGCACCCGCGAGCTGAACGACCCCACAGCCCATGCCGAGATCCTCGCCCTGCGCGCCGCCTGCGCGGCGGCGGGCTCGGAGCGGCTGCCCGGCCACGACCTCTACGTCACGCTCGAACCCTGTCCGATGTGCGCGGCGGCGATCTCGGCTGCCCGCATCGCGCGGCTCTACTACGGTGCCACCGACCCGAAATCCGGCGGTGTCGCGCATGGCGCCCGGGTCTTCGCGCATCCCCAATGCCACCACGTGCCCGAGGTCTACGACGGCATCGCCGCGCGCGAGGCCGAGACCCTCCTGCGCGGCTTCTTCGCGGAAAGGCGCTGACATGCTGATCCTCTTCAACAAGCCCATGGGCGTGCTGTCGCAATTTACCGACAAGGGCACCGAGGGCAGCCCGCGCGCCACGCTCTCGGACTACATCGACCTGCCGGGGGTCTATCCTGCCGGCCGGCTCGACCGCGACAGCGAGGGGCTCCTGCTGCTCACCGACGATGGCCGGCTGCAGGCGCGCATCGCCCACCCGAAATTCAAGAAGCCCAAGACCTACCTCGTGCAGGTCGAAGGCGACCCGACCGAGGCCCACCTCGCGCAGCTGCGCCGCGGCGTGACCCTCAAGGACGGCCCGACCCGCCCCGCGCAGGTCCGCCGCATCCCGCCACCGGACCTCTGGCCCCGGATCCCGCCGGTGCGCTTCCGCAAGAGCGTCCCCGACGCGTGGCTCGAGATCACCATCACCGAGGGCCGAAACCGCCAGGTCCGCCGCATGACCGCCCACGTTGGTCTGCCTTGCCTGCGCCTCGTGCGCTGGGCCATCGGCGACTGGCGCGTCGACGGCCTCGCCCCCGGCGAATGGCGCGAGGCCTGATCCCGCGCGCGCCCGCCCGAGACCCAACGCCACGCTCCCCCCTTCTTCTCTTTCCAAATACCCTCGGGGGTGAATGCGGCGCAGCCGCAGAGGGGGCAGCGCCCCCATGCCACGTCGCAGACCGCGCCCCCATCCGGCCCATGGCGCGCCGGATCAGGCTTCATGTCACCCCCTCCTAGGGCACCGCGAACGACGCCTTTCCAGCCCCCGGCACGTGCCCACACCCGCACGTCTGGTCATTCCCGCAAGACCGCGCCATAGCGGTCGGCATGGACCTCTGGATCGCCGTCACCCTCTGCGCCGCCTTTTTCCAGACCTTGCGCTTCATGCTGCACAAGGTGCTGAGCATGGGGGCGCTCACCGCGACCGGCTCGACCTTCGCGCGCTTCGCCTATGCCATGCCGCCGGCGTTGCTCGTCACCGCCGCCTACCTCGTGGCGATGGGGCAGGGCTGGCCGGACCTGCCGCCGGCGTTCTGGGCCTATGCACTGGTCGGCGGGCTGGGACAGATCCTCGCAACGATCTGCGTGGTGGCGCTGTTCCGGCAACGCAATTTCGCGGTGGGCATCACCTTCAAGAAGACCGAGGTGCTGCAGACCGCGCTTCTTGGCGTCGTGGTGCTGGGCGAAATGATCTCTCCGGCCGGCTGGGGCGCGATCCTGATCGGCCTCGCCGGTGTGCTGCTGCTCTCCGACACGCCCTCCCTCGGCGGCTCGTTCCTGCGCCGCATCGCCAGCCGGGCGGTGGCGCTGGGGCTGGCCTCGGGGTTCTTCTTCGCCTTCTCGGCGGTGGGCTACCGCGCCGCCTCGCTCGAGATCGATGGCGACGATCCGCTGCGCCGCGCCGCCGTCACCTATGTCTGCGTCGTCCTGAGCCAGGTCGCTGGCATGGCGCTCTGGCTGCGCCTGCGCGAGCCCGGCCAGATATCAGAGGTCTGGCGCGCGCGGCGGGTCGCGGTCTGGCTGGGTCTGACCTCGATGGCGGGCAGCCTGTCGTGGTTCACCGCCTTCACGCTGCAGACGGCGGCCTACGTGCAGGCGCTGGGCCAGGTCGAACTGGTGTTCTCGCTGGCGGCCTCGGTACTGTTCTTCCGCGAGCGCGTCACCCGCCGCGAACTGGCCGGCATCGGGCTGCTCGCACTGTCGATCCTCGCGCTGGTGCTGGTGCTCTGAGACGGCGCCCATGGCGGCTCCGGGGTTGCGCCGCCGCGCCCTCGGTGCGAGGTTCCGCGCGCTGACACAGGAGATCTTCATGCCCTTCACCCTCGCCACGTGGAACATCAACTCGGTCCGCCTGCGCGCCCCGCTGGTGGAGCGGCTGCTCGGCGAAGAAGCGCCCGACGTGCTCTGCCTGCAGGAGTGCAAGAGCCCGGTCGAGAAGATCCCGCTCGAGACCTTCCGCGCGCTCGGCTACGGGCACCTCGTGGCGCGCGGCCAGAAGGGCTACAACGGCGTGGCGATCCTGTCGAAGCTGCCGCTCCGCGATGCGGGCGACCGCGATTTCGCGGGCCTCGGCCATGCCCGCCACGTGGCCGCCGAGCTCGAGAACGGCGTGACGATCCACAACTTCTACGTGCCCGCCGGCGGCGATGTGCCCGACCGGGAGGTGAACGAGAAGTTCGGCCAGAAGCTCGACTACCTCGCGGAGATGCGGGACTGGTTCCGCTCGGACCGGCCGGGCAAGTCCATCCTCGTCGGCGATCTCAACATCGCGCCGCGCGAAGACGACGTCTGGTCGCACAAGAAGCTGCTCAAGGTCGTCTCGCACACGCCGCAGGAGGTCGCCGCGCTGGGCGACACGCAAGAGGCCGGCCACTGGGTCGACGTCACCCGCAAGGACATTCCCGAAGGCCAGCTCTACTCGTGGTGGTCCTACCGGGCGCGTGACTGGGATGCCGCCGACAAGGGGCGCCGGCTCGATCATGTCTGGGCCACGCCCGACATCGCGGGCGCCGGCCATTCGAGCCGCATCCTGCGGGCGGCGCGCGGCTGGGAGAAACCTTCGGACCACGCGCCGGTTTTCGCGACCTTCGACCTCTGAAACCGGGGCAGGGCGCGCGGGGGAACCGTTCCGGCCTGTCAGGGTTGGGAGAAGCACGTTAGAAGGTAGACCATGCTGTTTTCCGATCTGCGTTTCCTCGTCTCGGTCATCGTCGCCGTCCTGCTGCCGCTGGCCGTGGCGCTGGCGATATGGCGGGTGCTGAGCCACGCCCGCACACCGCAGGGCACGGTGGCCTGGGTGGTCTTCCTGCTCGCGGCGCCATGGTTCGCGTTGCCCGCCTACCTGTTCTTCGGCCACCACAAGCTGCACGGTTACACCAAGCACCGCCGCGCCAGCCATGCGCTTGTGAAGAGGCTGGGAACCTACGCGCGCACCATCCGACCGAAGGCAGAGCGCCCCGAGCACCGCGCCTTTGCGCATCTCGCGGGCATGCCGGTGGTCGGCGGCAACGGCTTCGAGCTATTGATCGACGGCGAAGAGACCTTTGCGGCGATCTTCGCGGCCATCGACCGGGCGAAGAAATACGTGCTCGTGCAGTACTACACGATCGTCGACGACAGCACCGGGCAGGCGCTGGCCGAGCATCTGATCGCCGCCGCACGTCGCGGGGTCGAGGTGCGGGTTCTCTACGACGGGGTGGGCAGCTACGGGCTCTCGGCCTCCTATCGCCAGAAGCTCGCCGATGCGGGCATCCGCATCCTCAACCCGCGAGAGGTGCGGGGGCCGACCTCGCGGCTGCAGGTGAACTTCCGCAACCATCGCAAGACGGTGATCGTCGACGGGTGCGAGGGCTTCATCGGCGGGCTTAACATGTCCGACACCTATCGCGGGCTCGATCCTGCCTTCGGCCTGTGGCGCGACACCCATCTCGCGCTGCGCGGGCCAGCGGTGGCGCAGCTCCAGCTCGCCTACGCCGAGGACTGGCATTGGGCGACCGACGAAGCCCTCGGCGCGCTGTTCTGGACGCCCGAGCCGGTCGAAGAGGGCGCCGACGCGGTGATCGTCCCGGCCGGACCGGTCGACACGCTCGACACCGGCGCGCTGTTCTACTTCTCGGCCATCTCGGCGGCGCGCGAGCGGGTCTGGATCGCCAGCCCCTATTTCGTGCCCGACGGCGACATCATCTCGGCGCTCAAGGCCGCCGCGCTGCGCGGCTGCGACGTGCGCATCGTGATGCCGGAAGAGCGTGACCACTGGCCGACGTGGCTCGCCGCCTTCGCCTATTTCGACGAGGTGCGCGAGGCCGGCGTGAAGATCTACCGCTACCAGCCCGGCTTCATGCACCAGAAGGTCGTGCTCATCGACGAGCGCTTCGTGGGGATCGGCACGGCGAACCTCGACAACCGGTCGTTCCGGCTGAACTTCGAGACCATGGCGGCGATCTTCGACGACGACTTCGCCGCCGAGGTCGAAACCATGCTGCGCGCCGATCTTGCCCATTCCGAGCTGCTTGAAAAGACGCTCGACGAGCAGCCGCTGTGGCTGCGCGGCGGGGCACGGGTCGCCCGGCTCACGGCGCCGGTGCTCTAGGGAGGCGGGCGCGTGAGGATCGCGAGCTACAACATCCGCAAGGCCGTGGGCACCGACAGGCGCCGCGATCCCGCGCGCATCCTCAAGGTGCTGAACCGGATCGAGGCGGACGTGGTCATGCTGCAGGAAGCCGACCTGCGGCTCGGCCCGCGCCCGGCGGCGATCCCGCGCTTCCTGATCTCGCAGGAAACCGACTACGAGGTCGCCGACCTCGCCATCAACGACGTCAGCCTCGGGTGGCACGGCAATGCCATCCTGCTGCGGCGGGGGCTTGCGCCCTCGCGGCTGGAGCGGATCGAACTGCCCGGCCTCGAGCCGCGCGGCGCGGTGCTGGCCGAGGTCGCGGGGCTGACCTTCGTCGGCGCCCACCTCGGGCTGATGCGGCGTTTCCGGCTGTTGCAGATGACCGCGATCCGCGAGCACCTGCGTGGACGCGAGGCGCGGGCGCTCATCGCCGGCGACTTTAACGAGTGGTCCGACGTGCGCGGCTACGAGCCATGGGAGACGCAGTTCACCCTGCTTCTGCCCGGCCGCAGCTACCATGCCCGGCGTCCCTTCGTCGCGCTCGACGGGCTGGCACATGGCCGTGGTCTCGGCGTGAGGGAAATGGGCGTGGAAGATTCCGGCGCAGCGCGGGTTGCCTCCGATCACCTGCCGATCTGGGCCGATCTCGACCGGGTCTGAGGCTGCCGCGCCCAATTTCCCCCGCCTGCGCGGGTGTTGCGACAGGCTGCGCTCTTGCAACATTCCGGGGCATGGGCCATCTGTCTTTGCAAACTCACCGCAAGCAGCGGAGGACGACATGCTGGAACTGGGTGGCACTACGCAGGCGCCTAAGGGCGATCTCATCAAGGACGTGACCGAAGCGGACTTCATGGCCGAAGTGGTCGAGAAGTCGCAGGAGGTCCCGGTCATCGTGGACTTCTGGGCGCCGTGGTGCGGCCCCTGCAAGCAGCTCGGGCCCGCCCTCGAAGAGGCGGTGACCGCGGCGCGCGGCGCGGTGGTCATGGCCAAGGTCAACGTCGACGAGGCGCAGATGATCGCGGGTCAGCTGCGCATCCAGTCGATCCCGACGGTCTACGCCTTCTGGAAGGGCCAGCCGGTCGACGGGTTCCAGGGCGCGCTGCCCGCCTCGGAACTCAAGGCCTTCATCGAGCGGGTCGTGCAGGCCGCCGGCGGTGACGCGAGCGGCGGACTCGACGATGCCATCGCCGCCGCCGAGGAGATGCTCGAGCAGGGCGCGGCCCCCGACGCGGCGCAGACCTTTGCCGCGATCCTCGAGGAAGAGCCCGAGAACGCCAAGGCCTACGGCGGCCTCGTGCGCGCCCATGTCGCCATGGACGATCTCGAGCAGGCCGAGGCCATCCTGAACGGCGCGCCGATCTCGATCTCGAAGAGCTCCGAGCTGGAAGCCGCGCATGCGCAGCTGGAACTTGCCAAGCAGGCTGCCGGCGCCGGTCCGGTGGGCGAGCTGACCGCTGCGGTCGAGGCCAATCCCGACGACCACCAGGCGCGCTACGACCTCGCGCAGGCGCTTTATGCCAAGGGCGACGCCGCCGGTGCCGTGGAGCACCTGCTGGAGCTCTTCAAGCGCGACCGCGAGTGGAACGAGGGCGCCGCCAAGGCACAGCTTTTCACCATCTTCGAGGCGCTGAAACCGAACGATCCGGTGGTGCTGAACGGACGCCGAAAACTGAGCTCGATGATATTTGCCTAAGGCCGGCTCCGGGCTAGCTGGCTGATCATGTCCAGACGCTTCGATCTTCCCGGCCTTATCCCGGTATTTCCGCTTCCGGGGGCGTTGCTTCTGCCGCGTGCCCGGTTGCCGCTTCACATCTTCGAGCCGCGCTATCTCGCCATGCTCGATGACGCGCTCAAGACCGAGACGCGCGTCATCGGCATGATCCAGCCCGACAGCTTTTCCGAACGCGAAGGCGGCTCGGGATTGCACAAGATCGGCTGCGCCGGTCGCGTGACCCAGTTCTCGGAAACTGAGGACGGCCGTTACATGGTGACGCTCACGGGGCTGTCGCGTTTCCGCGTGAAGCAGGAAGTCGAGAGCTTCACCCCCTATCGCCGCTGCGAGGTCAGCTGGGAGGGCTTCGAGCGGGACCAGCAGGGCACCGAGCACGATCCGGGGTTCAACCGGAGCTCCTTCCTCGGGCTGCTCGACCGGTATTTCGACGACCGGGGGCTTTCGGCCGACTGGGAGACGCTCAAGGATGCCGACGACGAGTTGCTGATCAACTCGCTGTCGATGCTGCTCGAGTTCGACCCGGAAGAGAAGCAGGCGCTGCTCGAAGCGCCATCGCTGCAGACCCGGCGCGAGACGCTGGTGACGCTGATCGAATACGCCCTGCGTGGCGGAAGCGGAGAGGACAAGATGCAATGACCGACACGGCAACCAATCCGGAGACGCCGCGCTTCGACCGGCGCATGCTCGAGGCACTGGTCTGCCCGGCAACCCATGCCACCCTCGAATACGATGCGACCCGGCAGGAGCTTCTCAGCCGCACGGCAGGGCTGGCCTACCCGATCCGCGAGGGTATCCCTGTGATGCTTATCGACGAGGCCCGCCGCATCGACGATTGATCGGCTCTGCGGGTGCGCCCGTGAGGCGCGGTCGTTGACGCGGCGCAACGCCACCGCACCCGGGCTGTGCGAGGCTGCCCTCCGGCGCCGGACTTTTCGTCCGGGCGCGCCATGCCGGAGGAACGGACATGCTGAAACACCTTATGCTTAGCGCTGCGCTGGTCATGTCTCTCGGCACCGCGCGGCCTTTGGATGCAGCCGAGGCCTGCGCCGCGCCGGATCTTGATGCGGAGGGATGCTTCGACCGCAGCTGTTCCTTCTGCCATAGAGATGTCACGCGGCTCATGGCGCCCTACGCCGACCTTGCGCCCGAAGAAGCGCGCGCCGAGCTTGATCGCTTCCTGACCCGTCACCACCCGCCCGAGGCGGAGATGCGCGCGGCCCTGATCGACTGGCTCCTCATGCCCGAGGATCAGGCCAGCGAGTAGGCCGCAATGGCGGCGGTCAGCGCCGCGAACAGCAGGCCGACCGCGCCGAGCCGCCGCTTGTCCTTGGCCGAAAGCGTTCCCGCGCCATAGCTGAACCGCTCGTAGTCGATCCGGGACAGCGGCACGCCGAGCCCCGCCAACGTGTCGGTGAGCGAGGTCATCAGCGGCCCCGGGCCGCAGATCAGCACGTCGGTCCGTGCCGGGTCGAGCCCGTCGAGCAGTTGCGTCATCTGCTCGGGGCCGAGCCGACCCCGGGCGACGCCGTCGCCCGTGCCGGTCGTCGCGGTCAGAAGCGGCGTGATCCCGAGCGCCTTCAGCGCGGGGCGGTAGAGCGCCTTGGGGATCAGGTCGGCCACGTCATGCACGGAGTAGGCGAAGCGCACCGGCACGTCGCTGCCGCGCCGGGCGACGTCGCGCAGGATCGACAGGATCGGCGCGATGCCCACCCCGCCCGCGATCAGCACCAGCCCGCCGCGGGGTGCATCCCCCAGCCCGAAGCTGCCGTGCGGCCCGTCGATACCGACCCGCGTGCCGGGCGTGACGGCGGCGAGGCTCGAGGTGAAATCCCCCGCTTCCTGTATGAGCAGCCTGAGCTGCCGCTCATGCGGGGCCGAGGCGATCGAGAACGGGTGATCGTGCAGCGGCAGGCGGCGTCCGCCGACGCTGGCCCAGACGAACTGCCCCGCGCGAAAGGCGAGCGGTTGGCCGGCCGGGTTCTCGAGCGTCATCTCCCAGATGCGCGGCGTGACCTTGCGGATCGCCGCGACCGTCCAGCAGTCGGTGGCGGGCCGTGTCAGCCGTTTCGCGTAGATCCAGAGGGCGGGCAGCGTGACCGCCAGCCCGAAGCCGATCCAGAGCGCGAGGCCCATCGGGCCCATGCGGCCGTCGCCGAGGACATGCCACACCAGGAGCGCCACCAGCGCGACGGCGCCAAGCGCGTGGCTCGCGCGCCAGACCTGGTAACGCATCGGCAGCCGGTCGCGCAGCAGCGCCATGACCACCAGCAGCGCCAGCAGGATCAGCGCCAGCCGCGCATCACCGAGACTGTCGGCGGTCAGGAAGATCTCAAGTCTGCGGGCGAAACGGGCCGGGCGCTCCGCGTCGGGCAGGCCGACCAGGAAGGCTACATGCGCCAGCGCGAAGGCCAGCGCGAGCGGTGCCGCCCACTTGTGGAAGGCCATCGTCACGTCGATGCCGATGCGGCCCGAGATCACCTCGAAGCGGCCGCTGGTCACCATCTGCAGCAGGATCATGGCGGCGGCGACGGTGCCCGTCGCGGCGGCGGCCTGCATGCTGATCTGCCGGTGCGCCTCGCCGGTGGCGGCGGAAAAGGCGAGCGGCAGCAGAACCGCCGCGGCGTAGAGGATTGCAAGCAGCAGCGGGGGCAGGCCCCGGCGGCGGGGAAGGGAGACATCGGTCATGGCAGCTCTCCATGAAGCTGCCGCCGAGTCTAGGCCCTCGTGCCGTGCGGGGCATTGCGCCGTATCAAGCGGGCATCGCGAGCGCGCGGGCAAAGACCTCCGGGTCGACGTTGCCGCCCGAGACCGTGCAGATCACCGCGTCGCCGGTGATCTCGTTCGGGCGGAAGAGCGCCGCCGCCAGCGCCACGGCGCCGCCCGGTTCGGCGACGATCTTCAGATGCCGAAAGGTAAGCTGCATGGCGCGCAGGGCCTCGTCCTCCGAGACCGCGAGGCCCGGGCCGCAGAGCCGCTGCATGATCGGAAAGGTCAGGTCGCCGGGCTGCGGCGTGACGATGGCGTCGCAGATGTTGCCCGAAAGCGCCGCGTTGCGCCGGATGCCACCTTCGGCGAGCGAGCGGCGCACGTCGTCGAAGCCCTGCGGCTCGGCGGGGCGGGCGCGCAGGTCCGGTCCGTAGGCCTCGAGCGCCAGCGCGATGCCCGAGGTCAGGCCGCCACCGCCACAGCATACGATGACGTCGGCCTCGGTGACGCCGGCCTCGGCGGCCTGTCCGACGATCTCGAGCCCGCAGGTGCCCTGGCCCGCGATCACCTCCGGCTCGTCGAAGGGCTTGATGAGCGTCAGCCCGCGTTCCCCGGCAAGCCGCGCGCCGATGGCGTCGCGATCCTCGGTCGCGCGGTCGTAGGGCACCACCTCGGCGCCGAGCCCCCGCGTGCCCGCCACCTTGGCCGCCGGCGCGTCCGAGGGCATGACGATCACTGCCGGGATGCCATGCGCGCGCGCCGCGGCGGCGATGCCCTGCGCGTGGTTGCCAGACGAAAAGGCGATCACGCCCTTGGCCCGGACGTCGGGGTCGAGCGCGGAGATGGCCGACCAGGCGCCACGGAACTTGAAGCTGCCGGTATGTTGCAGGCATTCGGCCTTCACCAGCACGCGGCGTCCGGCGATCTCGTCGAGGAAGGGCGAGGAAAGCAGCGGGGTGCGGCGGGCGTGGCCATCCAGCCGCCGCGCCGCGGCCTCGATACGGGAGATATCCATGGGGAATTGGTCCTTTCCGTGCGTCGGCGCGACCCTGCGCCCGGGCCGGCGGGCTGTCAACGCGCTTGCGTCCCGCCCGCGCGGCGGGCAGAAGACGGCGCCATGATCGAACGCCGACACGAAACGGACGGAACGGTCTCGCGGGCGGTCTACTCGCCCTGCGAGCGCTATCGCTACGGGCTCGAACGGGTCTGGGGCACGGGGCCGATGCTGCTTTACGTCATGCTCAACCCCTCTACCGCCGACGAGCTGCGCAACGATCCCACCATCGAGCGATGCCAGCGGCGGGCGGTGCAGCTGGGGTTCGGAGGCATGCAGATCGCCAACCTCTTCGGCTGGCGCGCGACCCGGCCGCAGGACCTGCGCCGCGCCAAGCTGCCGGTGGGGCCGGAGAACGATGCGCTGCTAAAGGACTGGCACGCGGGGGCGGACATGACGCTGGCGGCATGGGGCGTGCATGGCGCGCACCTCGGGCGGGGGTGCGAAATCGCTGCCCTGCTGGAGGGGCCGCTGCACCACCTCGGGCTCACCCGCGATGGCCACCCGCGCCACCCGCTGTATGTCTCCTATGCGACGCGACCGTCGCCGTGGGCACCCGGCGCGCGCTATCCCGAGGTCATCGCTCGTTAACCCTCTGCCGCGATTTGCGTTGATCGGGCGCGGCGGCTGGCGGACAATTCGCCCGGCGCCTTTTGCGTGAGGATGGCGGATGTTCTGGCTTGCCGGCTTGATGGGAATGATGGTGCTGGGATCGGTGGCGATCATCGGCACGCAGGACAGCGACGACGCTGAGCCCGAGTCCGACCCCGATGAGGGCGATCAGACGCAGGGGCTGATCGAACCATCGGTCTACGGGGGCGTGGCCGGCCCGGATGACGGATCAGGCGGCGGATCGGGTGTCATCCTGAACGGCACCGAGGTGGGCGAGACATTGACCGGCACGGATCGCACCGACGTGATCGGTGGAGCCGACGGCGACGATCTGCTCGACGGTCTCGGCGACGACGACGAGCTTGTCGGCGGGGACGGTGCCGACACGATCCTCGGCGGCGACGGCAACGATACCCTGCATGGCGACGCGGGCACCGACCACCTGAGCGGCCTCGGCGGCGCGGATCTGCTGTTCGCGCATGACGACGGTGGCGTGCTCGACGGCGGCGCGGATGACGACGAGCTTCAGGGCGGGCTCTCGAACGACCTGCTTCTCGGTGGCGACGGGGACGATGCGCTGCATGGGCGCGAGGGCGCCGATACGCTGATCGGCGGCGCGGGCGAAGACACGCTCTTCGGCGGCTGGGACGATGACCTCTTGTCCGGCCTCGTGCGCGACGACGCCGGTGCGGACACCGACGGGCGGGACTTCCTCAACGGCGGTGACGGGGCCGACACGCTCGAGATCGGCGCCGGCGACGTGGCGACGGGCGGGGAGGGGGCCGATCTCTTCCTGCTCGGCGACTGGATCGACGGGACCGAGGCCGCGACGCTCATGGATTTCGACCCGGCCGAAGACCAGCTGATGGTGCTCTATCAGGACATCCCCGGCCAACCCGATCCCGAACTCTCGATACGGGCGAGCGCAGTCAGTCCGGGTGTGGTCGAGATCCTCCTCGATGGCGAGGTCCTGGCGGAACTGCCCGAGGCCGATGCGCCGACGCTCGACAGCATCGTGCTGATCGCGGAGAGCAGCGCATCCCTGGCCGAGGCAAGCTGAGGCCGCGTTTCGTGACGGCCGGTCAGCGGCTCTGCCCCTGCCGGGAGCCATCGCGCACCGGGGGCTTTTCAAACGACCGGAATCGCCCTATACGCGCGCATCCGCTCCACGAGGAGGCGGGTATCTCCACGGGCCCTGCTGGACGACATCCCGGCTTGCGCCATCCACACAAACCATGAAGGAGACCCCGATGTCGATTACCGCCGAAGAAAAGACCCGCCTGATGAAGGAATTCGCCACCAAGGACGGCGACACCGGTTCGCCGGAGGTCCAGGTGGCCATCCTCACCAGCCGCATCTCGACCCTGACCGAGCACTTCAAGACCCACAAGAAGGACAACCACTCGCGTCGTGGCCTTCTGATGATGGTCGCACAGCGCCGCAAGCTGCTGGACTTCCTCAAGAAGAAGGACGAGGGCCGTTACCTCGACCTCATCAAGCGCCTCGGCATCCGCCGCTGAGCGCAGCCCGGGCCCCACGGCCCGGCGCATGATCACAAGGTCAGGACGCCCGCACCTCCGTGCGGGCGTTTCGCGTTCCCGGGATTGGGGTCACTCGGCGCGCACGAAGCTGCGGGCCAGCCGGCCGATGCTGAGCCCCTGCACGATGATCGAGAAGACCACGATGACGTAGGTCGCCGTCAGGATCAGCGGTTTCCACTCGCTGTCGGGCAAGGCCAGCGCCAGCGCCACCGAAATGCCGCCCTTGAGTCCGCCCCATGTCATGATCGGGATCACGCCCTTTACCTGGTCCCGGAACGGGCGCAGCACCAGCACCGGCAGAGTGACCGCGGCGAGTCGTGCGCCGAGCGCCAGCAGGATCGAGGCGGCGCCGGCCAGAAGCACGTCGGTCTGGAGCGACACCGCGAAGACCTCGAAGCCGATCATCATGAACAGCAGCGCATTCAGGATCTCGTCGATCAGCACCCAGAAGGCATCGACGTAGCGCCGGGTCTCTTCGCTCATGCCGTAGCGTGCCCCGACATCGCCGATGAGCAGGCCGGCACAGACCGCCATGATCGGGCCGGAGACGTGCAGTGCGAGCGCCAGCTCGTAGCCTCCGAAGGCCAGCCCCAGCGTCAGCAGCACCTCGAGCGAGTAGTCGTCGATGTGCCGCATCACCCGGAACACCAGCCAGCCCAGCACGACACCCAGCACCGCGCCGCCGAGCGCCTCCTGCACGAAGAGCCGCAGCGCCTCGGCCAGGCCGCTCTCGTGGGCGCCGTCGGAGGCGCCGGGAAAGGCCAGCCCCACGAGGATCAGGTAGACCACGTAGCCGACGCCGTCGTTGAACAGGCTCTCGCCCGCGATCTGCGTCTCGAGTGTCTTGTCGAGCCCCGAGCCGCCAAGCACCCCCAGCACGGCCACCGGGTCGGTGGGCGAGATGAGCGCGCCGAAGACCAAGGCCACCGCCAGCGGCGCGCCGGTGAGCCACGAGAAGCCCACGCCCACGATGACGGTCGACAGCGCCACGCCGAGCGTCGCCATCAGCAGCACCGGCACCCAGACAGACCTGAGATCCGAGACCTTGACGTGCAGCGCGCCGGCGAACAGCAGCAGGCCCAGAACGCCCTCCATCAGCGTATCTGAGAAGTGGATCTCGAGCACCTGCGCCCGGATGAGCTCGGCGATCTGCAGGCCGAAGAGCCGGTCTATCCCGAGCAGCACGAAGGACGCGCAGAGCGAGACCACGAGGATGCCGATCGACGAGGGCAGGCGGAACAGGAAATGGTTGATGACGCCGAACGCTCCGGCGAGGGCGATCAGGATCGAGGCGATCTGGAAGATGGTCATGCGAAAACGGTCGCTCCCGGGGGGCGGAGATTGCTGCGGCTCGACCGGACCAGATGACGGGCCGGGCGCAAAGGGCAAGGGTTCGGCGTCGCATGGCCGGTTTGCAGGGCAATCCGGGCGCGGTTTCCGGCGCGGCAGCGCCGGCCGGGAACATGGCTTCCCTCTTTCGCCGGGAGGCATTTTGCTGTATGGGGCGCGTCATCTGAGACGTGACGCCTTCAGCCCCCGGGCGCGTGCAAGAGGATAAGGGGGCGGCGGCAATGGGGCCGCCACGCAAACGGGAGACGCGGGAGGGCCCGCGAGTGCTCCCTTAGGGATACGAGAATGTTCAACATTACCAAGAAATCGATGCAGTGGGGGGAAGAAACCCTCACTCTGGAAACGGGCAAGGTCGCCCGTCAGGCCGACGGCACGGTCATCGCCACGCTGGGCGAGACGAGCGTCATGGCCAACGTGACCTTCGCCAAGGAGCCGAAGCCGGGTCAGGATTTCTTTCCGCTGACCGTCCACTACCAGGAAAAATACTATGCCGCGGGCAAGGTGCCCGGCGGCTTCTTCAAGCGCGAGGCGCGGCCGACCGAAAAGGAAACGCTGACCGCCCGCCTGATCGACCGTCCGATCCGCCCGCTGTTCGTTCCGGGCTTCAAGCATGAAGTGCTCGTCATGTGCACCGTGCTCAGCCACGACCTCGTCAACGACCCCGACATCGTCGCGATGATCGCCGCGTCGGCCGCGCTGACGATCTCGGGCGTGCCGTTCATGGGCCCGATCGCCGGTGCCCGCGTCGGCTACGAGGATGGCGATTACGTGCTGAACCCGACCGTCGACGACATGCAGGGGCTGCGCAACAACCCCGAGCAGCGTCTCGACCTCGTCGTCGCCGGCACCAAGGACGCCGTGATGATGGTGGAATCGGAAGCCTACGAGCTGTCCGAGGAAGAGATGCTGGGCGCCGTGACCTTCGCGCACGAGCAGATCCAGCCGGTCATCGACCTCATCATCGGTCTGGCCGAGGAGTCCGCCAAGGAGCCCTTCGACTTCACCCCGCCGGACTACTCCGAGCTGTTCGCCACGGTGAAGAGCCTGGGCGAGGACAAGATGAAGGCCGCCTACGCGATCACCGACAAGCAGGAACGGCAGGCAGCCGTCGCTGCCGCCAAGGAAGAGATCAAGGGCCAGCTCAGCGAAGAGCAGCTCGAGGATCCGAACCTTGGCTCGGCGATGAAGAAGCTCGAGTCGACCGTCCTTCGCGCCGACGTCGTGAAGAACAAGCGCCGCATCGACGGCCGCGCGCTCGACGAAGTGCGCCCGATCGTCTCCGAGACCTCGGTCCTGCCGCGCACGCACGGCTCGTCGCTGTTTACCCGCGGCGAGACGCAGGCGATGGTCGTGACCACGCTGGGCACCGGTGACGACGAGCAGATCATCGACGCGCTGCACGGCAACTTCCGCTCGAACTTCCTGCTGCACTACAACTTCCCGCCGTATTCGGTCGGTGAAGTGGGCCGCGTGGGCTCCCCGGGTCGCCGCGAGATCGGCCACGGCAAGCTCGCATGGCGCGCGCTGCAGGCGGTGCTGCCGGCGCCGACCGACTTCCCCTACACGATCCGCGTCGTCTCCGAGATCACCGAGTCGAACGGCTCGTCCTCGATGGCCTCCGTCTGCGGCGGCTCGCTGTCGATGATGGATGCCGGCGTGCCGCTCAAGGCTCCGGTGGCCGGCGTCGCGATGGGTCTCGTGCTGGAAGACGACGGTGACTGGGCGGTTCTGACCGACATCCTCGGCGACGAGGATCACCTCGGCGACATGGACTTCAAGGTCGCGGGCACCGAGAACGGCATCACCTCGCTGCAGATGGACATCAAGGTCGCGGGCATCACCCCCGAGATCATGAAGCAGGCTCTGGCACAGGCCAAGGAAGGCCGGATGCACATCCTGGGCGAGATGTCCAAGGCGCTGACCGAGGCCAGCGATTTCTCCGTCCACGCGCCGCGCATCGAGATGATGCAGATCCCCACCGACAAGATCCGCGAAGTGATCGGTTCGGGCGGCAAGGTCATCCGCGAGATCGTCGAAGTGTCGGGCGCCAAGGTCGACATCAACGATGAGGGCCTCATCAAGATCGCCTCGCCGAACGGCGAAGCCATCCAGAAGGCCTACGACATGATCCACTCGATCGTGGCGGAGCCGGAAGAGGGCAAGGTCTACAAGGGCAAGGTCGTGAAGATCGTCGACTTCGGCGCCTTCGTGAACTTCTTCGGCAAGCGTGACGGCCTCGTGCACGTCAGCCAGATCGAGAACCGCCGCCTGAACCATCCCTCGGACGTTCTGAAGGAAGGCCAGGAAGTCTACGTGAAGCTGCTCGGCTTCGACGACCGCGGCAAGGTGCGCCTGGCGATGAAGATGGTCGACCAGGAGACCGGCGAAGAGCTCGCCAAGGAGAAGAAGGAAGAAGCCGCGGACTGAGGTCCGGCTCTTTCGTGAACTGCAGGAAACGCCCCGGCCCTTGCGCCGGGGCGTTTTCAGTTCCGGCGGGAGGGCGGCGGTGCGCCTTCGGGGGCGAAGACGAGCGAGGTCGTCTCGGCGCTGGCCCAGAACCCTTCGAAGAACTGCGCCGGGTCGACCCGGTGGCGCATCTCGTCGGTAAGCGCCAGAAGGCCCGCCACGTCGTCGTAACCCCAGCTGAGCAGAAGGCCATCGGTCGAGACCGCCGTGAGCTTGTCGCCCGGCAGGCCGGTCGCGGGATTGTCGGGCTCGAAAGCGCTCACTGGGCAGTCACGGGAGATTTCGCGCCACTCGTTCCAGAGGGTCACCTCGTCTACGCCGAGCGCTTCGAGGTAGCGTCCGACCGTCGTTTCGAGCACGGCCGGCAGCAGGTCTTCCTCGGGCATGTAGAGCCCGGTCTGATCGCAGAACTCCTGCAGCTGCTCGGACATCAGCGCGTTGTCCTCGCCGGCCTGTCCCGCGATGGTCTGGAGCCAGACGATGCGGGCGAAGCGGTCGAAATCCACCGCGCCCACCGCCTGCGCCACCTCTGACCAGCGGACGGCTGTCCCGGTCTGCTTGATGATATCGGGGAAGTTCTCCGGTGCCTCGTTCTCGCGTTCTACCACGCCCTCGTTCACGAGCTCGAGCACGTCCGCGGCATCGCCGGTCACGCGCATCGGGCCGAAGGCGGCGGTCTGCGGCGTGTAGCCGGGCACCCGGAAGAACGGGTTGAGCACGACGTAGACATGGTCGTAGTCGTACTTCCACCAGTCGAGGACCGGCACGTTTTCAAACGGGTGTTCAAGCTTGCGCGGCACGTCCGCGGCAAGCTGATCTGGGAAATCTGTGCACATCGCGGCCTCATAGCATGGTGACGGTGGCGACGACAAACCGAAGCGTGCGTGACGCGGCCGGTCGTTAGAGTTTCGTTAGGACTTCTCTGGTCAAGTCTGGGGCAGGCGCAGCAGGCCCCACTCACGGACCCCTCTGCGAACCGGCGGGCCCTGTCCGAGGATGATGGGGCCCGCTTCTTTAGGGACGCGACGGGGTCGCGGTCATCGGACAGCAAGCCCCGCCTGCGGAAGAAAAAAGGCCGGGCACGAGGCCCGGCCAAGTCCAACAGGGAGGTGCATGTGATGACCCGCACATGCAACGGGATACTTCGATGATAGATCGTGAAGATGTCTTCTCAATGCGACTTTGATCTGTCTCAAGGCGCACGCGGAAAACAGCCGATCTGCGGCCCTGAGAACACGCCGCTGACCGGAGGCCAAATCACGTCTTCGAGACGGCGTCGGAACAATGCGGGCGACCGCTCGTTCGTCGTGAGAAGCCGGGGATGCGCCCGGTCTCTCCGAGTTGACCGAGGCCGGCCCCGTGTCGGCAGAGAGGAAATCATACGCCATGTCCGACAAGCCAACCCTCACATCGACCTCCGGGGCGCCTTACCCGACGAACAACACCGCGCAGACCGCGGGCCGTCGCGGCCCGGTGCTCATGCAGGACCATCAGCTGCTCGAAAAGCTGGCGCACCAGAACCGCGAGCGAATCCCCGAGCGCACCGTACACGCCAAGGGATGGGGTCTTCAGGGCCACTTCAAGGTAACCAAGGACATCAGCCGCTATACCTGCGCCAGCATGTTCTCGGAGATCGGCAAGACCACCGAAGTGCTGTCGCGCTGGTCGACGGTCGCCGGTGAACGCGGTGCGGCCGATGCCGAGCGTGATGTCCGCGGCTTCGCGCTGAAGTTCTACACCGAGGACGGCAACTGGGACATGGTGGGCAACAACACGCCCATCTTCTTCGTCCGTGATGCCTACAAGTTCCCGGACTTCATCCATACGCAGAAGCGCCAGCCGAAAACCAACATGCGCTCGCCCGAGGCGATGTTCGACTTCTGGGCCGGTCAGCCGGAGTCGGTCCACCAGGTGACCATCCTGATGTCGGACCGGGGCATCCCCGAGACGCCGGCGCACATGAACGGCTACGGGTCGCACACCTTCTCGATGTGGAACAAGGATGGCGAGCGGCACTGGGTGAAGTTCCACTTCAAGACCCATCAGGGCCACGACTGGCTGTCCGACGCGAAGGCGGCCGAGATCATCGGCCAGACCCGCGAGAGTTACCAGGAAGCGCTGTGGAACATGATCGAGGAGGGGAAATACCCCAAGTGGACCATGTATATCCAGGTGATGACCGAGGAGCAGGCGCTGGAGACCGACTTCAACCCCTTCGATCTCACCAAGATCTGGCCGCATGGTGAGTACCCGCTGATCGAGGTGGGCGAGCTGGTGATGGACACCTTCCCCGAGAACTACTTCCAACTCGTCGAGAACGCCGCCTTCAACGTGAACAACGTCGTCCCGGGCATCGGCTTCAGCCCCGACAAGATGCTGCAGGCACGGATCTTCGCCTACGCCGACGCGCACCGCTACCGCCTTGGGACGCACTACGAGATGCTGCCGGCTAACCAGCCCAAGAATGCGAAGGTGAAGCACTACCACAAGGACGGCCCGATGCGGTTCTTCACCAACGACTTCGGCAATCCCGACGCCTACTATGAGCCGAACCAGTACGACGGTCCGGTGGCCGACGAGACCGTCGCCGAGCCGCCGCTGCGCATCGATCCCGAGGCCGTGGCCGCGCGCTTCGAGCAGGTCGAGGAAGACGTGGACTACGTTCAGCCGCGAGCCCTCTACGAGAAGGTAATGTCGGACGAGGAGCGCGATCGCCTTCACAAGAACATGGCCGGCGGCATGGCACCCTGCACCGACGGTGTGAAGGAGCGCTGGCTCGCTGTCCTGAAGAAGGTGCACCCGGACTACGAGGCCGGTGTGCGCCGCGCGCTGGAAACCGGCGATCACGGCGACCCGTCGCTGCCGGTGACCGACGACACGCCGATCAAGGCTGCCGAGTGAACCTGTGGCCTTGACGCGATGAAAGGGAAAGGGCGCCCGGTTCGGGCGCCCTTTTTCGTGCGCCGCGATCCGGGCTCCTGCGTCGGGCCGGCATTGGAGGGGAGGGGGGCTCTGCCCCCTCTTGGCGCGGTGCGCCAATTCACCCCCGAGGGTATTTGAGAAAGAGAAGAAGGCGCAGGGGTGGTGCGCCTGCTTGCGTGGCGCCTGGCCCTCAGCCGCCCGTGGCCTGCGCGTAGATGCGTTCGTAGGCGAGCTCGGCCACCGGCAGCAGCTGGTGACCGCGCAGGCGCAGCAGCGAGAAGGGCGGCACCAGAGGGTGCACGGCGAGGCGGATTTCGCGGATCCCGAGGGGGCCGAGCCGGTCCGCGACCAGAAGGTCCTTCACGTCCGATGCGACCGCGGCGATGGCGCGCGACCGGGTCACCATGGCCACGTGGATGAGCAGCGAGGTCGTTGCCGTGACCACGTTCGGCGGCTCGAGCCCCTGTCCCATGAAATGACGGTCCACGGCGCGGCGCAGCGGCGTGCCCTGCGGCTGCATCACCCAGCGCTCGCCGGCGAGATCGCGTTCGGGCACGACCCGGTCGGCGAGCGGATGGTCACTGTGGGCGATGATCGAGATCCGCTCGTGCTTGAGCTGGCGGGCCTCGAAGAGCCGCGCCTCCATCCGGTCGGGGATGCGGCAGAGGGCGAAGTCGATGGCGCCCTCGAGCAGTTGCTGGGCCAGCGCCTCGGAAGTGCCGACGCTGATCTCGGTGCGGATGCCGGGGTGCGAGGCGGTCAGCTCCTCGAGCACCGGCGCGACGATGGAGATCGAGGCCGCGGTCACCGCACCGACGCGCACGCGGCCCTGTTCGCCGCGCGCCACGAGCGCCAGTTCCTCGTTCGCGGTGTCGAGTTCGATCAGGATGCGGCGGGCGCGCTCGGCGAAGACTTCGCCCACAGGGGTCAGCAGCACGCCGCGCGGGCCGCGGGTGCAGAAGGGCACGCCCAGAATGGTCTCGAGCTCGCCGAGCATCCGGCTCGCGGCGGGTTGGGTCAGGCCGATCTGTTCCGCCGCGAGGCTGACCTGGCCGCTTTCCTGCAGCGCGGCCGCGAGCCGCAGGTGGCGCATCTGCAATCCCTGTCCGATCAGTGCGCTGGCAAGCCCCGTGGCCATGTCCATTCCTCCCGACATATCAATACTGGTATAGCTGTCGCGTGATAACTCATTTGTTCTGCATGACGCCAGTGCCCTAGGACTCGGTTCGAACGTGAAGACCGGGAGGGGACATGCATCTATCACAGATCACCGACGGCAGCGGCGCGCTCCGCGTCGTGCTGCGCGAGGGGGAGGCGGCCCACGAGCTGACCGGTGCCACCTCGACCTACGATCTCGCCATGCAGGCGATCTCGGAGGGCCGCAGCCTCGAGGCCCTTCTGGCCGATGCCCCGCGCGGCGCGGCGGTGGACCTCGAGCAGGTTGCCCGCGAGGGACGCTTTGCACTGCCGATGGCGCATCCCGATCCGGCGCACATGTATCTCTGCGGCACCGGGCTCACCCATCTCGGCTCGGCCTCGACCCGCGACGCGATGCACGGCGGCGGCTCCGAGCATGTCTCGGACAGCATGAAGATGTTCCGCCTGGGCATCGAGGGCGGCAAACCGGACGCCGGCCGCGTCGGTGCCCAGCCCGAGTGGTTCTACAAGGGTCCCGGCAGCCACGCCGTGCCCTGCGGCGCGGCGCTGACCTCGCCCGCCTTCGCGCTCGACGGTGGCGAGGAGCCCGAGATTGCCGGCTACTACGTGATCGGGCCGGACGGCACGCCGTTCCGCGTGGGGTTCTCGCTCTGCAACGAGTTCTCGGACCATGTGACCGAGCGGCTCAACTACCTGTTCCTCGCGCATTCGAAGCTGCGTCCGGCGGCCTTCGGCCCCGAGCTGCGGCTGGGCGAGCTGCCGCGCGACATCCGCGGGCGCTCGCGGATCTTCCGCGACGGCGAGGCGATCTTCGACCAGCCCTTCCTGTCGGGCGAGGAGAACATGTCGCACAGCATCGCGAACCTCGAACACCACCACTTCAAGTATGCCGCCTTCCGGCAGCCGGGGGATCTGCATCTGCACATGTTCGGCACCGCGACGCTGTCCTGCGGGGCGGGAATCGAGACCCGGCCCGGCGACCGCTTCGAGATCTCGGCGCCCGATTTCGGCCAGCCCCTGACCAACACGCTTGCGCTCGAGGACGCGCCCGCCGAGCGGGCGGTCGAAACGGCGCCGCTGTGAGGACGACATGAAGGCAAGCGACTTCAAACCCGCCGAATGGCCCCGCAAGCTGCGCAGCCAGGAATGGTATGGCGGCACCAGCCGGGACGCGATCTACCACCGGGGCTGGATGAAGAACCAGGGCTACCCGCATGACGTCTTCGACGGGCGTCCGGTGATCGGCATCCTCAACACATGGGCGGATCTCACGCCGTGCAACGGCCACCTGCGCGAACTCGCCGAGAAGGTGAAGGCGGGGGTGTGGGAGGCCGGCGGCCTGCCCGTCGAGGTGCCGGTGTTCTCGGCCTCGGAAAACACCTTTCGCCCGACGGCGATGATGTTCCGCAACCTCGCCGCGATGGCGGTCGAGGAAGCGATGCGCGGCCAGCCGATGGACGGTGCGGTGCTGCTGGTCGGTTGCGACAAGACCACGCCTTCGCTGCTGATGGGCGCGGCCTCGGTCGACATGCCGTCGATCGTGGTCACCGGCGGCCCGATGCTGAACGGCTACTTCCGCGGCGAGCGCGTCGGCTCCGGCACCCACCTGTGGAAATTCTCGGAGGCTGTGAAGGCCGGCGAGATGACTCAGGAAGAGTTCATGGAGGCCGAGCAGAGCATGTCGCGCTCGTCGGGCACCTGCAATACCATGGGCACCGCCTCGACGATGGCGAGCATGGCCGAGGCGCTGGGCATGGCGCTGTCTGGCAACGCCGCGATCCCCGCGGTCGACAGCCGTCGCCGGGTGATGGCGATGGAGTCGGGCCGGCGCATCGTGGACATGGTGAAGGAAGACCTGAAGCCTTCCGACGTGCTGACCCGCGAGGCCTTCGAGAACGCCATCCGCACCAACGGGGCCATCGGCGGCTCGACCAACGCGGTGGTGCACCTGCTGGCCATCGCCGGACGCGTGGGCGTGGACCTGACGCTTGACGACTGGGACCGCTGCGGCCGCGACGTGGCGACCATCGTCAACCTGATGCCGTCGGGGAAATACCTGATGGAGGAATTCTACTACGCCGGCGGTCTTCCGGTGGTGCTGAAACGCCTGCTGGATGCCGGGCAGCTCAACGCCGAGGCGCTCACCGTCTCGGGCACCGCCATCGGTGACGAGGTCCGCGACGTGGTGAACCACAACGAGGACGTGATCCTGCCCGTCGAGAAGGCGCTGACCCCGCAGGGCGGCATCGCGGTGCTGAAGGGCAACCTCGCGCCGAAGGGGGCGGTTCTGAAACCCTCGGCGGCAACGCCGGAGCTGCTCACGCACAGGGGGCGCGCCGTGGTGTTCGAGGACATCGACGACTACAAGGCGCGCATCGCCGACGAGGATCTCGACATCGACGAGACCTGCGTGATGGTGCTGAAGAACTGCGGACCCAAGGGCTATCCCGGCATGGCCGAGGTCGGCAACATGGGGCTGCCGCCCAAGGTCCTGCGCAAGGGCATCACCGACATGATCCGCATCTCGGATGCGCGCATGTCGGGCACCGCCTATGGCACGGTGATCCTGCATACCTCGCCCGAGGCCGCCGCCGGCGGCCCGCTGGCCGTGGTGCGCAGCGGCGACATGATCGAGGTCGACGTGCCGAACCGGCGGCTGCATCTCGACATCTCCGAGGCCGAGCTCGCCGAGCGCCTGACCGCCTGGGAAGCGAAGCACGAGCAGGCGGCGTCGGGCTACCTCTGGCTGCACCAGACGCATGTCGAGGGTGCCGACACCGGCGCGGACCTCGACTTCCTCAAGGGCCGTCGCGGCTCTTACGTGGCGAAGGACAGCCACTGATGGAAGGGGGCGACACCATGACGACGCCTTGTCTTGCCATCGGGCCGTTCACCGACACGGAGGCCGCCGCGCTGTCCGAGACCTTCGGCGCGCGCCGCCTGGCGCATCCGTCCGAGGTCGCTGACGGCGCCGGGATCCGGGTCGTCGCCTACAAGGGCGGGGCGCCCTTCGGCGCGGCCGAGATGGACCGGCTGCCCGAGCTGGGGCTCGTGGCGAATTTCGGCGTGGGCTACGACGCCATCGACGTCGACGCCGCCCGGGCGCGTGGCATCGCCGTGACCAACACGCCCTACGTGCTCAACGACGACGTGGCCGACCTTGCCGTCGCTCTCACGCTGGCGCAGTTCCGCCGGCTCGCCGAGGGCGACCGGCACGTGCGCTCGGGCGCCTGGGCCGACGGTGCCATGCCGCTGGCGCGGAAGATGTCGGGCCGCCCGGTGGGCATCCTCGGGCTCGGCCGGGTGGGGCGCGAGATCGCCGACCGTTTCGCCGCCTTCAAGGGGCCGGTGCACTACTGGTCGCGCAGCCCCAAGGACACCCCGGGCTGGACCCATCACGCGACCCCCGCCGCGCTTGCCGCCGCGGTCGACATCCTCGTGGTCGCCGTGGTGGGCGGTGACGAGACGCGGCACATCGTCGATGCCGAGGTGCTCGCGGCACTCGGGCCCGACGGCGTCCTGGTCAACGTGGCGCGCGGCTCCTGCGTCGACGAGACGGCGCTGATCGCGGCGCTTGACGAGGGCAGCATCGCAGGGGCGGCGCTCGACGTCTTCGAAGGGGAACCGGCCCCCGACGCACGGCTCGTGGCCTCGGACGCGGTGGCGCTCTACCCGCACGGCGGCTCGGCCACCCGCGAGACCCGCGCCGCCATGGCCGCGCTGCAACGCGACAACATCCGCGCCTTTCTCGAAGGCGCGCCGCTCATCACGCCGGTTTCCGGCTGACGTTCATCATCATCGGAGGAGGACACAGGATGAACAGAACGACCCTCAAGACAGGCATCGCGGCGCTGGCGCTGCTCGCCGGAACGGCCGCCAGCGCCGAGACGCTGCGGATCCAGACCTACATCGCGCCCGAGACCATCTCGGGCAGGAACGCGCAGGCCTTCGTCGAGGACGTCGCGACCATGTCCGACGGCGACCTGACCATCGACATGTTCTTCTCGTCCTCGGTGGTGAAATCGGTCGAGGGCTGGGACGCCTCGGTCAACGGCATCATCGACTGCGACATGACGCAGGCGAGCTACCAGACCGGCAAGGACCCGGGCTTCCAGTTCCTCGGCGACATCATGGGCGGCTACGAGACCCCGTGGCAGCAATACGCCTGGCTTTACGAGCGCGGCGGCCTCGAGATCGCGAACGAGCTCTACAACGAGTACGGCATGCAGCTTGTCGGCTGGTGGCTCTACGGGCCCGAAAGCATGAGCTCGACCACGCCGCTCGCCGGTGTCGAGGACCTCAAGGACTGGAAATTCCGCTCGCCGCCGGGGATGGAGACCGAGATCTTCGCCAAGCTGGGCGCGTCGCCCGTGGTGATGGACTTCAACGAGATCTTCACCGCGCTGGAAACCGGCATCATCGACGGCGCCGACGCCTCGGGGCTGGCGAACAACGTCGGGCTCGGCCTCTACGACGTGGCGGGCTACGCCACCTTCCCGGGCTTCCACTCGATGCCCTCCGACCACCTCGCGTGCAACAAGACCCGCTGGGATGGCCTGTCTGAGAAGAACAAGCGCATCATGTCGGTGGCGATGCACAAGCTCGGGATGCGCACAACGCTCGCCATGATGGTCGCCAACGAGACCGCGGCCAAGGAGCTCGAGGCCGAGGGCGTGACGCTGCACAACTGGGGCGAGGCCGACCGGTCCGAGTTCCGCAAGGCGGCGCGCGACACCTGGGAAGAGTGGGCGCAGAAGTCGCCGGCCGCGCGCAAGATCGTCGACAGCCACGTGTCGTTCATGACCGAGCTTGGCCTGATCGAACCGTCCGAGTCCAACTGATCCGCCGGGCGGCCCCGGGGCGCGTCGCGCGTTCCCGGAGCCACCCGCCCGGCACCCGGGCCCCTGCGGCGCCGGGTGCCGCTGCCGTTCCGCGCGCCGAGCGGACCGGCGGAGGCCATTCCAAGGAATTTCAAATGACATCCAATCCCGGACATCCGAAGCGGACGCACGCCCTGGGCGTCGCCGAGGTCGCCTGGCCGATGGCCTTCGTGGCCTGCGCCGCCTGGGTGACATGGCAGATGCCGCACCTCCTGGTTTCCCTCGGGCTCGCGACCGAAGGGCTGGCGCGCCAGACGGCGCCCGCCGGGCCGGTCGAATGGCTCGCGGTGCTGGGGGCGCTGGTCTGCCTCGCAGGGGGCATCGCCACGGTGCGCACCCGCGCGATCGAGGTCGCCCCGCGCACGGTCGTCGACCGGCTGGGGCTGTTCATCGGGCGGGCCTGCATGCTGCTGGTGGCGCTGACGGTGGCGGTGATGTTCTACGAGGTCGTCCTGCGCTACATCTTCGAGCGCCCGACGCTCTGGGCGAACGAGCTGTCGCTGTGGATGGCGGGCTTCGTCTTCGCGCTGTCGGGCGTCTACACGATGCAGCAGCGCAGCCACATCGCCATCACCATCGTGCACGAGGCCGTGCCGGTCTGGCTGCGCCGGATCTTCGACACGGTCAGCACCCTGCTGATCGTCGCCTTCGCGGTCTGCCTGACCTGGGGCGCCTTCAACGAGGCCCGCGACAAGTTCCTGCGCTGGGAGACCTTCGGCACCGCCTTCGATCCACCCATCCCGGCGACGCTGAAGCCGCTGGTCATCCTCGTGGTGATCCTGATCGCCGTGCAGGCGGTGGTGAACCTTGCTTCCGACTGGAGCCGTCCGGTGCGGGGCGCCACCGGGGCCGAGGACGACCTTGCCGGCACGCTCAAGACCGCCGGTGAGCGGACGGAGGGGCTCTGAAATGGATATCGGAACGCTTTCCCTGATCCTGCTCGTGGGCATGGTCGTGCTGCTGGTCATCGGCATGCCGCTGGCCTTCGCCTCGGGCGTGCTGGCCGCCGCCGTGCTGGTGATGAAGTTCGGTCCCGACCTGCTGTTCGGCAACTTCGGCATGGGGCCGATGTCGATCCTCGGGCAACGCATCTACGGCATCCTCACCGACTACGTGATGATCTCGGTGCCGTTGTTCATCTTCATGGCGAACCTGCTGGAGAAATCCGGCATCGCCGCCGAGATGTACAACTCGCTGCAGGTCTGGCTGAACCGCACCCGCGGCGGCATCGCCGTCGTGACCTCGGTGATGGCCGTGGTCATGGCCGCGATGTCGGGCATCGTCGGCGGCGAGGTCGTGCTGCTGGGCCTCATCGCGCTGCCGCAGATGCTGCGGCTGGGCTATGACCGCAACCTCGCCATCGGCACGATCTGCGCGAGCGGGAGCCTCGGGACCATGATCCCGCCGTCGATCGTACTCATCATGTACGGGCTCGTGACCGAGACCTCGATCAAGGCGCTGTTCACCGCCTCCTTCCTGCCGGGGTTCATGCTGGCGATGTTCTACATCTGCTACATCCTCGTGCGGACCCGGCTCGATCCGAGCCTCGCGCCGCTGCCCGAGCCGGACCCGTCCGAGCCCTCGCGTAACGAGAAGCGCGGCCTCTTCGGGATCTTCGTGGCGCTTCTGGTCGCGGCCTTCGCCGGCCTCTGGGCGCTGAACGGGCTGGTGGGCCTTGCCCAAGGTGGCGCCGGGTTCCCGCTGGTCGCGCTGCTCGTGGCCGTGGCGGCGGGCGTGGTGCTGGTACTTGGCCGGTCGCGGATCGGGACCGCCTGGGCGATGGGGCGCGGGCTGGTGGCACCGCTCATCGTGATCGGCGTCGTGCTGGGCTCGATCTACGGCGGCATCACCGGAATCACCGAGGCCGCCGGCATGGGCACCGTGGCGGTGCTCGTGCTGACCGCGATGCGTCACGAGCTGACGCCGAGCCTCGTGTGGGACAGCCTCACGCGGACGCTGATGTCGACCGGCACGATCCTGTGGGTCACCATAGGCGCGACCGCGCTCGCCGGGGCCTACACCATCGCCGGAGGCCCCACCTACATCGCCGGGGCGATCACCGGTGCGGAGCTGCCGACCATGGCCGTGATCCTCGTGATGATGGTGATCTTCCTGTTCCTCGGGGCCTTCATGGACTGGATCGGGATCGTGCTGCTGGTGATGCCGGTGTTCCTGCCGATCGTGCGCGCGCTGCCGGTCGAGGAGCTGGGCTTCATCGGCGCACTCGACCCGTCGCATGTCGCGGTGTGGTTCGGGGTGGTGTTCTGCATGAACATGCAGGTCAGTTTCCTGTCGCCGCCCTTCGGTCCCGCGGCCTTCTACCTCAAGTCGGTGGCGCCGCCCGAGATCAGCCTCACCGACATCTTCCGCGGCTTCCTGCCCTTCATCGGCCTTCAGCTTCTCGCGCTCGCGGTGCTGCTGGCCTGGCCCGGGATCGTGTCGCTGCTGCTTTGAGCGGCGCCCCCGGCCCATCTTCGAACCCGTCACGCCAAAGGAGACCTCCAATGGACGGAACGACACCGAACTTCACCCCTCACGGCAAGCACCTGGTTGCCGGCGACTGGGTCGCCGGCGAGGCGACCTTTTCATCGGAGCCCGCGCATGGGCCGGCGCATGAGTATTC
>NZ_ML112609.1:0-34225 GCF_003703915.1 Salipiger sp. D13
GAGAGCTGCAGGCCGCGCGCGACCGAGGAATAGCGCCGGCGATAGGCCGGCACCGGCGCGTCCTGGGCGCGCTTCAGCCGCGGATCGGTGGCGCTCGCCCGGTAGCTCGAGCGCAGCGGCCGGGGCAGCGCGGTGGGCCAGCTCGGCACGGTCATCGCAGCGCCCCCTTCGGGCGGACGCCGAACGCGTTGCGCATGGTGCGCCGCGCGGCGCCGCCGGGCATCGACAGCGCGCCGCCGACCATCTCCGCCAGCACGTAGCGCTCGCGCCGGCCGCCGCCGGGCATCGGCTCCTCCTCCAGCGTGGCCGACATCGGCACGCCCGGCGGGGTGACGATCTGCACCTCGCGGGGCCCGGCGTCGTACCCGCCGCTGGCGAAGCCGCCGCCGTTGGCGCGCGCCGGCAGGCTCGCCATGGCGTCGCCGCCCGAGTTGATCCACTCCAGCAGGCCACGGTTGCGCGCGGTCGCCGCCCCGTTCACGACGAACTCGCCGGAACTGATCCGGATCAGCCCGGTGTCCGCCCGGCTGCCCCCCGGGAAATACTGGTAGCCGCCATCGGCATTGGCGGGCGGCGCCTCGCCCGGCGAGAAGATCGCGCCGATCAGGCTGCCGATCCAGCCGCCGCCGGCACCGCCACCCGCGCCGCCGCTGGTCAGGCTGGAGAGCACCGAGCCCAGCATGTCGAAGCCGCTGCCGAGCGTGCCGAGGTTCTGCGTCGCGCCCACGGCCGTGGTGGCGAGCGCATCGAGCGCCTGCTGGGTCTGAGCGGCCGGCTGGGCCAGCGATGCGGCGGTGGGCTCGATATGCCAAGGCTCATTGTCCATGCGGTAGCCGAGCCCGAACCGACCGGCGTTCGCGTGGAACCATTCCTCGATCGAGCTCGACCCGTATTGCAGATCGGCCGCGAGCCCGAAGTTGTGGCGCGAGTTGCCCGGGGGCGCGACCCACTTCCGGGCCTCGGCCGGGTTGCCGTACTTGGCGAGCGCCTTTTCCCAGAGCTGCGTCTGACGCTCGACCGAGCGATACGCCGAGTTCACCTGGACGGCGTCCGAACCGAATATCCCCTGTGCTTCGGCGATCATCGCGGCGAGCGGGCCGGCGAGCTTGGGATCCATGTTGCTGATCGCGTCGGGCCGAAGTGCCCCACCCGTGGAGACGGATTTGAGGAGCGCGGCCGCCTCGGCCGAGATCGGGCCTGTACTGCCCGACATCATCCCGGCCGGCGTCGCCGCCCCGCCGGCGCCGGCGAGCGCGTTGAGCCCCGGCCCGCCAATCGTCACGTTCATCGCCGTGACCGACATCGCCGGGGTCGAGAAGGCCTCCATCGCCGAGAAGTCCGGCGTCGGCATCTCGCCGCCCGTGAGCCGGTCCCAAATCCCCTGCCAGCCGCCGAGATCCTGCATCGTCGGCAGGTCGGTGCCGAAGAGGTCGTTCTTCAGCGGGTTGAGCAGCCCGAGGTCGGTGAAGGTGCGCGAGATCTCCTCGGCGACCGAGGTCAGCGCCCCCGCGAAGTCGCGCTCCATCAGCCGGTCGAAGATGTCGTCGATCGCCTGCGTTCCGGCATTGCGGATCTCGTCCCAGGCCTGCGCCTGCCGGCCCAGCTCGCGGGTGAGCTCCGCCTCCTCGAGCACCGCCGCGCGAACCTCGTCGGCGCGGGCGCTGGTGCGGTCGAGCCCCTGCTGGCGGATCTGCACCTCCGCCTCGTAGAGTGCGAGCAGCCGGGTGCGCACCGCCTCGGTCTGGCCGAGCAGATCCTGCTCGAGGCGCAGCTTCTCGATGCGCAGATCCGCCTGGCGCAAATAGTCGGCCGAGGCGGCGAGCGCGCCGAAGGGATCGGCCGAGGCGAGCCCGTTCGCCGCCTCCCAGGCCTCGCGCCACTGATCCTTCTGCGCCTCGGTGATGTCCTGCAGCTGCAGCATCTGTTCGAGCAGCTGACGCTGGGCCGCGATCTGCAGCCGCTTCACCTCGACGCTGTCGCGCCCGTAGGTGACGATCGCGCGGTTGATCTCCGCCTCGCTGCGCAGCTGGGCGATCTGGTTCGAGGCGCCCCGCGCCGCCTCGGCATCGCGCACCGCCTGGGCCCGGTCCAGCTCGATCCGGTTCAGCTCCAGCACCTGGTCGATGATCTGCGGAAGCCAGCCCTTTTCCTTCAGCCGGGCTTCGAGCACCTCCTGCGCCTGCTCCACGCGCAGCGCCTCGACCTCGGCGGACTGCTCGCCATATTGCAGGATCGCCTCGGAGAGCGCGATCTCGCGCTCCAGCTCCGCCACCATCTTGCGGCGCTCAAGATAGGCCTTGCCGGCGGCGTCCGCCTGGTCGCGGATGCTTTGCGGGATCGTGGACTCGAGGCTGGGCTGCTCCTGCCCCTGCAGTTCCGCGATGCGCTCGGCCAGCGTCTCAAGCTGCTGGATCCGCGCGTTCTCGACATCGTTGACACCTTTGCTCAGCTCGGCGCCGGCCCGGTATGCCTCCAGCACCCGCTGCACGGCCGCGAGCTGCTCCTCGGAACTGCCCTCCGCCACCGTGCCAAGCTGCTCGTAACTCGCGATCAGCTCCTCGACCACCGAACGGTTCTTTTCCAGCGCCTCCCAGCTCGGGGCCCGCAGGAGCGAGACGCCCAGCTCCTCGGCGACCGACTGCTCGTCCGTCAGCCCCTTCGACCCGGCCCCGATCCCCAGTTCCTCGAGCAGCGTCTCGATCGACTGGGTCACCCCGAGCTGCGCCGAGCGCAGCCGCGTCTCCGCCATGCCCGGCAGGAACTCCCGCGCCGCCGCAGCAGCGGAGCCGAAGCGCTCCTCGAGCTCCTTAGTGGAAGACCCCGCCAGATCCGCGTATTTGCGATACGCGTCGAGCCGCTCGCCGAGCGCGTCGAGGCTGTCGTCGAAGGTCTCGGCCGCGTCCTTCGATCCGGTGAGCCATTGCGTTACCGCCGCGCCGGCGGCGATGGCGCCCACGGTGATCAGGGTCACCGGGCTCAGCAGGCTCATGAAGGCGGAGCCGAGTGCGCGCACCGCACCGGCCGCGCCCATGGGGCCGATCACCTGGGCGATCTGCGAACCCTGCTGGACCGCGAGCTGCAGCGGGTTTTGCCCCGCTTGCATCATCACCCCGATGTCGAAGAACTGCGCCGAGAGGTTGCCCACCTGCCCCGCCGCGATCTCGGCGCTGTCGCCCGCGCCCTTGGCGCCGCCGCGCAGCCGGTCGAAGGCATCGCCGGCGCGGCGCTTCACGCTGTCGTAGGTCGCGCCCAGCCGGCCGAATATCGTGGTGTTGCGGGTGGCCTCGGCCCCGACGGCCCCGAGCGCCGCTTCCTCGGCACCGCTCTGGGTGGTCAGACCCTCGGTCGAGGTCTTCAGCGCATCGGTTGCGCCCTTGAGCGCGCGAACCTCCGCCGCGGCTTCCTTGCCGCCGCGCATCGAGAGGAAAGCTGCAACCCGGAATGCCATGTCAACGCCCGTTCAATTCCTGTTTCGCGCCGTCTTCGATGAGCCGCACCTCGGCCCAGAGTTCGGGGTCCGGCGCGAACCCCGCCAGCCTCAGGCCGCTCTCGCAGGCGCCGTAGTCGAGCCCCACCCAGAACGCCCCGCGCATGCCAACCTCGACACACCACTGGGTATCCACCGCGAGGAAGCGCTCGAGCGCGGGAAGGTGTTCGGGCCAGACGCCGTCCTGGTCATCGGCGCGCCGCACGAGCGCGACCGGGATCCCGAAGAAGCGCGCGTCGGCTTCCAGCTCGTCCTCGCGGCCGTCATCGTGCAGCGTGCCGGCGGCCCAGGCGCGCCCGGCCCATCTCAGTTTCCCGCCTTGGCCCGGTAGAAGCCCGTGTGATATGCGCCGAGCATCGCCCACCGCAGATCCGAGTAGTCGATCAGCTCCTCGAAGAGCGTCGAGGAGAAGCCCAGAGGCTGGTCGTGATCATCGACGAGCCCTTCCAGCCTCACAATCACCCGGCGGAGAAACTCCTTCTGCATCTCGACCCCCGGCGCATCGAACTCCTTGAGCGCCACATCGGGCAGCGCGTGGAACGTGGCGGTGAAGTCCTCATCGCCCACCTGGACGGGCACGGTGAAGGTGCGGCTCTTGGATACGCGGAATGCCATTGGATCGGTCCTTTCTTGCGGGCGGGATCAGGAGACAGCGGGAACTTTGACGAGGCAGATCGCCGCAACGCCCTGGCGGAAGATCACGGTTTCCTCACCACTCGCCGAAGAGATCGAGAGTACCCCATGCTCCCGAAGCTCCTCCTCCACGTCGTCGATCGACAGATCGGGGCTCGGCACGGTGATGACGGCGCCGCCGATCATGTGGAACTTGAGGTTGAACTTGTTCATCGGGACGGTCCTTTCGTCGGGTCGGGCGGTCAGGTGAGCGTGAGGGTCCACTGGTCGTTGCCGGAGACCGGCAGCGGCACCATGCGCAGCGGCCATTCCGCCACGCCCTGGGCCTCAGTGATCCCGGTGGGCCGCTGGATCAGTGCCTCGTCGACGTCGAGCGTGGCGATGTTTCCGGCCCCGGTGCCGTGCACCAGCTGCAGTGGCACCGCCGCCTGGTCACGCGCGAGGGCGAAGGGATCGAGGGTGGCCAGCGGCACCGCCTTGATCTGCAGCTCGATCATGTCGGCGCGATCGGCGATGACGATCTCCTCCTCGCCGATCAGGAACCGGCCCTGGACGTCGTTGCCGAAGGCGAGCTGGAAGTTGCGCAGCACGTAAGGATCGCCGTCGATCGTGAAGGTCGGGGTGTTGGCCTTGGTCCCTGCCAGCGGCTTCTGGAACGCGGAATAGTCCGGCGTCGGAAGCGCCGCGCTCGACGGCTTCACCCAGAGACCGGTGAAGGTGAACTCGAGCTGCGGAATGCCCGAGGCGTTGACCGTCAGGTTGCAGTTGCCGCGCGCGCCCAGCAGCGAATAGAGCGTGCCGTCGATGTTGAGATAGAGCGTGACGCTCTCGAAGCTGCCCGAGATCGGGTTGTAGACCACGTCGGTCGAGGCGGTCACGGTCTCGGCCACGCCGCAGGCGCGCATCAGCGGCCCCCAGGCGGGCGCGGTCCCGGCCTCGCCGGAGCCTGCCAGCTCGACCCGGAAGGTCATCACCGAATGCACGTCGACGGGGATGGTGGCGTTGGCGCCGAGATAGGGCGTCTCGTGACCGCGATCGAGATCCGAGCCCTCCATCGGGCGGATGCTGATCTCGGTCGCGCGGATCGCGTTTGCGGCTCCGGTCGGGGTGGCGTCGGTGCCATAGGCGCTTTCGATCTTGGCGAGCAGCACCTTCTTGCGGAAGTACAGGGTCATTCGGAGACCTCCTTCTGGTCAGCCTTCGCGGTCTTCGCGGCGGGCTTTTGCGGCGCGCGGGCGGCGCTCGCGGGCGTGGTCTGGGCGGTCAGCTTGAGCTTGCCCTTGTCGTCACGGGCGTAGCTGCCGCCGCCGGCGGGGAGTGGTCGCCTGGTCATGAGAAGATCCTCAGCTGGTCGTTGATGGAGAACTCGATCTGGTAGCCCAGCAGGCCGTGCTCGGTCGGGATGATCGACGCCTGGCGCAGCTCGAAGACGCCCACCTCGTCCGAGGGCGCCCAGCCGGCGAGCGTGGCGATGATCTCGTCGACGAAAGCCCCGAGCCGCGAGAGCGCGCGTTCGCCGGCCGCATCGACCGAGCGGGTCAGCAGCACGACGGCGATGGTGCGGGTGATGGGCTGGGTGAAGGCGCCGGTGACGGCATCGCCGCGCTGGCCACGAATGCCGGTGGGCAGCACGTAGGCGCGCACGCCTCCGCTGGGCAACGTCTTCGTCTCCATCATCCGCGTGAACTCGGCGGCGCCGTCGATCCGGTGCGCGAGCTCCGCGATCTCCGCCTCGAGCCGGGCAACGACCAGCTCCAGCATCAAATCCACCCCTTCAGCGACTGCTCGGTCATCGGACGCTCGCGGTCGGTGACACGGGCGCCGCCGGCATCGGTGGTGCTGGAGGCTACGCCTTCGGCGTTGAGCTTCAGCGTGCCGCTGGCGATCTGCTGCAGCTGGCGGATCGCCTCCTTATAGTCGGCGGTGATCTTCTCGTTCGGCTCGTAGACGTGCAGCGTGTAGATCGCGATCTGGCGCGACAGCGGGCCGATCTGGACCGGCACCGTCGCGAACGGCAGCACGTAGCGGCCGGCGCAATAGCCATCGATCAGCGCGTCGGCCTCGGCAATGGCCCGGTCGACCACGTCGTCGTCGATCGCGCCCGTGGCGATGGCGCCGCGATCGGTCAGCTCGATCAGCAGCCGTTCGCCGTAGCGGTCGATCAGGTCGGCTTTGGTGCAATAGGCCACGGCGATCTCCGGAGGGGGAAAAGGCCCGGCGGCATCTGCGCCGCCGGGAGGTGAGGCACCGCCCGCCGGTCGTCAGCGGGCGAGGCAGATGATCAGTCGGCCTCTCGGGTGTCGACGGTGAGGCGCGGATCGCCCAGGAGAGCGGCGACCTCGTCGTCGGAGAGATCCTCGGCCGGGATTGTCACCGGCTCGGCCGTGAAGTGCCGGCCGGCGCGCCAGCGGCCCTTGCGCGGTCCGGTGACCACGACGACGACCGGCTTCGCGGCAGGGGCGCCGTCCTTCGCCCCCGCCGCAGCCGGGGTCCCCGCATCGGCCGTATTGGCCGCTGCGGGATCCGAGGATCCGGGCGTCGTGCCGGCGGCCTCCGCCTTCGCCACCCGCTCGGCGAGCTTCTCGTCGCCGATGTTGGGAGCGAAGGAGACCTTGGCCGCCGTCGCCCGCGCCTCCAGCGCGATCCGCTCTGCGCTCTTCTCGGTCATCAGCCCGGGCCTTATGCCAGCCAGGGCACGACGAGCAGCTCGGCGGTGCCTTTCCACTCGTTGGTCTCGCCACCCGCCGCGTATTCGCTGTTGAGCAGCTTGCGGCCGGCGCTCTCCAGCGAGGGCGGCACCACCAGCAGGTTGGGCATGAGGCCGAGCGGACGCCCGCCGTCGCCCTTCATGTTCTGGATCGCGGTGCGGGCAGCGGCGTAGCTGGTGGCATCGAGCGTCTGCTGCGAGCCGTAGGCCATCTGCGGCACCCCGAAGCCCACGTTGCCGCGCCAGTCGGCGCCGTAGACGTAGGTGTTGTTGAAGAACACGTTGTCGTCGTCCGGCCGGTCCTTGTAGGTGAAGGTGATCGGCTTGCGCTCCTGCAGCAGGATCGGCTTGATCGACTTGTTCGTGCAGAGCAGGAACCAGGGCGTGCCCGAGCCGCCGCCGGTGTTCGAGAAGGTCGTGGCTGCCCCGTCCTCGTCGGTGATCGGGTGATCGCTGTCGAAGAAGTTCTGGCCGTCCCAGCACTCGGTCGAGAAACCGGCCTTCAGCAGGTTCCACACCAGCGTCTCGGGATGCGCGCCGGCGGCATCGCCCAGCTCGCCGAACATCATCGAGTATTGCCCGAGGTTGTCGTCCTCGATGTCGTTGCGGTTCACCTCGACGGTCTTCTCGAAGTGCTTGTTGCGGATCGTGTACTGGGCCTCGGCGATGCCGTCGAGCTGACGGGGGCCGAGCCACTCGCGCATGCCCGACATCTTCTTGAGCCAGCCGTAGGTGCTCTCGGAGGTCGAGGAGCGCACCACGGTCGCGACGCGATCGCGCATGGTGGGGGTGCCGTCCAGGGCCTTCTGGAACTCGGTCTTGAAGCCGACCCGGAGCGCCTGGAGTGCGGTTGCGGTGATGATCATGGATCAGATCTCCTGTCAGGATGCGGCGGTGAGCGCTTCGTCGAAGCGGATCCAGACGCCCTGGTCGTCCACGTCCGACACGATGCCGGCGGGCGAGCGCGAGCTCGAGCCGTCGGTCTTGGCGACGGTCTGGTCGTCGACGGCGTAGGCCACCGCGCCGATGTCGGCGATGGTGATCTCATCGGTCGAAGCCGAGTTCGCCATGCGGAAGATGCCGGGGCGGACCCGGGCGGTGATGTCCCCGGCGGAGCCGCCGGAGTTGTTGGCCTCGGCATCGGCAACGCCGACACCGACGAGCCCGGTCGCGGTCTGGCCTTCGACCAGGTAGCCGGCGGCATTGCGCATCACCATGGCGCCGGCGAAGAGCGTGGTGGACGCCGCGACGGCACCGGCGATGTAGTCACCTTCACGGCGGGGCGTCAGGCGCCCGGCGGTCAGAGCAGCCATCAGAGGGCCTCCTTCTGCTCGGCCTTCATGGCCGCGATCATCTCGTCATCGGACAGCCCGAGCTGGCGGGCCACCTGGCGGTGCTCGGTGCTGAGCGTCACCTCGCCCTCCTTCGCGGCGGGCGGCTCGAGCACGGTGCTGGTGGGGTCGAGCTTCGGCAGCCCCGCAACCATCTTCGCGGCGCGCTCGGGGTTCTCCATGTGCAGCGCGACGTAGTCCTCGCGCGACGCCTTGACGCCGGCCCGGCGATCGCGGATCGCACCGTCGACGAAGTCTTCCGCCGCCTTGCGCTTGCCGCCTTCCTCGAGCGTCCGCACCTTGGTCTGCAGCGCGGCAAACGCCTCCTGCTGCTCGTCGGACGCCGCCTGGCGCGCCTTCGCGGTGGTGATGAGCGTGGCGAGCGAGACCTCGCCCTCCAGCCCCATCGCCGCCCCGATCTCGGAGAGCGAGGTGCTGAGCTCCTCGCTGCCCTCCCCCTTGTCCAGGCGCTTGGCCAGGGCGGCCGTGATATCGTCTTCCGAGGCGTCCTCGGAGAGGCCAAGCATCTTGGCCACCTTCGCGGAAAACATGTCGCTGTACTCCGTGCTGTTGAGCGCGAGCAGCTCGCGCAGGGCGGGATCATTGGTCAGCGAGGCGTGGGCGATCGCCAGCACCTTGCCGGTGGATTTGTCGTAGGAAAGGACGGGAGAGATGCCCCAGTAGGCGCGATCCGAGAGCAGCGCCTCACCGGTCCGGGTCCAGTCGACCCGGCCCCAGATGCCGTCCTCGCGCTCCTCCATCTCGGTGATGTAGCCGCGCGCCGGCGCGGACATGCCGAGCTTGGCCGCCGAGCGGGTGGAATGGTTCTCGTCTACATGGATCTTCCTCCGGCGCGCGAAGCTCTCCGCGATCACCGCCTTCGCATCCTCGTAGTGCCACGGGCCGCGCCCGTCCCGCGCCTGGACCCGGCCTTTCGGCATCAGGTGGATCCATTCGGGAACGGACGGACCATCCGCCGAGGCGGGCAGTTCCATCATGGCAAGGGAGACAAGGGCGGTTTCCATGCCGCGATCTTTGCCCGCTCAGGCAGATCGCAAACATGCGCAACTAGTTGGTCAGGAGGGGCGCTCGAAGGTCAGGGCGAGATTGCGCGCTGCCGCGCGCCTGGTCAATAGCGTGCCGGCGGCGGATCAGCCGTCCGTGGCATCCTCGAGGTATTCGGTGATGATCTCGATGAGGCCGGTCTCGTCATCCTTCCCCACGCCCAGGAAGGGCCGGGGCGGAATGTTGCCCCAAGGGATCGGCATGAAGAAGCTGCGGCCCTTCTTGTTGGTGCCCATGCGCGCGCCGAACTCCCCCGCCTCGGCCCCGAACTGCTGGACGGCGGCGTAGATCATGTTCGAGCCCCAGAGCACCTCGTCCTCGCCCACCTCGTAGCTGATGGTACTCGACAGGCTCTTCGTCGCACCGATCAGCGGGCGCGGGCCCGGCTTGTCCTTCCGGGCCGCGTAGGCATCGAGCGTGGCCTGCGAGCGCGGCGCCCAGGGCCGGCCGTCGGGATCGGTCCCCGAGGCGAAGTTGTCGTTGGTGCTCTTCACCATGTATTCGCCGATGTCCTGCATCAGCGGCGTGGTGTCCGTCAGGGCCCCCGACAGGCGCGAGAGCGCGGCGGTCAGCGTGTCGCTGGTGATGTCGATCCGGGGCATCAGCCGAGCCCCGCCGCGATATCGCGCAGCATCCGGCCGAGGTCGGTGTCCTGGAAGCGTTCGGCGAGATCCGCGACAAAGGCCCGGGCGATCTCGGGCGGCAGCGTCGCCACCTTGTCGCGCACGATCCGGATCAGCTCCTCGGTCACGCTGGCGCCGGGCGCGTAGCCCCACCCCTTGCCCACGCCCTCGGGCTCGCCGGTCCTCGGGTCGATCTCCTGCCAGGTGTCGGGCAGCGGCTTCGACGGATCGCCGCCCAACCGGCGCACCCCGGCCTCGGAACGTGCGCCGCTCACGTAGCAGCTGCAGCCCCATTCGTTTGGCGGGAAATGCTTCACCCAGAACGGATGGCCCGGCGGCAGCGCGATCCCGTTCCACGCCAGGTGCAGGATCCGCGGCTCGGCCGAGCCGCCGTGGAAGTAGATCCAGAACCGGAAGTTGCCCTCGGTCAGCTGGGCATGACGCCCGGCCATGTAGGAGGTCCGCATGTTGGTGCGGTAGATGACGCGGGTCCGCCAGGCTTCACCGGCGGCCGTCCCCTCCCCCGTCCAGCCGTGCCAGCCGCGTTTCTCGACCGTGGCGCGGAAGTCGCGGCGGAACTCCTCGAGGCTTGTGCCCTCCGATATCGCCTTGTCCACCGCTGCCGCGAGGTCCGCCAGCAGGTCCGCCTTGGTCGCGCCGGCCACCACGAACGCCCGGTCGTGCTGCGCGTGGCGCAGGTCATCCCAGCGCGACGTCGGCACCAGGTGGCGCAGGCGCAGCCGGAACGCCGCGACCTGCTGCTTGAAGGGCCTGCGGAAGACTGCCGCCAGTTCAGCCATCGGCGGCCTCGTCCTCGATCAGCGCGCGGCCGCCAGCGTAGGCGGCGAAGAAGGCGTCGGTCATCACCGAGACCAGACCGTCGGTGGCGAGGTCCGGCCAGGCCGTCATCAGCATCTCGCGCGCCTCCTCGAGCGAACCCGCCGTCTCCAGCATCACCTCGATCTGCTCGAGCATCGTCTCGATCTCCGGCGCGGCCTCCCGGGCCAGCCGATCCGTCGCCGGGGCGAGAGGCTCTGAGCGGCTCTCTGAGGGCGTTTCCGTCTGGAGGGCGGCAGAGCCCCTCGGCGCGTCGGGGCGGGTATTGAATGGGTATTTAATGGCGCTCTCTCGGCCCATTCCGTCCCCACCGGGCGGTTGCGTTTGCGCTGGCGCGGGGGTTTCGCCCTTGGGGCGGAGGATTTCGGCATCCTTGGCGGCGTCGGACAGCCCGAACTTTTCCAGCACCTCCGAGGTCGCCACGCGCAGGCCCCGGTCGATCAGCGGGCCGACGGCATCGGAGAAGGCCTTCAGGTCCTCCGGCTCCTGCCGCTTGATGACGATCCGAGGATACGCCGTCTGCGGCCCATACTCCAGATCGATCCACGGGCGCACCAGGTCCCGGTTCAGGATCGCCGCGAGCGCCTTGCAATCCGCCGCCTCGATATCCTGCTGCACCTCGCGGTGCTCCTTGCCCGAGCCGAGCCCGCCGGTCTCGGCATCGGTGGTCGCGGTCTGGCCCAGCACCGCCTTCGACATCTGCTTGTCGAGCCAGTCCGAGCGGCGCTCGTAGTGATCGGTGGAGGAGCCGATGCTCTTCGCCTCCACGAACTCGATCATCATGCTCTCGGGGATGATCGCCGCGCAGTCGCCGCCGATGTTCGCCACCGCCCGGAACAGCGTGTCACGCTCCTTGGCGTCGGTGCCGGGCCCGTATTTGCCCACGCGGATCGGCTGGCCGTAGGTCTGGGTGAAGATCGCCCAGTCCCGCTGCGTGTAGGCCTTGAACATCCAGTTCCAGGTCGCGAGCCGCGCGAGCCCCGAGCGCAGCGCGATCCCGCTCTTCGCCTTCAGCCGGGCGAAGATGAACTTGTAGGCCGGCAGCGCCACGTCCTGCCCGCTGTCGTCGATCATCATGGGCGTGGCCAGGTCATGCCGTGCGAAGCGGAACCAGCGCGGGTCGCGATACTCGAGCCGCGCCGGCTGCCACTGCAGCGACGAGGTGTCCCAGATGATCTCGGTGAAGCTGTAGCCCTTCCCCATCGCGTCGAGGATGTCGAAGGTCTCGTCGGAGAGCTCGTCGCGATCGAGCCAGGTCCGCACCATCTTCGCCATGTCGAGATCGTGCTGGCTCTCGCCGCCTTCCTGGACGGTGATCTCGATCTGGCTGACCGAGCGTTTCCGGGTGCCGAGGACGCCGGCGTAATGCAGATCGCGCTCCTCGATCGTCTCGGCGAGCTCGAGGTAGCGGATCGGATCGCCGGCGTCGGCCTCGCGCAGGATCACCGCGAGCCGGTCGGGGGTCAGCCCGTCGCCCGGATAGCCGGTGATCGGCGAGCGTACGCCCCCGATGGTGGGCGCCGCGACCTCGCGGGTCAGCTCGGCACGCTTCACGGCGCGGCCGTATTGGTCGACGAGTTGCGGACGGTTCGCCATTTCGGCCTCCTTCAGTGGGGATCGTGCACGCGGCGGCCGCATGCCAGGCACACCCAGCGACCGCCGTGCAGTTGGATCAGTTCATGTGGGCAGCGAGGGCGCGGCATGGTCAGATCCCCCCGCGCAACCCGGTCCCGAGCGGCGGGCGCCACCAGGAGCGGCTCGGCGCATCATCGGCGTCGGGATCGTCGAAGCCGCCGCGTCCCGATCCGGTGACCGGACGGTATGCGTATTCGGCAGGCGCAGCCTCGGCGGCGCCGGCGGCAAGGGCCAGGGCCCAGAAGCGGTCAGCGTGACCATCCGTGTCGCCCTCGGCCACCAGCCGGCGAATGCCGGTGGGCCCGACCCGCGAGCGAATGGCATGGAGATCCGCGCGCAGGACCGGGTCACCGCCGGGGATGGCCAGCGCCCGATCCTGCATCCGCTCCTTCAGCACCGTCGCGAGCTCGAGCTTGCGCGCGGCCGTAAAGAGCACCCCGTCGATCCGCGAATTGCCATAGCGCCGGATCGCATCCTCCACCGGCTTCTCGCCCATGCCGGTCTGGTCGATCGCCACCCGGATCACGTTGTAGCGGTCGAAGACCGACGCCAGCAGCGCATCCTGTTCCGCGAATGAGATCCGCTTCTCGGCGATGACCTCGCGGGTCACCAACCGTTCGCCCAGGTCCTCGAGCACCCAGATCACGAACAGGTCGTTGCGGGCCGCGATGTCGACACCGACGTAAACCTGCTTGCCGCTGTAGCGCACCGGGTCGCCCGCGAGCATCTCCTCGCAGGAGGCGATCAGGTCGTAGTCCAGCCAGCTCGACGCGGCATCGAGCCACTGCAGCTCGAACTCCTGCGCCCAGGCGTCCTCGTCGGCCATGCCCTCGCGCAGCTCGTCGATGTCCACTTCAAGGCCCTGTTCAACGGCCTCGTAGATATCGACATGGTGGCGCGACCAGCGACTATCCTCGGCCGTCATCAGCTCGAAGAACTTGTTGCCCTTGCCGTTCGGCGTCGAGATCACCCGGATCTTGTGCCCACCCCGTGCGGCCACGGGGAACGCGGAGCCCCAGATCCGCCGGCTGTCGCGGTGGAAGGCGAACTCGTCGAGCAGCAGGTTGCCACCGAAGCCCCGCGCCGCATCGGGCGACGCCGAGAGCGCGGTAATCCGGGAACCCCCGGGAAAGCGCACCTCGTGCGTCTTGTACGTGGCATCCAGCTCGGGCGCGTAGAACTCGCCCTCCTCGAACTCGGGCGGCACGAGCGTGGCAAGCCGATTGTAGGCCGCGAAGAAGCCCCGGACGATGGGCTTCAGGGCATCCTCCATCGCCTCCTTCGCCGTCGCCTCCGAGCGCGACAGGATCGTCCAGCGCGTCTTGCGCCCCTCGATCTCGGCCTGGAAGCAGTCGTCGGCGATCTCGCCGCAGGCCCCGAAGGTCTTGCCGCCGCGCCGGGTGAACATCCCGATCTTGAAGCGGCTTGCGTCCTGCAGCCAGCGCTTCTGGTACGGCAGGAAGGTGATGACGGGGTTGGTCATGGCGACTTTCGCGCAGCCATGGCCGCGTTCATCGCCGCGGCTATAAACTCGGCCGTCCGCCTTTGCGCTTCGATCGCTTCGGCCGATGAAAGGGCGAGCGCCTGTCCTCGCCCCGTGAGGTAACCCCAGCCACGGACATCCGCGACCATGCAGGGCCCACCGAACTCGTCGACGCCGAAGATCTTCATGGATCGGGGACAGGCATGGAACGGCCCACGACAGAAGGTCGGCAGGTCAGGCAGTACCGGACGGGTCATGACTTGCCTCGTTTTCTGGATTTCCGGGTGATCGCACGAGCGCGCCGCTGCGCCTTCCTTGCCGCGCGCTTCTCGGGGGACGGCCCGCGCTTGGTATGTAACCGGTGCGGCAGGACGACGCGTCTGGCCGGCCGGCTTTCATCCAGGATGAACGCCCCCATGCGGAGGAGGAAGTCTCGCATCAGCGCAGCTCCTTCCAGCCGGGATAGGTCTCGCCGAAGCTCCCCAGGACATCGCCGATCCAGTCGTCGTTGAGGATCAGCCAGATCGGGTTCCAGGGGTGATAGCAGGCGTGGATGCAGAGGCGATCCCAGAGGCTCATCAGCAGCTCTCCCAGTATCCGCTGCGCAGCCACCCGTGCCAGCCGCAGTTGAGCTGGTGCACGGATGGGCTCAGCGTGGGCGCATCGGTGCGCCCGTTCCAGTTCCAGCTCGGGCCGGTCATATGCGGCTTGTGCTCCTGCCCTACCGTGATCCGCGCGAGGTCCCCGCAGCCGCAGGGGCAGTAGAACCACATGGCCGAGACGCCGCCATCCGCCGGTTCCGAGAACCAGAGGCTGCCGGGCAGCGCGGTGTCGCGATGCTTCGCCCGGTCCGAGAAGTAGATGGCCCGGATCATGCGAACCCCATGATCTCGCGCGCCGCGCGGGCGGCATCGGCGTTGACGGCGCCGCTTGCGACACCGTTCTCGAGCCGGGCCTCCAGGTCGGAGCGCATTTCCTCGCGCGCCTGCTCGGCCACCCGGGCGCGCTCGTCGGCGAGGAGCTTCTCGCGCATGCCCGACGATGCCATCAGGTCCTTCAGCATCCGGCCGAGGCTCATGAGGTCCTTCGCGTCGAGGTGCTCGTCCTCCTCGCGCACCGCGCGGATCATCTGCACGGCCGAGGTGGCGATCATCTGCATCAGCACGCGGTGGATCTCGCCCTCGCGCTCGATGTCGAGATCGGAGAGGAGCTGATCGGCGATGGCGAAGGCCTCGCGCTGATCCTTCAGCGCCTTCGAGAAGTCGCCCACCGCCGACTTGCCGATGCTAAGTTCCAGCCCCTCGGCCGCGATGCGGGCGTTGAGCGCCTCGGTCACCTCGAGGATGTCGGCGAACCCACGATCGCGCAGCTCCTCGGCCAGCCAGCGGCGGATCTCCTCGGGGATCAGGTCGAGCTTCTTCGGCGGCGGCATCTCAGGCCCCCGGCCGGGGGCGCTGGACGCCCGGGTAGGTCACCACGCCCCGCGCCACCTCGACGCCGCGCACCGTCGCCGTCACCACGAGGAAGCCCGCCATATGCTCGATCGTGACCAGCCCCTGCTCTTTCAGCCAGGTGACCTCGCCCGAGACCTGGTCCCGGGTGTAGCCGATGCCGAAGGTCTGCAGCAGATCGGTCATCATCGAGACGTTGGACGTGTAGCGCGGCGCGTCCTCCAGCATGCGCAAGATCGCGATCCGGGCGTGCTCGCGCAGTTCGTCAGCGTAGCTCATCTCTGGTTTCCCTTCAGCAGGTGGTCCTCGTGGCGGGTGACGACGCGCTCCAGCCGCTCCATCAGCTTGGTCTGCGCCTCCATCACCGCCGCGACGCGGGTCATCTCGCCGGCCAGGCGCTCGACGTGGATCTCGATGCCGTGGATGTCGTCGCGCCCTGGCAGCCCCTGCACGGTCTGCTCCAGCGTCTGCAGCCGAAGCTCGTGCCGGTCCATCCGGTCGGAGCCGGTCTTGAAGCGTTCGTCGGTGGCCTTCGAGCGGGTGGCGAAGAAGGTGAAGACCATCGACGCCACCGCGATGCAGAAGCCGAGCACCCCGGCGATCTGGTTCAGAAGCGAGACATCGACTGTCACGTCGGATACCCTTCCGGCGGCGCGGCGATCGGCTGGAAGTGTGAGCCGGCATCGAGCAGGCAAGTGAGCCCCGACGGCAGGGTCACGACAATCGACCAGGTGCCGCTGTCGTCCGAGGCGAACATCTCCATCAGCGCACCGCCTTTCGTGAGGCCCATCGCGCGCGGCGCTTCCCCGTAGCCCTTGGTAAGACGCGCAAGCACGTCGTCACGTGGGAAACAGGGCTGCGCCAGCGCGGCCGTTGCGACCAGGCAGAAGGCGATCAGCGCACAGATGAAGAGCATCGCAGCCAGGGCGGCGCGCTGTCCCAGCACCGACCGCCTCATCGCTTCGCCTGCGGCTTGCTCTGTCCGCCGCCCCCGATCGTGTACGGCGGTCCGCTCACCCCCATGACCTCGCCGAGCTTGCCCTCGGCGATGCTCTCCAGCACGCCGGGCGCCGGCTTCAGCTTGCGGATCGCGTCGGGCGTGCTCTTCGTGGCATGGTCGATCGCGGTTCGGACCGCATCCTGCCCGGAGAGGCCACGCCCCAGCGCGGCGAGAATGCCCGACATCAGCGCGGAATGCAGCGCCTCGCGGCGCCGGGCCGAGATCTCCATCCCCCAGCGCTCCCGCGCGGTGTTGGCGGCCCAGAGCAGGAACGCCGTCAGGAGGGCGCTGAGCGCCTGCAGAAGAAGCGGCATCGCCGCCGTGTAAAGCTCGTTCAACAGGGTGTTCATCGGGATCCTCTCAGGTCTCGGAGCAGGTGATGGGCGCGGCGTAGCGGGAGACGATCCAGCCCTCGCGGCCCGCGTAGAGCACGCGCAGCCAGTCCCGGTCGGCAAAGGTGCCCTTGCGGATCACCGGCACGATGGTGCCGTCGGGGATCGCCGCGATGACGTTCGGGTTGAAGCTCGGCCAGCGCCGCATGTTGAGCGTGTCGCCATGGGTCTCGACCTGGACTAGGTCACCGCCGCAGGTCTCGGACCCCTCCTCTGCCTCGATCTCGGCGGGATCGTTGCGGCCGAGGATCCGCGCGCGGATGCGCTCGAGCGGGAACAGCGGGTTGGTGTCGACCTTGCGGCCGGGGCTCACGTACCAGTGGGTGGTGATGTCGGTGAGCGTGGGGATGTCCCGGAACAGCACCTCGAGAAGCGCGACCAGGGCGTCGATCTGCGCCTCGGTGTAGCCCATCCAGACCCCGGCGCCGTGCTCGGGTGTCTCGACGTGTTCGAGGTCGAATTCATCACCGGCCGCGAAGGTCTCGCCCCACCAGGCCCGGGCCGACTGGACCGTGCCGGTCATCTTGCCCGGGTTGACGATCTCGATGCCGATGGAGAAGCTGTTGCACCAGTCGCGGCCGTGGAAGCTCGACTTGCCGGCGTGGTTCGCGCGGCGGTTCGTCGGCACCAGCTGGGTGATCGTGCCGTCGCGCTCGAGCACGAAGTGCACGCTGACCTTCCCGCTGTTGTTCGACGCGAGGTAGGCGGCGGAATTGCCGGTCTCGAGACGCCCGGCGGTGTCGTGCAGAATGACGATGCTCGGCGTGATCTCACCGCCGATGTGATGGGCCTTCTGGAAGGTCAGACCCTCGACCTTGTGCCGCTTGACCTGCATGCAATCCCCGGATGGTTCGGGCCGGGCGATGCGCCCTGGCCTTCGGGGTCAGAATGCCGAAGCCGCGCGCGCACGATCATGCGCAACAAGTTGGCAAGGTCGCGAGATCAGAAGAGGGAGAGCTGCCGATCGTCGTCGTCGCGGGGCGGCGGGCCCGAGGAATTGTCGGGCGGCTGGCGCAGGTACTTCGAGACGGCGACGTCGGTCACGTGCAGCATGCGGGCGATCTGGTTCACAGGCAAGCCCTTCCTGCGCAGGGAGTGGGCAAGCCAGGGCCGCGCGGTCGGAACCCGGGTCACCTCCCGGGCGCGCATCGAGGCCAGCGCGCGCAGTTTCTCGGCCCCGACGAGCGCCTCCGCTTCGCTGCGCCCCTTCGGATCCTGCGCCCAGTAAAGCCGCGAGCCGCCGAACTTCAGCAGAAACTCGACGGCGAGATCGTGGCCGAGCGCCTCGACGTAAGGCGCGACATGGGAGGGAGCGCGGGGCGCATCAGCCATCGTCGACCTCACGGCGGCGTGGCTTCATGTGCCCGCGCTCCGGACGGCTCACGCGCATGACAGTGGCCACCACGCCCTCGGGCGTGATGCGGTAGCGGTGCCCCTCGATCACCACGGCGCTCGCCCCCTCGTTGCCGGCGAGGGCGCTGTCCACCCGGTGACCGATGGCCATGCGCAGGGCGTCGATATCGATGCCCTGCACCCGTTCAAGATAGCGCAGGACCGCATGGTCGGAGACGTGATGCAGGGGCTTCTTCACGTGCGGCCCTCCCAGTCGAGCAGGATCCCGGCGCGATCCGCCCAGGACTTCAGCGCCTGGATCACGTCGTCGATCTGTTTCCAGTCACGCAGCATGTCGACATCGGCGGGAACCGAGCCCCAGCTGCCTTCGAAGCGGCGCCGGATGAAGGCGTTGAGCCCGTCGCGACCGGGCTTGTCGAGCTCGCCCGCCTTGCCGAGCTCGGCCCAGAGCACATGGATCAGACGCAGATCCTTGCGCGGCGCCTTCGGGCGCTTGCCGCTCTTCGGCCGGAAGCCGTCCTGTTTCAGTCGGTTCACTATCAGCGTCAGCTCCGCCTCCGACATGTCCGCCAAGCTGTCCTTGCCGGTCACTGAAAGCTGGAGCGCATGGCGCGCCTCGCGATCAAGCCCCAGCTCCCGGCACCCGACGTGGATCATTTTCTGAAGCGAGCGGCTCATTTCGATATCCCCAGCTCAAACGCTTGCGAGATCGAGCGCGATCGGAAGCCGCGCGCCCGTATCGGGATCGGTTTCGTAGAAACGGACGTAGGTCTTGCTACCCGACACGCGGATGGCCTCCGAGATCGCATCCATCGCCCGCAGCCATTCCTCGTCGTCGATCGCCAGCCGCCGCAGACCAAGGACGCGGTGCGTGTCGATCCGGCCCGCCTTGTTGACCTGAAAGGCATCCATCACCAGCACGCGGATATTGTCGTCGCCGCCCTCGGCCCACCGCTCGATGCAGTTGTCGATCAGTTCCTTCGCCGCCTTCAGCTGAGGGCCGAAGCTGAGCTGCTCGCTCACCGCGACCTGCACCTCGATCGAACCATCGAAGCTACGCAGGGTCATGTTGCCTTTGGCACCGCCTTTCATCGCCCCGTATTTCTCCGCGACCAAGGCCTTGAACGCCTGCGTCTCTCCCATCGCGAGAGACTTGAGTGCCACGAGTTGCTCATGGGCCCCCCGCGCCACGGCATGAAGTTGGCGCACAAGCTCATCCTCGAGCTTGTCCTCCTCCTTCACCTTGGCCTGCGGGATGAGCTCTCCGCGGGCGTTCTGCCAAAAACCTTCGGGTATCTGCACTTGGCTATTCATTTCAGAAGCTCCTCGTAGCGCGCCAGGCTCAGGCGCGGGTTTTCGTGGATCATGGACATGGCGAAGCTGGAGATGGTCGCGAGGAACGCGGCCGCGTCCTTGGGGCCCCGCTCCTTATCGATGCGACACATCGCGACCCCGATCATTCCCGCCGCCTTCTCCTCGGCCCATTTCGCGGTGCCGTCGTCGGGCGCGTCGATCTCGGGCACGCTCACAGCGCACCTCCCGCCGCGCGGGCCGCGTCCTGCGCTGCCCCGAGCCGGGCGTGATAGGCCTGCTGGCAGGCGATGCCGCCGCCGGTGCATTCGACATAGGCGGCGAGCGCCTCGATCTCCTCGAAGGTCACCTTCTCGGTGCCCCGCCGCTCGCGCGTGTCGATCTTCGCGATCGCCGAGCCGCAGAGGGCGAGCATCTCGTGTTCGGTAAAGCGGGTGGGTCCGTTAGACATCGGTCGCTCCTCGTTTGTCTGGATAATTGAGCGTCGGATCAGCTGAGCTTTAGATCGACGGTGATCACAGCGCCGCCGAAACCCATCTCGCGAAGCGTGCTAACCGGATCTTTGTCGTCGGCCAGAACACCCTTCAGAGCGGGATCAAGCTCCATCGTGTCACCCCACTTCTGGATCTCGCGGTCGCGAACCTGCTTCCAGTTTTCGCTGGTCGCTTCGCTGGGCAACTCCGGATGGCAGGTCAGCAGCGCTGCCCGCACGCCTTTTCCGTAATGCACCAGCTCATGGGTGTATGCTGGCCGATCGAGCAGGTAGGAAACCACGTGATAAAGTGCGAGGATATCGCCCATCAGTATTCCGGTCGTGGCACTGAGAACGCCATGGGTTTCAAAGGGCATCTGCGTCATCTCTTCACTCATCGATTTGCTCTCCCTTGCACCTTGGGCAGCGGTTGCAGGCCCGGTACATCGTGACGCTATGGGCGTTGACGTTCTCGAAGTGGCCGGCCTTCCGCCGCCACTTGAGGCAGACATGCTTGCCGATCTCGCCCAGCACCGGGCAGGCCACGGTCTCGGACATGATCGTGCCGCGCACGACCTCCTCCGCTGCCGTCAGGCTTGCCTCGTAGCGCTTCCGCAGGATGTTGCTGACAAAGGACGCGCTGCGGCCGAGCCGCTTTGCGGTGCGGTTCTGCGAGGTGCGGTCGCATTCCTGCGCCAGCGCCTCGATCCAGTCGGGGATCCCCTCGCCCCAGGCGTCGCGGGCGGTGTCGACGGCGCTCATCGTCCCACCTCCCCGAAGGCCGGCACGAAGCTCTGCTCGTTGGGATCGAGCACCCCGGTCATGCGCGTGGTGCGCGGCGGCAGCGGCCCGGTGTCGCGGATCAGGCTGTAACGCGCCTCGCGCTTGCCCGGGATCGCGGTCACGCGCACCTTCAGATACTGGGCGCCCAGCAGCTGGCGGCAGTACGCCCGCGCCTTCTCGATGCTCACCTCCACGCCGCCGGCGTTGGAATGCGCCGCGAGATCCGTCGGCGTGAAGCTCCCGAGCCGGCGCATCGCGCGCCACATGTTGCCCTCGGGCGTGGGCGTCTGGCCCTCGACCGGCGAGCTGTGATCGACGGGGGTGACACGCGCGGCATGCACGAAGATCTTCCGGTTCTGCTTGTCGCGGTGCGAGACCCGGATCCGCCCTTCCCGCTCCCAGCGCAGCAGGAAGGTCTTCGCGGTGGTCTCGGCGATGCCCTTGGCGGCAAGATCGGACCAGTGGATCTCGTCGAGATCCTTCACGATGCCCCAGGCGGTCTTTTCCATCTTGGATCGGAACGACTGTGTCATGCGCGTTTCGCCTTTCCGCGCAGGCTCACGACACTCGGACGGAAGTCGTCGACCCGGCGCAGCTCGGGCGGCTGCCCGGTCTGGAAGGCGCGGTCGCCCCAGAACGCGAGGTCGGCTGAACGGCGCCCGGCGGTGCGCGCCAGCTCCTGGACGCGGGCGAGGTTCGTCGAGACCCGGCGGATCGAACCGTTCGAGGCCTCGACGATCGCCGCCAGCAGGTCGGGCTCGACCTCGACGCCCCGGCAATAGATCCCGACGAGCTGCTCGGCGTCCGAGACGTCGCAGGGCAGCGCCGGCTCCCAGGCGAGCTGGCGGTTGTGGATGTTCTCCCAGCGGGTCAGGTCCTGCGGCAGCTTCTCCTCCCCCACGAGGATCACAGGCGCCTGGCTGCTCTCGTAGATGTCGCGGGCCAGCTCGATCATCCGCTTGCGCAGCAGGTACTGTGCATCGTCGATGATCAGCGGCCGGTCGGTCCGCGCGAGCTGCGCGCCGATGGCGTCGACCATCGCCGGCACGCCCCGCACGACCGGTGCGCCGATCTCACGCATGATCGCCTGCGCGAGATAGGTCGGCGTCCAGCAATCCTTGACCTGGACGACATGCGCCTGGAACTCGTTGCCTGCGAAGGTGACGGCGGTGGTCTTGCCCCAGCCCGAGGGGCCGTAGAAGGTCGCCATCCCCGGCAGGCCGAACGCGCGGTTCTGCACGCGATCGACGAGACCGACGAGAGCGGCGACATTGCGCAGGGGCGCGATGGACGGTGTCATGCTCTGCTCCTTTTCTCGTTATTCGTCTTCGCCGAAGGCCCGGCGCATGCGCGCGAACCCCCGGTATTCTGCGGATTGCTGGTACTCGGCGAGCCAGGTGGCCTGCTCGACGGTCATCGGCTGGCCCTCGGCCTGCATCGCCTCCAGCGTCATGGCGCGGTCGAACCGGCCGCGCGGATCATCCTCGACCGGCGCCGCACGGCGCTCGGAGATCCGCGTGATCTGCGCGTCGAGCCGCGCGGCGTTCTCGATCTGGTCGGTGCTCTGCCGGCCCCGGCGCGCGGGCTTCGGCGCTTTCGGATGGGCGGGCACGAGGCGCACGACCTCGGCCTCGGGCAGCTCGTCCTCGACCTCCTTGCCGGCGGCACGCAGCCGCGCGGCGATCTGGTGGTGGTCGAGCTCGCGCTCGGCCTTTGCGAGGTCCTTCGTCGCCCGGATGAACTGGTTGCGCTTGCGGGCGTGGGTGCGTGCGTCCTCGACGCTGAGGAACGGCGCCGCCTCCATGCAGGGCGCATGACCGAGGTAGGATCCGGACAGGTCATAGACGTGCAGACCGGCGTGCAGATCGTCCTGGTCGAACCGGGCCGCGATCTTCTTGCCGGCGATGCGATACATCCACTCCGCCCAGTAGCGGGATCCGTGCAGCTTCAGCTCACCGTTCTTGCTGTCTCCGCGCAGCCCTTCGACACGCAGGAGCCAGAGGCGGCGCTGCTCGTCCGTTGCCCGGCTGATGGCGGCACGCTGGTAGCCCTCGTTGAACACGTCGTTGAACGACCGTCCAAAGGCCACTTCGCTGCGCCGCGCCGGCCGGGCGTTGTGGGCCTCGATCTCCTCGGCGACCACCGCCCGGAACTCCTCGAGCGGGATCGCCCGGCTGCCGTAGTTCTCGGGCTTCGCATCCGGGCGGTTGCCGGTATAGGCGCCCTCAAAGGCCGGATGCTTGGCCACGCGGTCACAGAGATCGCGGAAGGCGCGCTCGATCGGCTTCGACTGGCCGGAATACGGCGTCGCCCAGATCACGTTGATGCCGAGCAGCGGCAGCAGCCCCGGAATGTCCTCGTCGTCGATCTTGAACCGGAAGCGCGTCGGCGTCCCGCCGGTGATCGCCTTGGCGGCGAACTCGCGGCCGTTGTCGAGAAGCGCCTGCTGCGGCACCCCGTAGCGCTCGATCAGATCACCGATGGCGAGCTGCACCGTGTGGCTGTTCGCCGTGGTGTCGAGACGCCACGCGAGGATCTTGCCGGAATAGACGTCCGAGAAGACCACCGCCTGCACCCGCACCGGGTCCTTCTCCCCGGGCCAGCGGACGAAGACGTCGAACTTGTGATAGTCGCCCTGGACGCACTCCAGCGGCACCATCGCCGACTTGTCGCGCGTCTGGTGCGGATAGAAGCGGCGGAGCGCCTCGACGCCCTTGCGCCAATAGATCTCGGTGGGCTCCGAGACGCTTGCCTTGTACCAGCGCCGCACCTGGTGGATCGGCGGCACCGCGAGGCCTTCTTTCTTCGCGATCCGCGCGGCGCGGTCATAGCAGGAGGTGAACGAGGGCTGCGACTGGCGCAGGAAGTCGCTCTTCACCAGCGTGCAGAAGTCCGCGCTGGGTGCCGCCGGCGCGGCCTTCTTCCGCGTCCCGCGCCGATCGACGAGATAGGCGAGGCGATCCGCATGGGCGATGCCTTCGACCCGGTCGAGCCAGTTCCAGATGGACTTGGCCGAGGCGCCCGAGCGCTCGGACACGGTGGTGACCGCGAGCGACCGGGTCATGCCCGCGACCTCGATCTCCTCGACCTGGTTCAGCACCGCGAGGCGGTCGCGCGCCTTCTTCTGCGCGGCCCCGGTCGCGGCCTCGAACTGCGCCCAGGCCTCGTCCCGGCCGATCTTCGGCGCGGGCTCATCCTCGACCGGCTCGGACAGCGCAAGCCGCGCACGCACCGGCAGCAGGGACCAGTGGTATTCCCAGCCACCGCCGGTGCGGTTCCGACGGCGGGACTTGCCCGGCTGCGCCTTCCAGCCCTCGCGCGCGGCCATGTCGTTGACCTTGCGCTTGCTGCCCGGCACATCCGGCAGGCCCGCTGCGGCGATCTCGGCCGCGCTCCACCATTCCTGGCGCGGGGTCTCAGCCATGGCGCTCGTCCCTCCGCGGCAGGAAGGTGACGGTGTTCTCAGCGCCCGAAGCCGCGTCCAGATCGTCCAGCACCTCGCGCACGGCATCGCCCCGCCCTTCAAGGAACCGCTTGCGCGCCGCCTTCGGCGCCCGGTCCCAGGCGTCGAGCAGACGCGTATAGGCTTGATCGGTCGGCGACATCGGCGCGGGGGCCTGCCCCCGCTCGGCCTTCCAGAGCTTGCGCGCGGCCGAGGCGTTCCGGGCCTTCCCCTCCACGAGGCAATCGACGACGTGATACCGCTCGCCGGTCTCACTGATCTTGCTGATGTCCTGCAGGTCCTTGAGCGTCACCGGGCGCGGCGCGGTCCGCAGGCGGCGCACCTCGTCGGGGCCGAGCTTCGAACCGGATGCGATAATCCGCTCGACCTGACGCCGGGACATTCCGAACTTCTCGGCGGTGGATGTGGTGAACGACATGATGTCGCTCGCCAGCTTTCCCGTGTGCTGGTTGCCCTTGAAGGTCTCAGCACGCGTCTCAGGGTGAAGCTTTTCATAGAGCCGTTTGCGCTCGGCCAGAAAGATCGCCGTGTCGAGCGCGTTCATCTCCGCGCCCGCGAGGTTGTCGTCGATTTCCATCAGGCGGGCGAAGTCGTCTGTGCAGTTCCAGCAGGTGACCTTGATGGTCTCCCAGCCAAGCTGCCGCGCCGCCGTGAGCCGGTGCGCGCCTGCCATCAACTGGAACTCGCCGCCACGGTGCTTCACTTTCCGGACGTGCACCGGGTCCTTCATGACCCCCATCTCGGTGATCGAGGCGACCAGCGCCGAGACACCGGCCTCGGACACCGGACGCAGGCGGTCGCGGATCACGATCTGATCGACCGGCAGTTCCGTAATGGATTGAATAATGTCTGCCATGCTCGCCCCATCAGCGATGCCGCGTACCATTGCGCGACGGGACCGGGGCCTCGGGCGGAAGCGCGCTGCTGCGGGTCCGGCAATGCCCGCAAAGGCGGTTGTGCGGCCCCTCGCTGGTGAACGTCGTGCCGCAGCACATGCAGGGCCGCCGCTTGTTCCGGCCGGCCTGCTCGAGCCGCTGCACGACGCGCTCCGCGACGGCATAGCTGCTGCTCAGCCCTCCGACCTGGGTGCCGGCTTCATTCAGGATGGCGTAGCCACCACGGCTTCGGATGATACGGAACTGGCTCATTGCAGCCCCCACAGGATGATCGAGAGGCCGAACAGCGCGCCCAGGGCAAAGACCCCGGCGAGCGCATCGCCCCAGATGCTGTCGGAAAACCGCCGCTCGGCGGCACGAAACCTCGCCCAGGCCACGCTCAAGGGGGAGAGACGGCGCGACCTGGGCGTCCCGGCGGTGCCTCGGGCCACCGGGGAGACGGTCGCGGACTGGTCCGTGAGTGAAGCGACCGTCGTGTGTTCGGTTTGGCCTTCCACGACGCGCATGGCGTCGGAAAGGAGCGCGTTGCCGTGGCCCTGCACGATGCGCGCGGCATCGCGGACCACCAGAAAGCTCTCGGGCTCGGAGATCGAGCGGATCAGCTCGACCGCGACCGCCGCGCGCTGTTCGGCCGGGAGCCCCCGGCTCACCTGCGCGGCATAGTGCTTTACGTCGGCGGGGCAGATCAGCGGACCGGGGCGACGGACGGCATGGGGCGTGGCATGGATCATGATGCATCCTCGCTCTGGGGGTTGCGGGTCGCCGGGCGCGGCGTTGCGATCGGCCATTCAAGATCGTCTGGCCACGCTTCTGAAAACTTGGTCAGCGCCTTTTCGTAGGTGTCCGTGCGGGGGTTGGCGCCCTTCTCCAGCCTGCTGAAGAAGTCACCCTTGCCGAACAGCCGCATGGAGATTGCCCAATGCGTGACGCCTTCGTGAGCAGTCAGGCTCCGAACCAGCGTCAGCAGGTTCGCCCGGGCCGATCCCTCAGAGATCACAAGTCCAGCAGCGTCAGCTTGAGCGATGGCGGACCGAAGGTTGATGAAGGCCTGCCGGGTGCTGCTCAGCAGCTCGATCAATTCAGGGCGCAGTTGAACGCTCTGCATCATGCTGCCCCCCGATTTTTCGAGACCTGGCAAGGTCTCGAAATGTCTTCCGGCCATTCAAGATCTTCCGGCCAGTTCTCCGAGAACCACTCCAAGACGCGCTCACTACGCCTGCTCGTGATGTCTCCCTTGTTGGTTCGGATGGCACGGAGACGCTTCCCGTCATTCATCGCATAGGAAGAAACCGTCGACTCTTTCAGACCGGTATGGGCGATGTATGCCGCCGCCAGTCTCGTTATAGTTGTTGCGCTCATAGCTCGACCTCGGTAACGTTACCTGTATATAAAAAGGTATCGTTACCAATCGTCAACCATTTTCTTTATCGGTATCACTACCGATGACATGGATACGCCAATGGAATTCATCCGCTGCATCGAGCAACGCTTGGAGGAACTCGACCTAAGACCGTCGAGCGCCGAGCAACGCTTTGACCTGCCTGCGGACACAATCCGCAACGTTTTGAGAAGCGCTGCGAACAAGGACCGAAAAAATGCAGGACCGACTCTTTCGAAGGTCAAAGAGATCTGCGATGCGCTAGGCCTCGAGCTCTACTTCGGCCCCCCGCGCAGCGTACCTGAGGACGTGACTGCTGACCGCGAGCGCTTCGCTACCGTCGCAAGATACGCCGCGAGCGCGGCTGCTGGGGGAGGAACGATCAACCTAGACGCTGAGCCAGTCGATCACCTCGCTTTTTCAAGGGATTGGCTCATAAAAGGGGGCATTCAGCCGGAACACTGCATCCTGATCACCGCGCGCGGCGACAGCATGGCCCCAGCGATCTCAGACGGCGACCTGGTGATGATTGATCGACGCAAGACCGAGATCCAGTCGGGCAAGGTCTACGTCTACAACGACCCGACCGACGGCACCCGCGTGAAGCGGCTTGAGGTCATTCCTGGTTCAGCGGTCATCGTGCGCAGCGACAGCCACGATCAGAAGAGCTTTCCACCGGAGTTCCACACCGGCGATGCGATGAACACCATCTCACAAAATGTGCTGGGCGAGGTGATCTGGTCCGGCCATACTTGGAAGTAACGCGACACCCCAAGACCCTTCATGGAGGTCGGAAATGCGGCATTTCACCGGACTACTTTTGGCAGCTATCGTACTTGGTCAGAGCGCTTCTGCTGGAGAGACGTTCACCCCGAATGACCATGAAATCGCTATTATTCAGACTGCGGTCGCCCAAAGAATGCTAGACCCTGCAAGCACAATCATCTCGGAGGTTGTTGCAGCGGACGATGTAAGCGACGATGGCGTGATCACTTGGGTGTGCGGGAATGTTCGCGGCCGAAACAGCTATGGAGGCTATGCTCAACCCACGCCCTTCTTTGGCGGTCTCACTGATTCACCGAATTTTGGCCGGAGCTTCATCGTAATCTCAATCGCGGGCCCCTCTGCGAGAGAGCACCTCAACGTCCAGACCGCCTGCCAAAAATCTCTCCGCGAAGCCCGACCATTCGGCGATGATCCGGAAGTTCAGCTGCTACTGGATCAGTTTCGTAGCCTCGACACGGCTTGCCGTAGTCAACCAACGGCTAGTCAAAATCAGGCCTGCGACGACCGAAACACCGTTTCGGCAAAGCTTGACGACAAAGGGTGGTGCTTCGGACGAGAAGGCGAAGCTGGATACCAACATAGATGGCACCTCTGCGGCCCAGTTTCTCTTCACTGACCATCACCCTGCCCGCCTGCGCCTGGCGATCGCGCGGCGCATGATCTTGTGACGCTCCGCAAGCAGCTCTTCCAGCGCCTTGTTTTTCATTTCAACGCGGCGCTCTATCGTCTCAAGCCGTTGTATTTCTTCGTCTTTCAGATGGTCACGCCACGGCGCGTCGCCCTTTCCCCGGTGCACAACACGTCATGTGTCATCGTGAGCGCCAGATCTATTCGTCTTGAGATGAACCGTCGGCCGGTGCAGGTTGCGTTTCGACAGCAGTGGAAGTGGAACTCTCGAAATTGACAGGGAACAGACCAGCCGCCGCAAGCACGATGCAGGCCAAGCTGATAGAAAATACTGCGCTGAGGCCCAGCACCCCCCACACCTTGCACTGAACCTGCTTGAGAGGCCTCGTGTAAAGGTTGCGGAAATCATCGTCGTGCACAAAATGGTAGAGACGTTTTCGAACCGGCCCGCTCTCCTTGGCGACTGCGCCGAAAACGCCGGAAATATTCAGGAGGTTCACGGAAAAGCTCACAACCAGGTAGGCGATCACGGCTAAGGCAGCATACTCGGGTATTTTGGTCGACATGCGTAGAACGATGAAGCCGGCGCCAATCGCGGTATCGCGCCAGATCGCACTCTGCATCGCAGATATTAAGTTACTCATCTTACTTGCATCGTCGGAAAGCGCCTTCCGCAGAGTTCCCATCTGTTCGAGTGCGTCAGATCCGAGCTCATGAAGATGGATTGAGTAAGCAGCTTTGGCGTTACTCAATGCGAACTCCAGCCGGCTTCTAAGTCCGGTGAACCAAGGTAGCTGAGGCTCCCACTCCCTTGCCAATTCTGAAGCAAGGAGGCCGTGACGCAGGTCTGCATCCTTCTCACTTGTGAAAACCCACTCAGATGCTGACGCAAGTGGCCGAAGGAGCTGGAGGGTGGAGGCAACGTCGTCGGGAAGTTCGGCACTTAATTTTTGTGCTCGCGCACCTCTAATATACACCTCCAGCTCCCCGGCGGAGTTCTGCTGCAGCTCTGGAGCCAAGGCTCTGCCAAGCTGTGATGCGAACAGGGTGCCGAAGCAGGGTGGGATAGTGTCCAGATCCGTGTCCCTCGGTATCCACGCCAAAGCATTGTTCGGACAGATCAAGGTACTCGAAAGCTTGACGATGCGGCGTGGGCTGGTTCCCTCGGGCGGAGCTTTCCGCTGGCCACAAACAAGCGGCCGCTCCTGATCCCAAGGAGCGAACTCACAGCAGATCGTTCTGAACTTCGCCTCCAGCTCGGCAATCAGGAACTCGCGAGTGGCTTCAAACCTATCCGTGTGTAGCCCACTCCACTCACATGCGGAGCTCAACGAGAAAAAGGCACGTACACCCGGCGGAAGATCAGGCTTTTTCACGATCAGAGTTCGGCTTGCACCGACTAGACCAGGATCACCAAGGTGGTTCGCTTCGTCAAAATCTTCAGTGCTGCTCGCTGCCCAACGAAGCTCGGCTCCTAGCTCTCGGATCGCGGTATTAAATCGCTCGATCGCGTTGAAAGCGGCCTGATCGACTTCAAGCTCCATGCGCAACACACTTTCATCCTCGCGGCACGTTGCCTTGAAGCTTGAAAGATGTTGAAAGGTCTGTCTGACATCAGTCAACATCGCGTTGGAAAATTTCGCCAGATGTCACGACGGTTATGCGCTGGTTGCCGTTCGGATCCTTAGAGACCTCAACTCGGCCAGAGTCCATATCTTGCTGCGAGTAATTCACAGTGATCCCTTCCTCTGTCCGCAGGGTGCGCCGTGACGGGCGGCGCAGCTTGCCTTTCGAAAGCTTGGTGGTTTCGTCAGCGACGTGCTCCTTGCGGAGCGCATCAGAGACCATGCCCAACAGCGCTTCGTTCTTTGTTTCACGCGGCATCAACCGGCTTAGAAACGCGGCCCGGCCCGCCTCGTCGCCCAAGTCTACCTCTTCCCTACCCTCGACGATATCGAAAAAATTTGTCTTCCAGGAACGATGTGTCTCCTCATCAGCCTGAACATCTGGCCGGTTGAAGGTATTCTTCAACGCTTTATGAATGGCCTCAGTAGCTTCTTCTTCCGTGAAGTAGGGCGACACGTGCAGCCAGTTGCGCACGAAGCCAGCAACGTTTCGATTACTTCTATCGTGAATGTAGATGCTGTCTTCGGCAGAAAGGCCCCAGAACAAAATCGACTTCTGGAGCGCCTTGTCGTCTTCGACGATAGTGTGCTCGACACCTTTAATGTGAGCGACACGTTTTTCTTCACCCTCGCCACGGACGTTGAACTGCAACACATTCATCTCATCATACTTGTTGAGGAGATAGTGGCTCCGGCCGTTGACCGTCACATTGGCGAACAGGAGAATGCCAGGCGCGGCATTTCCCCTGTGCATGTCATGGAACTCAGCCGCAAGAACCTTTGAGGCATCGAGGAAGCTGATGGCATCGTCGACTTCCTGGTCAATCCGCGACAACAACCCATGCAGACCAGCTGTTGCATTCCATTTGAACTTCTTGCCTCTGGCAGCCGATGTAAGCAGTTGGCGGAACGTTCCAACGTGTTCATCTGGGACGACGACTTCGTCGAAAAGAGTAGGCTCTTCGGCTCCACCAACAACGTGGAAAATCATCTGAGAGACCTGAAGTGTACTCAACTCATCCGGGGAAAAAATCGCTGCCATACTCGCTCCACCTGAAATTCCCGGCCATTTCGCAAAGATTCGCGCCGTAGAGTCAATGTGTCCCTTGGCGCCATTGCACCGAGCACCAGCGCAGCAACTGAACGGCGATCAAATATCTAGGGGGGTCGGAGTACAAATCGGGTCCCACTTGGCGGTGCCTTTGATACAGGCACATCCCGACCCATGTGTCTGTTTCTCTTGAGGTAATCACTAAGTGGGACGGGTCGGCGTCCACTGGGTGCGGCCCGTCCCACTTCCGAGGTAGGCCGGAGGCCTCAAAAGCCCTCAGAATGACCCATTGAAAGCGTCGTTGAACGCTTATTCACAAGGCCTTGCGCGATTTCGTACCGGCTGCGCTGTATCAAAGCGCAGACGCGCCGAAACGCCTCCTGCGGCCACTTTCACGGCCTACTGCAAAACACGCCTGTTTCTGCAAAGCTCTCGGCGCCACCCCATCAACGCCTTGATTTTACGGCCTTCCGGCTTCCTCCGAGAACCTCGGGCCTCTTCCGGTATCCACTGTAAGAATGAGTGTCACCCAACAGTTGTTGTAGCGTGACAGCGAAGTTTGCAGTGAATTACAGCGAAGTTTACAGCAACGCGATTTTCGCGCTGGGCGTTTGAAGGGGGCCTTGAAGCCCCGTTCAACCACTTTTCCTCAGAACGCCCCGACCGCCCATCGCTCGCCACCTCCTCGGTGCCCGCGAGGTTGGTGTGGTTGCGCTTGAACCCCTGTCCGCCGATCACCGCGGCGAGCATCCAGACGTTATCGCCCAGCCAGGTTGTCAGGTGCTTCATCCCACCCCCATGCAAAAAAGCCCGCCGGAGCGGGTCAGAACTTGAGCAGCGCAGAGGTTTTCCCGCGCTGCGGTCGAGCGATGTCTTGAGACTATCGTGGAGCTGCGCCATGCGTTGCAGCAGATCAGCGCGGGTTACGCATTGCGCGCTGGTCAGCCGTCCGGTCGGGCGGCATCCTCTGACGAGTGCTCGGTTGTGTGGCCACCGCCCTGCCCCATGCGGGGCGGTGGCGAGGGTCACGCGACGAAGCGCCCGTCGGTCACCGCCCACTCCGCTGCCGCAATGTCCGCGACGGTGAGCTCCGTGGACGCGAGGTCGTGGCCGATGCAGCGGCAGATCTTGCCGATCCAGTAAGGCGCGGTTTCGTCGTCCGAACTTTCACCGAGCGTCGGGGTCGTCGTGTCGGTCGGGGTGTTGAGGGTCGCGTTGTCCGCATCCGCTTCTTGATCAAGGGTGCCATCGACGTAGAGCTTGCACTTGTAGCCGTCGCCCTCATCGGCCCATGACAGCGTGAAGGTATGCGGCCCCGTCCCGAACGTTGCGATTGTGTAGCTCGATGGCATCACCTGCCCGTTGATGACGAAGTAGAAGCGACCGTTCGCTGTATAGAGCCCCCATGCCCCGGTATTGTCCGAGCCGTCGAAGTAGCCGCAGATCCTGCTCTTCGCAGCCTGTGTCTGCGTCTCGATGGTGATGACGACCGAGACCACGAAGCCCGTCGACGCTGCAAACTTCGTCTCGTCTGGAAGGTCGATGACTTGGTCCGTTGCGCCGACATTGTAGCGGAAACCGTCATCGAAAAAGCCGATTGCAGGGCCGGATGTGTTCACGAAGGCAGAGCCGCCGCTGTCGATCAGGTTGATGAACTCGCTGCCGTCCGGCGCGCTCGCCTGGTCCGGCCAGCAGTAGGTGTCCGCGAAGTCGAACGCGAAGAGCGTGCCATCGTTCACTGCCGGGTCGCGCCCGAGAATCTGACCGATGCCGGTGCCGGGCGCTCTGATGAGGACGGGTGCTAGAGCCATTGGGAGGCCTCCATGAAGTCGATGTAGTCCTTGATGATCTCGGCCACGACGCCGTAGCCCGTATTGTTCAGGTGCGTGCTGTCGGCGCGCAGGCTGGTCGGGATCACGTCGTTGGCGATGTCGGTCAGGTCTTGCGCGGTCGGCGTGATCCCTGCTCGGGCCAGGCCCTGCTCGATCAGCATCTTGCGGATCGGGATGACGTTCTTCGGGAACCGCTGCATGAGCGCGGCATTGAAGGCCACGATGTTGGTGTGCGCGGCGGTGCCAGAGGTCTCGGCGGCGTTGTTCAGCACATCGAGCAGGAGGAAGCGCTTCTGCGTCGTCGGGATCGCTTCGACCATGCGCTCGTAGCGCGCCAGGAGAGCGGTTCCGTCGTTGCTCGACCAGCCGTCGTTCCGGCCCAGCCACATGAGCCAGATGCGGAGCCAGACTGCGCTGACGTCCGGGACAAAGTAGTCCGTTGCCAGGACAGCCTTGGCAGTGCCGCTGGTGGTCCGTGTGAACGACGATGCGGACAGGGTGCCGTGAATGCCCCCGATCCAGCCCGGCCACGACTTCGAACCGCCGGCATAGTAGGTGATGTTGGGCGTGATACTGTTGACCGTGACCGCCCCGCTCGCCGGGATCTCGGCGCCGTCCACCTCGACCAGCACGGCCTCGGCACCGAAGCGCCCCGCGATCTGGTCGGACGACTGCCCGCCGACGCCCCGGTTCGCTGTCGCGCGCGCGTCCGAGTAGAGATCGGACAGCTGCGCCGGCCACGAGAAGCTGGTGGAAGACGCGCCGGATCCTTCCGTCAGGCTGTCGCCGATGCAGAGAAACCCGGTGTTTTGGGCCTGGCGGGCTTCAAGCGTGTCAAACTGCGTCTGAAGCGTCCCGTCGATTGCATCGGTGACATCCACGTCGCCGAAGTAGATACGGCCGGCGTTGTCGACCCAGAGGCTGCGTTTACCATCTTCATGGACAATGGCCCAAGCGGCGCCAGAGCGCTCATACCCCTCACCGTCGAACTTGCTGTCCAGCGCAGCGAACTCGGCGTTGGACGGCACATCCAGATTGCCTCTGGCGACTTCCGGATCACCGAGGTCGGAGAGGTTGTTGCTCGCCTCGAGCTTGCCGCCGATTTGACTGTTCACGTAGTCCAGCACGGACTGCGCATCACCGACCTTCTTCGCGCCGATGTCGTCCGTGCCCAGTATGAAGGTATCCGGGTCGGCGACAACGAACTTCCAAGTCTCGCCGCCGTAGGTCACGCCGCCGTTGACGAAGGTCGTCGACAGGTTGATCTCGTCGGCGGCGTCCATCTCGGCGACGCGCGACCAGGCGCCAGAGGAGGTGTCATAAACACCGTTCAGGGACTTGTCCGTCTTCCCGATCACAGCCACCCGCGATGTACTGGTGAGCGTGCCGTCGATGGTCTGCTCGCCGGAGAGCGTGATGTCGCTGTCGGCGAGCAGATCGACCGGGTCCATCCAGACCGCACCAGAGGTGACGATGGTCTCAAGCGACGTGACCCGATTGCCGAGCGCATCGGTCGTGGTGACATCCGCCTTGAGGCCCAACGCATCCGCGAGCGGCCCGGACGCCGCCAGCAAGGTGCCGAGGGCGCTCGTCGTCAGCAGCCCGGTCGTGCCTTCGTAATTGGCCAGAACCGCCTCGGCCCCGGCAACCTCGCCCAGTTCCGTCGTGGGAACACCACCATCGGCCATGCGGCTCTCCTTAATAAATCGTGGCAGAGAATGCGGGCGTCGGATCNGACGTAGTCCCAGGTCCCGGCCGGCGCGCAGGCGACGGTCTCGCGGTAGAGCACCACGCGGCTCACGGCGCCGTCGAAGTCGCTGCTTGCCGCCAGATCGAGCGTGTCGTTGCCGGTGGCAGCCGTCAGTTCGAGGAAATGGGTGCCGTCGGCGTCGAGCGCGGCGGCGCTTGCCGGGGTGCCGCCGGTGAAGGACAGCGTGAGCGTGCCGGCGGTGCGTCCGGTGATCTCCACCGCGAGCCGGTAGGTCGCGCCGGCGCTGAGCGCGA
>NZ_RAPJ01000057.1:0-32939 GCF_003703915.1 Salipiger sp. D13
GAAGTCGGGCACCGCCCAGTCGAGGCCGACCAACCGCAACAGGCTTTCGACGAAGCCTGTCGTCTGCCGAAGCGCCATGCCGAACAAAACCTTCATCGTAAGGCACGTCTGAATAGCGGCGTCGCTGTAGCTCTGCTGACGGCCGCGCCTGCCTGACGGCGCGGCATCCCAGCTCATGTCGGGGTCAAACCAGATCGACAGTGAGCCCCGGCGCTTGAGCGCATCATTGTATGCTGGCCAGTTCCTGGTCCTGTAGGTTGCGGGTGTAGGTCTGCTCATGCATCCCTGCTACCACGCTGGATTCATGAGATGAATCCCGCACGGGATTTGTGCAACAGAGCCGGTTCAGGCACGAAGACCATTTGGAACCGAGTGACGTCGTCTCTTTTTTGACCATAGCTGCCCCACATAGAAAGAGCTTACTTTCACGTATTTTGGGACGCTAGATTGAACGGCAGCTTCGTCCCGCACTGCTGACCTTGGGTTGCCTGCACATGCTGCACGATGCCACCGATGTCCGGTGTGGGGAAGCTGCGCCGCAGCGAGGCGCGGCCCGGCAAATGTCTGGATAGGGCCGGGAGCGACGGCCGCCGCGGCTCGCTAGGTGTTCGCCTCACTGCGCGGCCGGAGTCCGCTTCAGAGCCCTTTCCAGACATAGTTGACCCGTGCCTTCGTGCAGGCGCAGCACGAACTCCATGGGTGGGCTCGCTGCGACTATTCTATGGGCGCCACCTGCCATTTCATCAGGATTTTCCGGCGTTTTCTGCACCTGCACAATCAGGGAGCTTTGCTGCTACGCCAGCGCAGCGCACACTCGAGGCTCGCGATCAGTGGGAGCCCATGATGACCAGCGAGAAGTTCAACCTCCTCTCCTTCACCGGCAAGATGCGTATCCTGCACCTGACGTGGTTTGCCTTCTTTCTGACCTTCGTGGTGTGGTTCAACCTTGCACCAATGCTGCAGGCGATCCGCACCAGCCTCGGCCTTGACCAGGCGCAGGTGACGACGCTGCTGGTGCTGAACGTGGCGCTGACCATCCCGGCGCGCATCGTGATCGGCATGCTGACCGACCTCTATGGACCGCGGCGGGTCTACTCGGGGCTGCTCATCGCCTGTTCGATCCCCTGTTTCGTCTTTGCCGTGGCCGACAATTTCACCCAGCTGGCGCTGGCGCGCTTCGCGCTTGGCTTCATCGGGGCGGGCTTCGTCATCGGCATCCGCATGGTCTCGGAATGGTTCCCCGCGGAAGAGCTTGGCACCGCCGAGGGCATTTACGGCGGCTGGGGCAACTTTGGATCGGCGGCGGCGGCCTTCACCCTGCCAACCATCGCGCTCTGGTTTGGCGGCGAGAATGGCTGGCGGTGGGCGATCGCCCTCACCGGGCTGATGTCGCTGGTTTACGGCTTCATCTATTACGCCTCGGTGCAGGACGTGCCGAAGGGGTCCAAATACTTCCGTCCCAAGAACGCCACCGCGATGGAGGTTACCTCGAAGGGCGATCTGATGTTCCTTCTGGTGATGAAGGTGCCGCTCTACATTGCGCTCGGCGCTCTGGCCTGGCGCCTGCGCAACGTGGCGATCTTCACCACGCCCACCATGTATATCGTCTGGTTCGGGCTGCTGCTGCTCTATGCCTACGATTCCATGCTGGCAGTGCGCGCCAACCGCCGCGTGCTGACCGAGGAAGTACCTGCCTTCCAGCGCTACAGCTTCAAGCAGGTGGCAATCCTCAACATCCTCTATTTCGCCACCTTCGGATCGGAGCTTGCGGTGGTGTCCATGCTGCCGCTGTTCTTTGCCGACACATTCGGGCTGTCGCCGGTGGTGGCCGGCATGGTCGCCTCGGCCTATGCCTTCATGAACCTGATGTCGCGGCCCGGCGGCGGCTGGATTTCCGACCGCTTCGGGCGCAAGCCGACGCTGCTGATCCTCACCGCGGGTCTGGCGGTCGGCTATGCCGCAATGGGGATCATCGGCTCTGCCTGGCCGGTCTGGCTGGCGGTGGTGGTGGCCATGGCCTGCTCGTTCTTCGTGCAGGCGGGTGAAGGCGCGGTCTTTGCCGTCGTGCCGCTGATCAAGCGCTCGCTCACCGGGCAGATCGCCGGGATGACCGGCGCATACGGCAATGTGGGCGCGGTGATCTACCTGATCGTCTACTCAGTGGTCGATGCCTCGACCTTCTTCTTCGTCATCGCGGGGACCGCGGTACTTGGGTTCGTCGCGCTGCTGTTCCTCGAGGAACCCTCGGGCGAGATCGCCGAGGTTGACGAGGACGGCACCGTCACCATGATCAACGTGGGGCTCAAGGCCTGAGACCACGAACACTGGTGCGCGTATGGACGAACCCGCAAATCTCTTCCCGAAGCGGGCTATGAAGGCCGTGCTCGGCGGATGGAGCAGCGCCGGGGTCAAGCCAAGGAATGACGACGCCATCTCCGGCAGGATCCCCGAAAGCGCGTGGGAGCTTCACACCAAGGGCGCGATCGCCTGCATCGCAGATGGTATCTCGACCGGGCGCAACTCGGACAAGGCGGCGCAGATCTCGGTGATCCAGTTCGCGCGAGACTACTACTCGGCACCGGAAAGCTGGCCGGTGCGCGACTGCGCCGGGCGTTTGCTGACCGCGCTCAACACGTGGTTCCACGCGCAGAACCGCAGCGGCTCGCCCGAGGCCGAGGGGCAGGTCACCACCTTTACCGCGGTGATCGCCCGCTCGCAGACCCTGCATGTGGTTCATATCGGCGATACCCGGGCGCTGCGCCTGCGCTCAGGGCGGCTGCGATGCCTGACCGAGGACCATTCGGCCCGCTTCATGGGCGAGCACGAAGCGCTGACCCGTGCACTGGGAATCGAGAATGATATCCGCGTCGACTACCTTTCGGAGCAGATGCAGGCGGGCGATCTTTACCTGCTGACCAGCGACGGCCTGCATGCAGTGCTGAGCGAGGCGCGTATGGCCGAGCTGCTGGCCGCAGGCCCGCTCGAAACTCAGGGGGATCTCGAAGCCGCAGCGCGCGGGCTTTGTCACGCGGCGCTGGACGCGGGAAGCGACGACAACGTCAGTTGCATGATGCTCCGGGTGTTGGACCTGCCGTCCGAGAGCTTGACCGAGGCACACAGCCGCCTGACCGCTCAGGTCATCCCGCCACGTCTGGCGCCGGGCAACCGCATCGACGGCTGGGAGGTGATCGAGGTCCTGCATGCCTCGACCCGCAGCAATGTCTACCTTGTGCGCCGCGCGGGTGAGGATGGGCGCTTTGTGCTCAAGGCACCGTCAAAGGGGCTTGAGGACAACCTGCAGTACCTCGACGGTTTCACACTCGAGCAATGGGTGGGGCGGCGGATCGACAATCCGCAGGTGATGAAGATCCGCCCGCATGAGGACAGCCGGTTCCTCTACTACGTCGCAGAGCATGTGGAAGGACTAACCCTGCGCCAGTGGATGGACCAGCACCCCACGCCAAGCGTCGCCATGATCCTGCCGCTGCTCGGATCGCTCGCCTCCGCGCTGCGCGCCTTCCATCGCATGGGCATGGTGCATCGCGATCTGAAGCCCGAGAACGTCATCCTCGGTGCCGATGGGCGCGCGAGGATCATCGACTTTGGGTCGGTACAGGTCTCGGGATTTCGCGAGCTCTCCCGCGGCGGCGTCGAGGACATGCCCGAAGGCTCGCTCAACTATATTGCCCCCGAAGTGCTGCTCGGACAGGAGGCCTCGCCGAGGTCCGATCTCTATGCATTGGGGGTGATCGCATGGGAGATGCTGGCAGGCGACGTTCCGGTTGATCTCGAGACACGCGGCAAGCTGCCGACGCGCGCCGAGGACTGGGCCCTGCCGCACATCTCGGACAAGCGGCCCGACCTGCCCGAAGGCGCGCAAGCCATTCTAGCGCGTGTCCTGTCTGTCGCCCCCAAGGGGCGGCCTCAGGCCATGTCGGAGTTTCTTGCCGAACTGCAGTCTCTGGCCAAGGGCCATGGGGCCGGACGACCCGAGTTCGTGCCATTGCTGCAGCGGGGATCGGTCACCTTCTGGCGGGGCTGGGCGCTTGCCAGCACCGTGCTGGCGCTGCTGCTTCTGGTGTTGCTACTCGGCGGCTCTTGACACCCCTTGCTGCAGCAGCGCCGCCAGTTCCGCCTTGCATGATCCGCAGTTTGTCCCCGCCGAGAGGCTGGCGCCGATCGCCTCGACGCTCTGCAGACCTTCGGCCCCGATGGCCCGCAAGATGGTGTTGCGCCCGACCGCGTAGCAGGAGCAGACCACCGGGCCAGGATCGGGCATGTCTCCCCGCGCTGTCCCTGCAAGGGCCCATGGGGTCTCGGTCCCCGGCAACCCGGCAAGAAAATCGCGCATCAGCCGCACCGGCTTATGATCGAGATAGAGCGCCGCGAGCAGGATTTCCCCGTCCATGAAAGCAAGACGCGTACGGCCCTTCGCCATGTCCTTGCTCATCTGCAGCGCAGCATCGGGCAGCCCGAAGAGCGCGCGCGCGAAATCTTCCGCGTCCGCGATCTCTTCGGTCCCCGCAAGTTCGGCGCGAAAGCCCCGGTCGGTCCGGGCCAGAGCCCAATAGGCGCACTCCGGGCGGGGCCGCGCGGTGGCGATGGCAAACCCGTACCACGCAGCCTCGAACCGAGCGGCGGAGACCGCCGCGGCCTTGCTTTCGGGCTGGCCGGAGACGGGGTCCGTCACCGACGCAATGAGCGCGTCGATGCGGGCTGAGGGGGCTGTCTCTCCAGTCCAGTGCATCGGCGCGAACAGATGCCCCGGCTGCACGTCGCGCGTGATCCGCAGGCGAAGGATGGCGCTGCCCTGTGGGCTCTCCAGCCGCAGCAGATCGGCAGGCGCAAGCCCCAGACGCGCGGCATCGTCCGGGTGCATGTCGACGAAGGGTTCGGGAAGATGAGCTGAGAGCCGAGGCGAGAGCGCCGTTCGGGTCATGGTGTGCCACTGGTCGCGCAGCCGCCCGGTGTTGAGGCGGAACGGATGTTCCGGTGTGAGGGCCGCTGCGGGCGCGCGCGGGGCGAGCGCAAGCATCCGTGCCTTGCCGTCCGGATGGTAGAAGCCGCCGTCTTCGAAGAACCTGCCGCCGCTCTTTGCCGGACCGTCGGGCCAACGGAACGGCGGCATGCTGTCATAGTCAGAGCTGGAAAGCTTCGCGCGGTTCGAAATGTCGAAGTCCTTGCCGAACGTCCTGGCGAGGCCCGAAAGCGCGGCGTATTCTGCGAATATTTCGGCCTCGTTGTCCCAGTTAAAGCCTTCCGCAAACCCCATCCGTTGCGCCACCTCCGCAAGGATCGCCCAGTCCGGCCGTGCCGCTCCCGGGGGTGCGAGTGCGGCCCGCTGCCGCGAGATCGTGCGGTCGGAGTTGGTGACTGTTCCGCTCTTCTCGGCCCAGGCGGTGGCCGGCAGCAGCACGTTGGCCTGCCGCGCGGTGTCGGTGGCGGCAGTGATGTCGCTGACCACGACGAAGGGGCAACTGGCGATCGCGTCCTGCACCGTGTCGGCGTCGGGCAAGGTGACGGCGGGGTTAGAGTGGATGAGCCACAGCGCCTTGATGCGCCCATCCGCGACGGCGCGAAACATCTCGACTGCCTTGAGCCCCGGTGCCTCGGGCATCGCCGGGGCGTTCCAAAAGCCGCGCACCGCGTCGCGATGGTCCACGTTCTCGATGTCCAGATGGCAGGCCAGCATGTTGGCGAGCCCCCCGACCTCGCGCCCTCCCATGGCGTTGGGCTGGCCGGTGACCGAAAACGGTCCCATCCCGGGCTTGCCGATCCTGCCGGTCGCGAGGTGGCAGTTGAGGATGGCGTTCACCTTGTCACTGCCCGAGCTCGACTGGTTCACGCCCTGCGAGAAGATGGTGACGACCTTCTCGGTCCCGATCCAGAGGTCGCAGAAGTCGCGCAGCGTCTCTCGCGAGAGCCCGGTGAAAGCCGGATCGCTGCCCTGCGCCGCTTTCAGGGCCGCGTCGAACCCCTCGACATGCGCGCTGACATAGTCGCGATCCACGGCACCGCGCCGCGCGACCTCGGCCAGCAGCGCGTTGAACAGCGCCACGTCCGAGCCGGGCTCGAGTGCAAGGTGAAGGTCCGCACCCTCGCAGCTGGCGGTGCGTCGTGGATCGATGACGACAAGGCGGAGTGCGCGCTTTTCGCGCGCTGCCATGATCCTCTGGTAGAGGATCGGGTGGCACCAGGCGAGGTTGCTCCCCACCAGCACGATGAGATCGGCCTCCTCGAGGTCATCGTAGACCCCCGGAACCGTGTCGGTACCGAAGGCCCGTCTGTGGCCCGCAACGGTCGAGGCCATGCAGAGCCGCGAGTTGGTGTCGATATTGGCCGAGCCGATGAACCCCTTCATCAGCTTGTTGGCGACGTAGTAGTCCTCGGTCAGCATCTGGCCCGAAACGTAAAAGGCAACGCTGTCCGACCCGTGGGTCTCTATGGTCTTACGAAATCTGGTCGCGACAAGGTTGAGCGCATCCTTCCAAGTGGCGGTGCTGCCGTGGACCTGTGGGGCGAGGAGGCGCTCCTCCAGTCCGACGGTTTCGCCAAGCGCCGAGCCCTTGGAGCAAAGCCGCCCGCGGTTGGTGGGATGGGCGGGATCGCCGCGCACGGCAAGGCCGCCGCTGCCATCGGCGGACAGCAGGACGCCGCATCCCACACCGCAGTAGGGGCATGTCGAGCGGACCTCGGCGCCCATCAGGCGGCGCGTGCGGCGACGGCGTCCCCGTCGAGAAGGATACGCCCACCCTCGGTCTTCACCGGGTAGGTGGGGATGCGGCCGTCGTCGGCTCCCTGTGCCTCGCCGGTCTCGAGAGAATAGACCCAATTGTGCAGCGGGCAGGTGATGTTGCGTCCATGAACCATGCCCTCGGCCAGCGGCCCCCCCTTGTGTGCGCAGGTGTTGGAGGTGGCGAAAAGCTCGTCCTCGGCGGTGCGGAAGATCGCGACGCAACCTGATCGTGTCTTCACCACGCGCGCCCCGCGCAGGGGAATTTCGTCAAGCGCGCCCACGTCGATCCAGTTCATTCCGCGGCCTCCTGCGTGAAATCCGCCAGCGGCTGGAACTTGCGGGCCTCGGCGGGCGCCGCGCGTTCCGCCCAGGGGTCCTTCTGGTAGACCGTCTGCGAAAGGTCGAAACGCTCCACCAGCGACTTCCGCCGGCTTTCATCGGCAAGCACATCCTTGACCCAGTCGAGCCCAACCTTGGCGACCCATTTGTAGGGACGATCGAGGTACTTGGCGTGCTCGCGGTAGAGCTGCACGAAGGCGACAGTCCATTCAATCGCCTCCTCCTCGCTGGCCACGTCGACCAGCCGCTCGGTCTCCTTCACATCCATGCCCGCAGCCCCGGCGACCCCGACCTGATAGCCACTGTCGACGCAGATGATGCCCACGTCCTTGCAGGTGGCCTCGGCGCAGTTGCGCGGACAGCCAGAGACGCCAAGCTTGACCTTATGCGGCGTCCACGAACCCCAGAGCCGCTTTTCGAGCTTGATCCCGAGCCCGGTGCTGTCCTGAGTTCCGAAGCGGCACCAATCCGAGCCGACGCAGGTCTTCACCGTGCGCAGGCCCTTGGTGTAAGCGTGCCCCGACACCATTCCAGCATCGTTGAGATCGGCCCAGATGGCGGGAAGATCTTCTTTCTTGATGCCTAAGAGGTCGATGCGCTGGCCGCCTGTCACCTTCACGGCGGCATCGTATTTGCGCGCCGCCTCGGCGATGGCGATCAGCTCGTCCGGCGTGGTCATGCCGCCCCACATGCGGGGCATCACGGAGTAGGTGCCGTCTTTCTGGATGTTGGCGTGGTTGCGCTCGTTCACAAGGCGCGACTGGGGATCATCGCGATACTCCAAAGGCCAGTCGGCGAGCAGGTAGAAGTTCACCGCGGGTCGGCAGACGTGACAGCCATTCGGGGTCTTCCAGCCGAGTTCCTGCCAGACCGCAGGCTGCGACTTCAGCTCCTTGGTCTTGATCAGCACCCGCACGTCCTCATGGGTGAGATCGCAGCACGCGCAGATCGGTTTGGCGGACGGCATCTCGAAGCTGTCGCCCAGTGAGACCGCGAGCACCTGCTCGACAAGTCCCGCGCAGGTTCCGCAGGAGGCCGAGGCCTTCGTCTGCGCACGCACGGCCTCGAGAGAATGCGCGCCCCCTTCGACGGCCTTGAGGATATCGCCCTTGCACACGCCGTTGCAGCCACAGATCTCGGCATCAGCCGGCAATGCTGCAACGGCTGCCAGAGGGTCCGCGGCGGCACCGCCACCCCCCTGAAACGCAGGGCCGAAGATGAGCGTCTCGCGCATTTCCTCGATGTCGGTGCCATCCTTGATCAGCCCGAAGAACCAATTGCTGTCGGCGGTGTCACCGTACATGACCGCGCCGATCAGCCGGTCCTCCTCGATCACCAACCGCTTGTAGATGCCGCGCGCCGGGTCGCGGAAGACGATATCCTCCCGCGTGGGGCCCTCGACGAAATCACCGGCCGAGAAGAGGTCACAGCCGGTGACCTTGAGCTTCGTGGACAGCTCGCGCGCCACGAAGGTGTCATCCTCGTCCAGCAGGGTTTTCGCCAGAACCTTGGCTTGATCGTAGAGCGGGGCGACGAGACCAAAGAGATTGCCTGCGAACTCGACGCACTCACCCACGGCGAATATGTCCGGATCCGAGGTCCGCATTTGCGCATCAACTTTGATCGCGCGCCCCATGTCGAGCCCCGCCGCATGGCCGAGCGCCACCGCTGGCCGGATGCCCGCGGCCATACAGACAATGTCCGCCTTCAGCTCCGTTCCGTCATCGAGCAAGACGCGCTCCACCTTGCCCGATCCTTCGATCGACTTGGTGTTCGCCCGGGTGATCACCCGGATTCCGCGCTTTTCCAGATCCTTCTGCAAAAGGTAGCCCGCGGTCTCGTCGAGTTGCCGCTCCATCAGATGCCCGGAGATATGAAGCACCGTCACCTCCATCCCCCGCAGCCGCAGTCCGGCTGCGGCCTCGAGGCCCAGCAAGCCGCCTCCAATGATCACCGCATGCGCGCCGGGACGGGCGGAAGCCTCGATCATCGCGTTGGTGTCCTCAAGGTCGCGATAGGCGACGACCCCCGGCAGATCATGGCCCGGCAGCGGGATAATGAACGGGGCCGAGCCCGTCGCGATCACAAGCTTGTCGTAGGGAATTTCGCCTTTCTCGGAGCTGACGATCTTGCGTGCGGTGTCGATGGCGGTGACGCTCTCTCCGAAGCGGGTGATGACGCTGTTGGCGGCGTACCACGCATCGTCGTGGGTGACGATTTCTTCGAAGGTCTTCTCGCCCGACAGCACAGGCGAGAGCATGATGCGGTTGTAGTTCCCGCGTGGCTCGGCGTTGAACAGCGTGACCTCGAAAGCGTCGGGCGCCGCGTCCAGAAGGTGCTCCAGCATCCGGCCAGAGGCCATGCCCGCACCAATCACGACAAGTTTCTGCATCTGCTTCCTCCTGTGCGGGGTGGCTCAGAGATACCAGGCGACCACATAGGCCAGCCCGTTTTCGTGGTGGATCGGAAGGGCAACCATCTGGGTATAGCCCGCCGGCAAACCGGCGCCGCCGACCTGCACATGCGGCAGGCCGGAGCCCAGAACCCGACCGATGGGCCCCTGCCACGCGGTGACGGAAAGGGCATCGAGCGGCGGGTTCTCCTTGGGTGCCAAGAACCCTTCGCGCTCGCAGAGCCCGTCGATCCTCAGGGCCTTTTTTTCCGGGCCAACCCTCTCGGCTCGCGCATCCCAGATCTCGAAGCGATGCGCGATCGGCGTGCCAGGCGCCGAAAGCAGCGTGAGCACGTAGGTCTTGTCGCCCGGCGTCGGGATCGGCAGCCCGAGCCCGGTCTTGAGCCCGGCCTTGCCCGCACTTTCGGCGCGCAGAAAGCCATAAGACGCTCCGAGGTCGCGCATGAGAATGGGGGTTTCAGAGGCCCAGACGCCACCCGGCAGACCCTGTCCGTGCCCGAAGGTCGTGGCCTTCGATACCCGCTCGAACTCCTCTGCAGTGCCATAGTAGCCATCGCTCAGAACGAGACTGTTGGCGCTGTCCTCCCACACCTCGATCGCCCCCACATGCTCGGCATCGGCAAAGAGCACGACCAAGATGGCCAGCAGGACATCTTCCGCGAAGACCGGGATCGCGACAGCCGCTGTCAGACCGGAGGCAGCGGCGGCCTTGGCGCGGTGAAAGGTCGAGTCGTCCAAAGTGCGCAGAACAATTGGCCGCGCTTCGGCCCAGGCTTTTCCGGGCAGACCCTCTCCCTTGGCGAAGGTAGCGCGCGCGGACGCCGCGCCGAAGCCTTCCAGCCCGTCATATGTGCCCGTCGCAAGCACCAGCCTGTCGCCTTCCGGCACCCAGACTTCGGCGATGCGAATGAATGTATTGGTAGGTGCTTCCAAGAGATCGTCCATCGCTGCTCCTTTGCGGGGCGTGGCTTCTGCGGCAGGGGATGCCGCCTGGTCTCACCTCATCCGACGCCAAGGCGCCTTTGGCTGGCAAGCATTCCACGCTGGGCGAAGCGCTTCATCCGGTTTGGGCGGGGAAGATGCCGCGAATTTGTGCAGAGGTTGGGCGCGAAGAGTGAGGTTCCAAGCGCAGACCGGTCTGTCCATGCCGAGACTGGGACCAAAAGGCACGAGATGAGGACACCGGCATGCCGGGAGGTACAGAGAATTTCGCACCCGCAGCGAATGTCCGCAAGTGTCCTATTTTGTTGAAAAACTCGCGCTTGATCGGAGGGCCGTCGGCTGATTCAATTCCCGCAATGGGTGGGAGGATCGACGATGATGGGACCGCGGCAGGAGGCGCAACCGGCGCTGTTCTACGAGTTCTCGCTCGAGGATCATGTCCCGCCAGATCACCTCCTGCGCTCGATTGACCGTTTCGTGGAACTGTCCGGCATCCGTGCTTACCTCGCCGATTTCTACAGCCATACGGGTCGTCCGTCTGTAGATCCGGAGTTGCTGATCCGCATGCTGTTGGTGGGGTATTGCTTCGGCATCCGGTCGGAACGGCGGCTCTGCGAAGAGGTGCATCTGAATCTCGCTTACCGTTGGTTCTGCCGCCTGGACCTCAGTGACCGGGTCCCGGATCACTCGACTTTTTCGAAGAACCGGCACGGCCGGTTCCGTGACAGCGAGCTATTGCGCTACCTGTTCGAGGCGACCGTGGCGCGGTGCATCGAAGAGGGCCTGGTCAGCGGACAGCGCATGGCCATCGACGCGAGCCTCATCGAGGCCGATGCCAACAAGCAGAACTCGACGCCGAAGGAGGACTGGGACGCGAGGCGGATCGATCCCGCTGATGCGCCCCGAGCCGTTCGCGAGTATCTGGACGTCTTGGACGAAGCCGCATTTGGCGCAGCAAGCGAGGTCCAGCCCAAGTTCACGTCCCATTCCGACCCCGCCAGCCAGTGGACTGCGGCCCGTAAGGGACCGGCCTTCTTCAGCTATTCCGACAACTATCTGATCGACACGGACTATGGCGTCATCGTGGACGTGGAGGCCACCAGGTCAATCCGGCAGGCAGAGGTCGGTTCGACCAGGACCATGCTGGAGCGCGTGAAGGCCAGGTTCGACCTGCACCCCGAACGCCTGATTGCGGATACGGCCTATGGCACCGGGCCGATGCTGGGCTGGTTGGTCGACCGCAAGATTGCCCCGCACATTCCCGTCTTCGACAAATCCGGGCGAGCCGATGGGACTTGGACCCGCGCGGACTTCGAGTGGGATGCGGAGAACGATCAGTACATCTGCCCCGAGGGGCACGAGCTGAAGCAGTTCCGCCGGAACTATTCCGACCCGAACCGGGGTCCGACTGGCAAGGGAACAGTTCGCTATCGGGCGCTGAAAGAGGTCTGTCAGGTATGCCCATCCAAAGCGATGTGCTGCCCGAACGCGGATGCACGCAAGATCACCCGTGAGGAACATGAAGATGCCCGGCAGGTCGCTCGCGACATCGCCAAAACCGAGCAATACGCCATCTCGATGAAGTTGCGGAAGAAGGTCGAGATGCTCTTTGCCCACCTCAAACGGATCCTTGGCCTGAACCGGCTCCGATTACGCGGGCCGTGCGGTGCAAATGACGAATTTCTCCTCGCCGCCACCGCCCAGAACCTCCGCAAACTAGCCAAGATCCTTCCTGCACTGCAGCAACCGAGAAACGCCTGACAGAACAGGCGCTCGCGCCATGTTCAGCCGTCGATATTCTGCACCGGCGAACGGGTCTTTTTCCACGGAATCGGCGGAAAGCTGTCGTTAGCCGCGGTCGCGAAGGCATCCCGACCGCACCGTGGAAGCGGACGTTCAGGCGAAAATCAAGACCAGGATCAGCTTGATCGACAGGAGGGCCGGGAAGCGGGCTTTATCCTAAGATCGCGATAGCGGGTCCGCCCGCCCCTAGAGGAAAGTTGACTGCAGTTATATGATGCAACAAGTACGGGGCCCTCAGGCATATGCACGTTGCGGATTCCGAATGGATGAGCGCGACCGCCACGCCACATGGTTCTTCCCTAGCGGAACTGAAGTCAGATTTGCGCCACGTCGACGAGAGGTCGTCGCGGCCGTATGACGTTCACACTTCGATAACCCGGCAGTCTGCTTGCTTGCAGTCCCGCAGCAGAGCCGGTGCCAACCGCGCGCCGGTGACGACCACGTCGAAGTCGCGGATGTGGCCCATCTGACAGGCAAGATCCGCCCCCATCTTGGTGCTGTCCACCACCAGGACGCTTTGCTTGCCACAGCCCGCGATGGCTTTGCGCACAGCGATTTCGTCCGAGTTATAATCCATCACGCCCCCAAGGTCAGACACGCCCCCGCAGCTGAACACGCTATAATCCACACGGTATGTCGAGAAGAACTGGTGCGCGGCGACGCCGATCATGTCGAGGTCGCGCATGCGCACCGTTCCGCCGGCCAGTTCGACCGCGATACCGGGAGCGTTCTGCAGGGCGCAAACCGCGTGAATGCTGTTCGAGACCACGAACAGGTCCCCGTGAGACGTCAGGAACCTCGCGCATTGCTCGACCGTCGTGCCGGTGCCAAGCGCCACGCGGGCGCCGTCGGGGATCAGGTTCTTGACCGCCAGCGCGATGCGTTGCTTTTCCTTGCGGGCAATCCCCTCGCGCGGCAGGTATCCGATGTTCTCGCTTTGCTGACGCAGCTGGGCGCGGCCATTGCGGCGCTGCACCAGGGCGGCTTCGTCAAGGTCGCGCAGATCGGCCCGAAGGGTCTGGACGGAAACGCCCAGACGTTCGGACAGGTCGGCGGCCGAGAGCGACACGTTCTCCGCCAGAAGCGCGATGATGGCGTCGCGGCGTCCATGCAAGTCCAGTCTCACGGGAACTTTCCTTCGAAAATAAGTTGATCGAAGGAAAGCGTAAGGAGGACCGGCAACTGCTGCAATATAAATAAATATTTAATACCATAGTTACAAAACTGTTAAGGAGTACGCGGATAAGGCCCTGACGAAAGCTTTCGTTCGAAAGCCCTAACCCGGGAGCAGCCCCATGAAATTCGCCCTCACCTCCGCCGTTTTCGCGCTCATGGCCGGCACCGCCATGGCCGACACCATCACGCTTTACACCTCCCAGCCCAATGCGGATGCCCAGCAGACCGTCGACGCCTTCATGGCCGCCAACCCCGGCACCGAGGTCGAGTGGGTCCGTGATGGTACGACCCAGCTTATGGCGCGTCTGCGGGCCGAGATCGAAGCCGGCAACCCGCAGCCCGACGTGCTGCTGATCGCCGATACCGTCACGCTGGAAGGCATGGCGCAGGAAGGCCTGCTGGCCGCCTACCAGTCGCCCGAAGCCGATGCCTACGATGCGGCCCTTTATTCGCCCGAAGGGTACTACTACTCTACCAAGCTGATCACCACAGGCATCGTCTACAACACCGGCGTCGAAACGGTGCCGACCTCGTGGAGCGACTTGGCCGATCCCGCGATGCAGGGCATGATCGCCATGCCGTCGCCGCTCTATTCCGGCGCCGCGCTCATCCACCTGGCCACCCTGACCGGCGACGAAACCCTGGGCTGGGACTACTACGCCACCCTGGCCGAGAACGAGGCCCGCGCGCAGGGCGGCAACGGCGGCACCTTCCAGGCCGTCGCCTCGGGCGAAAAGCCCTATGGCATGGTCGTGGACTTCCTCACCATCCGCAACAAGGCCGAAGGCTCGCCGGTCGAGTTCGTCTTCCCCGAGGAAGGCGTGTCATACGTGACCGAGCCGGTCGCGATCATGTCCTCCGCCAAGAACATGGAGGGCGCGCAGAAGTTCGTCGATTTCGTGCTGAGCGCCGAAGGCCAGGAACTGGTCCTCGACATGGGCTACATCCCCGCTCGTGACGGCATGGGTGTGCCCGAGGGCTTCCCGGCCCGCGAAGACATCAAGCTGATGGCCTTCGACCCGGCCGAGGCGCTGGAGAACTCCGAGGCCAACAAGGGCAAATTCGCAGAGCTCTTCGGCGCCGAGTGATGGGGATCGCCTTGCAAACAGGAAGCAGCCGAGCCGAGGCTCGGCTGCTTTCGTCAATCCTGATCATCGCGCTTTGCCTGACGCTGGCGCCCGTGGTGCGCCTGTTCTTCGAGGGCGTCACCGATCAGGGGCGGCCAAGCCTCGATCTGATGCGCGACGTCCTGGCACAGCCCTCCACCCTCAGAGCGCTGAAGCATTCGATCGTCACCGCAGGGCTTGGCACCGTGGTGTCGCTGGTGCTGGGCGCGGCCTTTGCCTTTCTCGTGGCGCTGACCGATCTGCGGGCCAAGGCGGCTCTGGTCTTCTGCCTGATGATCCCGATGATGATCCCGCCCCAGATCACCGCGCTGTCCTGGATCCAGATCATGGGGCCGTCGTCGGTGCTGCTGAAGACGCTCGGCATCGCGCCGCCGCTGGGATCGCCGCAGCCGCTCTATTCGCCTGAAGGCATCATCCTGCTGCTGGGCATCCAGCACATGTCGATCATCTTCCTGACCCTGCGCGCGGGTCTGCGCTCCATCCCGCAGGACGTGGTCGAGGCCGCCCGTATCAGCGGCGCCCGGGGGCTGCGGACCTGGTGGCAGGTGGTGCTGCCCCTCACGCTGCCAAGCCTTGCGGCGGGGACCGCGATCACCTTCGTGACGGCCCTGGGCAATTTCGGCATTCCGGCCATGCTGGGCATTCCCGCAGGCTATTCGACCCTGCCGACGCTAGTTTACCAGAAGCTTGCAGGCATGGGCACCACCGTGCTGGCCGAGGTTTCGGTGCTGGCGATGCTGATCGGGGCCGTGGCCGTGACGGGGATCCTGCTGCAACGCCATTTCCAGGGGCGGCAGAAGCTGCACTTGGTCGGCAGCACCTCGCGCCCGCTGGCCCTGCCGCTGGGCGCGGCACGTCTGCCCGTTGAAATCGCCCTCTGGGCCGTCGTCTTCGCGATTCTGGTCCTGCCGATGTTCGGCCTTCTGGCAGCATCGCTGGTGCCGGCTTACGGGGTGCCGCTGCGCCTGGACACGCTTACGCTGGACAAGTGGCACGAGGTGCTGTTCCGCCAGCCGGTGACGACGCGGGCCTTCGCGAACTCCTTCGGGCTGGCCGCGGGCGCCGCGCTGGCGCTGATGCTGATTTGCCTGCCGCTGGCCTGGCTCATGGAACGACGCCGGACGCGCCTGGCGCGGCTTTTCGACAGCCTGCTCGATCTGCCCTATGCGTTGCCCGGCGTGGTGCTCTCCATCGCGATGATCCTGCTGCTGATCAAGCTGCCCTTCACCGATGCCACGCTGTACGGCACGATCTGGATCATCTTCTTGGCCTACATGGCCCGGTTCTTCGCGGTCATGTTTCGCCCAGTTCAGGCCAGCCTGAAGCTGCTTGACCCGGCAATGGACGAGGCCGCGCAATCGGTCGGTGCCTCGCTGCGCCGCCGGCTGCGCGACGTGATCCTGCCGCTGTCTGCCCCGGCCGCGGCGGCGGGCGCGATCCTTGTCTTCCTGACCGCCTTCAACGAGCTCACCGTCTCGGCGCTGCTCTGGTCCTCGGGGACCGAAACCCTTGGCGTGGTGATCTTCAACCTCAACGACAGCGGAGAAGCGGGCATGGCCAGCGCCTTGGCCATGGCCATCGTCCTCGTTGTGATGGCGCTGATGGGCCTGATCCAACTGTTGTCGCACCGTTTTCCGAAAGGAGTCGTCCCGTGGCAGACATAGATCTGTCTTCCGTCGGCAAGACATTCGCGGGCACGCCCGCGCTGCATGACATCACCACCCGGTTCGAGGATGGCGAGTTTGTCGCCCTGCTGGGCCCCTCCGGCTGCGGCAAGACGACCTTGCTGCGTATCCTTGCCGGTTTCGAGGCCCCGACGAGCGGTCGCCTGCGGATTGGCGGGCGTGAGATGGCGAATGCCGACACCGGGGCAAACCTGCCCCCCGAAGACCGCAATATCGGCTTCGTCTTCCAGTCCTACGCGCTTTGGCCACACATGAACGTGCGCCGTAACGTATCCTACCCGCTGGAGATCCGCGGCCTGTCCAAGGCCGACATCGCGCGTCAGGCGGGCGCGGCGCTCGCCTCGACCGGGCTTGAGGCCTACGCAGACCGTATGCCCTCGGACCTCTCCGGAGGCCAGCGGCAGCGCGTGGCGCTGGCACGGTGCCTGGTGTCCGATCCCTGCGCCGTGCTGCTGGACGAGCCTCTGGCCAACCTCGACGTGGCGCTGCGCGCCTCGATGCAGGGGGTATTCACCGACTTCCACCAGCGCACCGGCGCCACCATGGTCTATGTTACCCACGACCAGTCCGAAGCCATGGCCATGGCCGACCGGATCGCGGTGATGGATCAGGGCCGCATCCGGCAATTCGACACGCCGCAGGCGCTTTACGAGCGACCGAAGAACCGCTTCGTCGCGGAATTCGTCGGGCGCGGCACGGTCCTGCCAATTCAGTCTGTCGCGACCCGCGGCGCGGCGCTGGAGGCCGAGGTGCTGGGCGCCCGGGTGACCGTGCAGGCGGAACCGGACCGTGGCCGTGTGCCTGTCAGCCACGTCTGCCTGCGCCCCGAGAACCTCAGCATCGCCGAGACTGGCGACCTGCGCGGCACGGTTTCGCGGATCACCTACATGGGCGGGAAATACCTGCTCGAGGCACTAACGACCTGTGGCTCGCGGCTCTTCGTGGAAACGCGGGCCCGGTTCGAGATCGGCGCGCAGCTGGGTCTTGCGATCACCAGCCCTTGGGCCTTCGCGGAGGACTGATGCAGAGCGTAAGACTACTTTCCGGCATCGGGGACAAGGGCCCCGCATGCATCCAGCTGATGGTCGACGGGCGGATCTGGCTGCTTGATTGCGGCTTTGGTCCCGAGGCCAACGCCCAATTCAATCCGGCCTGGCTGGACGGCGCCGAAGCCGTCTTCATCAGCCATGACCACATTGACCACATCGGCGGCGCCTCCTACGCGGTCGAGGCCGGGTTGCCGATCTATGCCACCGCGCAGACGGCCAAGGCCCTGCCGCCGGCGGCCCGGGTCAACCTGCTGCCCGAGCAGGGGCAGGTGGTGATCAACGGCGTGACCCTGACCACCGGGCGCAATGGCCATGCACTGGGCGGCGTCTGGTTCCATTTCGACCTGGGCGACGGGTTCTTCTATTCCGGCGACTGGTCGGAGGAATCCGAGTGGTTCTCCTTCGATGTGCCGCCGCCTGCGGCAACGGCCGTGCTCGATTGCTCCTACCATCTGGACGACGTACCCCAGTCGGCGCGCTTCGCGGCCCTTGACGTGCTGCTGGACCAAATGGAAGGGCAGGTGCTCTTGCCGGTGCCGCCGTCCGGAAGGGCCGGAGAGATGGCCCTGTACCTGATGCGGCGTCACGGCTGCGAAAGCGTGATGCTGGATCCCGAATGCCAGTCGGCGCTGCGGATTGCGCTCGACAGCGGGGCGGTCTGCCCCGAGGCCCGGGATGTGGCGCCGCTGCTGGATCGCGGCCCGATGGAGCAGGCGCGGTTCCTGATCTGCGACACCCCGAACGCCGATGGCGGCGCCGCTTGGGGCTATGTCCGGGCCTGGAACGAAAGTGGCCGCCTGGGCCGCGATGCGCATGTCATCTTCACCGGCCACATGACCGCCCATGCACGCGGCATCTGCAGCGTTCCGGGCGGACATTTCCAGCGCTGGAACGTGCATCCGCCCCTGCGCGACCAGCTGAAGATGCTCCGGCGTCTTGGCGCGAGGCGTTTTGCGCCGGCGTTCTGCACCCGCCCGGAGGAGTACCTGGCAGAGGGTCTGGAGGTCGAGGTGTTCTTCCACGACCGGGTGCGCCTGTGATGGGCCCTTTGACGAGCCCTGTGATGAGCCGCACGCGTCCCGCACGGGACTTCTGCCTGATCCGGCACGGCGAAACGACGGCGAATGCGGCCGGGATCATCGCTGGCGTCACCGACGTGCCCCTGACCGCACAGGGCCGGGATCAGGCCCGCGCACTGGCCGAGCGACCCTGGCCGGACGACATGGCCGTCTACGCAAGCCCCCTGAACCGGGCCCTTGAGACCGCGCGGCTTGCCCTGCCGGGACGGCAGGTCCGGCTGCACCCTGGCCTGCGCGAACGGGATTGGGGCGTCTTCGAAGGGCGCCCCTTGGCCCGACAGCCCGACCGCGAAGACACCCCGGACCAAGGCGAACCCTGGGCGGACATGCTTCGGCGGGTCGAGGCCGCGATCCTCGGGATCTGCGCCGAACACCCCGACGCCCTGCCTGTCCTGATCTGCCATTCGGGCGTCATCCGCGCCGCGCGCGTCCTGTGGACGACGGGCGATACGGGCACGCGCCCTCCAAATGCAACCCCGCTCCTGTTCCGGACGACGGGGCCTGACCTGACGGAGACACCCCTATGACGAATATGACGACCACAGCCCCGACCCCCTGCGTGGTGTTCGATGTCGACGGAACGCTGGCCGAATTTGACGCCGACCGCCTTGGCCACCTTGTGCATGGCGTGGAAAAACACTGGGATGACTTCCACGCAGCCATGGCCGACGCCCCGCTGATTGCCCCGATTGCCAGGCTGATGCACCGGCTCAAGGCGAGCGGCGAAACGATCCTGATCTGCTCGGGCCGGCCGAAGGGCTGGGCCGAGCAAACCGTCGCTTGGCTGCGCAAGCATGACCTGCCATTCGACGGCATCTACTTGCGGGCCGAGGATCAGGACGCCGCCACAGACCCCGAGGTCAAGCGCCGTGCGCTGAAGGAGATGCGCGACGATGGCTTCGACCCCTGGCTGGTCATCGACGACCGCAGCTCGGTCGTCGACGCCTGGCGCGGCGAAGGCCTGGTCTGCCTGCAATGCGCGCCAGGCAATTTCTGAAGGCGTGCGCTCGGAGAATGCCTCTGTCCAGTGCCGTGAGGCCGGGGCACCGGTGATCCTGTCCGGCAAGCTTGGGGTCATGCAGCGATTGCCCCGGGGTGCAACGCCCTGGTTCCCCGCCTCGCGCGTTGTGTCAAACCTTCGCCCAGCCAGGCGGACCGGACTGTCGAAAATGGGCGTTCCCGACCCTCGGGATTCTGCACGGCGGCTGTCGCGCATGGCGCCCGCTGCAGCTTCCTGCGCGCTGACGGTAAGTCAGTCGCCTGCCGTGCTTGCAGCGAACGGTATCATCGCCTGCGGTACGGACCTCAGGGAGTTGGATTATACTGCGCGGTGACATGAAGATCCGCAACTGGGAAGCTGCGCTGCGGCAATGGTGATCCTAGCCAATGTCCGGTTTGGGCCGGTCTAGCATTCTGGGGTCAAATGGCGGCTTTTGGCTTGTCGCGGCTTGCAAATCTCCCGACGGTATATTGTACAGAATGTAATACATCCGTACGATTGGGCGCGAAAACCGCGGTTTTTCTGTGTTATCAGGTCGCTAAACTCCCGATCAATACGGCGCCAGCGTCTCCCGCATGTCGCGGAACTCGGCCAGCGCGCGCATAGTACGGCCTTCGTCAATGGTTGCCAGGTCGAGGATCACCGTGTTTGTCACCGTCATCGGCACCACAAGGCTTTGCGACTCGCCCGCCTCGCCGCGCGACACCGCGATGTGGCGATCGGGGGGCGGGTCCAGTGCGGCGCCGCGCTTATCGGTGAGCGCCAGCGTCGTCGCGCCGCGCACGGCGGCCACCTGCATGATCCGCGCAACCGCTTCCGGCAGCTTGCGAAAGTTGATCAGCCACATCACATCGTCGCCGGTCATTCCAGCGACCTGTTCCAGCCATTGATGCTGCATCAGGGACAGGTCGACCGCGTCGTACCCCGACCGGCGCAAGCGCAGCGCAACGAGGTGGCACAGTGTGGCGGCGTGACTTTGCCCGAACATGAAGATCCGCCGCGCGCCCAGCAGCGCTTCGGAAAAGCCGCGGATTTCGGCATCGGTCACGCTGGCGCGCAAGCTTTCCAGCGCCGTGATCTCGCTGTCCAGAACCGAGGACAGAAGCCCGCTGTCCCCCGCCTTGGCCAGCCGGGCGGCGATACGGGCAGTGGGGTCCTCGAACTCGCCCTTGCCCTCGACCAGCCGCTGCTGAAGGAAGGCCCGGAACTCCGGGTATCCCTTGAACCCCAGCCGCCGTGCCAGCCTCACCGCCGAGGCGGGATGCACCCCGGCGCGAAAGCTCACCTCTTTGCCGTTCTCCATCGCCGCGCGGATCGGATCGCGGACCATCACGCCAAGGATGCGGGCGTCCGCCTCGGTCAACTGGTCCGAGTGGCGGGTGATGAGGTCGTCCAGAAACGCGGAGTCGGGGTTTTGCATCGGCAGGAATGATCTCTCAAACGGGCCTTGTCGTCCAGCTCGGCAGGGTGCCGCGTCAGACGCGCGCGCCAGTTTGCATGTCGAACAGATGTGCGGCGGCTGCGTCGTATTCCAGCCAGATCCGGTCACCCGGGGCGGGAAGCTCCTGCCCGCGGTGGGCAATGGCGGACATGACACCCGACTGCGTCTGGCAGTGCAACACGACCTCTGATCCGGTCATTTCTGTCAGGGTCAGCCGAGCCTCGATGGACGCGGCGCCCGGTTTCTCGCGGTGCAGCCGCAGCGTGTCGGGGCGCAGGCCCAGCTCGACCCCGCGTCGCCCGGTCCAGCCCGTGATCGTGTCGGAGGTAACGAAGTTCATCTTCGGCGTGCCAAGGAAAGACGCAACGAAGCGGTTCACCGGATGGTCGTAGATCGCAGCCGGTGTGTCGAACTGCTGCAGGTGGCCGTCCTTCATCACCGCGATCCGGTCGGCAAGCGACAGTGCCTCTGTCTGGTCGTGGGTCACGAAGACGATGGTGGCGCCCAGCTGCTGATGGATCGTCTTGATCTCGGTCCGCATCGCGTTGCGCAGGGCGTTGTCGAGGTTCGACAGCGGCTCGTCCATCAGGAAGGTCGAGGTGTCGCGCGCCATGGCGCGGCCCATCGCCACTCGCTGGCGCTGGCCGCCGGATAGCGCGCCGGGCTTGCGGTCGAGGTAGGGTGTCAGCTGAAGCGTCTCGGCCACCTCACGGGCGCGGGCCTCGCGCGTCTTGCGGGGGACCTTGCGGAGTTCCAGGCCGAAGGCGATGTTTTCCAGCACTGACATGTGCGGATACAGCGCGTAGTTCTGAAAGATCATCGCGATGTTGCGATCCTGCGGCGCAAGCGCGTTCGCGCGGCGACCGTCGATGATGATCTCGCCATCCTCGCAGCGTTCCAGCCCGGCAATCAGGCGCAGCAGGGTGGACTTGCCGCAGCCCGAAGGGCCGACGATGACGACGAATTCGCCGTCGCCGATGTCGAGGTCGACACCATGCAGGACCCGCGGGCCATTGGCATAGCTCTTGCGGATGTCGCGAAGGGTGATCGAGCTCATGCTGCCGTCTCCTTAAGGAATGCATCGCGGCGGGCGATGGCAAGGCTGGGGCGGTCGGTGGTGAACACCTTGGCGCCCAGACGCAGGGCGTGGTCGATCTGCGCGGCCGTATGGGCGGCCCAGCAGCCGAACTCCAGCCCCGTGCCCTGAAGGTGATCGCGCAGCGTTTCCGTGGCGGTGTCTACGTTGACGCCGATCTCGGGGATGCCATGACCCTTCGCCAGGTCCGCCACGGCGCTGGCACCAAGCTGGGTAAGCACTGGGGGGCTCACCAACCAAAGCAGGGGCCGGTCGGTGACATCGCGCAGTTCGTCGAGGGTTGGCAAGAGGAACGAGGTGAAGCCGGTTTTCGCCAGCATCCCGCAGCGTTCGATCTCGGCCACGACGCGGTGCGCGAAATCGGCATAGGCCACGCCGCCCGGTCCCGGCTTGATCTCGCAGCGCAGCGTGACGCGACTGTCTCTGTAGATGTCGCACAGCTCGGAAAGCGAGATCGGGTGCTGCCCGCCGGAATAGTCGATGACCGCGGCGCGCACTGCCGCCTCGGGCAGATCGCGGATCGCGCCCGTGCGGTCGGTGGTCCGGTCCAGCGTGGCGTCATGGTGTACCATGATCGCGCCGTCGGCGGTGGGATGGACGTCGAACTCCACCTCGTCCACGGCCATCGCGGCGGTGGTGCGGAAGCCGTGCGGCGTGCTGTCGCCGAATTCCAGCGTGCCACCCCGGTGCGAGGCGATACGGGTGACAAGGGAAAGATCAGTCATTGCGATGTCTTCTTGTTGGTGTTTCGGGGCCGCGCTCATTTCACCGCTCCCATCGTGATGCCGCGCACGAGGTGGCGCTCGACGAGGACGAAGCCCAGCAGGACCGGCAGGATGGTGATCGTCGATGCCGCCATGACCAGCGGCCAATCGATCACGTCCTCGCCCGGGTTCACGCGGTACAGCCGCGCCAGCCCGATTTGCAGGGTGAAGAGGTCGCTTTCGCTGATCGCGACCAGCGGCCAGATGTAGTTGTTCCACTCGGCGATGAACAATTGCAGCGCCATCGAGAAGATCGCCGGCTTCGAGATCGGCACGATCACCCGCCACAGCACTTTCAGTGGCGTCGCCCCGTCCATGTAGGCCGCCTCGTCCAGCGCGCGGGGGATTCCGCGGATGTACTGGCGCAGGAAGAAGGCGGCGAAGCCCGAGGAGATCGCAGGCAGGATAAGGCCCGCATAGCTGTCCAGCATCCCGGCGCGCGCCAGCGTCAGATAATTCGGGATCAGCGTGATGTGGCTGGGGATCATCAGCGTCGCCACCACGGCACCGAACATCAGGTTGCCACCCCGGAATTCGAACCGGGCAAAGGCGAAGGCGGCCATCGTGGCGAACGAGATGCCCAGCAGCGTCACGATCCCCGACACGATCACCGAGTTCAGCAGATATCGGGCGAAGTTGTACTGCCCGACCGCCACGTCGTAGTTGCGCAGGGTGAAGTCGACCCCGCCGGAGTAATAGGCATCCGAAGTCTGGAAGCTCATCCAGATGGAATAGAGCACCGGCGACAGGAAGATGACGGCGGCCAGCAGCGTGAGGCCATTGATGAGCCAAAGGGCGCGGGCGGACGTTTCACGAGTCATAATGAACCCTCCGGCCGATCACGCGGGCCTTCACCAGGGCCAGCGCAATCAGGAAGATGAACAGCAGCACGGCCAGCGCAGACCCAGTGCCGATGTCGAACAGGGTAAAGCCCACGCGGTAGAGCATGTTGACGATCATGTCGGTCGCGCCCGCAGGACCGCCGCGTGTCATCACGTCGACGATGGTGAACACCTGGAACGCGTCGATCACCGAGATCACCAGCAGGAAATACGTGGTCGGCATCACCAGCGGGAAGGTCACGCGCCGGAACACATGGAACCGGCGACCGCCGTCCACCGCCGCCGCGTCGTAGTATTCCATCGAAATCGCCTGTAGCCCGGCGGTGTAGATGATGACGTCATAGCCGAGCTGTTTCCACGTGTTCACGAAGATGATGACGTACAGCGCAAGGTGCGGGTCCTGCATCCACGGCACCTTGTCGAAGCCCAGCAGGGCAATGAACCCATTGATCGCGCCGTAATCGGTCGAGAACACCCAGCTGAACACCACCGCGATTGACACGGTGGAGGTGACGGCGGGCAGGAAGATCGCGCCCCGCGAGATGCGCGACACCGCAGTCTCGCGGATCAGGAACGAGGCCACCGCCAGCGCCAGCGCCAGCCGCAGCGGCACCGAGATGAGCGCGAAGACCGCCGTGACCTTCAGCGAATTCCAGAAATCGCGCGTGGTCAGCAGCAGGCGGTAATTGTCGAGCCCGACCCACGGCTTGGTCGGCGACATGAAATCCCACTCGCGGAACGACAGGTTCACGCTTTGCAGGATCGGGTAGTAGGTGAAGACCGCCATGAAGCCCAGAAGGGGCAGCACGAACAGGTAGGGTGTCAGTTTGCGAAGCATATCGGGAAGAGTGCCTTGGGCGCGGGGACCACGGGACCGGACGGGAAAGGGGCCCCGTAGCGGGGCCCCTGACCGGTGGCTCGGGCGCGGTTACTGGCCCACGCGGCCCGCCTCGACGCGGGTGCGCTTGGCGAAGTCGGCAAGTGTGTCCTCGACGTCGCGCTGACCCAGCGCCATCGCCTGCCACATGTCGTACTCAGTGGCGCGCATCCAGGTCACGACCGGCGGGCGCGGACGGCCGCGGGCGACATCCAGCTGCTCGATCGACACCCGGATGCCCGGCTCGTTCTCAAGCGTCTCGGCTGCCAGCGGCTGGTCTGCGGTGTTGCGGTTGATCGGCATATAGCCGGTGCCCGCGAACCAGATCGCGTTCGATTCCGCCGACGCGGCGAAGCTGATGAACTCGTAAGCCGCGTCCTGCACTTCGGCGTCCGCCGTCGACAGGATACCGATGCCGGCCCCCCCGATCGGTGCGGCGCAGACCTTGTTGCAGGGCAGCGGGCGCACGATCAGATCATCGCCCAGCGACGCCTTGGACTGGCGGTAATTGCCGGTCGAATTCAGCATGATTCCGACCTTGCCCGCGAAGAACGCGTCGCGGCCGGTCTTCTCGTCGGTCACGTTGTCGGCCGAGGCGACTCCGTGCTCATGCACCAAAGACGCCATCCATTCATAGGCCTCGACGGTGTTCGGCGCATCGATCAGGACCTCGCCCGACACGCTGTCGATCAGGTCACTGTCATTGTCCATGATCAGGCCCCAGCGCGCGAACTGGCCGGGCGCCGCGATGCCATAGATGCCCTCGTCGCCCAACGCACCCTGGATCTTCTGCGCGGCGGCGAGGATCTCGTCATAGGTGGTCAGCGGCGTGTCCTCAGGCAGGCCTGCGCGCTCGAAGATGTCCTTGTTGACATAGGTGACCGGGGTCGAGCTGTTGAAGGGCACGATATAGTTCTTGCCTTCGTAGACGCCGACCTCGCGGGCGAAGTCGAACAGTTCGTCCTTGAGTGGATCGGCTTCGAGGTAATCTGTCAGGTCCATCAGCACGCCGCGATCGGCGAACAGGCCGTAGCGGGTGACTTCCATGATGACGGCATCGGGGCCACGGCCAGCGGGGATGGCGGCTTGCAGGCGAGCGACGATGTCATTGTAGTTGCCGACATGCTCGGCTTCGATGGTGATGCCGGGGTTGGCTTCTTCGAAGTTGGCGATGATCTCGGCCAGCGCGTCACCGGACGAGCCGCCGAAGCTGTGCCAGAATTCGACGGTGACCTCTGCCGCTGCAAGAGAGGTCGAGCCAAGCAGGGCAGCAAGGCCCATCCCGGCGACACGGGTAAGTTTTCTGTCCAAGGGGACCACCTTTTTGCAATTTGGGTTGCACGTTGTTTCGGTGGTCGGGATAGTCGCGCTATGTGACGGAAAATCGAACGATACGTTAAGATTTGTTGACGGCCCACCGGTGTTGGGGGGGCATCAGGTCTGGGCGACCGGTGCTCGGCGGGCTTTGGTCGAGGCGGAGAAGTCGGCGAAAGTTCGGTTTCTGCAATCAAGTTTGCAGCTCTCCATTGGCCGGTTCGCCCCGACTTTCTTCCGTCCCGCGGCATGATACCGGCAGGGGGGGCGTCGCAATCGCGCGACGAATTTCCGATGCAATCCGGACCCAGGCAAGTCGGAGTGGGCAGGTAACGGCAGCTTTGTCCGCGGAGCTGGCCTTGGCGTGCCAGATCTTGCTGCAGGATGCCACCGATGTCCGGTTTGGCGAAGCCGCGACGCAGCGCGGGCAGCCAGACGAATGACCGCAGTGGGCCGATCGCTACTGCCGGAACGGAATGACGTTCGAACCGCCGTTGGCGAAGGCGACCGCACCTTCACTGCGAATGGTGCTAATTGCCTCCTCGAATGCCGCTTGGTCGTCTTCGAAGAGATCATCCCAAACAATGGATGTCCCGTCTTCGGTAACGACTTCCAGAGACCAACCGTCCCCACCTTCGAGTTTGTAGATATCCACCTTGAACGGCACGCCATCCTCGACGACGCGCTGGGAGGCGCTGGAGATGACAAGGTTGGGTTCGCGTTCCATGTGAGCACCTCTTGGATCTTCCGCGGATGATAGAAGCACTGATGACGGAAGCCAATGTCCGCAAAGCGGGATGCTGTCGCAGCATCTGCAGTTACCTGTCGATGGCGGCTCTGGGCCGTCTGGTGTCTGATGATTGTCGTTCCGCAGTTTCGGTGCCTGCTATCCACCTTCCATGTCATCGCCACGAACGACGCTAACCAACCTGCGGAACTCAGCGTCATCAGATGCCTGCTTCCAGAAGTTGATGAAGCGGCAGACCAATTGCAGGTTCTCCTTGGCGTAGTGCCCATTGCTGTCGATGCGGTCCAGGGAGGGCAGCATGTTGTCGTCAGTCTGTGCGCCCCGGAACTGGAACGGCAAGCCGGTGATGGCGCAGCGGTCTTCCTGGATGGTGAGCAGGTCCCGGATCAGCTTGTCCAACTCCGCGTCGGACATGTGCAGCTCCTTGTTCTTGACCGTCGTCGGGACCACCTGGCCGTTGGAGTTGAAGACCGTCTTGCCCACCGAATACTTAATGTCGGCAATCGATTTCTCCCGGGCGCCGAGGTAGCGCGCATCGGCCTTTTCACCTTTTGCCAGTTCGCCTTTGGCTTCTTTACGCAACAGGGTCGAGAACAGCCACAGCAAAGAATGGGCGTCTATCAGGCGGACGTGGTCCAGTCCTGCCTGATCCGCGATTGGCTTGCGGAGGGCATTCAAGATCCTGTTGAACTGGCTGTAGTTCTCCCAGGTGCAATTGCGCAGGGTGCGGAATTCCAGGCCGATCTCGCCGAAGACATGGTCGAAGCCGGTGGGCTGGATCGGCATGAAGCGATCCATGTCCTTGAGGAAGAACAGGTAGGCCATCAGCGGGTATTTCGCGTCGGTCGCCTTGCTCAATTCGTCGAACAACTCGCCTTCGTCCCGGTCGGTTCGATAGAGCTGGAACAACAGGCGTTCGAGGGTTTGCAGGCCGGTGCCTGTTGTCGCCGCTTCGATCAGGGCGCGGTGGTCGCGGTTGGCGTGGCCATATTGGTTCCGCCAGAACACCAAGTTGTTCTTCAGGTCGCCATGTGTCGCCTGGATTTCGATGGCGTCGATGACCTTGGCGACGATGGCGCCGGAGCCAATCCGATCTTCCGTCCAAGTTTCAGCGCCGAGGCGGATCAAGGCCTCGGCGCGGAGGCGGGGCTTGTAGCTTTCCCAGGCGGCGATAAGTCCTTCGTCAAACCGCGTAAAAGGGGCGTCGAAGGCGGAAATCAGCGACTGGAAGCGAGCGAAGGCGCTGGTGAAATCCAAGCCCTCCAGCAGATCAGGCGCTTTGGGTGCTTTGGCCGGCGCGCCGTCGTACCAGTCGAGGAAGTGCTGAAGGGCTGTCAGGCTGTCGATTTCCACGCGCTGCGTGTCAGGCCGCTTCAAGGGCGAAAGGGGCCCGTTGATGTTCGAGTTGCCGTTGTTTCGTTCGGTCAGAAGCGCGACGCCGTCCAGATGAGGTGGCGCGGGTGGTTGAAACCAGACACGAGTGGTCTGGTTCGTGCGGTGGATGGCAAGGACGCGCCCGACTGGGTTTCGGAAACCGATGATGTAGTCGGTCGGTGCCTTTGCGGGATCACCGTAGCGGGAACGGAGGAGGCGTTCTGCCTCGGCGGGGGCAAGAGTCATTCGGCGGCTTTCAGGGTGTAGGAGGTGAGGGCCAGCGCCAACTGGCTTTGCGCAGGGTGTCACATGATGGGCGAGCCCCATGCAAGCGTGCCCGACCCTAGAAAGTGGATGCCCGCACGCGCCAGCCGGGTTTCAGGGCGGAGCGTCGAAAGTGCGCCGACATATGCTCCTAGTTGGGCAAGGTACGGCTGGGCAGCTTCGATAGGGGAGCCCGGTGCAGGCGATTTGTAGTCGATGATAACTGCTTCTCGCCCATCTTGGCTCAGGCCGAGGAGATCGACCGTGCCGCGGACCCGGGTGCCGCCTGCAATCTCTGTGTCGAATGGAAGCTCAGGGTGCAAGTCGGTGAAGCCATGCTCTGCCAATGTCTCACGCAGGCTTCTCGCCTGTTCCGCGAGAGCTGCGAGGGTCTCTGGCGAGAGGCCGGTTGCTGCGCCCAGATCAATTGCCCGGTCAGGGCGCTGTAGAAAGACTCGCATGGCAAGGTGAAGCGCGCTTCCGCGCTGGCTTGCATCGTCGAAGGCCTCGCGCGGGAGAGCGGCACCAAGGGCATGGGTCTCGAGAGAGCCTGATGAACTCAAGCAACAGGTTCAGGAGAACTTCCGGTCACTCGCTACGGCACGGTAGAATGGACAAAGTTTTCCCGATTTACGGGACCGCCATGCCTTGAGGAGCCAGATGTTCAGCGTGCCTCCGGAACAAGATTGAAAAAGGCCTCAGTCAGAACTGATGCCGTCGTATGCAAAGCGAACAGGTGGTCGATCCGTTCCTGGCTCATCTCTCGGCAGGGAACTTGAGCGAGTTCGGCCTGCCGGCTGGCACCCTTGCTCCACATGAAGCCCACGCCGAGATCGTGGCTTACAGCATCCATGACGCCGTCGCGGGTATCCATCACGATCGAAGGCCGCGGCTTGAGTGCGGCCCGGCGAAACCCCTCGTCCACAACCTTTTGTGTTGAACTGCCGGCGGTGCGGAAGATCAAGCGTTCGGACATCAAATCAAGACAGTCGACAACAGAGCGGTTCGCCAGAGGGTGTGTCGGATGAAAGATGGCGACGACAGACTGTCTCTGGACCATGACACGGCGGAAGCGCGGCTGATCGGGCGGTTCGGGCAGGACGCCCACGTCGACGCGACCTTCTCCCACGGCTTCTACGATACGGCCCCAGCTGCCCATTTCGATCTTCACGTCGATACCCGGGAAGCGGGCCCGGAAGGCGCGGATCAGGGCCATGCCAGGAAGGGGCTGACCCAGACCTACCCGCAACTGACCATGTTCCATCGTGTGGTGCTGTCGCAGGACGCCTGCGATCTTGTCGGTTGCATCCTCGACTTCACGGGACGTGCCATAAATCTGCTGACACAACGGGCTGGGCATCATGTCGTTCCCGCTTCGTCGGAAAAGCGCGGCACCGAGCGCGCGCTCGAGGTCGCGAATTTGCTGGCTGATCGTCGCCTGTGACACGCCCGTACGTCTTGCTGCGGCCGAGAAGCTTCCGGTTTCGGTCACGGCGTTCAAGGCTCTGAGGCGGGCGAGGGTGAGGGCGCTACCCGGATCTGTTGGTGGCAAGGTTTTCATGAGAGCGCCATAGGCAATGCCTGTAACCGTAACATGACTGTCGCAGAGAGTTCTTATGACGGCCCGTAGAAGCAAGAGGGCCCCATGGCGACACTAGAATTGACAGACATCCGGAAATCGTTTGGCAGCACCGACATCCTGAAAGGCGTGTCGCTGGAGATCGCAGATGGCGAATTCCTGTCGTTGGTCGGGCCGTCGGGGTGCGGAAAGTCCACCCTGTTACGCATCATTGCGGGTCTTGAAAGTCAGACTTCCGGATCGGTGAGAATTGGGCCCCGGCTGGTTGACGGGATACGTGCGGCGGATCGCGACCTGGCGATGGTCTTCCAAAGCTATGCGCTCTACCCGCATCTGACGGTGGCCGAGAATATCGCCGTGCCGCTGACCATGCGCCGACTACACCGTAGGGACCGCCTGCCGGTCGTCGGGGGATGGATGCCCGGGGCACGCAGCCGCGGCGCTGCAATCCGCACCACCGTGACCGAGGCGGCCGAGGCGCTGGACATCGCGCACCTATTGGATCGGAAGCCTGGACAATTGTCCGGTGGGCAGCGCCAGCGCGTGGCTCTTGGCCGGGCTCTGGTGCGCGAACCCGCTGCGTTCCTTCTGGATGAGCCCCTGTCGAACCTGGATGCCAAGATGCGTGTCCACATGCGCACAGAGATTGCGCAGTTGAATCGGCGACTTGGGGCCACTTTCGTTTATGTCACCCACGACCAGGCCGAGGCGATGACCATGTCGGACCGGATCGCGGTCATGATGGAGGGAGAGCTGCTGCAGGTCGGCAGCCCAGACGAACTCTACGATACTCCCAGCGATATCCGCGTGGCGCGCTTCATCGGGTCGCCTGCGATCAATCTGCTGTCTGTGGAGACGGGGGCTGATGGAGTGATCCTCTTGGCGGGGCGTGACACAGGGGTGAGGGCGGGCGGGGCGCCTATCGCGCACCTTGGCCTGCGCCCCGAGGCGCTGGAACCTTGCGAGGCACCGGGATTGGTTTCGGGACGTGTGACGGTGATCGAGAACCTTGGTTCGGATCTGTTCGTTCAGGTTCAAGCTCCGGGCATCTCCGAGACCGTGACCCTGCGCTTGCCGTCGGATGCCCGTGGCAAGGTCTCTTTCGGAGACCTCATGCATCTGCGTGTGCGCTCCGAGCGCATAAGCGCATTCGACGCCATGGGCCGCGCGGCACCTCTGACCATGGAGGCATCGGTTTATGCCTGAGACAGCATACTTTCCTCAGACCATAGCAAGGAATGGCGATAAGCCTCGCATCCTGCGCCCCGAACGCAGGCAGGCCCGGGCAGGGGCTGCCCTGGTCACGCCTGCGGTGGTGCTTCTGGTCCTGATCCTGCTGGTCCCCGTCGCGGTCGCTGCCGTCCTGTCCTTCAGTGACTACACGCTGGGTCGACCGGGCCTCAGCTGGGTCGGTCTAGACAATTACACCGACATCTTCACTCGGACGAGCTACACCAAGATGGTTATGGCCACCGTGCTTTACGTGCTGGTGACTGTCCCGACTTCGGTCGGGCTTGGGCTTGGGGCGGCGCTGCTGATCCGGTCGGTTCGGATTGGATCGAGCTTCTATCGTACGGTCTACTTCTTGCCGGTCATGGCGTCGCTGCTGGCCATGGCAATCGTCTGGGAATTTGCCCTTCACCCTTCCCTCGGTCTGGTGAACCGCACGCTGGAGCAAGGCTGCGGTACGCTTCTGGAGGTCTGGCCCTGGTTTGCCCGCGGCTGCGCCAACGGTTTTCCCATGTGGCTGTCGGACCGCGACTACGCGCTCTGGACGCTTGCCTTCATCGGCATCTGGCAAAGCTTCGGGTTCAATATGGTGCTCTACCTCGCCGGACTGACCGGCGTGCCGCGCGACCTTTACGCCGCCGCCGAGATGGACGGCGTGCGCAACGGCTGGGAGCGCTTTCGCCTGATCACATGGCCGATGCTGGGGCCGACCACCGTCTTCGTGGTCACCATCTCGACCATCCGGTCATTTCAGGTCTTCGACACGGTCGAGGCTCTGACCCACGGCGGTCCAGCCAAGTCTACCTACGTGATGATCTACGCCATCTACGAAAAGGGCATTGCCCAGAATCTGGTCGGTGTCGGTGCTGCGATAACGATACTCTTCCTGGGCTTCGTGATGCTGATTTCGGTTGCCCAGAGGCGTTTCGTCGAACGCAAGGTCCACTACGCATGATACACCGTTTTTCCACGCGCCAAACGTTGATCCATCTCGTTCTGATCCTCGGAGCCGTGATCGTTCTGCTGCCCTTTTACGTCATGGTGGCCACCGCGTTGAAATCCCCCATCGAGATCACGTCGGGGACCGGGGGCCTGTTCGGAGCACAGGCGCCCATGATTTCGCAGGACTGCCTGCTTGCAGGCGGGACCGAAGCCAGCTGCCTGACGCGGCCAGCGCTCGACAACTTCCGCCAGGCTTTCACCAAGGCGCCGCTGTGGCGCTACATGTTGAACGGGGTGATCGTCACCGCGGCGATCTTCCTGCTGCAGACATTGATCGCCGTGCCCGCCGCCTACGCGCTGGCAAAGCTGCGCTTCTGGGGCCGCGATGCCGCCTTCGGCCTGGTGATGTTCTGTCTGCTGATCCCGGTCCACGCCATTGCATTGCCGCTCTACCTGATGCTGGCAAAGCTGGGACTGACCAACAGCTATGCCGCGCTGATCCTTCCTTGGATCGTCTCGGCCTTCGGGATCTTCCTGATGCGGCAGTTCTTCATGACCGTGCCTGATGACCTGATCGACGCGGCCCGCATGGATGGGATGGGCGAGTTCGCCATCATCTGGCGCGTCATGCTGCCGACGGCCATTCCCGCACTGCTCGCCTTCGCGATCTTCTCGGTTGTGGCTCACTGGAATGACTACTTTTGGCCGCGCATCGTCATCACTGGCGACCGCAGCCTGTTCACTCCGCCGCTTGGCCTGCGCGAGTTCAAGGGCGATCTCGACGGTACCTTCTACGGGCCAATGATGGCCACCGCGCTGGTTATCGTCACCCCCCTCGTCGCCGCTTTCCTGCTGGCGCAGAAACGCTTCATCGATGGCATTACGCTGACTGGAATGACGCTACAGATTTCCTGGTCCTGCGGGATTTGATCGAGAAGGTCGGGTAACACCGGCGCATCACCGATGTGGCTCCCTGTGATTTCGACGGCCCGAACCTCCAGCGTTTCCTCATCAATCCCCAAGTGGATCTTGCGCCAGACGCGCCTTTTGGGGCCACCATGCTTGCGGACGTGCCACTCGCCTTCGCCCTCGACCTTGATCCCGGTGCTATCGATCAAC
>NZ_ML112610.1:0-27620 GCF_003703915.1 Salipiger sp. D13
TCCTCCGCATTACGGCCACCTGATGATAAGTGAAGAGGCAAAAGAATGATGCTGCCGATGCGGAAGCGATCGTGATCGCGGCGCAACGCCCCGAGATGCGTTTCGTCTCACCTAAATCCGAAGAGCAGCAAGCCCGCGCCGCGCTGTTCCGCGCCCGCGAACGCCTGGTCCATCAGCGCACCGAGCTCGTGAACGCGCTCCGCGGGCTGCTCTACGAGTTCGGGCATGTTGTCCCTCAGGGCATCCGCCATCTCAAGGGCATCGAGGCCATTATCGAAGACCCTACCGCATCCTTGCCGGACCTCGTCCGCGACGAATGCCGGGACATTCTGCTGCAGGTTTCCGAGAAGACCGCCCGCATCGAGGCGCGCACGAAGGCCGCCAGGAAACTTGCGGAGACCACGGACACTGCGCGGCGTCTCCAAACGATGCCCGGCGTCGGCCCGATGACCGCGCTCGCCGTCGAGGCTTTCGCGCCGGACATGGCAGAGTTCCGGCGCGGCCGCGACTTCGCCGCCTGGCTGGGTCTGGTTCCTCGCCAGCATTCCTCGGGTGGCAAGGAACGTCTCGGTCGTGTCTCCAAGTCGGGCCAGGCTGACATACGCAAACTACTGATCATCGGCGCAATGGCGCGGCTTACAGTCCGGGGGCGCAAGTCCGTTCCGACTGGCAGCTGGCTGGCCCGGATGCTGGCGAAGAAGCCGAAAATGCTGGTGGCCATCGCCTTGGCCAACCGGATGGCGCGGCAGCTCTGGGCGATGATGACGAAAGGCGAGGATTTCAGGGATCCGGCATCGGCAGGCGCGGCGTGAAGAAGCACGCTGCGGCGGGTTGATACCGGAGAAAGGGGTGCAGAAGGCGAAGACCCGAATGGGCAGAACGATCGGTCAGATCGGGACGAGGGAAACCAGTGTAACCGCCAGAGCCAAGGAGCTCGCAATCGGGATTGGGCCTTGTCCGCAGATCACCATATCGGCCAGCGGCTTCAGGACATGCCGCCAAGGAAGGCCTGACAGAGGACCGCGCTCGATCACCTGCCGAGAAAGGTTGGAAACCTCTTGCATAACGGACGGCAACCACAGAGGCGGTTACGAAGCCTCCCGCGGAAGCGCGGGATCCCGGGGCAGCGCCTCGGGCGAGCGTCAAACCGAACCGAGGCCCCCACGGGGCCGGCATGCGGTCTGGTTAGTGAGTCCTTTCACCTGGAAGACCTTTCGGCCTTCCGTTTTCGAGTGAAGGCCAACGATGACACATCGCCTCCGGTTTTCATCCGGAGCATCCGTATTGTCGTCACATCAGCACCCCATCGTCTGCCGCTTCGAGGGCCTGCGCCCTGAGCAGCTGTACCGCTATGAGCTGCACCGCCGCGTTGAGCAACAGTGTGAATGGCAGATCAGGGGATTCCGCACCGCGGCAAAAGTCACTCAAACGAATGTCCGGAGAGGGCCGAGGCTGTCCTCATTCATCCTCGCCGCTTGAAAAAGGTTCCGAAAAGCTCTCGCCTCTCAGGTGGCCGAACACCTGAGCTCCAAGGCTGCGGGTTGTATTTGTTGCTTTGTCCGGCAGTCCCATCTCATCACGCATTGCGAGTAGCAACTGGCGCGCTGGCTGTGGGGCGCCGTTCACTAAGGCTGTGAAGGATCCCGTCGCGTGACGACGGATCAGCACATTGCCATGTTGATAGGTGTCTACCACGGTGCCGACGTCGAACCGGTCAGTAGTTGAGATGCGCGTAGGAAACGTCATCGCGTTGCGCATGAGGCGTCTTTTCCCTCGATACGGAGGTTTTGCTAGTTGCATCAGTTGCTCGGTGCTCGCATCGAACACGACTTCGACCGCCAGTTGATCTTCCGCAGTGTCAATCCAGACCACGATCACGCGGTCAACCAAATTGATCGTCGCCTCATTGAAGTCAACCCCGGTCGAAGTTGTGATGGTTTTCACTGAAACCCGGAGGCCGTCTGAGTCGAGCAGATCGAAACCACGCTCATTATTCTTTGAGGTAAGCTTCACTCCTAGATAATCCGCTACGAATGCCTCGCCGATCACCCCTGTATGAGCTCGAAGCTCCTGGGGAGAAATCCCCGCCTCAATCCCCGCGATGTAGGCCGCACGGCTGGCAGCTTGAACCGCTCCGGGTTTGTCGGAGGCTCCAACTCCTGAGTAAGGTGGAGCATCATGAGCAAGACAACGAACAAGTTTTCCCCCGAAGTGCGCGAGCGTGCGGTGCGCCTGGTTCTCGACAATGAGGGTCAGCATGGATCGCGCTGGCAGGCCGTCATGTCGATTTCCGCGAAGATCGGCTGTGCGCCACAGACCCTGAACGAGTGGGTCAAGAAGACCGAGGTCGACAGCGGCAAGCGGGCTGGTATCCCGACCGACATGGCCGAGAAGATGAAGGCGCTGGAACGGGAGAACCGGGAGCTGCGTCAGGCAAACGAGATCCTGCGCAAGGCGAGCGCATATTTTGCGATGGCGGAGCTCGACCGCCGGTCGAAGTGATGGTCGAGTTCATCGACGATCAGCGAGGGGAGCACGGGGTCGAGCCGATCTGCAAGGTTCTGCCGATCGCCCCATCCACCTACTACGATCACCTGGCGAAGCGGGCCGATCCGGCCCGATTGTCAGATCGAGCCCGGCGCGACGCAGTCCTGCGGCCCGAGATCGAGCGCATCTTCGAGGAGAACTGGCGTGTCTACGGCGTGCGTAAGGTCTGGCATCAACTGGATCGGGAGGGTTTCACCGTCGCCCGTTGCACCGTGGCTCGGCTGATGAAGGGCATGGGTATTCAAGGCATCATCCGGGGCAAGCCGCACAAGACGACCACCCCCGACAAGAAGGCCCCGTGCCCGCTGGACAAGGTGAATCGGCAGTTCCGCGTGCCCGCGCCGAACATGCTCTGGGTCAGTGATTTCACTTACGTCGCCACCTGGCGAGGGTTCGTCTATGTCGCCTTCGTCATCGATGCTTACGCTCGCCGGATCGTCGGCTGGCGGGCGAGCCAAACAGCGCATGCAGGCTTCGTGCTCGATGCCTTCGAACAGGCTGTCCACGATCGCTGCCCGGTTAAGGGCGCGGGGCTCGTCCACCATTCCGACCGCGGGTCGCAATACCTGTCGATCAAATACACTGAGAGGCTCGGCGAGGCCGGCATCGAACCTTCCGTGGGCAGCGTCGGCGACAGCTACGACAACGCGTTGGCGGAAACGATCAACGGTCTCTTCAAGGCCGAGGTGATCCATCGCCGCGGCCCGTGGCGCAACTTCGAGGCCGTCGAATATGCCACCCTCGAATGGGTCGACTGGTTCAACAACCGCCGCTTGCTCGAGCCGATCGGGAACATCCCTCCGGCGGAAGCAGAGGCAAACTTCTACGCCGCTCTGGAAACGGAAGACATGGCAGCGTAACTAACCGAAATCAGCCTCCGGCAAACCTGGCGCGGTTCAGTGATCGGCAATATGCCCTCCGCGGTGAGCGCTTCGCTGCGGAGTTCCTGACTGGGCCCGTCACCCGCTTCTGCCCCTCCTGCCTGGCCGAGGATGCCGCGGGTGCTGCGCGTCCCGCCACCAAGTGGCGGCACCGTTTGATCTGGTCACTGTCCGTGGTCAGGGTGTGTCCCGTGCATCAGATCCCGTTGCTCAGCCACCGCAGCGGGAAATGGGACGACGGTGCGCATGAACTTCAGGCGTTGCCTTGGGAGAAAGATGCGCTGGCGGTCGGACCCAACGCCTCGCTGCGGCCTTCGCCGCTGCAGGACTATGTCGTCGCGAGGCTGGCGGGCGCTTCCGGCCCCGCATGGCTTGATGGCCAGGGGATCGAGCAGGGCGTCCGTGCCACCGAAATGCTGGGTGCAGTCATCGCGTTCGGAGCTGGGCAGAAGGCCTCCAACATGACCGAGAGCATGTGGGATGAAGCCGGCCGCGCGGGGTGGGCGGTGATGAGCGAGGGGGAGGCGGCGATCCGTACCACCTTTATGGATCTGTTGAAGCGTTCCGAGACCAATCCCGGCTCCATGCATCCCAAGACTGCTTATGGCATGCTCTATGCTTGGATGTCCGCATCGCGGCTGACCAAGGATCCCGGGGCCATCCGCCCTCTTCTGCGGGAGCACCTCCTCGACACGGTGCCCCTGACGAAAGGGCAGATCCTCTTGGGCAGCCCTGTTGAGGCCCCCCGTGTCAGCAGTGTGGCCAAGATCGCGGCCGGAGAACTCGTACATCCGATGACGCTCCGGAACCTGCTCGCCGATCAAGGGCTCATTTCCGCCTCTGACCGTGAGGCCCCGTGCGGTCATATCTTCCTGCGCTACGACGAAGCGCGCGCGTCCATTCGGATGCTGAAGCATGCCGTGCCGGTCAGCCGCTTGCCGGAGATTCTGGGAGCATCACGCCCTATGGTCGCAGCCCTTCTTGAAATCGGTGCGCTCACGCGGCTTACGGAGGTCGAGGCGGCTTCCAGCAAAATGAGCAAGGCAGTCGATGGGCTGGAAATGGCGGCTTTCCTTGAGGGGATGAAGGTGCGCCTTCCCGAAGTCGCGGAGAAGCCGACGACCATGGTGACGCTCGCCAAGGCTGCAGAGAAGGGCAGGGTGAAGATGTCCGTCATTCTATCGATGTTGCTGCAGGGGCGCTTGCTGCGTGCATGCCGTTTGGCCGGTGCTGCTGGCCTGGGGGCCGTTCTCGTGGACCCTCAGGAGATCAAGTCGAAGCTTGCGCTTCCCCGTCCTGGGATGAGCGGGGAGTTGGCGCTCATCATTCTCGGGTTCGATCCCTCCCGAGGCCGTCGCGTGTTCTGCCATCCCGAAGCGGCACCGCTGATCGCATCCGAGCCTTCCGGCGAGGACGTCTGGGTTTCGCCCACGGCGCTCGAGAACTTCCGGCAGAAATACGTGACCAAGAAGAGGCTGCCTCTGGTCATGGGTGTGAGACCGCTCGCCATCGAGAAGTTGCTTCGGGAACGTGGGGTCAAGCCGATCTGGGACCCAAGGGAGTTCGGTGCTGCCATCTATGAGAAGGCAGGCCTGCCCAAGGTTTGATCCGGACACCTACGACTTCGAATTGGATGCCGCCGAAAGGCGGCATTTTTCTTGGAAAATCGATGGACATTAATCCTGTGCCAAAAGGACAAACTGGCCGCCGTCGGTGCGAAGGGGATTTCTTGTAGTGATTTATTTCAATGACTTACGGGTATGTCGAGTGACCCCAATGGCGTTTTTTAGGTGGGTCCTACAGAGTCAGAGAAAGCAGATGAATGCGCAAACGGAAGCATAAGTCTGCGCAAGGGGTGTCAAGGGCGAAACGTACCGCCTCGTGCCCTTCGGCTGCTCTCTGACGGACGGTGATAGAGGCGCTGGGGCGGACGCTCCGGCGCCTTTTGCTTATGGAGGGGATGTGCGGTTCGTGGCATGAAGCTACGGATCCGGCAGAGGGCCGTTGTGCCCTCCCTGTATGAGCCTGAGCATGGCGCATTGGGGCTGGCTAGCGATGGTGAGACCCTGGACACGAGGTCGCTTAGAAGCGGTGGGAACTCCACCATTAAGCCGACCCAAGCTGTCGCTACGATCCTCAGCCGATATCAGCGTCGGAGAAATTGTCAGGTGCCCGTCACAGCAACAGATGTCTACGCCGACAGCATTGCTCGCGTCTGTGGAGACGGCGTTGACCTCGACTCGGTCGAACGAGGCCTTATCCACCTCAAGCGTCAGAAGGTAATTTCTGGCCGAAGACTGGTCGCCCTTCCTGGCCGCCACCAGCGTGAGAATAGACCTGAGTGACGCCTCGCGAGGGCTTCCTGGGCCAGTTGACACAACGCTACCAAGGAAGACACTGAGCGTCGCAGCTCTGGGAATAGAGTGATGGCTTTAAGCGGCCATAGACACCGCTCGCGTCCGGCGCATGAAGGCGAACTGACCTGGCTCGAAGGGCGGAGAGCCAACGTTCGCCGCGGTCACGAAGGCACCCCGTCCGCACCGCGGAAGCGGACATTTAGGCGAGAACCAAGACCGGAGCCCGTTCGATCGACACCAAGAAGGGCGGAGAGCTGACCTTCGCTGCGCTAAGAGCGAAAGCCCGCTTGCAGGCAATACCCGTAAATCAAAAACTAAGGTAGTAGGTCTGCTTCCCTTCAGCCAGGTAATACCTCTGCAGACCTCCTACGCTTTGTCCAACGCTTCCAACAGGCGCTTTGCGTAGCTCTGTGCCGCTTGGCGGACAGCTTCGTCGGTCACGGTTGTGAACCACCCCAGAAGCATCAAGATTCCTGAAGCGGCTACTGCAAATTCAGCACCATCAGGTAGTTGCAAATTTGACACGAGGGCTCGATCGAACCACAGGCCAAGAACCACGATGGTTACAGAAAAAGCGCAGCCGATTGGCTTAACTCCACGCAGGTTTCGCCAGAACCCGTAATTTATATTCTCTTTGAATAGTAGGGGATATTCGTTGACATCTCGAGTCTTGGAGAGCAACGCAGACGTCACCGCCCGATAGCGTTCATCAGCATCGGTTGGGTCTATTTCTTCTTCTGCGTGGTCGGGCAGGGGAATATCGGCCAGACCGGCGGCCGCTTTATGATATCTTTCTGTCGTATAGCGGTCCAGTACACTGTCTCGATGACGTAGCAGTGTCACCGACGGCATCCCTCCCCATTTCGCTACTAGCCTATTTTCAACGGCCTTTCCCAGATTTCTGGTTTTTCCAGACAACCAAAATAGACCAGCCGCCACGATAGTGATGTAAAGCGCGTTCTTGATATCAAAGGTAAACCATTCCGTGTAGATCGAAACGAAAACTATGACCGGAAGCGCGGCAAGGAGAGCGGGGTAGAGGCGTGCTTTTCGTTCATAGGGATCGGTGAACTTCTTGAAGATGGCTTCCATCCTCTATTCCTCGTAGCTGGTAGGGTAGCTAAGCGGGGTCGTGGGCCCCCATCCCTTGCGACCCGGCGCTGCCCCACCGGAGAAGCACAATGTCTTACCCTTTGTCTGGCTGACTTCAGCCCCCCGGTGTATGAATGCGCGAACGACCACCTGACGTGGGTGGTCCAGATCATCTTTGCCCGCACTGACAATGGCATACGAACGTGTTTCCTGATGCTCTTCGCCGACTTCCCCAAGCCATCGATCCAAGGTTTCGGTGGAGACATTATGACGAGAACCGTGATGAGGCACCTGCATTAGACTGTTTTGGTCGGCGGGAAGGGGGAGTCCAGCGACGCGAACGAAGTTTGCTGCTTCATCAAGCGCGGCACGACCGGCATCCGCTGTCAGAACCACCCGCCTTCCTGAAAAGTCCGCAAACTGCACTATGCTCATGTTGTTGCGTGGTGAGGTATCTTCAGCGGGGAATTTCTCTGCGCCCCATGCTGCCATAATCAGCCGCACGCCTTCAGCGATCTTCCGGACTGCGGCATCGAACACGCTACCATGAGTCGCCGTCGCTGGGGCGGCCTTTGGTGTTTTATCATCTTCAACAACGTAGCTGAAGAACGCCTCACGAGACGGCGCGAGGACAGTGAATGCACCAATCTTAGCACCTTGGAACGCGTCCGCGATTGGTATGCCTCGGTTGGTCGCAATCTCCTCAAGCTTGGCGAGGTTAGGAAACACGCTTTTGAGCGCCTTCGCGAGGTTCTCAGCGTTGGTATACTTCGCGAAGTAAGGGAGCAGTTCTTCAGCATATGCCCAAGGCCGGTTTATCCAAAGCATACCGACATTTGCTTCCTCTAGCACCGTCCTAAGACCCATCGCGTGGTCACCATCGGGATGGGTTGCCACGACATGATCAACTGACGTGCTCCCATAATAGGTAGACAGATGATTGAGTAGTTTCTGCCCTTCTTCCGCATAGCCCCCGTCGACCACATGAACATAGTAATGGCCATTAATCTCATAGCGAAGGCAAATTGCATCGCCGCTCTTTGTGTTCCCAACAGGAAGAAAATCGATCTCGTAGAAGTCAGCCATGAGGCCCCCTTTAGAAAAAAATATTTAAGCACAGGCGTAGCGTCTGGAGTATTGGGATTCAATATATAAGACGCCTCAGCGGTTGAGACAGCCGCAGCGAGCTTCATCCGATGTCTACTTGGGGCTTAGTCCGCTAATCACTGCACGGGTCTCAAGGGCCGCCATGGGCCGAAGTAATTAAAGCGGCAACCTCAGAGAGACAGGCCAATGGAGGCTACTTGCGCATCAGGTCTCCTGTGCGATCAGTAGAGGTTCGGCGTCCTTCAATTCCTTCGTGAGCCGGCCGAGCTCCGTCATCGCTTTTCCGTAGTCGCTGCTGATCCCCTGTTTGGAGACTTGCAACAGCGCCTTGAAACCACCTTCGCTGATCATGGCGATCTCTTGGAAGAGGCAAATCGGCAGCTGCCGGTTATCTTTGAAGCGTCGATCCGGGCTACCGTTCTTATTTACATATTTCCAGGTTTGACCAACCACTTTTGCATCTGAGGGGGCGGCCTCCACGATCATTCGCTGGTCACGAATGGCTGTGCGAAGAGTCTCGTAGCGAACCGCTCCGAAGCGCATATTCTCCTCAATTAGAATGCAGTCAGGGAAGAAGTAGCACTTCTTTCCGTCGATGAGGATCATGGGCGGCGTCACGTTCGACGCGATGCCGGGCGGCAAAGCATAGGATACGGAGGTTTCCGTCGTGTCGACCAAACTCGTAGCACCTGCGTTCTTCTTCCACGCATGGAGCGTCGTAATGTCACCGCTCGCTTTCACATACCAGAGCTTGCTAGCTCCAGCGATCCGGTCAATAGCTCCAATGAGCGCCTTGTATCTCTCTTCGGCGGCGGGTTCGAGGTTATAGGCGAATACGACGTTGCGACGCGGGATGTCTAGCATGTGTCCCACAGCATAGGCGATCCCGAAGAGCGCCGCGCACGCCATCATCGCAGCCGAATTCTGCGAGATGAGGGTGAAGACGAGGCCCAAGGCCGCCGCTCCGCACAGTATGAGCGTATAGGAAGGCTTCTCGCGCGCCCGATTCAGGCTATTCAGCGCTTCTGAGTGCGTTTCGGAAACAAGCACATCCGCCTCAGCGGAGATGATCCGGCGCATCATTACACCGTCTTCAGTCATGTAGGTTGGCAGCTTCTCGTCCGGAGCGATCTTGGCGAGCTCCGACGCGTAATCCCCCTGCTTCTCCGAACCGGGTCGTTTAGGCCTTCGGCCAAGGGTGCCAAGCGTCTTCCGATAGTAAATGCCGTTCATCCCAGCATGGATGTAATGGCCCTTCGGGCCGGTCCCGACCCGGAATCCCTTTACGCCGGCAGAGAAGCCCTGACCTGATTTTGAGAGATTGATCCTAAACGGTCCGAGGGTAATCGAATCCCTGATGTAAAACGGCATGATCGACCTTTTAAAAAATGCCAGTGCAGACTGGCACAATTCTTGTCGGTCACGCTAGATTTAATGTTTCAGTTCAGGAGGCAGATCCTTGTAGGTGCTTCGACGTTCGCTCGGTCGACTTCAATGGACCGAGCCCCAATGTCCGTTTTCGGACCCGACCGGCCATCCTTTACGCCTCGGACGAAGGTCGGCTATGGGCCGGGAGCAGCGGCGCTTCCGGCTGGTGTCTCACACCTGCGCATCACGCAGCCCCTAGCTGACTCGCAAAGGTCCCGAGGCGAAGTCATTTTGCCGCTGTATCGTCAGCCGCTGTCGAGAGAAGTGCTTCAAGGAGCCCTGTTTCAAGCCAATCCCGGTCTTCCAGAACCTCTGCCTCGACAACGGTCGGTTGACGCTTCAGCTCTTCCAGGCCAGACGCCATGATGCGTGACATGCGATATCCGCCGCGTCGGCATAGATAGACGGAACCTGATCGACCAAGGAAGCGGTATTCGAGGTCATCCGCATGAACGGCCTGGATGCCTGAGTTTATGCGCCATGCATCCCCACTGAGATACCCGCCGCGCCAGCCGCCCAACACTCTGAGTTGAGTGAAAGCTCTGTCCCGCGTCGCAAACGAAACTTTCAGGATCACCCAGTCGTCAGGTGAATAGTCCATGTGCGTCGTCTCCATAGTTCATTTTCGGTATTGCGATGTGTGGGGGCGTGACACCGCTGGCCAGGGTTGAAGCCCGATGCAAGGAGTGCATCGAGGTTTGCGCTCGGCGTGCCGTGAAACAGGATGGCCGAAGGCTCTTGTGGGGCCAGTCTTAGATCGACCGCAGTGCTGGCCAAGTGGCCTGGCCTGTCTCGCAAGTGGTCTGCCTCGCGTGGCGTAGCCGCTGGTGACCTACTTGTCGTCGAACGGAGCCAGGATCGTTCTCAAGAATGCGTATGTCTGTTCCGCCACGTCCTCCGCAGCTGAAGCAGGAAGGTCGTGGTACCAGAACGACATTGGCAGGGTTTCCTGAATCCGAGCGGGCTCCGCGTAGGTGTTGCGGAGACGAGCGATAAATTCCGCGAACTCGGCCTCATGGGCTTCGAGGGCTTGGCTCCGGGGGCCGGTAAGTTTTTCGCAATGGACGAAGACAGTGCATTTTTCGCCCAGAACCAGCGCGTAGATGCATGGGATTTGATGCGCTTCGCAGTAATTGGCATGATCCGTCACATCATTGCGGTCATATGTCGTGATGAGGTATTTCATTCCCCGCCTTTCTCTTTGTTTTGATGGGTTCCTGGTTTCGTGGAGGCAAGGTCAGCTGCGGCAGCGGCATCGCGCTCGAAAACCGCGCCGTAGTCCTGCCCGTCCGGGCTGAAGGGCTCGATCCCTGCAGCCGCCAGCTTGGGTCGGAGTGCTTGCCAAGGCATGCCAAGCTCGACGGCCAGGCCGCGCAGGGTCACGAACCGCTCATGGAAAGCGGCGAGGTCGCCTGGCGCCAGGAAGCGCTGCCGCGCATTGGTCTTGGGGTGTCGGCCTTCCGTGGACGGGACATGTCCCTCGCGCACCAGCCGCATGGCGGCGGAGCGTGTCAGACCGGACTGGCGGGCGAAGACATCGATACTGAGACCCGGCGCCTCGGGGCGCTCCAGAAGACGCTCGATCTCGCCTTTTGTGACCACGATGCTGGCATAGCCATCACGGTTGGTGTGCCGACCGATCCGCTGAACCTTGCCGCCCTCGAGAAGCTTCAGGACCGTGCCGGGGGAGACCTTCAGGCTTTGCGCGGTCGTCGGGATGTCATCCCAGCCGTGCATGTTCACGTAGATCGGCTCGGCCCCGGTCAACAGGCTTTCCAGGTGCAAGTGCGCGGCACGGACGTTCCAGAGCGGCTTGTGATCTCCGCCATCGATCGCGGGCGGGAAATGGCCCTCTTTTCGTAAAAGCTCGAACTGCGAGCGGGACATGCTCAATGCTTCCTGGAAGTCCTTTGCGGACACCAGGGTGTTGATCCGGTCGAGATGTGGCTGCGCTGCCTTGGCATCGAACAGCTCCCACTGGTCATCGCGGCCGGTCTCGGCAGGCTGGACGAGATCGACATCGACCAGCAGCTTGCGCAGGCGCCGGGGATCCATGCCAAGCTCGCGCGCGGCGGTCCGGACCGAGTGGACCTTTCGCTCCAGCACCGGCTCCCCCATGAGGTCGTCGCCCGGACCTAGCGGCCAGGTACTTGCTATGTGGTCGCGCAGAAGCTCCCGGAAGGGGGCGTAGGCCTCGCCCAGGAGGTCGAAGGCGAGCCGGTCATAGAGCGCGCCGTACTTCTTCTTGGGGCCGTCGGTCGGCTCACCAATCGTCTCCTGCAGCTGCATCAGGGTATCGCGGACTGTCGCTTCCCCTTGGGTCGCGAAGCGGAAGCCCATCTCGAAGGACATCCAGGCACGTTCCGGGCCGAACTTCTTCCACTTCGGGAACCTGACCGCCCAGATGGCGCGCCCGAGCAACTCGCAGAAATGCGCTGCGGCGTAGAGGTCGAACTGATCCAGCCAGCTCTCCGTGGGGGTGCCCGCCAGGCGGGCCTCGATCCATTCGTCGAACGGGTTGGGGGCGCGAAGCTCCTTGTCCAGTTCTCCGGCCCACACGCCGGGCGCGATCTCGGCCAAACGGGCGAAGGCGTCGTAGCGCCGGCTGACGTTGGCCTCGGTCCAGAGTGGAACGAGGGGATGGTGATGCTTCAGGCAGAGCGTCACAGGCCGGAAGAGCCAGTGGCCCCTGATGTACATGTCGCCTTCAGCGCGGCCAGGAGCGGCGGCCGCATCCTCTCGCAGACAGGCAGGGCAGCCCCGGACGGTGCTTTCCTTGATGGCCTTGGCATGAAGGCGATTGCCGCGGAACTCGTGCTCTCGGTTGCCCAGGTAGAGGGGCGACCACAGCCGCAGGTCCTCGACCTCAGTCGCGCTGAGATCTGCCAGACGCGCCAAGGCCTCAGGATTGCCGTCGATCACCTTGCTGAAGGGCAGCCCCATGTCGGTACAGAAGCCCGCAGTATCCACGCCGTTCATCGCGGCGAGGCGAGATACGAAGGAGAAGGCCGTTTCCCGATCCTGGAGATCGCGCGCGAGGGGGAGGGGTGTGGTCAACGCGGCGCCTCGTGGTCTTTTGCGTATTCCTCAGCAGGCTCGGCCTTTTGCGCGCGAGCGGGCCTCGCTGTGGGGCATCGATCCTGATGAGCGTAAAGCAGGTGGCCGGGGATCGGCGGGGCGCTTTCGACGAAGCGTTTTACGCGCTGCGGATCAGGTTCAGCCGAGCGCGTCGTCTGCCGGTAGGCGATGACGACATGAACAAGGCCAACCAGACAGACCAGTATCCCCGAGATCGAAATGATCGCATCAAACGGCATCATTCAGAACCTGGCCGTGTCTGGCCGAGCGCGACGATGACATCGGTTGCGTAGTACGCGTCTCCTTCCGGCACGACAGGGCAGGCGCACCCCCTCAAAGCGTGGCGCAGAAAGGCGCGCGTTGAGGGGGAGAGCTTGTCCACCAGGACAGGAATGCCGGTTTCGCTGCACCGAAGCGCGTAATCGAAGTCCTGCTGCAATGCCTGTCGGTCGGCCGGAAGTTCCCTAACCTCATTCGAGGACTGCGTTTTCAGCGCCGCCGCAATGAAGCAGACCTCCGCCAGATCATCCTCGTCGTCGCCGTGATCCTCGTCCGGGTAGCCGATCTAGATGTTCTGAATGCGTGTCCCAGCAATCACGGAAGACAGTCGTCGGTGTGAATGACCGAAGAACCAGGTGTCGATGTCGCTCCGCTCGATGACTCCGGTCAGGTTTGAGTGGAAGGCTGGTGTGAGACCATCGATTGGGCCTGCGGCGGACGGGTGCGGGCCGTGGTGCGTGACGACAAAGGTCCTGCCATTGCCGGCGAAATGTGGGGTCGCCAGCCTTTCTTCCAGCCAAGCGCGGTGTTCCCCATGCACGGCGATTATGTCCTCAGGTGTAACCGGGACAATGCGGCGCGGCAGCACCTCGTCCGGATCAAGCCACTCATGACCAGACGCTTCGGTGGAGATCATGTCGAAGTCGCGCATGAACCGGCGTGCGTAGTTCTTGGCAGCCTCCTGATCCCCCAGTAGCTCGAAGTCGGTCCAAAGCGTGGCGCAGAGATACCGGTCGCTACGATGGCGGAGTTCGGTCTTCTGCGCGAACCAACTCCCGCTTGCGTGAACCAGGTCACGCAGCCGGTTCTCGTCGTCCAGCCGCCCAGAATAGTAGTCATGGTTTCCGGGGAGGAGGTGGATGCGATCGGCGGGAACATAGCGGCTCAGATATGCGAGCGCGTCCTGCAGTGACGGGCCGAAGGTGTCAGACAGGTCACCCGCGACGATCAAGGCATCAACGTTTTGCTGGAGCAGCCGATCTTGCAGGCCATGGAATTGGAATGGGTCGTTGTTCAGCCAGAAATAAGATCGGAGATGCAGGTCGGCTATTACTGCGACCGTTCCGCCATTGTCCGGGATTTCGATAACGGTGGGGGCGGCCAACATGGCCTCCGATGAATTCGAGTGAGTTCTGACCTACAGGGAAGGCAGGCCGCGACACGGCTGGTCGGGAGGAGTTGGAATGCTCACCTAGCTCAGCCGAGGGTACAGTACATGCCGGCGAGGAGGGTCACAATAGATTGATAACAAAGGGTTTTTTCGCAAATTATCTAGCAGCCCCAAGCCCCTGAATTCGCTGGGCATAAGGCGTCGACAAGTTTCTTTTTCGCAAAAGACTCGAAGCCGTCATTCATCCAGACCGCAGAATTCTGGACGGCTAGACGTCAACGGTGTGGAAGGAGCTGCCGTTGGCGGGGCGCTCGGTCAGTTCTTCTCGGAGCCACGAGAGCAGGGCATCCGTCTCCGCGTGGTTGCCGCGCCTCGCGCCGCGGAAAACCGAAATTTCGGTCGGGCGGAATACCGCCTCATCGCAAAGCCTCAGAAGCTTGCCGTCGGCGATGAGCCCACTCACCGTGTTGCGCCAGCCGAGCGCGATCCCCTGACCTGCGACCGCCGCCTGTAGTACCAAGGGAAAGCTGTCGAAGCCGGTGATCCGCGCGCTTTTCGGCATGGGGTGTCCGACGGCCTGGAACCAGTCCGGCCAATCCATCCAGTCTTGCGGCAGGACCCGATGCGACAGCAGCGGGTATCGGGCCAATCCCGCGGCAGGAAGCGGTAGCGCCCCGTACGGCACGAGGCCTGGGGCGGCCACGGGAAAGATCTCGTCCGAGGCGGTGAAGGCCAGACGCGCCGAACCCGCGGCCCGGCCGGTCGTCTGGATCGCCACGTCGAAGGGCTCGGGCGCCGCTGTCAGCGGCGCCAGGGCGCTGACGACCCGGACCTCCAAACCGGGGTGGCGTTCATGGAAGCCCGCAAGGCGCGGCATGAGCCAGTAGAAGGCCTCGCAAAGCTGGCAATGCAGGACCAGTCCCGTGCCGGAGGGGCCGCCGCGCAAACGCGTCGTCTCGGCTGCTATATCGGCCAGGGCCGCGCCGACAACCTGTCCGTAGGCGCGCCCGGCCTCGGTCAGGAAGACAGCCCTGTTGCGACGCTCGAAGAGCCGCAGGCCGAGATCTGCCTCCAGGGCGGCGATCTGCTTGGTCACAGCGGTTTGCGTCAGACCGAGTTCCTCAGCGGCGGCGGTGAAGCTTTCATGTCGGGCGGCCGCTTCGAAGGCAGGAAGCCGAGACAACGGTGGCAGCGAGTGGCGATCCATTCCAAATCCTCATGCATTGGCGACCCATTCTCATTTTGTGAGGGAAGCAGCCCGTGGTTTCCATCGCGTATGGCATGGAAATCCGATCACATCCCACCTCTTGGCGGGACCACACGCGGCATCATCGCGATCCTCACGGCGGTTTCGCTTCTGTCTTTCTCCGACGCACTGGTGAAGATGAGTGGAGACAGCTTCGGGCTGGCACAGCTGGTCCTGCTGCGATCGACCGTTGCCGCAGTGCTGCTCGCCGCCTGGCTCCTGCCCATGCATGGCCGGTCGAGCCTTCGTCTCACCCGCCGCGGCTGGGTCTGGGCGCGAAGCCTTTGCCTCGCAGCCATGTGGCTGAGCTATTACGCGGCGCTGCCGGCCATGTCCTTCGCTCTCGCCGCAGCCTGCTACTACACCGCGCCTGCCTGGATGGCGCTGCTGGGGCGCGTCTTGCTGGGCATGACCATCGGCGGGCGCGGATGGACGGCCGTGGCACTGTCTCTTGCCGGGGGGCTACTGGTAGTGTCGCCCTCGACCGACACGTTCACTCCTCTGCTGCTGCTCCCGCTCGCAGCTGCCGCCTTCTATGCTCTGGCGGGCCTCATCACCTGGAGCCGGTGCCAGGCGGAAAGCCCGGGCGCGATGGCCATGACGCTCAACCTCTGTCTCGTCTGCGTGGCCGCCGCAGCGCTCCTGCTTCTCTCGCTCTTTCGGCCGGGCGGCACAGAGAGCTTCGTTCTGGCGCTCTGGCCAAGGCTCACGCTCGCGGACTGGAACCTCGCGTTCGTGCTCGGATGTCTCTTGGCAGTGATCGCCACGGCGGTCGCGACGGCCTACCGGGTAGCCCCGACGCCGGTCGTCGGTGTCTTCGATACCGCCTACCTGGGCTTCGCGGCCATCTGGGGCGCTGTCTTGTTCGGAGACGTCCCCACGGCCCGAGAAGCCCTCGGGATCGCCCTCATCGCGTGCAGTGCAATCCTCATGAGCGGCGGGCGACAGGAACGGAAAGACCATTTCTCCTGATCTCGACGCTCAGTTGGGTTCGAAGCGGGCCTGCGCCACCGCAGCCGGCCAACTCGCTCGGTTGAGTCGGCCTGCCCGGCAGAGGCGGCCCTATCCGGACATTCGCTAGGTTGGGCCTCGCTGCGGTGCAGCTTCCCCAATCCGGTCCTTGGGGCAAAGCGCAGCATGATCTTGCATCCCAAGATCAGCAGTGTGGACAACTGCTGACATCCGCGTAATCGCGACTATAAACGGGCTAGAGACCTCAATAAACCACGCGTCTGGATGATCGACATGCTTAAGCTGATCTACACTTCGACCAGCGCAAAGCCACTGCGCATTGTCGTGCGCCTGCACTGGCCACCCTCCTGGGCGCCGTTAGGTTACTGCCCCATGATTTCGGACTTCAGCGTGAAGCTGATCATCAGGACATCCTTGCAGGTCTGGTCATCGATCTCGTGGTCGGCCAAGGTGGTCATGATATCGTCCAGCGCTGCCATGTATTCGGCCGCACTGATGTTCATGCCGCGATGCGCCGCCACCATGTCCCGACCGGTGTATTCCTCCGGACCGCCCGACCCCGCCCCGAGGAAGTCGCAAAGATGCGCCTTGGCGGCGTCCAGTTCTGCGGGCTTCTCCCGATAGGGCAGGAAGCGCGGGCCCAGCGTGGGATTGTTCATGTGCGCTTCTATGATGTCGTCGACGAGCCCCTTGATGCCCGGCTGACCGCCGAGACGGCTGTATAGTGTCTGTTCCATCTGTCTTCGCTCCTGGCTGACGTGGTTCGCATGGGTAAAGGGACGCAGGCCCGCGACCGGGCCTGCGCGGGATCATTGCGCTGCCTGCTCCGCGACCATGGGCTTGATGTTGTGATTGACCCGGAAAAGGTTGCCCGGGTCATAGCGCGCCTTGATCGCCTGCAGGCGCTGCATGTTGCCGCCGTAGGCCTCGACCAGGCGATCGGGTTCGTCTTCGGGCATGAAGTTCACGTAGACGCTGGGGGCTGCATCTGCCGCAGTGTCCCGGAACAGACGGCGCGCCCAGTCAATGCAGGCTGCGTCCTTTCCGGGGTCGTCCCAGCGGGTGTGGACGTTCATGACGAAGTGGCCCGTCCGCTGCGGGTAGGCGGTGGCCTCTGGCGCCACGCGGGCCATCGCCCCGCCGACATGGGCGATGAAGACCTCGCACTGCGGATCCGGCACATCACCGACGGCCTCCAGGATGGCCCTGATCGTCCCGGCGCTGAGCCCCATGAAGTCACGGCTTTTCCAGTAGTTGCGCGCGCCGGGCGTCAGCAGCGGATCGAAGGCGGCCTGCCAGCCTGTGAAGGGATGCGGTCCGATGACGTCGACGATCGGACTGCCGAGCGCACGGAGATCACGCATGGCCACTTCGCCCTCCGCCATGCCACCCGAATAGCAGGCGGCGAAGATCAGAACCTCGCGTCCATGCCATTCCTCGGGCAGGAACGGCAGCGGAGGGGCCTTGCGCAGGACCGACCAGATCGTCAGGTCGTCCGGTGCCCGGTCGCAAAGCTCCTGGAACTTCGGCAGCAGTTCCGCTGCCGCCTCGAACGGGTGGATGACGAGGCCGGACAGCACTTCCGGGCCGACGGGATGGGCGCGGAACTCGAACGAGCTGACCACCCCGAAATTGCCCCCTCCGCCGCGCAGGGCCCAGAAGAGATCCGGGTTCTCCCGGGGTGAGGCCCGGACACAGTCGCCACTGGCCAGGACCACATCGGCGGAGAGCAGGTTGTCGATCGTCATGCCGTACTTGCGGGTGATCCAGCCGAAACCACCCCCAAGAGTCAGCCCCGCGATACCGGTGGTCGAGTTCACGCCGACCGGCACGGCCAGGCCATGGGCCTGTGTCTCGTGATCGACATCGCCGAGCGTCGCGCCCGGCTCCACCCGGACGGTGCCGGCGGCGGCATCCACCCTTACTGAACGCATGGCAGAAAGATCCAGCATCATGGAGCCCTCTTCGACGGCAAGGCCGGCGATCTGGTGCCCGCCGGCACGGACTGCCATCCGCAACCCTTGGTCACGCGCAAAATCCACCGCAGCCCGAATGTCGGCAGGTCCTGCGGCCTGGACGATCAGGGAGGGCTTGCGGTCGATCATCCCGTTCCAGATCGTGCGCGCAACGTCGAAGCCCGGATCCCCCTCCAGCATTACGCAGCCGCGCAACTTCGCGGCCAGCGACTCCAGCTCCTCGGCACGGATCGTCGTGCGTCCTCCGTCCAGGTTGTTCACATCGATATGGTCTTTCATCTTCTCCTCCCTTGGACATGTTGGAACGGCAGTGTCGGAAAGGGCAGCGCCTCCTTCGATTTGCCCCATGCGGCCGCACGGGAAGAGGATGACGGGTCCCACCCCATCGGAACCAGTGACGGGACTGGACCGGCTGGTCCAGAAATTGGACCCGAGACTCATCCATGCAAATTTGCTAATCTGTTGCCAAGCCAGTGAGGAGGACACCGATGTCCAACGCCAGCTATTTCCAGTTCTGTCCTGTCGCCATGGCCGCCGAAGTACTCTGTACGCGATGGACGATGCTCGTCGTACGGGAACTGGTCGCTGGCTCGACCCGGTTCAACGACATCAGGCGCGGCGTGCCGCGCATGTCGCGGTCCCTTCTGGCACAACGCCTGCGGGAGCTGGAGGACGCCGGCATCGTCAAACGGCAACCCGTGCCGCGCTCCCAGGCGGTTGAATACCTTCTGACACCCGCCGGAAGAGACCTGTTGTCGATCGTCCAGGCCTTCGGGATCTGGGGGCAGAAATGGGTCGAGTCCGAACCCTCCCTTGAACGGCTCGATGTCTCTCTCCTGATGTGGGACATGCGCCGCAATCTCGACCCATCCCCACTGCCGGCCGGGCGCACCGTGCTGAACTTCCGCTTCCCGGAGCTCTCTGCCGGCAAGAGATCCTGGTGGCTGATCGTCGAGGAAACCGGCGAGGTGGACCTCTGCTTGACCGATCCAGGGTTCGATGTCGATCTCTACGTGGAAACCGATCTGCGGACCATGACCGCGATTTGGATGGGGCTGACAACGGTCGCCCAGGCCGCGGACAAGCTGGCGCTTGCCGGGCCCAAGGCGGTCGCCGGGGCAATGCAGAGCTGGCTGGGTCTGAGCCCCTTCGCCAAGGAACGCAAGCTGGCGTACTAGGCATGGTCTGAGCTCCGCCGCCCGACGCAGGCCGCATCGGTGAAACATTGGCCATGGGCCCCTCTACCGCTTCCGCCTAAGCGCCCTCGTCCCTCGTCAAGTGTCGCCTGTTCCCCGCCCACTTGTCCGCAGGGCGAACGGCCGTTTCCTGCGCATCGCTGCCATTCGTCTTGGATGCAGCGAAGGTCGGCTCTCCGCCCTCATGGTCGCTTCTTGGGCTGCGTTCCCCCGGGATGAGTGGATGACGGCTTTGACTTAAATGCTGCAGCCACCATGTCGCTGGGTCGCAATTCGGCTACCCGCCATGATGTACGCCGCTGTCTGCCTCGATAGCATCCGGCAGTCGATTGTAACTCGTGCTTGGCGAACGGTCGCATCTTACGGTCTCCGCGGCCTGTCAGGTCACCTCGTACGAAGCGCATAGGGCGTCGGGTTTATCCCCAAGCGAGTTTGTTGCCACCATGGGTACAAACTGCCCAATCTTCAAACCTCCGGGTTTTCCTCACTCATAGCTTCGCCCGTCTTGGGTACCTGAGTATGCGACTTTCTGTGTACGCGTCGACACCGGCACGGCGGCAACCAGAGCGAGATCTGGTCGCCGCCTTATTGCGCTCTGGCTGATTGCTCGATGTGGCGTGGCGAATTTCTTCGCGCGATATCCTGGCCATCACCTTGCGAGAACATGTCCACCATCGTCGCGCCGGCCCCGGGAACGTGACGCTGATGGCTGCTGAAGTGGTCGCCTGAAGAAAATTTGGAGGATATTTTTTCGCATTTTCAGGGGGTTGACTCAGTTTCGGCAAGGGCCTTCAAGGCCGGGCGCATTTTTCTGTTTTGGATTTTCAGCGGATTCGCGGACCTTCTCCTTGTGCAAGGTCGGCGCTCTATGACGCCCACGTCCTGCGCAAAAGAAAACGCGCACCCTCGGGTGCGCGCCTGGAAGTTGGGGCAAAGATCGCCCGTGTATCACTTGCCACGCTAGAGGCCGAGAACGGCCCGGGCAAGCGCGGTCTGAGCTCCAGGATGAAAAGATGACTACCCCGGAAGCGCCTCGTTTCCGGGAACGGAGACGGCATGTCGAACTACGAAGACTGGTTGCAGGACCAACCGGCACCCAAGAAGAAACAGGCAGCCCTGTTGGTGGCGCCGATCCACGGGGTTCTGCCCTATGCAGGTGACCGCAATCCCCTGATGCGCAGCGACACGGTCAAGCGGGTGTCGACAGCTCTCGCAACGCCGATGACGGGCGGCATCCGGCAGGTTTACCATTTCGATGGCGAGTCCGAATACGCCGTCGCCTTGGATGCCCTTCGCAGCCCCGAGCTCTATGGGCTGGAGGTGCAGCTTCCTCCACTCAGCTTCTACTGTCGGCAGAAGCGCAAGGTGCGGACCCATCGGTTCGACTTGCGGCTGACGTTCAGGGATGGGTACCGGCGTGCGGTCTTCGTGCGCAATGCGACGAGCTTGGCGAAGCGCGAAACCCAGGACGAGATCGACGACATCTTCGCCGCCGTGACCGAGGACTTCGCTGACGACGCCATGGTCGTCTGCACGGATGACTACACGCGTGCCTACCGCGATAACCTCCGCCGTATCTGGGACTACCTGCAGGTGAAGGACGACGAAGCGGATGCGACTGTCGAGGATGCTGCGCGCACTTCCAGCTACTGGTACCTGAGCGACCTCATCGCGAACTGCGATGTCGAGCCATGGCGCGGCTACCAGTCCGCGCTGCGGCTAATCGGGCAGAATGTGCTCTGGACCGACATGCATGGGGTCATCGACTACCCCTCGCGGGTGGTGCTGAACGCATGACCGCGAAGCCGCTCTACAACATTCCGAAGGGATCCATCCTGAAGCTGGATGGCCGCGAACTGCTGGTGTCGGTTCGCGAGGAGAGCGGCTATGCGGTGGAATGCAAGGAAACCGGCGAGTGTTTCACGCTTTCGCTGGAGCGGGTTGAGACTGCAATCCGACACCGGGATTGCGAAATCATCAAGCCTGCCGATGTCGAAAAGCGGAAGGCATTGCTCAAGTACGCCGACGGGTTCGAATGCGTTGAGCAGCTTTCGGAGAAAGACCAGCGGATTGTCCAAGCGCGCCTCGCCCTTGTTATCGCCCAGGACGAGCTACGCGCTGAGGGCGTGAAGCTCACCCAGCGCAGCATGGATAAGAGCGGCATTCATCGCCGTCTTTTGCTGACCCGCGCGGAAAAGATCGGTTCAGGATATGATTTACTCGAACCTCGTCGCGGCGGCCAACCATCAACCCGCTTAGAAGTCCCGCAGGGGCGGACGTTGGCCGGCCTGCGCGACGTTTACCATCGCTTCGATCAAAACCCAGTTGTCTTGGCGAATCGATTCCACATGAGGGGACGTCGGGAGCCCAGGCTCTACGAATGGCAGGAGCGATTTATCGACTACGTCCTGAACCAATGGCATGATCCTAAGCAGCCAAAATTGGCATCTGTTTACAAGCTGGCGACAAAAGTCTTCCGCCGCTCTCCCCGAGAGATGGCGCAAGACCTCAACTTTCCCTCGATCACGACGATCCGCACGCGTGCGAAGGCGATTTCCGATGTCGTCACCGTGCTCGGTCGCGGTGGGACGCGGCACGGGACCAACACCAAGGGAGCTGGGTCGACCGACGTACGTGCCTTGGCGTTTGGTGAGAAGTTCGAATGGGACCAGTGCCTGCTGTCGATTTTCAGCTCCGGCGACGGTGTCGTTCGTGCCGAGGTCATCGATCCCAAGGAAGCCCCTCAGGAGCTTGCGGACAATGAGATTCGCCGCTGTTGGCTCCATGTGATCCTTGATGTCGCGACCAGCGAGGTGCTGGGCTGGGTCATCTCGGAGACGGCCGATGCCGATCACAGCAAGGCTCTGCTTCGCATGGCGACGCGGGATAAAACGAAGGAGAAGGTGCGATACGGCTGCAAACAGGATCCCGTGCCGCCCGTCCGCCTGGGGCTTGCGCTGGCGGACAATGGCACGGCCACCCGGAATGCAGACGTTTATGCGGGTCAGCTCGGAATGGGCATGACCGTGATGACGGCGCGCGCGCACCAGCCCATGGACAAGCAGATGATCGAGCGGCTTTTCGGCGCGACGCAATGGGACGTGCTGAATTTCCGGCCCGGGTATACCGGTAGCCGCCCTGGCGAACTGACTGGCTACGAGCCCAAGCCCTCGGCCGAAATTAGCCATGACGACCTTTATGGCACCCTCACGCGATACTTTATCGATGAGTATCCCTTCCGGCCGCATCGCGGCACCGGGATGTACGGTGCGACCCCTCGTCAGAAGCAGGAAGAGGCCCTGAAGCTTTACGGCCCGATGGAACCGCCGTCGCAGCGCGACCGGTGTCTGCATTTGGGCGCGAAGGTCCAGGCAACCACGACGTCAGAAGGGGTAAGGGCGTTCAATATCCCGTTCAACTCTACGGAACTCCAACGCTTTGCAGCGGGGAGCCCGAAGCGGGTCACCGTTCACCTCGATCCCGACGACCTGCGGAAGGTCCATGTCACTGCTGAGGGGGAAGACGCCGTGATGGAAGCCCGTCTTAGCATGACCGTCTTCAAGGACCAGACGCTCGAAGAAGCCATCGAGATCATGGAGGCTGCGACGAAGTCCAATCCGAGCTTGCGGGAACTCCATGATCGACACCTGGGCGAAGCGATGAAGCGCCGTGCGCTTGAATCCGGTTTCTTCCCGGATTCTCGCGATCCGTCGAGCTACCAGACGCTCGCTCAGCTCGAGGCTCGCGCGAGCAAACTGCTTCAGGTCGAAACGCGACCTGCCGCCTATGTCGGTGCGACTGCTGCCCCCGGGCACCTCATGAGCAGGGGCCGCACGTCAGGGGTGGTGCCAGCACGCCCCGCCGGCGCGGCACCGTTCAAACCGCCGTCCCCATCGACGCCTCCCAGGGCAAGCGCACCTCCGCCGCAGTCCGCTGGACCGACGGATGTACCCCCAGGGGAAGTGAGCACTTCGGCGCCAGACCCTGACGACATCAAGACCATGACCTTCGTCCGCATCAAGGATAGCAAACTGTGACCAACCCCTTCATCATTCCCTCGTTGGCAAACCTGAACGCGGATCTGGCGCAGCGGCACTTCCCGCTCGCCAGGGGCGAGGAACTTCAACAGACCTTCGCTCAGCTCTTCAGTCGCCACTTGGGGCGTCTGCAGTCCGGGAAGGGCTTCGAGGCGCGCAGCCTCCTTGTGACGGGGCTGTCTGGCTCGGGTAAAACGGCCGAGATCGCGGACATGCTGAACCGCTTCAACGAGAGCGCTGTTCCCATGCCGGACTGCAAGGATGCGCGGTTTGCAAGCTGCGTGCTGGAGGCGAAAGGGAGCTGGAAGGACCTTGGCCGCAAGACGCTGCACGCCTTGGGCTATCCCATTATGAACAAGACCCGCCGGACACAGTTTGAGATCTGGGATCTGGTCATCAAGCGGGCCAAGCTCCAGGGCGTCATCGGCATCTACTACGATGAGGCCCAGCATATCATGCGCGGAAAGTCGGATGCCGAGGTCCTGAGCGTCCTGGACGCGTTCAAGACGCTCATGAAGTCACACGACTGGCCCCTCATGTTGATCCTTTCGGGGGTTCCGGAACTGGGAGACTACGTGCAGCGCGAGCCACAGCTCGATAGGCTGATGACCAGGATCGAGTTCCAGGAAATTGATCTGAGCAGTGCGCCCGGGCATCCGGCACAGGACTACGAAATCCTCAACGAAATCGTCGGCAGCTACGCCATCAGCGCGGGGCTTGATGTAGATGCGAGCCTACCGACGGGAGATTTCCTGCACCGCCTCGCGACTGCCGGCGCATTCAGGTGGGGCCTGGTCATCGACATGGTCGTCGATGCCGTGGCACTTGCCGTTGCCAGGAGGGAAGGGGTGGTTGAGCGGTCGGATTTCGTGGCGGCCTGGTGTGAGAAAACCGGAATGAACCAGCTGGCGACGCCGTTCACCCATGACAGCTACGAGAGGATGTTCCGGAGGGACAAGCCGTTCCGGGCTGCCATCGGCACCTGATCTTCCAGGACAATTCAGTCTTCGAGAAACCCGCGCTTCGGCGCGGGTTTTTTCATGCCTAGATGCTAGCGCCCGGATGTCTGCGCCAGCTAAGCCTCTGATGTTGCGCAGTTTTTTGGTTTCTGCGCAGGCTTATGCTTTCACTTTGGAAATCGCGTCCGGCAAGTTGTTGAAAATATTTATGGATTCCTGGCGCCGAATCGGAAGTGATTGATTTTGCGCATTCATCTGCTCTCCCTGACTATGAGAGTCAGAGCAAGCATATGAGTGCGCAAACGGAAGCATAAGTCTGCGCAAGGGGTGTCAAGGGCGAAACGTACCGCCTGGTGTCCCTGGGCTGCTCTCTGAAGGACGGTGATAGAGGCGCTGGGGCGGACGCTCCGGCGCCTTTCGCGTATGAAGGGGATGTGCGGTTCGTGGCATGAGGCGGGGATCTGGCGGAGGGCCGTTGTGCCCTCCCTGTAAGAGCCTGAGCATGGCGCAGTGGGGCTGGCTTGCGATGGTGAGACCCTGGACACGAGGTCGCTTAGAAGCAGTGGGAACTCCGATGAAGACCATTAAGCCGACGCAAGCTGTCGCTACGATCNAGTGGGAACTCCGATGAAGACCATTAAGCCGACGCAAGCTGTCGCTACGATCCTCAGCCGATATCAGCGTCGGAGAAATTGTCTGGTGCCCGTCACAGCAACAGACGCCTACGCCGATACCCTTGCACGCGCCTGTGGAGACGACGTTGACCTCGACCCGGTCGAACGGGGCCTCATCCACCTCAAGCGCCAGAAGGTGATTTCCGGCCGAAGACTGGTCACCCTTCTTGCTCGCCATCAGCGGGAGATCAGACCTGAGTGACGCCTCCCGAGGGCTTCCCAGGGTGCTGGGCTTAAAGCCAGATACCAATACACGAAGCGTCATCACTCTTGGGAGCGAATGGTTTGCTTCGAGGGGCCATAGTCATTGCTCACGCCCGGCGCTGCATGATGATCTGCCTTGGCGCGAAGGGCGGAGAGCGGTCTTTCGCTGCGGTTGGGACCAAGGCCCGCTTTGCAGGAGAAAGCTGACTTCCCGGATCGCTGCGTGTATCCGAACCGGGCGGACCTCCGGTCAGTCGACTGAATCTGTGAGGATGGCATTCAGGGTTGAACCAGTCCTTCGCAGTATGGCGAGAGATTGGAACTCATCGGAATTCCAGAACGAAGTCGCATGAACGCGGTCCGGGAACTCGATGACGAAAGCGGCATCGGGCAATTCCCCTTCCCCTTCGAGGCGAGAGGGCCTACCGCCACGCACCCTGAATACGCCCTTATGTTTGGCGACGACATCGGGGATTTTCGCGAAATATTCATCCATCCAATCCCGGCTATGAATCTCTATCTGGCCGATGATGTATGCAGTCATGATGATCTCCTCCACTGCGCCTGGACAGGCTGCTCGGCCAGGGTAGCGCGCATATCCGCCCCCCCACCAGTGTCGTGAGATCCGGTTTCTAGTTCGGCATCCGCAATGCCCGCGAGGGGCGCGGAGAAATTTCTTCTTAGGCCCTCGAGGTTTCCAACACTGACAAATGTCCGCGAAGATCAGGCTTGTCGCATCTTTCGAACCGTTTCACGCATGGCAAAAGATCGGCTTTCAGCGACCGCGACAAACACGAGCATGTCGTCCCGACGCCAGCAGATGGCCGTCGCCGTGCTTTCGCATTCATCAATCGAAAATCCGAGATCAGCCAACAGGTGAGGCGAGAGCATCGCCAGACGTTCAAGGTTCTCGAGGACCGTATCTGGCTCCCGGCTCGGCGGTGCGAAAGGGGTACATTTTCTCACGAAGTTGAAGAGCGAGGCGCGCCGGGATGGCAAGTTATGCGGGACGTTTTCGGAAAGAAGCATTGATCACGATCCAAGAAATATGGGAAACTTTTGAAATCCTGCCCCTTAGCCGGCCTTGCGCGCAAACCAGTTCTATGCACCATAAGCATCAGAAAAAATGATCCAACTGATATGGCAAAACTTCCTCCTCTCAATGCGTGTCGCGCGTTCGAGGCCGCCGCGCGACACGGCGGCTTCATTGGTGCAGCGGACGAGCTGCACGTCACGCGAGGGGCCATCAGCCGACATGTGAAACTTCTGGAAGACAGTCTCGGCGTTGCGTTGTTCGTGCGGCAGGCGCAGGGCGTCCGGTTGACCGAAGCGGGCCGGGAATTGACGCCGGTTCTGACGGAAGCCTTCGGTATGATCGCCCGTGGCGCGGAGCGGATTGCTGCGGATGCCTCTGAACTCCGCGTGATATGCCCGCCAGGAACGTCCATCCGTTGGCTGCTACCGAAACTCGATGACTTTCGCAGGGCCTATCCAGACATCAAATTGCGACTTACGACTGATTTTTATCCCGACGGAGGGTTCGACTCTGTGGATGCGGATATCGGTTTTTCGGTGTCGAATTGGCCAAACCGCCCCAAGGACATCGAGCATCTCACGCTCTTTCCCGTCTCTCTGACACCTGCATGCTCACGCAGCTATCTCGCGGCAAGATCGCTCCGCCGCGTGGAGGACCTGGCGCATTGTGAACTCCTCCACGAGACGCGGGATCACACCGATTGGACGAGTTGGGTGGATGCCTTCCAGCTGAACGACGTTGACCCCAGAGGAGGTCAGGATTTCCCAAATATCGATATGGCGACGAAGGCCGCGGTGATGGGAGTTGGCGTCGTCATGGCGAACATTGTTTTGTGTCACGAGGAACTCGCCAGCGAGACATTGGTTGCACCCTTCCCGGATTTGGTCTGCGGCTCCCCGTTGGGGGGCGTGTGCCTGATCGGCAGTCGGGAAAAATGGACGAGCCCCAAAGTCGAAGCCTTCAAATCCTGGGCCTATGACGTCGCGGAGGCCGATCGAAATCTGGCGATCCAATAGTCTGAACGGTAGAAGACCAAGCGGCGCGACAGGGCAGACCACAAAACCGACCTCGGAGACTCGCGCGGCCAATGTCAGCTTCCCGCCCTTCATGGCTGCGCCTGGCGTCATGCTGCGGCAGCCAAGGAGGGCAGCTTTGAGCTGCTTGCCGACATCGGTGAAACCCTCCGCACGACCGAGCAAGCTCTGTTGGCGGAAATTGTCACCCGACCGTTCAGAGCGGCAGCGGATCCGTTGTTCCGCTCTCTTCGAATTCCCAGGTCGCGTTCCAGGCGTCTGCCTTGCGCTCGAGCCGCAGGTAGTTCCGCTCGGCCACGTAGCGCGACGCGTGCCCCGGCGGGCGCTCGATGCGGATTGGATGCCCACTCAGTGGCGAATCACCCAGCCATGGCTCTGTTGCACAAATCGGCTGATGGCCGAAGTT
>NZ_RAPJ01000060.1:0-27088 GCF_003703915.1 Salipiger sp. D13
GCACTGGCCGCGGCGCTCTCGGGGTGCCGCCGCTGCCCGCTCTGGGCGGACGCGACGCAGGCGGTGCCGGGCGAGGGGCCGCCGGATGCCGCGCTGATGATCGTGGGCGAGCAGCCGGGCGACCGCGAGGATCTTGCCGGGCGGCCCTTCGTCGGGCCCGCCGGCCAGCTCTTCGACGCGGTGGCGGGCCGCGTCGGGCTGGCGCGCGAGCGGGCCTACGTGACGAATGCGGTCAAGCACTTCAAGTTCACCCCGCGCGGCAAGCGGCGCATCCACCAGCGTCCGAACGCCGGCGAGGTCGCGCATTGCCGCTGGTGGCTCGACCTCGAGCGCGAACGCGTGCAGCCGAAGCTGATCCTCGCGTTGGGGGCGACGGCGGCGGAGAGCCTCACCGGTGACGGCCGCCGGCTCGGCGCGCGCCGGGGTGGGGTCGAGACCACGCCGGACGGCACGCCGGTGCTGATCACCTATCACCCGTCCTACCTGCTGCGGCTGCCGGAGGCCGAGCGCTTTGCTGCCATGGCGGCGTTCGAGGCGGACCTCGGACGGGCGGTGGAGATGGTCGGGGCGTGAGGGGGCTCTGCCCCCGTCCGCGCCTGCGGCGCGGACTCCCCCGAGGGTATTTTCGGAACCGGAGAAGGGGCGGGCGCCGGTCTGCGGGTGGTGGTGTTGCTTGGCGGGGGCTTGTGTTGTTCTTCGCGCGGGCGCGGTTGTCGGGGGATGTCCGGTGGCGCCGACGTGTCCGGGGCGTGGCGCGCGTCGGGCTTGCGGCCTGCGGGGGCTCTGGGCTATAGCGCGTGGCGAACTTCCTACATGACGTGACAAGGCAAGGGGCATCCATGGCCGGCCATTCCAAATGGGCAAACATCCAGCACCGCAAGGGCCGTCAGGACGCGGTGCGCGCGAAGCTGTTTTCGAAATTCTCCAAGGAGATCACCGTCGCCGCGAAGATGGGCGACCCCGATCCCGACAAGAACCCGCGCCTGCGGCTGGCGATCAAGGAAGCCAAGTCGCAGTCCATGCCGAAGGACAACATCGAGCGCGCCATCAAGAAGGCGACCGGTGGCGAGGGCGACGATTACGAGGAAATCCGCTACGAGGGCTACGGCCCAAACGGCGTGGCGGTGATCGTCGAGGCGATGACCGACAACCGCAACCGCACCGCCTCGAACGTGCGCTCGACCTTCACCAAGAACGGCGGCAACCTCGGCGAGACCGGGTCGGTGGCCTTCATGTTCGAGCGCAAGGGGGAGATCGTCTACCCGGCCGACGCGGGCGATGCGGACGACGTGATGATGGCCGCCATCGAGGCCGGCGCCGAGGACGTGGAGAGCTCGGAGGAGGGGCACGTGGTCTACTGTGCCGACACCGATCTCAACGACGTGTCGACCGCGCTCGAGGAGCAGCTTGGCGAATCCGAGAGCACCAAGCTGATCTGGAAGCCGACGACCACCACCGAGCTTGATCTCGACTCGATGCAGTCGCTGATGAAGCTCGTGGATGCGCTCGAGGATGACGACGACGTGCAGCGCGTCACCACCAACTTCGAAGCCTCCGACGAGGTCATGGCACAGCTCTGAACGGGCTGTTCCTGCAGATGAGAAAGGCCCGGCAGGCGGTTCCTGCCGGGCCTTTTCCGTTTTTCGTCTACCGGTCCATCGGACCGGGGCGGGCTCAGTTCAGCGCGAGTTGGCTGTAGAGCGGCGCCGAGGTCACGGTGAGGGCGTCGCCGGCGCGGGTGAAGCTCCAGCTGGTGCCGCTGTGGCCGGGCAGGCCGAAGGCGACGCTGTCGCCGTCCTCGAGGCGCATCCGCAGGGTCTTCGCGGCATCGGCATCGCTGCCGGCGTCGATGTAGCGGGCGACGACCTCGAAGGCACCGTCGGTTTCGGCGTCGGTGCGGTAGACCGACATGTCGACGGTGTTGGTGTGCAGCGTGCCGCCGGCGCGCGGCTGCGCGAGGGTCAGCGTGTCGGCGAGCGTGGCGACGGGGGCGGCCGCGAGCAGGGCGGCGAGGGCAAGAGATTTCATAAATCGGTATCCTTGAACTGTCAGAAGGAGGGCCGCGCAAGGCGACCGCGGTTTCTGCAGTGCAGCATTTCATGCCGGGCCGGGGCTGCCTACCGTCAATTCGGAATGCCGGATATGCAGCGAAAACAGGGCTTTACCGTATGCCATCGGCTACCGTGGCGTGCCGTTCGGGGCAAGCCCCTGTGGCAGCAAGGGAAATCCCGACGAGAGGTGCGGCGCGGGAAAGCGGTTGCATCCCGCCTGCGCGCGGGGGCAGTCTCGCCGCGACATCCAAGGAGGGAGCACGCATGGCCGAGACAGCCTTCATCGACGGGCCGAACGCCCGGCTTGCCTATGCCCACACCGCCGGAGAGGGGCCGACCGTGGTGTTCCTCTCGGGCTACAAGTCCGACATGGAGGGCACCAAGGCGGTGCATCTCGAGGCCTGGGCCGAGGCGCGGGGCCGGGCCTTCCTGCGGCTGGACTATTCCGGACACGGCCAGTCGAGCGGACTGTTCGAGGCCGGCTGCATCGGCGACTGGGCGGCGGACGCGCAGGCGGTGATCGAAGCGGTGACCGAGGGCCCGCTGATCCTCGTGGGCTCGTCCATGGGCGGCTGGATCGCCACGCTGCTGACCAAGCGGCTGGGGGCCCGGGTGGCGGGTTTCGTCGGCATCGCCGCCGCGCCCGATTTCACCGAGGACGGCTTCTGGGCCGGCTTCTCCGAGGAAGAGCGCACGCGGGTGATGGAGGAGGGTGTGACCTATCTGCCCTCGGCCTACGGCGACCCCTACGCGGTGACGCGGCGGTTGATCGAGGACGGCCGCGAGAACCTCGTGCTGCGCACGCCGCTGCCGATGGCGTTCCCGGTGCGGCTGCTGCAGGGCACCGAGGACGAGGCGGTTCGCCGCGAGACCGCGCTGGCGCTCTTCGATCACATCGACGGCCCGGACGTGCGGCTGAGCTTCGTGAAGGGCACCGATCACCGGTTCTCGGAGCCCCGGGATCTTGCCATGATCGAGACGGCCATCGTCGAAGTCGGGGGCTGAGCTCAGCCGGGGGAGGAGCGCGGATGGACCAGAGAATCAGCCTGATCACGCTGGGGGTGCGCGACATGGACCGCGCCACGGCGTTCTACGACGCGATGGGCTGGGCCCGGGCGCCGGGGCCCGACGGGGTCATCGCCTACGACCTGCTGGGGCAGACGCTGGGGCTGTTCGGGCTCGACGATCTTGCGAAGGACATCGGCCTGCCGGTCGAGGAACTGGGCCACGGCGCACTGACGCTGGCGCATAACCTCGACAGTCGCGATGCGGTCGACGCGCTGGTTGCGCGGGCCGAGACCGCCGGGGCGCGCATCCTGAAGGCCCCGCAGGAGGTGTTCTGGGGCGGCTACCATGCCTATTTCGCCGACCCGGAGGGGCATGTCTGGGAGATCGCGCACAATCCGTTCTCGCCGCTGCGGGCCTCGGATGGCGCGTTCCGCTGGCAGGGCTACGGCTCGGACTGAGGCACCCCAACGATTTGCTAACCATGTTGCGCCACTCTCCCGCCGCGAGCCTGGCGGGAGAGTGGCATGAGACGGCAAGACACGGCAGACGACAGCTACCCGGCCTTCCTGCGCGAGGTGGCCGAGACGCTCTGGACCCGGCGGCGGCTGGATGCGGGCCTGCGCGAGCTCTGCCATCCGCAGCTTCTGCACCGGCAGGCGCTCGCCATGGGCTACGGGCCCGAGGCGCTCAGGGCCGACGCACTGGAGCTTCTTGCCACGCTGCCGGACCTCGCGGCGCATACGGAGGATGTCATGCACTGCGGCGGCGTCCGGACCGGCTCGCTGGGGGCGCAGCGGCTGCTGTTGCAGGGCACCCACGCCGGGGGCGGGGTCTTCGGCGCCGCATCGGGCAAGCGGCTGCGCTTCCGGATGATGTCGGAGGTCTACGCCAAGGATCGGCGCATCAGCGAGATCTGGGCGGTGCGCGACACCGGCGCGATCCTGCGCCAGCTCGGGTGCGATGGGCCTGACTGGGCGCGGCAGCGGGCACGACTGCCGGTGGGCGGGGACGGGCCGTTCCGCCCGGCGCTCGACCAGCCGGGCCCCTACACCGGCGGCGGCAACGGCAGCCAGTGGGGCATGGCCTTTGCCGCGCTGCTCGAGCGGATCATGGCGGCAGGGTTCTCCGAGATCCCGGCGCAATACGACCCCGCCGCGCGCATGGCGTATCCGGGCGGCGTGCTGGCCGAGGGGCCAGCTGGCGCCGAGCGGTTCTGGTTCGCCCTGCGCGCGGCGCTGCCCGATGCGCGCTTCGTCATCCATCACCGCATTGGCGCCGAGACCCGGCTGATGCCGCCGCGCGCCGCGCTGCGCTGGTCGCTGACCGGGCGGCACCTGGGCTGGGGCGCCTTCGGGGCGCCGACCGGGGCGGAGGTGCATGTCATGGGCCTCAGCCACGCCGAGTTCGGCCCCGACGGCCTGCGCCGGGAATGGACGCTCTACGACGAGGCCGCGGTCTGGATGCAGATCCATGGCGGTGTGGCCCTGCCTGACGCAGCGGCACCCATGCCCGAGGTCATGGCCGCGCAGTAGCCGCTCACGTCGCCGTGACAGCTTCGGGTGGCAAGCCCTTGCCGGGTCGGCGCTTTCCTGCTTCCTCTCGCCGCGGGCTCTGTTACTCTCGGCCTCCGAGGCAGAAACACGCAAACGAGGCAGGACATGTCGGTCTCCGCAGAGGGACGATCTGTGCGCGAACGGGGGCGGCATGGCTGAACCACTGGTCCTGTTGCCCGACCTGATGTGCGACGCGCGGCTCTTCGGGCCGCAGATCGCCGATCTTTCGCGCGATATGGCGGTGATGGTCGCGCCGCTCGGCGGTGGCGAGCGCGTCGAGGAAGTGGCCTCGGGGCTGCTCGACGTGCTGCCGCGCCGCTTCGCGCTTGCCGGGCTGGGACTTGGCGGCGTCGTCGCGATGGAGTTGCAGCGCCGCGCGCCCGACCGGGTGGCGCGGATGATGCTGATGAACACCTCGCCGCTCGCCGAGACACCGCAGCGGGCCGCCGAGTTCGATCCGCTGATCATCAAGGCGCGCACCGGCCAGATGGGCGCGGCGCTCAAGGGGCTCATCCCGCCCGACTGCCTCGCGCCCGGACCCTACCGGGCCGAGATCCAGGCCCTGCTCGACGACATGGCCGCCGGGCTCGGGCCGGATGTCTTCGTCCGCCAGGTCCGTCTGTTGCAGCGCCGCCGCGACCAGCAGAGCTCGCTTCGCAAGATCCGCGTGCCGGTGACCGTGCTCTGCGGCGGGCACGACACGCTGCACCCGCTCAAGCGGCAGGCCTTCCTTGCCGAGCTCATCCCCAACGCGCGGCTCGAGCAGATCGACGAGGCGGGCCACGTGCCGACGCTCGAGGCCCCCGATGCGGTCAGCGACGCGATCCGCGCCTGGATGGCCGAGCCGATGGTGCTGCGCTGAGCCGCGCGCGATCGGGGCACGGGCCGTATTGACGCCCCCGTGACGCCCCCCTATGTCGGGCGCGCGTGGAGGGCCGGGCGGCCGCTGTCGTCGGGGAGACCCGTCGGGGGAGGAAAGTCCGGACTCGCCGAAGCGCCGGTGCCGGGTAACGCCCGGGCAGGGCAACCTGACGGAAAGCGCCACAGAAAACAGACCGCCCCGATCCGTCGGGGCAAGGGTGAAACGGTGGGGTAAGAGCCCACCGGGGGACGGGCAACCGGACCCGCATGGCAAGCCCCACCGGGAGCAATGCCAAATAGGGACCTCGCGCGGGACTGATCCTTTCGGGGATATCACCGCAGGGCTGCTTCGGCCCGAGAGGTCCGGGTTGGCAGCATGAGCGCGCGGGCGACCGCGCGCCAAGATGAATGGTCGCCCATCGGCGGGGAAACCCGCCGTGGACAGAATCCGGCTTACAGGCCCTCCACGCGTGAATTTTCCGGGCGATGCCCGGTTGACTCGGGGCCGCGCTTGAGTAAAAGGCAGGCTTCAAGGATTTCGCGGGGGCGCTTGCGCCGGCCCGTTGCAGGAGAAGACACATGGCGAAGCCGACCACGATCAAGATCCGCCTGAACTCGACCGCAGGCACGGGCCACTTCTATGTCACCAAGAAGAACGCCCGCACGATGACCGAGAAGATGACCGTTCGCAAGTTCGACCCGGTCGCTCGGAAGCACGTCGAATACAAGGAAGGCAAGATCAAGTAAGCCTTACCTCGTGAGGGACAGTGAGAAAGACCGCGCAGGGCGACCTGTGCGGTCTTTCGCTTGAGAGGGCAGGAGAAACGCGGCGCGTGGCGTCGCAGCGCGACGGCGAGGGCAGGGGACATGGCGGCAGAGCTGAACGGCGTGCTGGTCGAAGCGGGGCCCGACGGGCAACCGGCGCTGTTCCGCGAGCCCGTCGAGGTTGTCACGGCGCATGACGCGGCCTCGGCCCGCGCGGCGCTCGACCGGCTCGAGGTGGCCCGGCGGCAGGGGTGCTGGATCGCAGGTTTCGCCGCCTACGAGCTGGGATATGCGCTGGAGCCACGGCTCGCGCCGCTGCTCGAGGGCGTCACCGGCCCGCTGCTGACGTTCGGCATCTTCGACGCCCCCGCCGATCCCGCGCCGCTGCTCGAGGCGGCAGAGGTCGCCTCGGCCGAGGTGCGGGTGACCGAGGCCCGCCCGCTCTGGGACCGCGCCGCCTATGCCCGGCGTTTCGACGAGATCAAGCGCATGATCGCGCGGGGGGATCTCTACCAGGTGAACCTGACGATGCCGGTCGAGGTCGGCTTCGACGGCAGCCCGCTCGGCCTCTGGGGCGCGATGCGGGGCTTCCAGCCGGTGCGCCACGGCGCCTATCTCGAGATGGGCGGCGTGCAGTTGCTGTCGCGCTCGCCCGAACTGTTCTGCCGGCTCGCCGCCGACGGCCGCATCGAGGTCGCGCCGATGAAGGGCACCGCGCCACGCGGCGCCACCACGCGCGCCGATACCGAGTTGCGCGAGGCGCTGGCGGGCGACGTGAAGAACCGTGCCGAGAACATCATGATCGTCGACCTGATGCGCAACGACCTGTCGCGCATCGCACGGGTGGGCTCGGTCAGGGTGCCGCGCCTGCTCGAGGTCGAGACCTACGAGACCGTGCACCAGATGGTGTCACGGGTAGAAGCGCAGCTCGAGGCACCGGCGGCGCTGCCGGCGTTGATGGAGGCGCTGTTTCCCTGCGGCTCGATCACCGGCGCCCCGAAGATCGCCGCGATGCAGGCGATCCACCGGCTCGAAGGCTGGGAGCGCGGCGCCTACTGTGGCGCCATCGGCTGGGCAGCGCCCGACGGGCGGGCAGATTTCAACGTCGCCATCCGCACCTTGACGATTTCGGGGCACGGACGGGCCCGGATGGGGGTCGGCGGCGGGATCGTGCATGACAGCGCCTGCGAGTCGGAGTACGAAGAGGCCCTATGGAAAGCGCGCTTCGTGACAGGACTGATCCCGCGCTCCGCGTGATCGAAACCATGCTCTGGCTGCCGGGGACGGGCATCGTCCGCGAGCGGATGCATCTTGCGCGCTGCGCCCGGACCTGTGCGGCGCTCGGGTTCCGGCACGATCCGCAGGCCATCGGTTTGCGGCTCTGGGCGGTCCAGTCCGACACGCCGCTGCGTCTGCGCATGACCGTCGGCCGCGAGGGCGACGTGGCGCTCGAACAGCAGCCGTTCGATCTCGGCTCGGCGCCCGAGCTCGCGCGGGTGGCAGTGGCCGCGGCGCGGCTCGATCCCGCCGACCCCTTCCTGCGTCACAAGACGACCCACCGACCGCTCTACGACGCGGCGCTGCGCGAGAAGCCGGCGGGCCTGTTCGAGGTGCTGTTCTTCAACACGCGGGGCGAGCTCTGCGAGGGCGCCTTTACCAACGTCTTCCTGCGCCGTGAGGGGCGGATGCTCACGCCGCCCGTGTCCTCGGGTCTGCTGCCGGGGGTGCTGCGCGAGGCGCTGCTGCTGACCGGCGAGGCCGAGGAGGCGGTGCTTACTCAGGATGATCTCGAGCAGGCCGAGGCGCTCTGGGTGGGCAATTCGCTGCGCGGGCTGATCCCGGCGGCGCTGGCCTGAGCCGCGCTGCACGCGGGGCGTGGCCCGTATGAAAAAAGGCCCCGCGCGATGCACGGGGCCTTCTGTTGTCTACCTGCCGGAGAGGCGAGTGTTACTCGCGGTTTCCGAAGAGCTGCAGCAGGAACATGAACATGTTGATGAAGTCGAGGTAGAGCTGCAGCGCGCCCATGATGGCGGCCTTGCCCAGCCACTCGCTGTCGCCATGCGCCGCGTGCTGGAGGTAGGTGTTCTTGATGTTCTGCGTGTCGTAGGCGGTGAGGCCCGCGAAGATCAGCACACCGAGGATCGAGATCGCGAAGGCAATCGCGGGCGACCCGAGGAAGATGTTGACGATCGACGCCACGAGAATGCCGATGACACCCATGATCAGGAACGCGCCCCAACCCGAGATGTCCTTTTTCGTGGTGTAGCCCCACAGCGACAGGCCCGCGAAGGCGATCGAGGTCACGAGGAACACCTGCGCGATCGAGAAGCCGGTGAAGGCCACGAAGATCCAGCTGAGCGACAGGCCCATCACGGCCGAGAAGGCCCAGAAGAACACCTGTGCGGTGGCGGCCGAGATCTTGTTCAGCGCCGCGCTGAACGCGAACACCATGATCAGCGGAGCGAACATGACGATCCAGCCCAGGATGTTGGGCTGAAGCGTTGCGGGATCGCGGAACACGCTCAGCAGCTGGGGGGACGTACCTACGGCCCATGCCACTGCGAAGGTGATCAGCATCCCGATGGACATGGTCCCGTAGACCTTGTTCATGTGGGCGCGAAGACCCTCGTCAATCTGGGCCGCGCGCGCTCCGGTGGCGGTCCGGATTGTTCTGTATTCTGCCATCTATTCCTCCAGGCTGGTTCGGATATATTTTCCTTCTCGATATTGGCAGAGCCGGGGGGTATTTCAAGATGCCAGCACCGCGAAACGCGCTGTTTCCGACCGCTTTTGCCGGTCGTTTCAATCACGCCAGTGCGAGGGCGCATCCCAAGGCTTGCGTGCCGCCTCGCGCAGGGCATCGGCGCGGCTGATGCCGATGTCGCGCAGGGCTGCGTCGTCGAGCTCGGCGAGGCGGCGGCGCTGGCGCATCAGTGCCTGAAGGTCGAGCAGCCGGGCCAGCAGCGACCGGCGGCGCGCGGGCCGGCAGGAACGGGCGGCAGCGCGGGGCAGGGAAAAGTCACGGGACATGATCGCATCCTTCACATTTGGTGATGAAAGTTGTCGTTTCAATCTTTGTGTGTGATCGGTATGCTGGCCAGCGACCCATCTGTAAAACGAATATCCCTGAAGCCATCCATCACGAAATCCGATCCATGCGCAATCTCGACATCACCACCCTGCGGTCCTTCGTGGCCGTCGCCGATGCCGGAGGCGTCACCCGTGCCGCCGGCTTCCTGAACCTCACGCAATCGGCCGTCTCGATGCAGCTCAAGCGGCTGGAAGAGATGCTCGACCTCGCGCTGCTCGACCGCTCCGGGCGCGGCGTCAGCCTCACCCCGGCGGGCGAGCAGTTGCTGGCCTACGCGCGGCGGATGGTCGAGCTGAACGACGAGATCTACGCCCGTCTCACCATGCAGGACTGGGAGGGCGAGATCGTGCTCGGCGTGCCGCACGACGTGGTCTACCCGGTCATTCCGCGCGTGATGAAGAAGATGCAGCGCGACTTTCCCCGCGTGCGGCTGCAGCTGTTGAGCTCCTACACCGCCGAGTTGAAGTCTCTTTTCGCGCGTGGTGCGGTCGACGTCATCCTGACCACCGAGGCCGAGCCGGCCGAGGGCGGAGAGTCGCTGCTCGACGTGCCGTTGCGCTGGTATGGCGCGCCCGGCGGCACCGCGTGGAAGTCGCGGCCCCTGCGGATCGCGTTTTCGCGGCGGTGCGGGTTCCGTCCCGTGGCGGTCTCCCTCATGGAGCGGGAAGGCTTCGAGTGGGAACTTGCGGTGGATTCCGAGAGCGACCGCACCATCGAGGTCTCGGTCTCGGCCGACCTTGCGGTCACGCCGGTGCTCGAGGGGCACGCCCCGGCGCATTTCGAGATGGTGCCGCCGGGCGTGCTGCCGGAGCTCGGCATGCAGAAGGTCTGCCTCTACGCGTCGGGCGCACGTCCGCGCATCCTCGAGCCCCTGCTCGAGATGCTGCGCTGCGAATTCCAGACGCTGCGGCCGCGCACGGACATCGCCGCGCAGTAGGGGCCGCGCAGCAGGGCAGTGGTGGCCTAGCCGGGGATGCGGATGACCACCTTGCCGGTGGACTTGCGCTCGCGCAGCAGCTCCAGCCCCTCCATTGCCCGGTCGAGCGGCAGGACGTGGCTGATGTGCGGCTGGATGCGGTCGGCGTCATACCAGGCGAAGAGTTCGGCCAGCGAGCCGGTGAGCACCTCGGGCCGGAAGGTCAGGTAGCCACCCCAGTAAAGGCCCATGACGGTCAGGTTCTTCACCAGCAGGTGGTTCGCCTTGATCTGCGGGACGTCCCCGCTGGCAAAGCCGATGGTCAGGATCCGGGCCTCGGGCTTGGCCGAGCGGAAGGCGGCGGTGAACTGGTCGCCGCCCACCGCGTCGTAGACCACGTCGGAGCCGCCGAGGGCGCGCACCGCCTCGCGGATGTCTTCGCTGCGCGCGTCGATCAGGTGGTCGGCCCCGGCCTTGCGCGCGATCTCGAGCTTCTCGGGGCCGCGGGCGCAGGCGATGACCGTCGCGCCCATCAGCTTGCCGATCTCGACTGCCGTCAGCCCCACGCCGCCGGCGGCACCGAGCACCAGCAGCGTCTCTCCGGGTTGCAGCTGCGCGCGGTGCCCCAGCGCAAGGTGGCTGGTGCCATAGGCGATCTGGAAGGCGGCGGCGTCCTCGAAGCTCATGCTGTCGGGCATGAGGACCGCACGGCTGGCATCGAACACGCCGTATTCGGCCAGCCCGTCGCGGCCACCGAAGACCGCCACCCGGTCGCCGGGCGCGAAACCCGTCACCCCGTCTCCGACGCGCTCCACCGTGCCCGAGACCTCGAGCCCGAGCGTGAAGGGCAGGGGCGGCGTGTCCTGGTAGCGGCCCTGCATCATCAGCAGGTCGGCGAAGTTCAGGCCGCAGGCGGCGATGCGGACGCCGATCTGTCCGGGGCCGGGATTCGGTTCGGACAGATCGCTCAGAACGGGCGGTATTTCATGTGACGTGAGATGCAGCGCGCGCATGTGATCCTCCGTGTTGCCCCAGATCTGCCCGCAAAATTTCCATTTTGTCAAATATGCTTGCGCGTGGAAGCTCGTCTTGATCGAGAAGATTTATCAACTATGAGATGCACATTTTCGTGGGGCAGTCCCGCCGCGGGCGCAAAAAGCTTGATCGTTGAATGTGTCCGATGTAGCGTCTCAACGTCCGGGAAAAGGGTAAAGGCCGCACGTGTTTCGCGGTCATAGCGAGCGTACGAACGTGAGCGATACGGTAACAAATGCCCCGTCATGGGGAAGATAGAAGGAATATCCTATGACGCATCCCGTCGATGTCCACGTGGGCAAGCGCATCCGCCATCGTCGATGGCTGGTGGGCATGACCCAGCAGCAGCTTGCCGAGCGGGTGGGTATCAAGTTCCAGCAGATTCAGAAATATGAAACCGGCGCCAACCGCGTCAGCGCCTCCCGGCTCTGGGATATCGCCGACGCGCTCGAGGTGCCGGTGAGCTTCTTCTTCGAAGGGATCGAAAGCGAAGCCGAGCAGGAGGCCGCCCAGGCTTCCGCGGTCGCAGCAGCCATGCCGGCCGACATCCTCGGCGACAAGGAAGCGCTCGACCTCGTGCGCTCCTACTATGCGATCCCCGAAAACCAGCGCCGTCGCCTGTTCGAACTCGCCCGGGTTCTGTCCGACGTGGCTTGAGCCTTCGCGCCCGCTGCGCTAGGCGATCTGCGGATCGAACAGCGGAGTGGGCGCAATGGCCGATATCTCAGACAATCTGGCCGAAGAGCTCTGGCTCACGGCGCATGCGCTGGCAGATGCCGCACGCGGCGCCATCCTGCCGCATTTCCGCGCGACCGGTCTCGATGCCGAGAACAAGGAAGCCGGGGGCTTCGATCCCGTCACCGTCGCCGACCATGCCGCCGAGACCGCCATGCGCGAGGTTCTGGCACAGCGCCGCCCGCAGGATGGAATCCTCGGCGAGGAGCAGGGCATCGTCGAGGGCACCTCGGGGCTGACCTGGGTTCTCGACCCGATCGACGGCACGCGTGGCTTTCTCAGCGGGACACCGACCTGGGGCGTGCTGATCGCGCTTTCGGACGAGAGCGGCCCGCGGCTCGGCGTGATCGACCAGCCCTACACCGGCGAGCGGTTCTGCGGCGGCCTCGGCCGCGCGACCATGACCGGTCCGCTGGGCGAGCGCCCGCTCGGCACCCGCGCGCCGCGCGGCCTGGACGAGGCGATCCTCTTCACCACCTTCCCCGAGATCGGCACCGAGGCCGACCGCACCGCCTTTGCCCGCGTGCGCGACACCGCCCGGCTGACCCGCTACGGGATGGACTGCTATGCCTACGCGCTCGTCGCTGCCGGCCAGATCGACCTCGTGGTCGAGGCCGGGCTCTATCCTTACGACGTGGGCGCGCCCATCGCGGTGATCGAGGCTGCGGGCGGTGTCGTCACCAATTGGGAAGGGCGCCCCGCGCATGAGGGCGGGCGCATCGTCGCCGCCGCCAACAGCGCGATCCATGCCGAGGCGCTCGCGCTGCTGAACGGCTGACCCCGGCGCGCCTTGTCCGGTCTCGAGGGGCGCCTTACCATCACGGCGAAGGAGGCCCCGATGCCCGAAATCCTGATCCGCAATGCGCAGAGCGTCCTGACGATGGACGACGACGGGCGCGAACTTGCCGGCGCCGACATCCTGCTGCGCGACGGGGTCATCGCCGCGATCGGAAGCGGCCTGCAGACCTCGGGTGAGATCGTCGAGGCCGGGCGCTGTGTCGTGACGCCGGGGCTGGTGAACACCCATCACCATCTCTACCAGACGCTGACGCGCGCGGTGCCGGGGGCGCAGGATGCGCTGCTCTTCGGCTGGCTCAAGACGCTCTACCCGATCTGGGCGCGCTTCGGCCCCGAGGAAATGCGGGTCTCGGCGCTGACCGGGCTTGCCGAGCTGGCGCTCTCCGGCTGCACGCTGACTTCGGATCACCTGTATCTCTATCCCAACGGATCGCGGCTTGATGACACCATCGACGCCGCGCAGGAGATCGGCCTGCGCTTCCACGCCACGCGCGGGGCGATGTCCATCGGTGAGAGCGACGGCGGCCTGCCGCCCGACAGCCTCGTGGAACTCGAAGAGACGATCCTCGAGGATTGCATTCGGGTGATCGACGCCTTCCACGACCCGCGCGAGGGCACGATGGTGCGGGTGGGCGTGGCGCCCTGTTCGCCGTTCTCGGTCAGTCGCGAGCTGATGCGCGACGCGGCGCTGCTGGCGCGCGACAAGGGCGTGATGCTGCACACCCACCTCGCGGAGAACGACGAGGACATCGCCTATTCCGAGGCGCAGTTCGGCTGCCGCCCAGGGCAGTATGCGGAAGAGCTCGGTTGGACGGGGCCCGACGTCTGGCACGCCCACTGTGTGAAGCTCGACGGGCAGGAGATCGACCTGTTCGCGCAGTCCCGCACCGGGGTGGCGCATTGCCCCTGTTCGAACTGCCGGCTGGGGTCGGGCATCGCGCCGGTCCGCGCGATGGTCGACGCTGGCGTGCCCGTGGGGCTGGGGGTCGACGGCTCGGCAAGCAACGACGGCTCGAACCTGATGGCCGAGGCGCGGCAGGCGATGCTGCTGCAACGGGTTTCGAGCGGGGCCGACGCGATGAGCGCGCGCGAGGCGCTGCGGCTTGCCACGCGGGGCGGGGCCGAGGTGCTGGGGCGGCTTGACTGCGGACAGGTCGCCGTCGGCAAGCGCGCCGACCTGGCGCTCTGGGATGTGAGCGGCATCGAGAGTGCCGGGAGCTGGGAAAAGGCCGCGCTGCTGCTGGCCGGTCCTTCGCGGGTGCGGCACCTGTTCGTCGAGGGGCGTCAGGTGGTGCGCGACGGCCTGCTCGCGACGATTGATCTTGGCGCAACCATTGCGCGACAGACCGAACTTGCGCAGGCTCTTGCCGAACGAAGCTGACACGCGGGGAGACGATGCAATGAGGATCTTCAGGGGAGCCGCCCTCGGGCTGGCCCTGCTGGCGGCGGGCTGCGCAACGACGGCGTCCGAGGCCACCGGCTCGCGCACGGTGCAGGTTTCGACCGCAAGCGCGGCCTCGCTCAACGCCTTCCGCGAGGCCAACGGGCGGGCCCCGCTCGCGCGCTCCGCGAAGTTGCAGCGTGCCGCCGAGGCCCATGCCCGCGACATGGCGCAGATGGACCGAATGATCCATCGCGGCTCGGACGGCAGCGCGATCTCGGACCGGGTCAAGCGGCAGGGTTACCGCTTCGGGAAAGTGGCCGAGAACATCGCGAAGACCGGCCGGGGGCAGGCGCGGGCGATGCAGATCTGGATCGACTCTCCGCCGCACCGGAGCAACATGCTTATGCGGGACGCGACGCAATACGGGCTGGCGCAGTCCGGCGACTACTGGGCGATGGTGGTGGCACGTCCCCGCTGATCGCCGGGGCCGTCTCTGGCGGTCGGCGCGGAGGATGCTAGATGTCTTCGGACAGTTGCATCTTTCACGACGCTCAACTTGCCCGGAGGCTCCATGAAACCCGCCACGCTTGCCGTTCTCCTCATGCTCCCGCTCGCCGCCTGCATGGAGGTCGACGTGCGCGCCCAGGCCGAGCCCGGCAGCGCAGGCGCGGGCGCAGCGGCGCCCTCGGGCGGGGGGCAGGACAGCTCGCACAACTATTACATGTATGGGCGGAGCGATGACGCGCCGGACGCGCAGGTGAATCCGGGCCGCGCGTTCAACGACTACCGCGCGCGGCTCGGGCTGCCGCGTCTGTCGCGGTCCGGTCGGCTGGATGCCGCTGCGGCCGCCCATGCCCGCGACGTGGCGCGGATGGGCGAGGTCACCCACGCCGGCTCGAACGGCAGCACCATCGGTCAGCGGGTGCGCGCGCAGGGCTACGACTACGGCCGCGTCGCCGAGAACGTCGCCTGGACGGCCCGAGGGTTTCCGACCGTGATGAAGGTCTGGAACGACTCGCCGGGACACCGCGCCAACCTGCGCCTGCGCGATGTGACCGAATTCGGGCTCGCGCGGTCCGGTGACTACTGGGTGCTGTTGGTGGCGCGGCCGAAGTGAGGCCAGCCGCGCGCGACGGGGCCGGTCAGCGGCGCAGCGCGTCCACCGCTTCCACCACCGGCGTGCTCCCGTCGGTCAGTTCGACCACCTCGCGGCGGATCTCCGGGCGGTCGATCAGCGCCGCGAGCACGGCGGCCACGTTGCCGCGCTTCACCGTCCCGTAGGTCAGGGCGACCGATAGCGAAATCCGCTCGTCTGCCGGTTCGTCCAGCAGCGTGCCGGGCCGCAGGATGACGAAATCCAGCCCCGAGGCGGCGACCGCGGCGTCGGCCTCCTTCTTGGTCTTCATGTAGAATTCGAAGCCCTCTTTCGGTTCGCTGTCGCGGCCCGCATCGGGGAAGGCGGAGACGAGGTAGACTCGCGAGATGTCGTTGGCACGGGCCGCCTCGATCATCTTGACCGGGCCCTTGCCGTCGATCTCGGCGGTGCGGTGCGAGCCGCTGCCCGCCGCGCCGGCCGAGAAGACGATCACATCGTGCCCGCGGGCGGCCTGGGCCATTTCGCCGGCGGAAATCTCCATGAGGTCGGCCTGCAGCGGCGTTGCCCCGGCCGCGCGCAATGCTTCGGCCTGCTCGGGTTTCCGGTGCAGGGCGGTGACGCTGTGACCGGCCTCGATGAGCATCGGCAGCAGACGGTGTCCGACGCCGCCGGTGGCGCCGATCAGCAGTATTCTGGACATGTGGGGGGCTCCTCGATCTGGTCTTGCCACTCGCAAGGTAGCGCCGCGCAGCGCTTCGTCACGTGGTTGCCCGGTAAAAGCGCGGCTCAACCCACGCGCGTTCTTTCCCCGGCGACCCAGGTGCCCGTGACGGCGCGGTCGTCCCCCATCATGATGGTCGGGAAAAGCGCCTCCCAGATGTCTTCGGCGCTGGCGCTGCGCTGCGCGATGGCCGGGGTCGAGGCAAGGTCGAGCACGATGAAATCCGCCTCCATCCCCGCCGCGAGGTTGCCGATACGGTCGTCGGCCCGAAGCGCGCGGGCCGAGCCCTGCGTCGCGAGCCACAGCAGCTCGGAGGCATGCAGCGGGCGGCCGCGCAGCTGGCCGATCTCGTAGGCGGCGGCCATGGTGCGCAGCATCGAGAACGACGAGCCGCCGCCGGTGTCGGTGGCAAGCCCGATGATCTGCCCCTCGCGCGCGAGCCCGTCCATGTCGAACAGCCCCGAGCCGATGAAGGTGTTCGAGGTCGGGCAGTGCACCAGCGACGCGCCGATCTCGCGCAGCCGCTCGCGCTCGCGCGGCTCGAGGTGGATGGCGTGGCCGTAGAGGCCGCCGGGACCGAGCAGCCCGTAGGCCTCGTAGGTGTCGAGGTAGTCGCGGGCATCTGGATAGAGCGACTTGACCCAGGCGATCTCGTCGGTCTGTTCCGACAGGTGCGTCTGCATCGGGCAGCCCGGGTGCTCGGCCCAGAGCGCGCCGAGCGCGCGCAACTGGTCGGGCGTGGAGGTCGGCGAGAAGCGCGGCGTGATGACATAGGACGCCCGCCCGCGACCGTGCCAGCGCTCGAGCAGCGCCTTGCTGTCGTCATAGGCCCCCTGCGCGGTGTCGCGTAGCCCCTCGGGGGCGGTGTCGCGGTCCATGCAGGTCTTGCCGGCGAAGACGCGCATCCTCCGCGACTCGGCGGCCTCGAAGAGCGCGTCGACGGAATGCGGGTGGATGGTGCAGAACGAGCAGACCGAGGTCGTGCCATTCGCCAGCAGCAGGTCGAGGTAGCGCCCGGCCACGTCGCGCGCATAGGCGGGATCGGCAAAGCGCATCTCTTCGGGGAAGGTGTAGTGGTTCAGCCAGTCGATCAGCCGCTTGCCCCAGCTCGCGATCATCCCGGTCTGGGGGTAGTGGGCGTGGGCATCGACGAACCCCGGAACGATCAGCCCCTCGCCGTGGTCGATCACCTCGGCCTCGGGGTGTGACATCCGCATCGCGTCCGCCGGCCCGACGGCGAGAATCCGGCCGTCTCCGACGACGAGGCCGCCCTGCCGCTCGTGCCAGGCCGCCGTCGGCCCCTCGTCGAAAGGCGAGCCGTCGAAGCTCAGGATCTGTCCAAGATGCAGAGTGGTCATGCGTCCCCCATGTTGAGCGCGCGCCACAATGACGCCCGGGCGCGGCAATCGCAATGCGCCCTGTTGAAACCCGCGGCGATATCCTACTCTTTTAGGCAAAGACAGGCAGCGGGGCAGCGATGACAGAAGAAAACGACCAGGTCGTCCTCGACGAAGAGCACAAGGACGGCGACGACGCCTATTCCCTGCAACCCAAGAACGTCGCCGCGATCCTCTACGCGGTGGACATCGGCGACCGGGAACGGCTCGTCGAGCTGATGGAGCCGTTGCACCCGGCCGACATCGCCGACCTTCTGGAGCAGATCAACGCCTTCGACCGGATGCGGCTGATCAAGCTCTACGACAAGGAGTTCGACGGCGACATCCTGTCGGAACTCGACGAATCGATCCGGGAAGAGGTGATTCACGCGCTGCACCCCGCGGTGCTGGCCGACGCCGTGCGCGAGCTGGAATCGGACGACGTGGTCGACCTGCTCGAGGATCTCGACCAGGCGCAGCAGGAAGCGATTCTCGAGGTTCTCGACAACCAGGACCGGGTGGCCGTCGAGAAGTCGCTGACCTATCCGGAGTATTCCGCCGGCCGCCTGATGCAGCGCGAGGTCGTGATGGCGCCCGAGCACTGGAACGTCGGCGAGGCGATCGACTACCTGCGTTCGACCGAGGGCCTGCCAGAGCAGTTCTACCACATCGTGCTGGTCGATCCGAAGCTGCGCCCGATCGGCAACGTGGCGCTGGGGCGGCTCATGGCCTCGCGCCGCGAGATCCTGCTGCGCTCGCTGATCTCGGACACCTTCCACGTCATCCCGGTGACCCGCGACGAGGGCGAGGTCGCCTATGCGTTCAACCAGTATCACCTGATCTCGGCGCCGGTGGTGGACGAGAACGAGCGGCTGGTCGGCGTCATCACCATCGACGACGCGATGGCCGTGCTCGACGAGGAGCACGAGGAAGACATCCTGCGCCTCGCCGGCGTCGGCGAGGAAAGCCGGCTGTCGGACAGCGTGCTCGAGACCGTCCGGCAGCGTCTGCCGTGGCTCGCGGTGAACCTGCTGACGGCGGTGCTGGCGTCGCTGGTCATCGCGCAGTTCGAGGGCGTCATCGCGCAGGTCGTGGCGCTGGCGGTGCTGATGCCCATCGTGGCCTCGATGGGCGGCAACGCGGGCACGCAGTCGCTGACGGTGGCGGTGCGCGCGCTGGCCACCAAGGACCTCACCGGCTCGAACGTCTGGCGCATCATCCGCCGTGAGGCGGCGGTGGGGCTGGTGAACGGCGCCACCTTCGCGGTGGTCATGGGCGCGCTCGAATTCGTCTGGTTCGGCTCGGTTATGCTGGGCGTGGTGATCGCGGCGGCCATGATCATCAACCTGCTGGTGGCGGGGCTCGCGGGCATCGCGATCCCGGTCATTCTCGAGCGGCTCAAGGTCGACCCGGCGCTCGCCTCGGGCACCTTCGTGACGACCGTGACCGACGTGGTGGGCTTCTTCGCCTTCCTCGGCCTCGCCAGTCTGGTGCTGCTGTGAACGTCGACGCGCTCGCGGACGCGAAGCAGGTTGCGCGGCGGGAGGCGCTGGCCCGGCGCAAGGCAGCGCACAGCACCGACAGGGGCGCCGGGGCAGGGCGCCTGTCGGAGCTTCTGGCGGGCCACAGGGGCGTGCCGCTCTCGGGCTACATGCCGATCCGCTCCGAGATCGACCCGCGCCCGGCGATGGCCGAGGCCAGTGCCTATGGTCCCGTCGCGATCCCGGTGATCGAGGGGCCGGGCCTGCCGCTGCACTTCGCGCTCTGGGAGCCCGAGATGCCCTTGGTCGAGGGGCCGTTCGGCGCCTGCATCCCCGCCGAGCCGCAATACGTGACGCCCGAGATCCTGATCGTGCCGCTCGTGGCCTTCACCCGCGCCGGCGCCCGGCTGGGCTACGGTGGCGGGTTCTACGACCGCACGCTTGCGAAACTGCGCGGGGAAGGGGCGGTGTTGGCCATCGGCTTCGCCTACGCCGCGCAGGAGGCCGAGGCGCTGCCGCATGATCCGAACGACCAGCCGCTCGACCTGATCGTGACCGAGACCGAGGTGATCTCGCCCGCGTGATCCCGGCGTCGGAACGAATCCGCCGACCTGACGTTATTTGGCTGAACGCACCGGCACCGCGCCGGATCGCACCAAGGTTTAACGTTTCAGTCAAAGGAGTCACGCCATGCCGCAGAACTTCGTTCCGTTTCTCAAGGAAAACGCCCGCAAGGAAATGATTGCCGTCCTCAACGAGCGTCTGGCCGACACGATCGACCTCAGCCACGCCGTCAAGCAGGCGCACTGGAACCTCAAGGGCACCGGCTTCATCGGCGTCCATGAACTGCTCGACGACGTGACCGCCAACCTGCGCAACGGCGCCGACGACATGGCCGAGCGCATCGCGATGATGGGCGGTCTTGCACAGGGCACCTCGAAGACGGTGGCCGAGAAGAGCTCGCTCGAGCCCTATCCCACGGACATCGTGAAGATCGAGGACCACGTCGCCGCGCTGGTCGAGCGCTACAACGCCTACACCACCAAGCTGCGTGAAGGCATCGAAGCCGCCGACGAGGCCGGCGACGAGGACACCGCCGACCTCTTCACCGAGGTCAGCCGTGCAGCCGAGAAGGATGCGTGGTTCATCGGCTCGAACAGCTCCGCTGCGGCCTGATCCACCCTATTCGTAAGGTAACAAGTGCCAAGAGCGGCGTTCCCTCGCGGGGCGCCGCTCTTCTTTTGCCGATGGCTCATCCGGTCGTGGTCACGTCCTGCACCGGCGCGCGACGCCGGATGCGGTCCACGAGGATGATCTCGCAGGCCCCGGCGCCCGTGTCGTCGCGCCGCCGGGAGCTGCGCCATTCGCGGCCCTTAGGGCCGGTCACGTCGACCAGCCAGCCCTCGATCACGACGACGTCGCCCTTGCCGATGGCCTTCATCGCATCGTGATGCGCGCTCTCGGTCAGGATCAGGTGCATGTTGGAGCTCGACCGCGTCACCTCGTCCGGCGTCAGCTTCGAGCCCGGTTTCTGTGACCAGAAGTAGAACCGCCGCGCCTGCGTGACCTTCACCTCCTCGACGTGCACCGGGTTCGACATCCGCCCCCAGCCAAGCGCCAAGTCGGTGCCGCTGAACCCCGCTTCCCGGCCGAAGCTGTAGTCGCGACGCGCCAGCACCAGCGCCTCGAGCTCGAACCTTGCGACGGTGCGGAGCCTGTGGCCGTTGACCTCACGGTCGCGGGGAACAAGCAGTGCTTTCTGGAAGGGGATGCGCGGGGCGAGCTCGGCGTCGAGCCCCGCAACACGCGCCTGTGCGGCGCTCTGGTGCCACAGCGACGGCCCGCGTTGGCCGTCCCGGAGGATCGGCAGCGCAAGGACGATCCCCAGCACCGCCACGTTCATCATCAGGCCCTTCTGCATCGCACACCCCGTCCCGCCGTTCGGCGCAGGGTGCCCGGCAAAAGCAGCGGTCAAGAGAAAATTCCGTGGTCTGAATGGGGCAGGGCCCGCGCGCTGGCAACGGGCGCCACGAGCACGGCTCAAACCCGGGGCGACGACACCCGGCAGGCGGTGTGCAGGGCGCCGGGGCGCCCCGCCGGTTCAGAGCGCGCGCCAGCCGATGTCGCGGCGGCAGAACCCCTCGGGCCAGTCCACGCCGTCGACCAGCGCATAGGCGCGCTCGGCGGCCTCCGCCAGCGTCGCCCCGCGTGCGGTGGCGTTGAGCACCCGGCCGCCGCTCGCGACGACCTTGCCGTCCGCCTGCGCCGTGCCGGCGTGGAACATCTGGTGAAAGCTGTCCTCGGGCAGCCCCTCGAGCCCGCCGATCACCGTGCCCTTCTCGTAGGCGCCGGGGTAGCCTTTCGCCGCAATCACCACCGTCATCGCGTGATCGTCGGCCCATGTCACCTGGGCCTCTGCCAGACGGCCCTCGGCGCAGGCGTGAATCAGGTCGAGCGCCTGCGCGCCGAGCCGCATCATCAGGACCTGGCATTCCGGGTCGCCGAAGCGCACGTTGTATTCGACAAGCCGGGGCTGGCCGTTCTCGATCATCAGCCCGGCATAGAGCACGCCCGAGTAGGGGGTGCCGCGCTTGACCATCTCGGACATGGTCGGACGGATGATCTCGTCGAGCGCCTTCTGCGCGATCTCGTCCGACAGCACCGGGGCGGGGGAATAGGCGCCCATCCCGCCGGTGTTGGGGCCGGTGTCGCCCTCGCCGACGCGCTTGTGATCCTGCGCGGTGCCGATCGGCAGCACGTCCTCGCCGTCGACCAGCAGGAAAAACGAGGCCTCCTCGCCGGTCATGAATTCCTCGATCACCACCTCGGCGCCGGCGCCACCGAATGCACCGCCGAACATGTCGTCGATGGCTTCCTCGGCCTCGGCGACGGTTTCGGCGATGATCACGCCCTTGCCGGCGGCGAGCCCGTCGGCCTTGACCACGATCGGCGCGCCCTGAGCGGCGACATGTGCCTTGGCCGAGGCCGCATCGGTGAAATGCCCGTAGCCGGCGGTGGGGGCCTGCGCCGCGTCGCAGATCTCCTTAGTGAAGGCCTTCGAGGCCTCGAGCCGCGCCGCCTCCTTTGAGGGGCCGAACACCGGGAAGCCCGCGTCGCGCAGCGCGTCGCCCACGCCCGCGGCCAGCGGCGCCTCGGGGCCGATGATGACGAGGTCGATGGCGTTCTCGCCGGCGAATTCGACCACGGTGCCGCCGTCCTCGATGTCGAGCCGCGCGCATTCGGCGATCTGCGCGATGCCGGCATTGCCGGGCGCGACGATCAGCTTGTCGCACTTGGGGTTCTGCATCACCGCCCAGGCCAGCGCATGTTCGCGGCCACCGCCACCGAGAATGAGGATGTTCATGTCTTCGCCTTCTCCGCTTCGCTCTGCGCCGTCCTAGCGATGCGCCCCCAACCGCGCAAGACGTGGCGGCGAAAGGACCCGCCCAGCGGGGAAGCAATCGCCGCCAAGCACGGGCGCGCGGGGCATTCCCATCCGCGCGGCCCGGCGCTAGGGTGCGGCGCATGGACCTTCTCGACGACGACCCCAGCGGCAACACCCCCGAATTCTCCGTCTCCGAGCTCTCGGGGGCGGTCAAGCGCATGATCGAGGGCGAGTTCGGCCACGTCCGCGTCAAGGGCGAGGTCGGCCGCGTCTCGCGCCCGCGTTCGGGGCATGTCTACCTCGACCTCAAGGACGACCGCGCGGTGCTCTCGGGTGTCGTCTGGAAGGGTGTCGCCTCGCGGCTCGAGACCCAGCCCGAAGAGGGCATGGAGGTGGTCGCCACCGGGCGGCTCACCACCTTCCCGGGCCAGTCGAAATACCAGATCGTCATCGAGGACATCCGCCCGGCGGGGCTCGGCGCGCTGATGGCGATGCTCGAGAAGCGCAAGGCGCAGCTGCAGGCCGAGGGGCTCTTCGACGCGAGCCGCAAGCAGCCGCTGCCCTACCTGCCGGAGGTGATCGGCGTGGTCACCTCGCCCTCGGGCGCGGTGATCCGCGACATCCTGCACCGCCTGCGCGAACGGTTCCCGCGCAAGGTGCTGATCTGGCCGGTGGCGGTGCAGGGCCAGCGCTGCGCCCCCGACGTGGTACACGCCATCGAGGGCTTCAACGCCCTCAGCCCCGGCGGCGCGCTGCCGCGACCCGACCTGCTGATCGTCGCCCGTGGCGGCGGTTCGGTCGAGGATCTGTGGGGCTTCAACGAGGAAAGCGTCGCCCGGGCCGCCGCCGCCTCGCGCATCCCGCTGATCTCGGCCGTGGGCCACGAGACCGACACCACCCTCATCGATTTCGTCTCCGACAAGCGCGCGCCGACGCCCACCGCCGCCGCCGAGATCGCCGTGCCGGTGCGCATGGAACTGCTCGGCTGGACCGGCGAGGCCGGCGCACGCATGACCCGCGCCATGGGGCAGCGCATCGAGACCCGCAGCCAGCGCCTGCGCGACCTGTCCCGCGGCCTGCCGCGCGCCGACACGCTGCTCGACCAGCCGCGCCAGCGGCTCGACATCCTCGCCGACCGGCTGCCGCGCGCGCTCATCCGCGGCACCGAGCAGCGCCGCGTGGCGCTCTCCGACGTCGCCGGCGCGCTGCGCCCCTCGCTTCTCGCCCGCACCATCGCCCACGGCCGCGAGTCGCTGGGGCGCCGCACGGACCGGCTCTCGCTGCGCCCGATCGAACGCGAGATCGCCCGCAGCCGCGACCGTCTCGACACGCTTGCCCGCCGCCTCGGTGAGGCCGGCACGCGCCGTCTCGAGGACCCGGCCACCCGTCTTTCGGGGCTCTCGCGACTGCTCGAGACGCTCAGCTACAAGGGCACGCTGGCGCGCGGCTACGCGGTGGTGCGCAGCGGCGAGGGCCACGTGCTCACCCGCAAGGCCGAGGCCGAGCAGGCCGCCGGGCTCGAGATCGAGTTCGCCGACGGCCGCTTTCCGGTCGGCGGCAGCGCGCCGAAACCGAAGGCCCGCCGCAAACCCGGCGACAAGCCCGAACAGGGCAGCCTGTTCTGACCGGGGCCGACCGGGCGCGGCGCCAGCGCTTCTTCTGGCCATAAATATTCCCGGGGGAGGCGCGCTCAGCGCGACGGGGGCAGAGCCCCCAAATGGTCCGCAACCTCGACGTCAGCGGCGCCCGTCAGGGGACGCGCCTCAGACGCCCACCTCCGGCCCGAGGCACATCATCGGCGCGTCGTCCTGCTGCGCCTCGTAGAGCACCGTGTTCGCCGGGTCGTTCTCGAAGACCGCGCGCAGCCCCGAGCCCTCGCGGAAGAAGCTCCAGCATTGCGGCACCGGCTGGTCCTCGTAGACGAAGCAGATCATGCCGTCTTCGCCGTACCAGAAGCCGTCCTTGCACTTGCCGTCGAGGAACGACCAGCGCACCTGCCGGTCGGGCAGGTATTCCTCGACCCCGTAGGAGGTGCCGTCGAGCCCGAAATAGAGCGTCTTGCCGGTCACGTAGCGCTCGAACTCCTGCGGCGACATCGGCTCCGCCGCGGCAAGCGACAGCGGCAGGAGGGCAAGCAGGAAGACGGCGAGACGGCGCATGCTCGGAGCCTGCCAGAGCTTGCACGACAAGGGAAGGGCGAAGGCAAGGGCGGCCGCCCGGCAAGCACTTGACTAAATAAGTCAAGTATTTGATCTGAAATAATAAATTGACGTCTTCGGGATTCGGGAGTATTGGTCTCTCCAACGCCAGCGCGCCACGTACCCAGCTAGGTCTCCCGCATGCCGCACCCGGAGACGCCAGGCCCGCAACCAGCCAGCGTATTTTCCCCTCAGTGTCAGATCGTCCCGCCGCTTCGATGCGTCGCCGTGTCCGGTTTCAGCCCGCCTGCCAACGACGTGCGCGCGGGTCCATGATCCGGTGCCAGACCGGCGGCACCAGCGCCAGCACCGCCATCACCGGCAGCGAATGCGGCAGGATCGGCATCGCCGCCCGGTCGAGCTCCAGCCCCGGGTAGGGCCGGCCCGGGTGGGCGTGGTGGTCGGAGTGTCGTGGTGCGTTCAGCATCAGCGCCGACGAGGCCCCGTGCGGCGCGTTCCAGCTGTGCTGCGGTCCCACCGGCTCGAAGCGGCCCGGCGCGACCTCGCGCCGCCGCAGCCCGTAGTGCTGCACGTAGTCCGATAGCAGAAGCTGCGCCTGCGCGTAGACCGCAAGGCCGAGCAGCGCCAGCAGGCCGCCGGCTCCGGCGACCAGCCACGCCAACCCCAGTGACAGCACCGCGCCACCGGCGTAGGTCAGATAGGGATGCAAGCCCCGCCGCCGGGCGCGCCGGGCCCGCAGCGCGGTCTCGGCGCGCAATCCCGACCGGAAGCTGCCGAGCCAGGCGCGCGGCGCGAAGCGGTAGTAGCTGCGTCCCAGCGGGGCCGAGTTCGGATCCCCCGCCGTCGCCGCAAGCACATGATGCACCCGCACATGCGCCGAGGCATGATGTCCGAAGAGCAGCGAGCAGTAGACCGCCACCCCAAGCCGCCGCAGCCAGCGGCTCTGACGGTGGATCAGCTCATGCGCGTTCGAGTTGCTCACCTGCCCGAAGAACAGCGCCAGCGCGAAGAACAGCGCCACCCGGGCGCCGGGGCCATGCGCGCCGTGCCCGGCCACCGCCCATGCACCGGCGTAGAGCAGCGGAAAATGCACGAGGCCCAGCAGTGCGGCGAGCCCGTCGCCCGCGGGAAACTCCCGCTCGGGGTGGTCCGGCGCCGCCAGCGCCGCGATTCGGTCCAGGAAATAGGTGACCACGGTGATGCAGAGCAGCGCCGCCCAGGCCCATGCGCCGCCGAACGCCAACCCCAGCGCCAGCAGCGCCACCATGCCCGATGTCGCGATCACGAAACGTGCCATGCCGTTTTCCTCGATGCCGCCCCGCTTCCCTCATAGCACCGAAGCCACTGCCATCGCCACGCAGACCCGTGCCGCATGCAGGTTAGACAGGAAGCCCGTGTCCCGCAGGACGCGCTGGCAGCCCGTTCAGTTCTTGTAGACCGCGCAGGCGCAGCCGCGCGCCTTCAGCGCCTTGCACAGCGACCACGCCGCCTGCCGGTCGTCGCGGCCGACCCGGGCCATCCAGTAGCCGCCCCTGGGGCTGGCGCGGCTTTTCTTCCAGACGAGGTCTGGCTCGTCGCCGGCCACCGGCCCGGAGCACCTGCGGGCGCGCTCGCGATATTGCGCCATGGCCCGCGCCTTGGTGGTGCCGAAGGCCATCTGCACCCCCCAAGGCGCGAGCTCAGGCTCGGGCGGGGCAAGCGCCGTCAAGCGCCGGTCGCGCGCCAGTTCGTGGCAGGCAGCAGGAAAGGGTTTGTCGGGCTGGAGGCTGAAGTCATGCGTCTCCGGCGGGTCCTCGGCCCATGTGTCCGCCGACACCCCGGTGATGATGCGCACGTAGTTCACCGTCTCGCGGGGCAGGGTGGCACCGCCGGCGACCAGCGCACCGGCGCGCCGCTCGCCGCCGTTGTAGGCCACCGCGGCCAGTCCCTGGTTGCCGTAGCGCCGGGTCAGCTCGCCGAGATATTCGGCGGAATACTCCATCGCCTCGGCGGGGTTGTAGGGGTCGATGAGCCCGCGCAGCTTCGCGGTCGAGGGGATGAACTGCGCGATGCCCTGCGCGTTGGCGTGGCTTAGTGCGTTGGGATCGAAGCGGCTTTCCTGCCACAGGAGCCGCGCGAAAAAGCCCGGGTCGAGCCCGTTCCGCGCGGCGAAATGGCCGATCGCCTGGCAGGTGTCGTGCACGAACTGGCTCGGCCGGATGCATTGCACCGGCCCGAACGCCCCGTCCGAACAGAGCGTTCCGGGCTCCGACGGGGGCGGCGGGGCATCCGCCGCCGCCGGTCCCGCCAGGGCCAGGAGACCCGAGATCAGCATCGCCCGCCACATGCCCGGCAGTTGGCCCCAGCGCCGCTGGCGGGTCAACTCACACTTTTCACCGGCGCGGAGGCGTATTAGGTGGAACATCAGGTATCGCAAAGGGTCCGCCACATGTCCTTCTTCGGCAAGCTCAAGAGCCGGTTGCTCAAATCCTCCTCGAAACTCGAGGAAGGTCTCGACGCCATCGTGCAGGAGGGCGGCAGCGAAGACGCGCCCGAGACGCCGGACACGCCGTCGCGGCCCGAAGCGCCCAGCCGGCCCGAGACGCCGGCCCAGCCCGACACCCCGCGCGAAACGCCCGACGTGCCGCCGCCGCCGTCCGAGCAGCCGGAGCGCCCGGCCGAGACCCCCGACGC
>NZ_ML112611.1:0-26695 GCF_003703915.1 Salipiger sp. D13
GGTGCAGCCGCCGGCCGATCCCGCACCCGCGCCGCTGCCCGAGCCCGCCGATCGCCCCGAGCCCGGCCCCGATGTCGTGCCGCCCGCAGATCCCGCGCCGGAACCCGCGCCCGAGATCGCCCCGGCGCCCCCGGTGGAAGCCCCGGCGCCGCTCGACCCGACCCCGGTGGTGCCGCCGGCGGAAACGCCCACCGAAACCCCCTCGCAGGGCGGCAAGCCCGGTCTCTTCGGGCGCCTCTTCAGGCGCGAGGCCCCCGCCGCGCCGGTGGTCCGCCGCGTGCTCGACGACGAGATGCTCGAAAGCCTCGAAGAGCTGCTGATCGCCTCCGACATGGGCGTCGACACGGCGCTGCGCGTGGCCTCGAACATCGCCGAGGGGCGCTATGGCAAGCGCGTCTCGACGCAGGAGATCAAGGAGCTGCTCTCCGCCGAGATCGCCCGCGTGATGGAGCCCGTGGCCCGCCCGCTGCCGCTCTATCCCCGGACGCCGCAGGTGGTGCTGGTGGTGGGGGTCAACGGCTCCGGCAAGACCACGACCATCGGCAAGCTCGCCTCGCAGTTCCGGGCGGCCGGGAAATCGGTGGTGATCGCTGCCGGTGACACCTTCCGCGCCGCCGCCGTCGAGCAGCTGCAGGTCTGGGGCGAACGCGCCGGCGTGCCGGTGCTGACCGCGCCCGAAGGCTCTGACCCGGCCAGCCTCGCCTTCGACGCGATGACCAAGGCGCAGGCCGAGGGCGCGGATCTGCTGATGATCGACACCGCGGGCCGGCTGCAGAACCGCCAGGACCTGATGGAGGAGCTTGCGAAGATCGTCCGCGTGATCCGCAAGAAGGACCCGGATGCGCCGCACAACACGCTGCTCGTGCTCGATGCCACCACCGGCCAGAACGCGCTCGCGCAGGTCGAGATTTTCCGGCAGGTGGCGGATGTCTCGGGGCTGGTGATGACCAAGCTCGACGGCACCGCCAAGGGCGGCGTGCTGGTGGCGCTGGCCGACAAGTTCGGCCTGCCGATCCACGCCATCGGCGTGGGCGAGCAGATCGACGATCTCGCGCCCTTCGATCCCGAGGATTTCGCCGCCGCGCTCACCGGCCTCGACCGCGACTGACCCGTGCGGGCGACGGCGCATCACGCCATCGCCCGCCTCTTCAGTCATCGTGATCCTGGTCGGGCCACATCCGGCGCTCGAACACGCGCACCAGCGCCAGCACCACCACCACGATGGCCGTGGTCATCGCCGCGAGCGGCATCTGGCCCATGCCGCAGCCAAGGCCCACTGCGCCCGCCAGCCAGAGCGACGCGCCGGTGGTGGTGTTCTTCACCTGACCGCCGCTGGTGAAGATGATACCGGCGGCGAGAAACGCGACACCCGCGGTCACCGCCTCGATCATCCGCAGGGGATCGTTGCGCTGCTCGTTGCCCCCGAAGTCGAGCGCCGCGAGTTCCCGTCCGAGGATCACGAAGAGGCAGGCCGCCACCGACACGAGGATATGCGTGCGCAACCCTGCCGGCTTGCCCCGGCGCTCCCGCTCGGCGCCGATGCAGCCCCCGAGGAAGATCGCCGTGAGGACCCGCGCAAAGGCGACTGGGGCGGGGACGGCGGAAAAGGTGTGGCGGAATTCGTCGACGATCTGCTCGAGCATGGCTCCTCCGTAGGGCGTGTTTCCCACAACCCCGCGTGAGGCTCCGGGGTTCCCATTGAGGAAGCGGGCCCCAGCGGCTATCTCTGCCGCCAACGTCACCGAAAGGCACCTCCCGCATGGCCGAGAAACCGATCAACCCGTTCCTGAAATCGTCGCTCGAGATCGGACCGATCCTCGTCTTCTTCGCGGCCTACCTGCTGCTCAAGGACCGGGTCTTCACCATCGCCGGCACCGAGTACGAGGGCTTCATCCTCGTCACCGCCGGCTTCATCCCCCTGATGCTCGCCTGCACCGCCGCACTGTGGAAGCTCACCGGGCATCTCTCGCCGATGCAGATCGTCACTGCGGTGCTCATCGTGGTCTTCGGCGGGCTCTCGGTCTGGCTCAACGACGAACGCTTCTTCAAGATGAAGCCGACGCTGATCTACCTGCTCTTCGGCACCGCGCTCGGCATCGGCCTGCTGCGCGGCGAGAGCTACCTGCGCAAGGTGATGGAGGGGCTGATGCCGCTGCGGGAAGAGGGCTGGATGATCCTCACCAAGCGCGTCACCGCACTGTTCTTCGGGCTGGCGCTGTTGAACGAGGTGATCTGGCGGACCATGAGCACCGAGATGTGGGTCTATTTCAAGACCTTCGGTCTCACTGCCGCGATCTTCCTGTTCTTCATGACCCAGGGCACGCTCTTCAAGCGCTACGGTCTCGAGCCCGACGAAAAGTAAAGGCACCACGCCCCCCTCTCGAACGCCCCCCCGGCTTCTTCTCTTCAAAAATACCCTCGGGGGTGAGGCGCGGCACGCGCCGAGGGGGCAGCGCCCCCTGATCCGCCGGTGCCACGAGCGCAACCGGCCGGGACGAGGATGCAGACCGCTCCACTGGCGCGCCCCGAAACGAAAACGGCGGACCATCCGGCCCGCCGTTCCAGCAGTTTTCACTCGCCGACTTGGCGTCAGACCTTGCCGCGTCCGCTCGCGGCGATGCAGAGCAGCGTGATCAGCGCCGCGGCGCAGAGGTAGTAGCCGACGTAGGCGAGCCCGTAGGTCGACTGCAGCCAGGTTGCGATGTAGGGCGCGAGCGAGGCGCCGACGATGCCGGCGAAGTTGAAGGTGATCGACGAGCCGGTATAGCGCACCCGGGTCGGGAAGGGCGCGGCCAGCGCCGTGCCGATCAGCCCGTAGGTCAGCCCCATCAGCGCCATGGCGAGCGTCACGAAGGCCATGATCCGCGCCTCGTTCTCGACCATCAGCACCGGCACGAGGAACGAGAAGGCGGCGATCCCGAGAGTGGTGGCGACCAGAACCTGCCGGCGGCCGAAGCGCTCGGCGGTCTTGCCCGCCAGCGGGATGAACAGGCCGAAGATCACCGCGCCCCAGATCTGGATCGCCAGCGCGTCGGTGAAGGGGATCTCCACGACCTTGACGTTGTAGCTCAGAAGGTAGGCGGTCGAGATGTAGAACAGCACGAAGGTCGCCAGCGCGACGAAGGTGCCGAGCACGATCGAGACCTTGTGGTTCGCGAACAGCTCGACGACCGGAACCGCGACGCGCTCCTCGTTGTCGATGGCCTTCTGGAAGTCCGGCGTCTCGGTGATCGACAGCCGCACCCAGAGGCCCACGACGATCAGTGCCATCGAGGCGAGGAAGGGAATCCGCCAGCCCCAGCTGAGCAGCGTCTCTTCGGGCATGAACTGCAGCAGCACCCAGAACATGCCGGACGAGAGGAACAGGCCGACCGGCGCGCCCAGCTGCGGGAACATGCCGTACCAGTTCTTCTTGCCCTCGGGCGCGTTCTCGGTTGCCATCAGCACCGCGCCGCCCCATTCGCCGCCGAGTCCGAAGCCCTGTCCGAAGCGGCAGAGCGCCAGCAGCGCCGGCGCGGCGACGCCGATCTGCGCGTAGGTGGGCAGCAGGCCAATCACCACGGTCGAGATGCCCATCGTCAGCAGTGCCGCCACCAGCGTCGCCTTGCGCCCGACCCGGTCGCCGAAGTGGCCGAAGACCACGGCGCCCAGCGGACGGGCGAAGAAGGCGATCGAGAAGGTCGCGAAGCTTGCCAGCAGCGCCGTCATCGGGTCGCTGCCCGGGAAGAACAGCGCCGGAAAGACCAGCACTGCGGCGGTGGCATAGACGTAGAAGTCGAAGAATTCGATGGTGGTGCCCACGAGGCTCGCAAGCAGAACCTTGGCGGGAGAGTTGAGAGCGGGCTGGCCCGAACGGGCCCCCGTTTCAACATCGGCAGTGCTATCGGTCATTTTCTTTCTTTTCCGTTCGCGCGTAAGACATTTTGTCGTCTGAGGGGCTGCGTTAACGCGAACAGCGCCGAGAGTTAACGGGGGCGGCAATGCTCATTCGTCAGCCCCGCCATGTGCTGTGTGCAGGCCGGGGCCGTGTGCACGGCAAATGCGCCCGCGCCCGTGGACGCAGGGACGGTCTTCATGCTGTTGGGAAAGGGGGTCCGGAGGCGGGGCAGGCTGTCTGCCCGGGTCCGGGGGCCCGGCGGCGCGGCGCGCAACAGGATTGCGCACCGGCGGAGGCCGAGGGCTCACTTGCCGGAGGTGTCGTCCGTCGGCTTCTCGGGGGCGGCGTCGGGGTCTGCCTGCCCGACGCCCCGGAAGATGAACCGGAAGGGGATCGCCCAGAGGAAGCCCAGGGCGACGTAGACAAGCAGTTCGGCCCAGATGGGCGGCCGGCCGAGCGCATTCACGAGGCTGACCGCCGCCACGATGTAGAGCGGCAGCCAGACCAGGAGAAGCAGCAGCGACAGGCGCTTGCGAGTCTTGTGGCGCAGCGCCATCAGTCCGCGAACGGGTCGGTGACGAGGATCGTGTCGTCGCGCTCGGGGCTGGTCGACAGCAGCGCCACCGGGCAGCCGATCAGCTCTTCGACGCGGCGGACGTATTTCACCGCGGCGCCCGGCAGGTCGGCCCAGCTGCGCGCGCCCTCGGTCGACTCGCTCCAGCCCTCGAGCTCTTCGTAGACCGGGGTGCAGCGGGCCTGCTCGTCGGCGGCGATGGGCAGGTGGTCGAGCACCTCTCCGTCAAGCTCGTAGCCGGTGCAGATCTTGATGGTCTCGAAACCGTCGAGCACGTCGAGCTTGGTCAGCGAGATGCCGTTGACGCCGGAGGTGGCACAGGTCTGGCGCACCAGCACCGCGTCGAACCAGCCGCAGCGACGCTTGCGGCCCGTGACGGTGCCGAACTCGCGGCCACGGGTGCCGAGGCGGTTGCCGTCCTCGTCGTCGAGCTCGGTCGGGAAGGGGCCTTCGCCGACACGGGTGGTGTAGGCCTTGACGATCCCGAGCACGAAGTCGATGGCGCCGGGGCCGATGCCGGTGCCGGTGGCCGCCTGTCCCGCGATCACGTTCGAGGAGGTCACGAAGGGGTAGGTGCCGAAGTCGATGTCCAGAAGCGCGCCCTGAGCGCCTTCGAAGAGGATGCGCTTGCCGGCGCGGCGCTTCTCGTTGAGCACCTTCCACACGGGACCGGCGTATTGCAGCACCTCGGGGGCGATCTCCATCAGGCTGTCGATCAGCGCCTGGCGGTCGACGGGCTCCATCCCGAGGCCACGGCGCAGCGCGTCGTGGTGGGTGAGCGCCCGGTCGACACGGCTTTCCAGCGTCGCGCGGTCGGCGAGGTCGGCGACACGCACCGAGCGGCGGCCGACCTTGTCCTCGTAGGCCGGGCCGATGCCGCGGCCGGTGGTGCCGATCTTGGCGCCCTTGCTGGCGGCCTCCTCGCGGGCACGGTCGAGCTCACCGTGGATCGGCAGGATCAGCGGGGTGTTCTCGGCGACCATGAGGGTCTCGGGGGTGATCTCGACACCCTGCTCGCGGATCGTGGCGATCTCCTTGATCAGATGCCAGGGGTCGAGCACCACGCCGTTGCCGATCACCGACATCTTGCCGCCGCGCACCACGCCGGACGGCAGCGCGTTCAGCTTGAAGACCGTGCCGTCGATCACAAGGGTATGGCCCGCGTTGTGGCCCCCCTGGAAGCGGGCGATCACGTCGGCCCGGCTCGACAGCCAGTCCACGATCTTGCCTTTGCCCTCGTCGCCCCACTGAGCGCCCACGACGACCACGTTAGCCATAGCTCACCTGTCCTTTTGGAGGTCCAAACGGGGCCCATATAGCGAAGCGCGCGGTCGGGTGAAACCGCCAAATTGCCTTTGCAGTCCGCATGGGGGGCCGTGCTATGGTTCGAGCCTGTACCATTGTCCGTCGGAGTTCGTGTGATGAGTTTCCTTTTACGCTGGGTGTTCGCCTTTCTTCTTGTCGGTGCGACGTGGAACCCGACCCCGTGGAACTACCTGAGCTGGGCACGACGCGCGTGGGAGCCGCAGCTGCCGCTGGCGGTGCTGCTGGGGCTGCTGCTCTTCGTCACCTACGTGATCTACCTGCGGGCGACGATGCGCTCGATCGGCCGTTTCGGGATGGGGCTGGTGCTGGCCATCGTCGCGGCGCTGCTCTGGGTGCTCTACGATTACGGGCTGATCGACCTCGCCGACCCGGAGCTTTCGGCCTGGATCGGCATTTCCGCGCTGTCGCTGGTGCTGGGAATCGGGCTCAGCTGGTCTACGGTGCGGCGGCGGATCTCGGGGCAGGTCGACATGGACGACGTCGACGGCTAGCCCATGGAGGCTGCCCGGACCTCAGGGCAGGGCGTGCAGCCAGAGCCAGCTGGTGACGAGGCACAACCCGGTTGCCAGCAGCACCGACGAGGCCGCGACCCGCTTGGCGCGCCCGTAGATGTTGGCGAAGACATAGGCGTTCACCCCCGGCGCCATCGCCGCCGTCACCGTGGCCGAGCGCAGCGATGCCCCGGACAGGTCGAAGACATGGGCGAGCGAGAAGGTGATCGCCGGATGCAGGCCGAGCGAGATCGCGCAGACGAAGAGGATGGTGCGCAGGTCGCCCTCGGGGCGGTAGCGGAACAGCACGCCGCCGAGCGCGAAGAGCGCCGCCGGCAACGCGGTGCGGGTGACCATGTCGAGCGCCTGGATCACCGGGCCCGGCAGGCCGAGGCCGCCGAAGTTGAAGATCAGCCCGATCACGATGCCGATGACCAGCGCGTTGCGGAACATCGCGCGCAGCACCGTGAGCGGCAGGTGCCGCATCCGCGTGCCGCCGCTGCGGGCGCGGGCGATCTCCATGGCGGTGATGCCGAGACCGTAGCAGAAGGGCGAATGCATCGCGATGATGGCATAATTCGCCGAGAGCGCGTCGGAGCCGTAGGCGCGCTCGGTGATCGGCAGGCCGAGCAGAAGCGTGTTCGAGAACAGGCAGGCGAAGCCGATGGCGACGGCGTCTTCCCAGTCACGCTTGAACAGCACCCGCGCGCCGATGAGGCCGGCGGCAAACCCGGCGGTGGCCCCGGCGTAGAAGGAAATCAGCAGCGGTGGCGCGAAGTTCTCGCCGAGGTCGAGCTGCCAGATCGCCCGGAACAGCAGGCAGGGAATGGCGATGGTCTGGGTGAACCCCATGAGCCCGTCGACGGCGTTGTCGGGCAGCAGCCCGCGCCAGCTTGCGAGGTAACCGGCGCCGATCACGAGGAACACCGGCAGGATGATGTCGATCAGGGCCTGCATGGCGTGCGTCTATCCAGGCTGCGAAGAAACGATAGGGATTGCGCCGCGCTGCGCGCGTCGCCGGGGGCGCGCCGGTGCGAGGGCGCGCCCCCGTCCCGGCGCGGCACCGTTCGGCACTCGCGCGGGCCGGTGGCGGGCGTATGTCCGGTGGTGTGAGGCCGTGGCGCGGGGCCTGCCTCAGAGCGCATGACGCAGGACCAGCCCGTCAAAGGCCGGCTGGATGTGCTCGGGCGTCTCGGCGGCGACGGCGTCGTAGTCGAGGTCGATGTGCATGTTGGTGAGCACGGCGCGCTTCGGCTGCGCGCGCGCGATCCACTCCAGCGCGAGATCGAGATGGGCGTGGCTCGGGTGCGGGCTGCGGCGCAGCGCGTCGAGGATCCAGCAGTCGAGACCCTGCAGATGCGCCCAGGCATCCTCGGGGATGCGCAGCACGTCGGGCAGGTAGGCCACGTCGGCGATGCGGAAGCCGAGCGCCTCGATGCTGCCGTGGTTCACCTCGAAGGGCTGCAGCGTGATCGGACCGCCGGCGCCCTCGATGGTGAAAGGGGCGGTGCCGATGGTGTGCATGTCGAGGATCGGCGGGTAGGGGCTGCCCTCGGGCTGCACGAAGGCATAGGCGAAGCGCGACAGCAGCGAGTTCTGCGTATCGCCGTCCGCCCAGACCGGCAGCCGCTCGCGCCGGTTGAAGACGATCTGGCGCAGGTCGTCGAGCCCGTGCGTGTGATCGGCGTGGGAATGCGTCCAGACCACCGCGTCGAGATGGCCGATGCCCGCGTCGAGCAGCTGCGCGCGCATGTCGGGCGTGGTGTCGATCAGCACCCGCGTGGTGCCGTCGTGGCCCTCGCGCTCGACCAGCAGCGAGCAGCGGCGGCGGCTGTTCTTCGGGTTCTCCGGGTCGCAGTCGCCCCAGAGCCCGCCGAGCCGGGGCACGCCGCCCGAGGAGCCGCAGCCGAGGATGGTGAAGCGCAGCTCGGTCATGCGGCGGGCGTCCATGCGGCGGCCTTGGAAAAGAGCCGTTCGAAGTTCTGTTCGGTGGCCTTGGCGAAGTCCTCGTAGGACAGCCCGAAAGCCTCGGCGCCGACCTTGGCGGTGTGCACGGTGTAACCCGGCTCGTTGCGCTTGCCGCGATAGGGCGGCGGCGCGAGGTAGGGGCTATCGGTCTCGACGAGGATACGATCGAGCGGGGCGGCCGCGAAGATCTCGCGCAGGTCCTTGGACTTGGGGAAGGCCGCGATGCCCGACATCGACAGGTAGAAGCCGCAATCGAGCGCCGCGCGGGCGAGTTCGGCCGACGACGAGAAGCAGTGCATCACGCAGTCGTAGGGCTGCGCGCGCCATGCCTCGGTGAGGATCCGGGCCATGTCGTCATCCGCCGCACGGGCGTGGATGATGAGCGGCAGGCCGGTCTCCTGCGCTGCCTCGATGTGCACCCGCAGCGAGGTCTTCTGGATCTCGGCGCTGTCGGCGGTGTAGTGGTAGTCGAGCCCGGTCTCGCCGATGCCCACGAATTTCGGATGCACGGTCAGGGCCTTGAGCTCGTCCACGGTGACCAGCGGTTCGTCGGCGGCGCTCATCGGGTGGGTGCCGGCGGCGTAGAACACCGGGTCGTTGGCCTCGGCGATGGCGCGCACCTGCGGCTCCTGCCGGAGCTTCGTGCAGATCGTCACCATCCGGTGCACCCCCGCCTCGAGCGCGCGGGCAATGACCTCGGGGCGTTCCTCGTCGAAATCGGGGAAGTCGAGATGACAGTGGCTGTCGGTGATGAAAGCGGTGGTCATGTGCGTGTCCTTTGGGCCCGGTATCGGGGAAGCCGCAGGGAGGGTCAAGCGGATGGGCGCGGGGCTGCGGGTCACCGGCCCGTGAACGCGGCGCGGCGGTCAGGAAAGAGGCCGCGCGCGGGGGCGGGTCAGCCGCCGGTTGCGTGGCCGCGGATGATCGCGGTGAGCGCGTCGAGCCCGTCGGTCAGCGCGGCGGGGCCGGGCTGGAGGATCAGCGGCGACTTGATCTCGTGGATGGCGCCGGTCCGGACGGCGGGGATGCCGTCCCAGCCGGGGCGTGCGGCGATGCGCTCGGGGCGCACCTTCTTGCCGCACCACGAACCGATGATGATGTCGGGCGCCATGCCGATCACCGCCTCGGGCGGTACGATGCGGTTGCTTGCCGCCTGTTCGCCCGCGAGCTCGGCGAAGCAGTCTTCGCCGCCGGCGATACCGATCAGTTCCGAGACCCAGCCGATCCCCGAGATCAGCGGCTCGTCCCATTCCTCGAAGAACACGCGAGGCCGGTGGGCGGGAGCCTCGGCCCGCAATTCCGCGATGCGCGCCTCGTAGCCGGTGGCAAGCGTTTCGGCGCGCTCGGTGGCGCCGACCATGCGGCCGAGCGTGCGGATCATCCGCAGGATGCCGGCGACGTTGCGCTGGTTGAAGGCGTGGACCTCGACCCCGGCGTGGATGAGCTCGGCGGCGATCCCGGCCTGCAGGTCCGAGAAAGTCAGCACCAGATCGGGCTCGAGCGCGAGGATCTTCGGGATGTCGGCCGAGGTGAAGGCGCCGACGCGCGGTTTCTCCTGGCGCACCCGGGGCGGACGGACGGCATAGCCGGAAACCCCGGCGATGCGGTCCTCCTCGCCCAGCAGGTAGAGCGTTTCGACGGTTTCCTCGGTGAGGCAGACGATGCGTTCGGGATAGCTCATGGCAGCACGTCCAGAGGTTGCAGCAGGGGGCCGTTGTCGGTCTGCAGGAGATGCGCGCGCAGGTGGAAGACGCGTGCGAGGTTCTCCTCGGTCAGCACCTCGAGGGGCGGGCCGTCGGCGGCAAGGCGCCCCCGGTCGAGCAGCAGAAGCCGGGTGCAATGGCGCGCCGCAAGCGTCAGGTCGTGCAGAGAGGTGAGCACCGCGTGGCCCTCGGCGGCGAGGCTCTCGAACACCCGCAGCGTGGCGATCTGTGCTGCCGGGTCGAGCCCGGCGATGGGTTCGTCGGCGATGAGCAGGGGGGCTTCCTGCGCCAGCGCGCGGGCGATCAGGACACGGGCCTGCTCGCCCCCCGAGAGCTCGGTGGCCTTGCGGTCGCGGAACGCCTCGAGCCCCATGCGGGCCAGCGCGCTGTCGACCGCCTGCGACCGCAGCTTGCCGGCGCGGCTGTCGTGGGGCAGGCGGCCGAGCGCCACCAGCGTCTCGACGGTGACGGGCCAGGCGATCTCGCGCGCCTGCGGCAGCCACGCGGCGGCACGGGCGCGGGCGCTGGCGGGCAGCTCGGTGAGCGACGAGCGGCCGGCGTGGCGCTGGAGGCCGAGGGCCGCGCGCATCAGCGTGGTCTTGCCGGCGCCATTGGGGCCGATCAGCCCGACGCATTCGCCCGGTTCGATGGTCAGCGACACGCCGTCGACCACCGGGCACTGGCCGCGCCGGACCGTCAGGGCGTCGAGGTCGAGCAGGCTCATGCGCCCCTCCGCGTCTTGTAGATGAGGTGCAGGAACAGCGGCGCGCCGATCAGCGCCATGACCACGCCGAGCTTGAGGTCACGCTCGGGCAGGATCAGCCGCACCGCGATGTCTGCGGCGAGCAGCATCGCGGCACCGCCCAGCGCGCTCGCCCAGAGCAGCCGCGAGGGCCGCGCGCCGCAGAGCGGGCGCAGCAGGTGCGGCACCACGAGGCCGACGAAGCCCACGGCGCCGGCGACGGCGGTCGCCGCGCCCACGGCGGCGGCGGTGCCAAAGAGCAGCCGGAGCCGCAGGCCGGTCATGGAGATGCCGAGCGCCTCGGCGCCGTCCTCGCCCAGCGTCAGCGCGTCGAGCCCGCGCCCCAGCGTCAGCAGCACCGCGCCACCGAGCGCCACGAGCGGCGCGGCAAGCGCGAGATGGGTAAGCGAGCGGTCGGCGACCGAGCCCATCATCCAGAAGACGATCTCGAAGGTGGCGTAGGGGTTCGAGGACAGGTTGAGCGCCAGCGAGGTCAGCGCGCCGGCCAGCGCCGAGACCGCGATGCCTGCGAGGATCAGCGTCAGCGAGCCGCCGCGTGGCCCGGCGAGCAGCAGGATCAGCGCCACCGCGCCAAGCGCGAAGAGCAGCGCCATCAGCGGCAGCGCCAGCGCAAAGGCGGCCGAGAGGCCGGTCTGCAGCGCGGCAACGGCCCCGAGCGCCGCCGATCCCGACACGCCGATCAGCCCTGGCTCGGCCAGCGGGTTGCGCAGGTAGCCCTGCATCGCCGCGCCGGAAAGCCCCAGCGCCGCGCCGACCAGCGCCGCGAGCGCGGTGCGCGGCAGGCGGATCTCCTGCATGACCATGACGTTCAGCGGGTCGCCGGTGCCCAGCAGCCCGCCCAGCACGGCCGGCAGGGGCAGCGGCGCGTAGCCGAGCGAGAGCGAGGCCAGCAGCAGCGCGCAGACCAGCGTCGAGAGGGAGAGCGCCAGCCTCATCGCGCGGCCTGCCAATCGCGGCGCATCGCGCGCATCGCGGCCACGGCATCAAGCGCGGCGGGGGCGCCGCAGATCCAGTTCGGGCTGTCGACGACCTGCCGCAGCGCGCCGGTCGCCTGCAGGGCCGGGTGGCGCAGAAGCTCGGTGGCCTGAGCCGGGCTGTCGTAGGGCTTGCTCACGAGGATCAGGTCCGGATCGGCGAGCACCAGCGCCTCGAGCGGCAGCCGGGCGCCGTAGGGCATGCCCTGCGCCTCGGCGAGGGTGGTCATGCCGGCGGCCTCCAGGATGTCTCCGGTCAGGCTCTCGCTGCCCGCGGTCTCGTTGAACGGCATGTAATAGGCCACGACGGGGCGCTCCTTCGGGTCGTCGCGCAGGTCCGACAGGCGGGCGTCGAAGGCCGCCAGCACCTCGGCGGCGCGGTTCTCGCGGCCCAGCAGCCGGCCCATGCGGCGGATGTTGTCGCGCGCATCCTCGAGCGAGCGGGCGGGCTCGAACCGTTCGACGCGGTAGCCCAGCGTCTCGAGCATGTCGGTGGCGGCGCGGGCGGTGTAGCTGCCGGCGAGCACGAGGTCGGGCTCGAGCAGCACGATCTGTTCGGCGGCGGCTTTGTTGACGGGCACCGCGCGCGCCGCCTCGGCCATCGCCGAGCTGCGCGGATCGCGGGCCAGCGGCGACACCGAGACAAGCTGCCCCGGCGCGCCGAGCAGCAGCGCCAGCTGGTCGGTGCAGACGTTGAGCGAGACGACCCGCTCCGGTGCCGCACCGGCAAGCGCCGCCGCCCCCGCGAAGAGCAGGGCGGCGGCAGCGGATATGAGCCTAGAAGCTTGCACGGACCCCGAAATACCATGCCCGGTCGGATTGTCCGTAGCCGGGAACGGTCTGGTATTCCTCGTCGAACAGGTTCTCGACCCGCAGGTAGGCCTGCGTGCTGTCGGTGACGTCGTAGGTGACGGTGCTGTTGACCAACCCGTAGTCGTCGAGGCCCGAACGGTCGGCCTCGTAGCGGCCGGTGACCGAGAGCCGCGCCCGGTCGGTGAGATCGGCGTGCAGCCCCAGCGCGAGGCTGTGCTCGGGCACCGAGGACTGCCAGCCGGAACTGTCGAGCGAGGCCGTCGACCAGCTGTCGGTCCAGGTGTAGCTGCCGTCGAGCGTCAGCCCCGGGCGCAGCTCGGTGCCGCCCGAAAGCTCGACCCCTTGCCGCGTGCTGGTGCCGTCGCGCTGGACGTAGGCATAGGACGTGTAGGAGTAGTCGATGATGTCCTCGGCCTCGATCACGAAGGCGGTGGCGCTCAGCCAGGCGGCGTCGCCCCAGCTTTTCTCGATGCCGATGTCGAAGCTTTTCGAGGTCTCGGGATCAAGCCCGCTGTTGCCGGAATAGACGTCGTAGAGCTCGTAGTTCGACGGCGCGCGGTAGCCGTTGGCGAGGTTGGCGCGCAGGCTCAGGTCGGGCCGGATCCGCCAGACGCCCGACAGCCGCCCTGTGGTGAAGCCGCCATACTCGGAGTGGTCGTCGTGGCGCACCGTCAGGCTCAGGTCGATGTCCGACGTGGGCTTCATGGTAAGCTCGGCGAAGAGCGAGTCGACCGTGCTGTCCTGTTCCTGCGACGACGCCGGGAAGGTGCCGAAGCGGGTGTTGTCGGCGTAATCCTCGATGGTGCGCTCGATGCCCGCGACCGCGCGGGTGGTGGGCGACAGGTCGAAGCCCGCCTGGTAGCGGTACTCGTGCCGGGTGCCCTCGTAGCGGTAGCGGAAATCGCTGCCCGAAGAGGTGCCTGTCAGCGTGCGGGTGATGTCGTACCAGCTGGCCGAGACCTCGTGGTCGAAGAGCCCGGTCGAAAACGACAGCGCGGCACGCAGGCCGTGGTCCTCGACGTCGGTCACGTCGTCGGGCGAGCCGTCGTAGACCATGCCGCTCATGGCTTCGTCGTAGTCGTATTGCGCTTCCTGCGTGAAGCCCGAAAGCTCGAGCTGTGCCGCGCCGTCGCCAAGATCGTAGGTGCCCGAGAAGCTCAGGCGGCGGGCCTCAAAGCCGTCTTCCTCGTCGTTGCCGTCGTTCTCATCGGCCGCCGAGAAGCCGTCGGAGCGGACGTAGGAGAGCGTGACCGCGGTCTCGTGACCTTCGCCACGGTTGAACAGCGTCACCGCGCTGCGAAGCGTCTCGTAGCTGCCGTATTCGGCGAAGGCCTCGGCGCTCAGCCCGTCGCGGCTGGCGCGCTTGGTGGTGATGTTTATGGCGCCGCCGATCGCCTCGGAGCCGTAGCGGGCCGACTGCGAGCCGCGCACGATCTCGATCTGGCTGATGTCGCCGGCGGTGAGCCCGCCGAAGTCGAAGGCGACCTGCGTGCCCGAAGGGTCCGACACGTCGATGCCATCCACCCGCACCGCGATGTTCTGCTGCGACACGCCCCGGATCGACACGCCGGCGTTGGTGCCCAGCGGCCCGTTCGAGCGGATCGACACGCCCGGCTGCCGCGCGAGGATGTCGAGCACGCGGGTGTCGCCGTCTTCCTCGAGCTCTTCCTCGGTGATGACCTCGACCGCAACGCCGGTCTGCAGCGGTGTCGTGGCCTCGTAGCCCACGTCGAGCAGAAGGGTGGGAAGTTCGTAGACATCTTCCTGTGCGAAGAGGGGAGCGGTGGTCAGCGCGAGCGCCGAGACCGAGGCGAGGGCATGTCTCATGCCTGTCTTCCTTTCCTGACCGATCCCCGCAAGCGGCAGGGCGGTGGTGAGATTTGTTCACGGAAAGGGCCTGTGGTCCCGCCGCGAACGATGCGAACGTCACCACGAACGGACAGACCGTTCCCCGTGGCGCGCCCCGCGCGAGGGGAGGGTGATCATCCTGGCAGGTCTCCTGACTTGCGGGTCGTTGCGTCGCTCGGGCCTTCCCGGGCTTTCACCCAGTGGCATGTTGCCGATGACGCTCGCCGCTCACAGTTGCGGGGGCAGTCGCGGGTTTGCACCGCGTTCCCTATTCTCCGGGGATGCCGGAACCAGAATGTCGCCGGGATACTGAAGCGGCGCCCGCCGCGCAAGAGACGTCTTGGGTGCCGGGGCGACCCGGTCCGGCGCATGTGTTCCGGCTGCACGGACCGGGCGCCCCGTTGCAGCGTCGCAGCGCTGCGTCGGGCCAGCTGTCGACGGCGCGTGAGTGATTCCCGCATAACGGGTATTTCCAACAAAAATTGAAATTTGATCAAATCTGAGAAAAGATTCTTTTTCTTGATCTGCAATAGGTTGTGTTGTGTCGCGAGGGTTACAGTTGAAAAACCTATATTTTCGGCGAAGCTTTTTCATATGCGGTGTTGCCGCAGACTGTGGAGGAGAAATTCGATATGCCAACTCAAGACATTACAGTGCGTGAGTATGTTGGTTCGCTGGCCAATGCGAACCTGCTGACCGACGATCCGACCTTGCTACTGACCGCCTTCTCCGGGGAGATGGAAGGCACATTGGCCGACAACGATGGCACGCTCGGAAGCGACGATACGCAAAGCACGTTCGAGGGCGACGACATCACCTATGTCGGCTCCGGCACGGCGCAGCCCGGGGTGGAGGCGCTCGGGGTGATCGTGCCACTCGGAACTCCTGTGCCGGTGATCGTTTTCGAGGCCAATGGCGCCACCTATTTCCACTACCCCGAGGGCGAGCCCTTCGTGACCGGGATCGTCGCCCTGATCCTCGATATCGAAGACACGCCGGGAGAGGTCTTCCCGAACCCCTACGAGGGGACCACGGCCGATGACATCTACGTCGGTGACTTCTTTGACAACACGATGACCGGCCGGCAGGGCGATGACCGCCTCGAAGGCGGCGGAGGCGATGACCGGATGTTCGGCGGTTCCGACGCCGATACGCTCTACGGCGACGAGGGCGACGACGTCATGACGGGCAACACCGGCGATGACGATCTCTACGGCGGCGATGGCGCCGATTTTGCCAGCGGCGGCAGCGGAAACGACTTCCTGGCAGGGCAGCTTGGCGATGACACGCTGTCCGGTGAAGACGGAGCCGACCGCATCTACGGCGGACGCGGGCAGGATTCCATCACCGGGGGCGAGGGATCGGACACGATCGCCGGCGGATACGAGGATGACACGATCTACGGTGAGGCCGGCGACGATTACCTGCTTGGCGACGAGGGCCGCGATACCCTGTTCGGGGGCTCCGGCAACGATACCGTCGAAGGTGGCGCCGAGGCCGACGAACTCTACGGCGGCGATGACGACGACCTGCTGCTCGGACGTGACGGCTCGGACCTGCTGCGGGGCGAGGACGGCAACGACCGGCTCTACGGCGGGCGTGGCTTCGACACGATCCAGGGCGGCACGGGGTCCGACACGATTGCGGGCGGCGGCGGCAACGACGCGATGTTCGGCGAGGCAGGCAACGACTACCTTCTCGGCAACGCTGGCGCCGACATGCTGTCGGGCGGTGGTGGCGACGACACGATGGTCGGTGGCGCGGGGGCGGACACCTTCGTGTTCAACACCTTCACCGTGGGCGAGACAGACCGGATCTCGGACTTTGAGGACGGTCTGGACGTGATCCAGATGAGGGGCGTCACCTACGACGACCTGACCATCACCCAGGACGGCGTCAGCTCCGAGATCTCGGTGGGCGGCCAGGTCATCGAGGTGTACGGCGTCGATGCGAGCGACCTGACCCAGGACGATTTCCTTTTCGTCTGAGACTTGGGGGCGGACGGCGCATCCGGTCGTCCGCCTCGCCTCCTTCTGATGCCCAGACTGAACCCTTCTTGATCGGACTCCAGGAGAGGTGCTGCGCGCGGTCGCTCCCTGTTCCAAAGAGACATGCGCGAGCTGCCGGATGCGTCACGCGGCACCGCCGCCACGCGTTCGGAAACAATCTGTTTCTAGGGCATTCGCGCTTTTGTGGCACGATGTGGGCAGCAACATGGTATCAAATGGGCGCGACGGACTGTGCCTCGATCCCCGGCCGCCGGGATGATCGCGCCAGCCGGAATGTGTTCTTGAGCGATGGGATTTACTGCAATGCCTGATTATTCGAAAGTTTTCACCTACGAGACCGAAGGACTTTCCTACACGGTTAGCCTGTATGAAGCAGATGGAAAATTCTACGCGGACATCGAAGTGCTCGACGGCGCCATGGACGTGAACGCCATCTACATCGGAGACGACGACTTCTCCGGGGACAGCGTGTCTCTCAGCGGTCCTCTCAACATGAACGGCGCCCAGCTCGACGGCGAGGCCATTCAGTGGGACGACGCCGAAAAGGTGAGCGACCCGGGTCTCGGAACCGAGGGCGAAGACAAGCAGTCCTATGTGTCGCAGGGCGATACGCTGACCCTCGAACTGGACGTCGATAGCCTCGACGCCATCGACGTCTTCGGCATCCGCGCAACGTCGACCACGACCGAAGAGGGGTCCATCAAGGCGGTTTCCGACGACCCGGAAGAGCCGGAGGAGCCCGGCGACGAGCCGACCTTCGAGAAGGTGTTCTTCGGCGTTTCCGCAGAGGGCGAGCCCGTGAACGGGATTTTCATCACCGGCGAGCCGATTGAGGGGTATCCCGACTCGCTTCCCGAGGGGCAGGAGGCGACCTTCGAGAATTACCTGAACTACTACGAGAACGAGATCGACGACGACGCCTACGACATCCCCTCGATTCAATCCATCGTCTTCTATGAGTTCAACGACGAGGGATATCCCGAAGAGCTGTTCAGCATCGAGGCGCCCGAAGGCGGGTTTGCCAACGCCGACGAGGTTCTCGACGCCTATGATGCGGCCATCGAGGCCGGCGCGCTCGACCTCTACGGTGCCGAGGGTGAAAGCCTCGAACTGATGGCCGCTCTCAGCCTCGACACCGACGAGGAGCCCGAAGAGGAGAGTCTCGAGGAGGCCGCTGCGCCGGAAGAGGACTTCGAACTGGCCTGAGCCGGGGCGCCGGCCACCGCCGCTTTGAGGCGACATCAAACGGGACCCGCGGATCTGATCGATCCCGCGGGTCTTTTGCGTTCGGCATGGCAGCTTGGCCAGCTTTCGGCAGGCAGGCACCTGTTCGCGGCTGCGGGACAGCGTCCGCAGGTGGTCTGCGAGGCGGCGGACGGAAGTGCGGGCGAACCTGCGAACGCGGAGAAGATCGTTCGTCATGGTCGCTTGGCGCACCTTGAAGCGGCCCGGACCGAGGAAGCTCGTTTCCGGTGGTGCCGCTTTTCCGGGAAGCGCTGGGGGCAGGGGCCGCAATGAGGAGCAATCTGTCGTCATTCGCTCCTTTTTCGCCGCAGGTGCGCCACGCGCAGGAGCGGGGTCGGCTTATGCTCCTGTTGTCCACCACGGCCTGCGGAAGAGCGCACCATGATCACTGTCCTCTCCGGCGTCTGGGCACTGCTGCTCGGAATCGTTCTCGTGATGCTCGGGAACGGGATGCATTTCACGCTCATCGGCCTGCGAGGAGACGTGGAGGGTTTCTCGGCCTCAGAGCTCGCCGTCGTGACCTCCGGTTACTTCGTCGGCTTCCTGTCCGGCGCACGCATCACGCCGCAGTTGATCCGCCGGGTCGGTCACGTGCGCGTGTTCGCCGCCCTGGGAAGCTTCATGTCCGCCGGGCTGATCGCGCTGCCGCTGATCACCGAACCCTGGGCGTGGACGCTGCTGCGTGTCCTGATCGGATTCTGCATGTCGGGGGTCTACGTGACTGCCGAAAGCTGGCTGAACCACGCGGCCACGAACGAAACGCGGGGCAAGATCCTGTCCGCCTACATGCTGGCCCAGACCATCGGGATCATCGGTGCGCAGGGCCTGCTCACGCTTGGAGACGCCGCGACCTCCGCGCTTTTCATCGGGGCCTCGATCCTGGTCTCGGTCTCCTTTGCCCCGATCCTTCTCTCGGTCTCACCCGTCCCGGTCGTCGAGGTGGCCCGCCCGATGGCGCTGCGCGAGCTTTTCCGTGGCTCTCCGCTCGGGACGGTCGGGATATTCCTGCTCGGAAGCGTCTATGCCACGCAGTCGGGCATGGGGGCGGTCTTCGGCACCCAGATCGGGCTGAGCGCCTCGCAGATTTCGCTTTTCGTGGCGATGCTCTTTGCCGGGGCGCTGGTGCTGCAATATCCGATCGGCTGGCTGTCGGACCAGATCGACCGGCGCAAGGTGATCTTCGGTGCGGCGGCCCTCGGGGCGGTGGCCTGCGGCTTCGGCTGGCTGGTCTCGGGGGACATCTGGTTCGTCATGGCTGCGGCCTTTCTCGCCGGGGGCGTGACGACGCCCCTCTACGCGCTCTTCCTGGCCTATACCAATGACGCCCTGTCTGCCGATGAAATGCCCGCCGCCTCGGGCGGGCTGGTGTTCACCTTCGGCCTCGGCGCCATCGCGGGCCCGCTCGTGACGGGCTGGGCCATGCAGTGGCTGGGGCCCAACGGTTTCTGGCTGTTCCTGGGCGCGACCTTCGTCGTGATATCGGCCTATGCGCTCTATCGCATGACGCAACGTGCGGCGACGCCCTCGGACGAGACCGAGCGCTACCTCAACGTGCTGCCCTCGAGTTCGGCCGTTGCCGTCGAGGCCGCCGGCGCATGGGCGGCGGAGCATTCCGAAAACGACACCGCGGATGCCGGCGAAAGCTGAAGGCCTCCCGGCATGAAGATGCGATTTTCATTCGGTGCAGCGGTCCGGGGCTGAGCGCGATGTAGCGGAGATGCTGTCTCACGCGCCCTTTGTATTGGCACCCGGCGCTGCAGAGCGACCCATCTCGGCGATGGGCTCAGTGTTGGGTGACACTCATTCTTGCAGTGGATACCGGAAGAGGTCCGAGGTTCCCGGAGGGAGCCGGACGGCCATGAAATCAAGGCATGGAAGGGGAGGTGCCGTGCGCGTCGCAAGGTCAATCGAGTTTTACAGTAGAGCGGCAAACTGGGTGGTATGACGCGATCTGGGCGATTTGGGCGAGTCATGGGCCGGGATGCGCGAGCCCTTTTGAATTTGCGTTTAAGGCGCTCTGGAGGGGGGGTTGAAAGGCGCGTTTGAAGTGTTCGAGAGGTCCAGGAAGTGGGGCCCTCCCAGCCCACTTCTCTTTCAGCCGTCCCACTTGTGGATTTCCAAACAGAAACAGGCACATGTTTGAACATGTGCCTGTCGGTTTTAGGTGGCCCCCATTTTTCGGACAGGTTTGCGGCGCTTCTTGGCTTGCCTATTGATCATGCTGGCGCCTGTAGGTCAGGGCCCTGATGGGCCTCGACCGGTGTTCTTCCCCCCGAGTGCGGAATGCGGGCGCTCGGTGTTGTAGAAGTCGATCCACTTGCCGATGCCATCCCGGGCCGCTGACCCGGTTTCGAAGGCGTGCAGATAGACGCATTCATACTTCAAGGATCGCCATAGCCGTTCGATCATGACGTTTTCCATCCACCCACCGCGCCCGTCCATGGACGTCTTCACCGTGGCCCCGGTCAGGATGCTGCGCTGCGCAGACCGTCAGACAGTCCGCGCAAGGTCATGCGATTTCGAACGTCGTTTCGATGTAGACTGTCGTCGAGACGGGGAACGTGGAATCCGCAACCGAGGTGTAGATGTCGTAGACCGTGCCATCCTCGCCTTCGAAACCGGAGCCGGTCTGCAGCCACAGCTGGCTGCCCCCCAGCGTCACTTGTTGGGTAATTTGGTCGGCAAAACCCTCATCCCCGTCATCGATAAACAGGACATTATCGCCGCTCGCCGCGGCGACGGCTTGTGGCGTCAGCTGAAGATTGATCGTGCCTCTGAATTCCAACGAGATCCGCTCCATGTTCATGAGGCCATCCAGTGAGATTTCCCGCATGACTAGGGAAATGAACTCGAGCCCTCCGATGCCGTACCAGACGAACTGGTCGAACCCGGCGCCGCCATCGATGGTACCCGTGGAGCCGGCCGCTCCAGCCCCGTCCACGTAAGTGCGTGAGTAGCCCGCGTAGGTCACGTCATCCAGAATCGCCCCCAGAGACCGCTCTATGACATCATCCCCTGCTCCGCCGCGAATAGCGAAATCGAAGTGATCGGACTCCGGAAGCGTGCGGGAGAAGAAGTAGATATGGTCGTTGCCCGCGCCCCCGTCGATCTCGTAGGCGCCTGGCAAGCCCGCCACGTCGCGCAGGTCTGCGGCATAGACGACATCGTTTCCATCGCCGGCGTATATCAGGTACTCCGCGAACCCGCCAGGTCCGCCGGAACCTTGCTCCCCGGCGCTCCCTCCGTCCGCAAAATAGTCAGTGAGGATACCTGGTGCTTCACGTCGCTCGCCGTCGGTTCCATAGCCTCCGGCGCTGCCGACATCTCCGCCGGCTCCGGGGGCTCCGCTGACGATGGTGTCATCACCGCCTTCCGCCGCGAGTAGATATGTCGAATCGCCCCCTGCACCTCCGTCACCGCCATCACCGCCGTTGAATCCTGTCTGCGGCAGAGGGACTGGTCCCGCTCTTGTTTGGGTCCATAGAAAGTAGCCATCCGCGCCGTCGCCGCTCCGGCCACCGGTTCCACCGTCCCCGGCGTCGGGGGCGTCGAGCCCGACAAGGATTTCATCCGCATCGGTCCCGAGCAATGCGCCGCCCCAGTCGTTGCCGTCGGCGCCAACCGCCCCGTCGGTGCCATCGTGTCCTATGATGCCCCAGCCCCAATCCGTGTTGACCCCCTCGCCACCCCACTCGCCCTGGCCTCCATCGAGGTAGTCGGCTGTTGCCAGCTCGAGCGGGTCGCCATAGTTCCGGCCCGTCAGGATACTGGCATTCCACAGCTCATAGGTGTCCACCGAGTCGAAATACTGGGTGACGGCGCCGTTGACGATAACGTTGTGATAGCCCATGAGGATGCTGTCGGAAATCGCTCCACCGCTGCCGGACGCTGCCAGATCGGCGAGATCGTAGGTGACGACCAGTTCGTCTCCATCGATGACTGCGGCGCCTCCATAAGTCGTCGTGCCATCGAGCCCGTCCTGCGTCACGAGGAAAGCATTCCTGGTGTAAATCTGGAAATTCGCCGCGATGTCCGAGCTGTCGCCCGTGTTTTCCGCCAGAAGCACGCTCAGCGGGACATGGTAGTCCAACGAGTAGATCATCGTGTCATAGTCAGAATCGTAATTGGCAATCAAAGTCGGCGTGACCCCGGTCACGGTCTGGCCGACCGCCACCTCGGCATCGTTCTGCCCCTCGATCGTGACGGTCACGGTCGCGGTGGTGACACCGCCGTTGCCGTCACTGACCGTGTACTGGAAACTGTCCGTGGCGGTTTCGCCTTCGCCGAGCCAGTCGAACTGGCCGTTCGGGTCGTAGGAGCCCTGCGTAAGGATCGACGGTGCGGTCACGAGGCCGATCGTCCCGGTGGTGTCGACCGTCGTCTGGGGCAGGGTGATGTCGCCCGATCGCGGCAGCGAGTTGTCCGGGTCGAAGTCGTTTCCGGTCAGGGCATCCCCGAAGGAGAAGATGTTGTCCTCATTCACGACGATGGTGTCGTCGCCGAGGACCGGGGCGTTGTTCGTGCCGTCGATGTGGAAGGTGCCCTCGGCAAATGTGCCGAACTCCATGTCGAACAGAAGGTCGGTGCCGGTATCGACGCCCGTTGTCCCGATGTAGGTGACCTGGAGGGCCGTCTCGCCGTCGCCGGTCGTGACCGTTTCGAACGCGTAGTCGAAAAAGGAATTTCCGGTGGCGCCGGAGAAATCCGCGGTGTCGATGCCATCCCCGCCGAGAAGCGTGTCGTCCCCGGTGCCACCGTCGAGCGTGTCGTTCCCGTCCTCGCCGCTGAGAAGGTCGGCGCCATCGTCTCCGTGGAGGATGTCGTCGCCGGCACCACCGTAGGCAAGGTCGTCTCCCGCACCGGCATGGAGTGTATCCGCTCCGCCATTTCCGCCGAGATAGTCGTTGCCATCTCCGCCTTCGAGAATGTCGTCACCACCACCTCCGGCCAGCGTGTCATTGCCCGCGTCGCCTTGGATGGTATCGGCGCCGCGCCCTCCGTAGATGCGGTCGTCGCCGTCGCCGCCGGTCAGGCTGTCGTCACCACTATTGCCGGCAAGGTAGTCGTTTTCGCCTCCGCCGTGCATCGTATCGTTGCCATCGCCGCCGTGCAGCGTGTCGTCGCCTGCATCGCCTTGCACAATGTCGTTGCCGGCGCCCGCGTAGAGGGAGTCGAAGCCGTCACCGCCGGAAAGCTCGTCGTCGTCGTCACCGCCGCTGAGATAATCGTTGCCAAGACCGCCCTCGAGGCTGTCGTTCCCCGCCCCGCCGGTCAGCGTGTCATCGTCGGCGCCGCCCAGCAGCGTATCGGCCCCGCGTCCCCCGTAGAGACGGTCGTTCCCATCGCCGCCGAGCAGGCTGTCGTCGCCTCTCTGGCCGACCAGGTAGTCGTCTCCACCGGCGCCATCCAGCGTATCATGCCCGTCTCCGCCGGCGATGGAGTCCGCTTCAGGCGTGCCCGGCAGGCTGTCATCGCCAGTTCCTCCGGGAATGACGGCGCGGTCCGCGCTCGACGCTCTGACGGCGGGAGATTTCACGCCCCCGGGCATCATGCGATCTGTTTCTCCAGCGATCGAGGCGGTGCCAACGATCTCGGAGATCCTCCGTGTTTCATTTGTGCCGTTGATGAGGTCGTACGCGGGATTCCGTCCAGTAAGCGGCAAAATGTGCCCTCCGAATTCGGTGCAACTAGGTCGTCAGTTCGACTGTTCGTATTCGCGAATTGGAGTGAGAGTGACGCGTTGACCTCCCCCGACTGTTTGTCCGCACCGTTAACTTAATGTTTGTTTTGTTGTGCCAGCAAATGAAAACGGAGCTTGCCAGGCAAAGCAGAAGGCCTAACTCATTCAGAATTTGGAACTTATCGGCTGTGCTGCAGTAGGCTGATGACGACTTGAAGTAGGGTCTCGAATATCTGGAAATTAGGTACTTCCTAGGTTATTCAAAGACATGAATTATATTTTCATTTTATTATACGTTTCGCGCTAGAGATGTTCTGTCCTAAGCAACCTGCGCAATATCGTTGCTCAAAAAATCCCCAGAAAAAAGAGACCGGCATAAGGAGTGTCGCAGGTCAAACGCTCCAACATCCGCGTCCTTAAGCGAATCAGGCTATTCTGGCAGTGCTGAAGGTCACCGGATTCTTGGGCCCGTTGAAAGAGTAATCACCGCTTCGGCCCGGCCAGATACCAGATATGACCTGTCCAAGTGACCTCGCCCAAGACCCTGTCTTCGAGCTTTCCCAGCTCCGTGTGGAGTAGTGGTGGGAACAACCTTTGGTCGGGATTGTCGCAACGTGCTAGCAGCGCGTTTCCAGGGATAAGTTCGAACCTACGTATGATGGTACCGTCCTCGATCGAGTGAAAGGCGCAGACCCTGCCGGGGATGGGCTTCCTCTTTCGACGGTTTATCATCACCAGGTCCCCGTCCCAGGTCGACGGTGCCATGCTGTTTCCAATCGCGGTCATGAGCGCGCAGTGCTTTGCGCTCAAATGGCCTCGGCAAACCATTCCCGTGAGAATGCCATGTGTTCGTCAGGTTATGCGTCGAGGTCCAGGTATCCTTCGTCTGATATCATGGCGGGGGAATAGTGAGGGAGCTGTACGCGCTTCTCCTGTATTACATCCCTTTCGCTGATCGGCTCGCGTGGGGGCCGATGTCGAGTCAGGATCCATTGATTTTCGTTGAGCGTGCATGAGTCACCGCCAGAAAATGAGCGGTGAACATGTCTGATATCTTCTGGCTGACAGATACGCAGATGGCGCGTCTTGAGCCCTATTTCCCGAAGTCCCACGGCCGGCCGTGCGTCGATGATAGGCGTGTGCTGAGCGGGATTATTTCATCAATCGCAATGGGTTGCGTTGGCGTGACGCGCCTGTTGAATACGGCCCGCACAAGACATGGTGTGATTGCGGCGGTCGCTCTCCGGGGCGAACGAGGTCCGGTATACTGGCCTCATGGATAAATGCCGTGAGGAGAACGACCTATGGAACACTATGCGGGGTTGGATGTTTCGCTGAAAGAGATTTCGATCTGTGTTGTGGATCGTGATGGTAAGATGATCGCACGCGGCGCTTGCCCGTCCGATCCGGAGGGTGTGGCAGGCTGGTTTCGAAACCGCTCGCTCATGCCGCGCCGGATTGTACATGAGAGTGGGAACTTGTCGATTTGGCTGCAGCGCGGAATGACGCGACTCGGGCTTCCGGCCACCTGTATCGATGCACGCAAGGCGCACAAAAGCCTCTCGGCCCGGCTCAACAAGTCTGACGCCTCCGATGCCGAGGGGTTGGCGCAGCTCGCCCGAACTGGCTGGTTTACCGAGGTGCATATCCGCAGCGAAGAGGCCGACCGGCTGCGGTGCCTTGTCGGTGCCCGTGAGAGGTCGATCCGGTTGCGCAAGGACCTCGAAGGTCACATCCGTGGCGTCCTCAAAACCTTCGGCATCCGCATGGTCGGTATCGGCGAGGGGCGGCAGAGGCAGGCGTTCCGCGATCAACTGGCGGCAGCGGGCGCGACCGACCCGGTTCTGCGAGCCATAGCCGATGGCTTCANCGACCGACCCGGTTCTGCGAGCCATAGCCGATGGCTTCATCAGTGCCCATGCCACCCTGTGCAAAGTGGCTGACGACCTAGACAAGGCAGTGAAGAAAAGGGCCAAGGCCCATCCTGTTGCGCGCCGTCTGATGACCATCCCCGGTGTCGGCCCCGTCAACGCGCTCAGCTTCATAGCCCTGGTTGATGATCCCGGTCGGTTCAGCCGAACGTCAGATGTGGGCGCTTTCCTCGGGCTGACGCCAAAGCGACATCAGTCTGGCGAGGTGGATTGGTCTGGGCGCGTCTCGAAATGCGGTGACGGCGCGATGCGAGGGCTACTGTTCGAGGCGGCGTCTTGCATGATTGGTCAGGTGAAACGTTTCTCGCCGCTCAAAAGCTGGGCCGTGCGACTGGCCGGACGGCGCGGCTTCCGCAAGGCGGCGGTCGCGACCGCTCGCAAAATCGCCGTGCTGATGCTGACGCTCTGGAAAAATGGAACCGACTATCAATGGACAAAGGAGGCCACCGCCTGATCTGAGTTCCCGCCCTGAAGCGGGGAGCGCAGTCCCAACGGGACGGAGGTTGATCGATCTCGCTGTAGAGTATGGGATGGCCAGGCGCCACACCCCGCACAAGACATTGGAGACGACCCGCCGCCGAAAACCATCATGAGGCGCTCAATGCGACCTCGGAGAGAACCATGACCCCGGACGGACAGCCCTCACTCTTGACGAGGCCGCAATCAGAGAACGCTCTACAACCGTTGGAAGCGGTGGAGGTGAGTGGCAAACGCCACTGGTCCGAGTGCAGCCATGAGCGGGGCATCTTCGCGCGGATCTTGGCCGGCCTGGCTGCCGAGCACGTTGAAGAAAAGACCGTGATGATCGACGCGACCGACCTCTAGGCGCACCGAACAGCGATCAGCATGGGCGTGAACAAAGGGGGGCGTGGCCGCCTGATCGGTCAGACCGAGGCGGTGCGCAACCGGCTGCTCGCGCTCTACGAGGCGGAGGTGCAGATCCGCCAGCGGGGACTCGACCGCACCAGCGCCCGGGCCGACGAGGTTCGCGCGGCGGTGCTCGGTGATCCTTCGGTTCCCGACGGGGCTCTACCGGCTCAACCGGGAGGGCGACAGGGAGAAGAGCCTGCGCGTCGACGTGCGCATCCGCCAGCGGCTGTCGGACGCGGACGAGTGGGAGGAGGTGACGACGCTGCGGCTGGTGGCGAAGCGGACCGAGCCGTTCTTCCGCCAGTTCGCCTGGCAGCTGCCCTCGCGCGGGCGCTGGCAGATCGAGATCACGCGGATGACGCAGGAGCGCACGAACCGGCGCTACTTCGACAAGGTCATGCTGGCGGCGCTGCAGTCGATCCGGCCCGAGTATCCGCTGAACTTCGACAAGCCGCTGGCGCTGACCGCGATCCGCATCCGGGCGACCTACCAGCTGAACGGCCAGCTCGACACTCTCAACGGCATCGTCGAGTGCCATGCCGACGACTGGGATGGCGAGGCGTGGGTCGAGGGGCTGCCGCGTAACCTGGCCTCGGCGTTCATTGCCACGTTGAAGGGGCCCT
>NZ_RAPJ01000063.1:0-26580 GCF_003703915.1 Salipiger sp. D13
CGCGCCGCAGCCGGCCGCGGCAGCACCGCCGCCGCCGCCGCCCCCGCCGCCGGTCGAACACGTCTGGCACATCGCCGAGAACGGCGCCACGCAGGGGCCGTTCTCGAAAGCGCGCCTTGGCCGGATGGTGACCGAGGGCGGCCTCACCCGCGAAACCTACGTCTGGACGCAGGGCCAGGACGGCTGGAAGCGGGCCGAGGACGTGGACGAGCTTGCGCAGCTCTTCACCGTGATGCCCCCGCCGCCCCCGGGCGCGTAACGCTCCGAAGCGTTACTCGAGCAGTTCGATCTCGACGAAGCTCATCTGCGAAGCGCCCGCGTTGATGACGTTGTGCTCGATCCCCTTGTCGCGGCGATAGACCGTGCCTGCGGGGATCAGCGTTTCCTTCTCGACGTCACCGGGCTCGCGCATCTTCATCGAGCAGTCGGTCAGAGTGACGATGACGTAGTCGTATTCGTGGACATGCCAGCCGGTCTCGGACCCCGGTGCGAAGTCGAAACGGGTCACGCGGGTCCGGTCATCGTCGGAAATGAGTGCCGTCGCAACGGCCTGGCCTTTACACATGCTCTTGGTCCTTGTGGTGGGTGGTTTCGTTATCGCGGCAGGTCGAGCCGACTCATGAGCATCGGCCCCATGCAGGCGTCGGCGCTGAAGTCGACGTCGTCGTCGCGCACCGCCGGGAACGGACGGTCGGGCGGCACCTGCGAGGCCAGCACCAGCCGCCCGTCGATGCAGAGATCCTGCGCCGCGTTGCCGATGTTGAAGCCGAAACCGCCCTCGCCGCAATCGGTGCCCGCGCCGTCCATGTTCCACGCCTGCGGCATGAGATGGCCCGGCCCGAACACCGCAAACGAAGTGCTCTGCGGCAGGAAGGTGAGGCGCCAGGTGGTTTCTTCGTCGAGCATTCCGAGCGCCCAGCGCCCGACCGGCGCGCCGTCACGCCTGCCCTGCATCTCGAAGCAGGTCAGATCGCGCGCACGCACCTGCTCCTGCCCCAGAAGCGCTGCGTCAAAGGACATGGCGCCCCGCATCTCGTAGCCGTTCGCGCCCTCCCAGACGAAGCGAAAGGCCGCGTCCTCGGCCTGCGCCATCGTCCCGGCAAGGCCTGCGGCCAGCACCGCCACCGCGATCCGCCACTGCCCTCTCATCCGTATTCCGTCCTCATTTCCCGGCTTCGGGGCACCCGTTGTGCCGCCGCGTCGGCGCCACCCTAGCCAGCGGCGCGGAAAAGGCAAATCGGGTTCCATCCCGCCGGCTTCCGACCTACGGTCGCGCTGCCGAAACGAGGGATCCCCGATGAACGATGAGCACCGTTTTCCCTGCGAGCAATGCGGCGCCGACTACCGCTTCGACCCGGCGAAGGGCGAGCTGGTCTGCGACCATTGCGGCCACGTGCAGGAGGTCGGCGACCAGCGCGGTCCGTGGCAGAAAAGCATCCGCGAACTGGATTTCCGCGCCGCGCTCGACAACCTCCTGCCGCTGCAGGAAATGGAAGAGCGGCAGGTCTCGCAATGCCCCAACTGCGGCGCCGAGGTCGAATTCGCGCCCGACACCCACGCCACCGAATGCCCGTTCTGCGCCACGCCCGTGGTCACCGGCACCGGCACGCACCGCCAGATCAAGCCGCGCGGCCTGCTGCCCTTCCAGCTCGACGAAAGGGCCGCCCACGAGGCGATGACCGGCTGGCTCGGGCGGCTCTGGTTCGCGCCGAACGGGCTCAAGGAATATGCCCGCAAGGGCCGGAAGATGCAGGGCATCTACGTGCCCTACTGGACCTTCGACGCCAATACCGTCTCGGACTACAGCGGCGAGCGCGGCACCGTCTACTACGAGACCCGCACCGTGGTGCGCGACGGCAAGCGGCAGACCGTCCGCGTGGCCAAGGTGCGCTGGCGCCGGGTCTCGGGGCGGGTCGCACGGTTCTTCGACGACGTGCTGGTGCTGGCCTCGCGGGCCTTGCCCAAGCGCTTCACCGACGGGCTGGAGCCGTGGGATCTCACGCAGCTCGAGCCCTACCAGCCCGAGTTCCTCGCCGGGTTCAGTGCCGAGGGCTACCAGGTGGACCTCGACGAGGGCTTCGTCGAGGCCCGCGCGATCATGGACCGACAGATCCGGCGCGACGTGAAGTTCGACATCGGCGGCGACAGGCAGCGAGTTCACCGCGTCGATACGCAGGTCTCGGACGTCACCTTCAAGCACATCCTGCTGCCGGTCTGGATGGCCGCATACCGCTATCGCGGCGAAAGCTACCGCTTCGTGGTGAACGGCACCACCGGCCGGGTGCAGGGCGAACGTCCATGGTCGGCGTGGAAGATCGGCTTCGCGGTGCTGCTCGGTCTCATCGTGGCGGGCGCCGTGGGCTACGTGGTCGCCATGAACCAGGGCATGTGAAGAGGGCGGGCACCGAAGCGCCCGCCCCCACACGGTGTGTCCGACATCAGGCTCGGGGAAGGCGCGACGGGGATCGACGCCCTGCTGGTCCTATGCCTTCTTCACCGCGATCCTCCGCCCGCGGCTCTCCTCAGGCGCGCGGCGCGGCACGGTTATCTCGAGGACACCGTCTTTCATATGTGCCTCGGCCCGGTCGGCGTCGGCGTCACCCGGAAGCCGGAACGAACGCCGGAACGCGCCGTATTCCCGTTCCGAGAAGTACCATGTCTCGCCCCTGTCCTCGCGGGTCGCGGTCTTTTCGCCGGTCACCGAGAGCACGCCGTCGTCCACCCGCAGCTCGACCGCCTCTTCGGGGACGCCCGGCAACTCGACCGAGATCCGGTAGGCGCCGTCATCCGACGACGCATCGGACGCCGGCGACAGCCAGTCCGAGATCTTGGTGCTCAGCCCCTTCAGCGGAGCGTAAAGATGTGGCCAAAGGCCGGTTTGGGTCGTTTCGACCATGTTCGACACCTCCTCTCCCAACAACCGCGATTATCCTGCAACGCAGCGCCTTGCGCCATGATCTGGCGCAAACCGCGGCCTTGTGCAGACCGATCCGACCGGGCAGGTTGCGGCGCTAACAAGGGAGGTCTTCCATGATCCTGTGTTGCGGCGAATCACTGATCGACATGCTGCCCCGTACCGCGTCCACCGGAGAGCAGGCGTTCGCGCCGGTCGCGGGCGGTGCCGTCTTCAACACCGCCATCGCGCTGGGGCGGCTCGGGGCGCCCGCGGGCTATTTCGGAGGGCTCTCCACCGACCTGTTCGGCGCGGTGCTGTCGGATGCGCTGACCGCCTCGCGGGTGGATGCCTCGCTTGCGGTGCGCTCGGATCGGCCCACGACGCTTGCCTTCGTGACGCTGACCGACGGGCAGGCGCAATACGCCTTCTACGACGAGAACACCGCCGGGCGGATGCTGACCGACGCCGACCTGCCGGACCTCGGCCGCGAGACCGAGGCGCTGTTCTTCGGCGGCATCAGCCTTGTCTCGGAACCCGCCGCCGACACCTATGCCGCGCTCTGTGCGCAGGCCGGTGACCGGCTCGTGATGGTCGATCCGAACATCCGCCCCGGCTTCATCACCGACGAGGCGCGCTACCGGGCGCGGCTCGAGGCGATGCTGGCGCGGGCCGACATCGTGAAGATTTCCGACGAGGACATGGCCTGGCTCGGCATCACTCCGGCTGCCCTGATCGAGGGCGGCGCGGCGCTGGTGCTCGAGACGCGCGGCGCCGAGGGCGTGCTGGCGGTCTCGGCCGAGGGCGAGCTGATAGTGCCTGCCCGCAAGGCCGAGGTCGTCGACACGGTCGGCGCAGGCGACACCTTCAACGCCGGCCTGCTCGCGGGCCTCTGGCGCGAAGGGCTTCTGGGCCGCGAGGCGGTGCGCGGCGCGACGCTCGAGGCGCTGCGTCCCTGCGTGGCGCTCGGGGCGCAGGCGGCGGCGGTGACCGTCGGACGCGCGGGCGCCAACCCGCCGTGGGAAGACGAACTGTGAGGGCGCTGGTCCAGCGCGTGTCCGAAGCCCGCGTCTCGGTCGAAGGCGCGGTGCTGGGCGAGGTCGGTCCGGGCCTTCTGGTGCTGGTCTGCGCCATGCAGGGCGACACCGAGGCGCAGGCCGACAAGCTTGCCGCGAAGATCGCCAAGCTGCGGATCTTCAAGGATGACGAGGGGCGCATGAACCGCTCGGTGCGCGACACCGGCGGCGCCGCGCTGGTGGTCAGCCAGTTCACCCTTGCCGCCGAGACCAAGGGCAACCGCCCGGGCTTTTCCACCGCCGCCGCGCCCGACGAGGGCCAGCGGCTCTACGAGCATTTCGCCGGACGGCTGCAGGCCGAGGGCGTGCCCGTGGCCACCGGCCGCTTCGGCGCCGACATGCAGGTCGCGCTGGTCAACGACGGCCCCGTGACCATCTGGATGGATACCGAGGTCTGAGGTTCCGGGTGGGTGGGATCACCCCCCCGGCGAGACGGCTCAGACGGGGTTCGGCACGTCCTCGCCCGCGAAGAAGGCGCGCAGGTTCTCGACCGCCATGCGGCCCATGTCCTCGCGCACCTCGAGCGTTGCGGTGCCCAGATGCGGCAGCAGCACCACGCTGTCGAGCGCCCGCAGGGCCTCCGGCACGTCGGGCTCGTGTTCGTAGACGTCGAGCCCTGCCCCGGCGATCCGCCCCTCTTCGAGCGCCGCGATCAGCGCCGCCTCGTCGACGATGTCGCCCCGCGCGATGTTCACGAGATGGGCGGTCGGCTTCATCTCCGCCAGCACGTCGGCATTCACCATGTGATGCGTCGCGGGGCTGGCCGGCACCGAGACCACGAGGATGTCGACCTCGGCGGCCAGCGCCTCGGGCGTCTCGCAGCGGGTCGCGGGGAAATCGAGCGACTTCTCCGAGCGGCTGACGTAGGAGACCTCCATCTCGAAGCCGAAATGGCACCGCCGCGCGATGGCCTGCCCGATCCGGCCCATGCCGAGGATGCCGACGCGCTTGCCGGTCATGTGGGTGCCCAGCATCTGCACCGGGTGCCAGCCCTCCCACTTCCCCGAGCGCACCAGCCGCTCGCCCTCCGCGGCGCGGCGGCAACTCATCAGCATCAGCGTCATCGCGATGTCGGAGGTGGCATCGGTCACCGCGCCCGGCGTGTTCGTCACCGTGAGGCCGGCGCGCTTCGCCACCTCCACGTCGATGTGGTTGTAGCCGACCCCGAAGTTCGCGAGGATCCGCGCCCGTGGCACGCCCGCTTCGGCGAAGACCTCGGCATTGAAGGCGTCGCCCAGGGTGACGAGCGCGCCGTCATACTCGGTGAGCGCCTCGACCATCTCGGCGTGGCTGAGCGGATAGGGCGAGTCGCGGTAGGTCACGTCGAAGATCTTGCGGGCCTCGGCGAGAACGCTTTCGGGCAGGTTGCGCCCGATCAGGACCCGGCTCAATGCAGGCGTGCCCCGATGGGCACCTCCTGGTCTGGGGCGCCAAGCACCACTTCGCCGTCCTTGTCCGGGAAGCCCAGAACGAGGCATTCCGACATGAACGGCCCGATCTGCCGCGGCGGGAAGTTCACCACCGCCATCACCTGTCGCCCCACGAGCCCCTCGGGGTCGTAATGCGCGGTGATCTGCGCCGAGCTCTTCTTTTCACCGATCTCGGGGCCGAAATCGATCCAGACCTTGATCGCCGGCTTGCGGGCCTCGGGGAAGGGTTCGGCGCGGACCACCTTGCCGACGCGGATGTCGACCTTTAGGAAGTCGTCGAATGTGATTTCAGCCATTGGCAAGCTCCCGCGACCGGTCGGCCGCCGCCGCCACCGTCGCCTTGATAAGCGGCGTAAGGCCGCTGTCTTCGTTCATCAGGACCTCGAGCCCGGCCTGCGTGGTGCCGTTGGGAGAGGTCACGTTGCGCCGCAGCTGCGCCGGATCGTCCGTCGCGTGCATGGCGAGCGCCCCTGCCCCGGCGACGGTCGCCTTGGCCAGCTGCATCGCCAGGTCGGGGGCAAGCCCCTGCGCCTCGCCGGCGGCGGCGAGGCATTCGATCATGTGGAACACATAGGCCGGGCCGGAGCCGCTGACACCCGTCACCGCGTCCATCTGCTCTTCGCCCTCGAGCCGCACGACACCGCCGACCGCCGAGAGCAGTTCCTCAGCCTGGTCCATCTGGGTGGCGCTGGCATGGGCATTGCCCACGATGGCGGTGATCCCCTGCCCCACGGCGGCCGGCGTGTTCGGCATGGCGCGTATGATCGGCGTCTCGGCGCCCAGCATCTTCTCGTAGGTCGAGATCAGCACCCCGGCCGCTACCGACAGGAACAGCGTGCTGCCGTTGCCGTAGGTGACCAGCGTCGGCAACGCGTCGGTCATCATCTGCGGCTTCACCGCGACCAGAACGATGGCCGGGTCCCCGGGCAGCTCCTCGTTGAGGTTCACGCCCTGCGCCTCCAGCCAGTCCGAGGGGTTGGGGTCCACGACCCAGACCGACGCCGTGGGCAGTCCACGCGCCAGCCAGCCCTCGAGCATGGCCGACCCCATCTTGCCGCAACCCAGAAGCACCAGACCGCGACGGGCGATTTCTCCGTCTTTCATAGGATCATTCTCCATAACTCGCCGACACATTGTCGCCTGACGCGCCGGGTTTCAAGCAAGGGGCCGCATCGGCCCCCTGCCGTGGGCCCGGACCTACTCGGGCGCCATGATCGAGGTCGGCCGGGTGCCGTCGGTCATCCAGCGCTCGAGCGGCGACATCGGGTCGAGCGACGCGGCGCTCAGACCGTCGGTGCCCGGCAGGATGCCGCAATGGTCGAGCCCCGGCACCATGAACAGCGCCACGGTGTCCTTCAGCCCGTCCTCGCCACCCGAGATGCGGGCCGCGTCCTCGTACCATTTGACCGTCTTGTAGGGTGTCACGATGGAATCCGCCCAGCCGTGCCAGACGATCATCTTGCCGCCGGCGTTGCGGAAGGCGGACAGGTCGGGGCTGTCGGCGTTGTAGACCTCGGCCATCGTCTCGAGCCGCGCCGGGTCGGTCTCGAAATCGAAATCGGCGGGGGTCCACTCCGGTCCCGGGTCGGTCGGGAAGGCCATGTAGGACCCGAAGCTTTTCGCGAAGGCCGGCACCAGCTTGCCCGCGCCCTTGTCGTTGCCGGTGAGCCAGAGCCACCAGTAGGGCTCGGAGCCCTCGGGGATACCGCCGGGGTACAGCTGGTCCCCGGCCGCGTTTCGCGGGCCCTCGCGCCATTTCGTCAGCGTCGCAAGTTCCTGCTCGTCGAGGCAGGAGTCCTTGTCCTCGGCCTCGCAGGTGAGCGGCGCGAGGTCGATCTCGCAGGCGCGCGGATCGGCGATGAGCCCGTCAGCCTTGCCGTCGGCGCCGTCGCACTGCGACATCACCTCGTCGCCGATCAGCTTGGCCTCGTGCGGGCCGAGGATCTGGCTGCCGTCCTCGGCGGTGTTGGCCTGCACGACCCAGGACATCGCGGTTCCGACAAGCCCGGTGTAATCCATCGCCGGCGCGCCCGCGATGATGCCGTCGAACAGGTCGGGGTAGCGCTGCGCGGCCATATGCGCCATCCGCCCACCGGTCGAGCATCCCTGGAAGACGGCCTGCTCCGACGCGCCGTCGTAGAAGGCACCGATGAGCGCCTGCGCGACGCGGTGGGTCTCGCCGATGGAGCGCCAGCCCCAGTCGCGCTCGGCGTCGGGGTTGCCCATCGCCCAGGTCGCCTCGGTCACCGACAGCCCGTGATGGCCGCTGTCCGAGGTCGCCGTGGCATAGCCGCGTTCGAGACCGGGCCGCATGGCGTTGACCCAGCCGCCACCCGCGTCGGCGCGCCCGAGGATGCCGCAGAAACCGCCGCAGCCGGCCTGGTAATATTTGCCGTTCCAGCCCTCCATCGGCAGGCGCACCTCGATCGAGATCGCCGGCCGGGCGGTGACCCGCACCTCGCAATAGGACGGAAGGGTGTCGAGCGCCGGCATCACGCGCGCCGAGGTCACGCTGGCTGCATCCATCACCGTCGAGCGCAGCGCGCGGCATTGCTCGGGACTCTGCTGCGCCTGTCCCTGCTGCGGAACGGACGCGGCCATGGCAAGCGCCATGGCCGGGAACAGGTATTTCATGGAATTCCTCCCTAAGTTGTCCTCAGGGCAGAGAATTGCGCCAAAACCGGGAGCGGGCAAGTCCTCACGCCGCTCCGGCGGCCGACGTCGCGTCAAGCGCGTCCGTAGGCCTCGGCGATGGCGATCTGCAGCGCCTCTCTCGGCGGCTTGCCGGCCCAGGCAATCAGCTGGAAGGCCGGGTAGTAGCGCTCCGAGGCGACCACGGCAGCCGAGATCATCGTGTCGATCTGGTCGGCGCTGGCCACCTGTCCCCCGGCCAGCACGAGCCCGTAGCGGTAGACCATCAGCTTGTGCTCGGCCCAGTAGCTGAACGAGCCCGCCCAGCACTGGTCGTTGACCGCGTTGAGGCCCTCGTAGAGCTCGGGCATCGCGTGCTCGGGCGGATCCATCTCGAAGGTGCAGATGAGGCGGAGCGTCTCGTCGTAGGGCGACCAGGCGAGCGTGATGGAATAGGTGCGCCACTGGCCCTCGACGGCCATGGCGATCTGATCCTCGGCCACGCGGTCGAAATCCCAGTCATGGTGTTCGGCCAGAGTCTCGACGATGTCGATCGGGTGAATATCGTCGTTCAGATACTCTTCGGACAGTGCCATGCGCCACCTCATTGTGCTTGTAGCGCCGGGGTGCTTGGTGCGCCCAAGCGCTAGCTTACTGCTCTAGGGGCTGGGAGTTGTTTCCCTCCCCTTACAACATATCGTGCCTGTGGCGGGCAGTTTGTGTAAAGCGAAATATTTGTGGACAACGCAATAAGTTGTGGACGACCTGCCGAGTTGCCCAAGATCGTCGCTGTGGATATGTGGACAATTCGAGGGACGCCGACGCGGTGCCGCTGCGGGGCACCTGCCCGCAGCCGGGCCCGAGCGCAACCGCGAAACCGGTTCTTCTCGGCGTCAGGAGACGAAATCCTGCCCGTAGCAGACCGACAGCACGGCGGCGCCGGCGAGCTCGGGCACGACCTCGAAATGCTGCTCCATGAGCCGCTCCCCCTCGAACTCGAGCGCCATGGTCCAGGCGCCGGTCACCAGCTCGTAGGGAAACTCGAAGGTGAAAAGGTTGAGGCTCGGCCGTCCGCCCGAGACCGATGCGGTCCAGCTTTCGCGGGTCACGCCCTCGGGGCCCATGGCCGGATGCGTGACGATCACGTTCATGTCGCGCGGCGGCGTGTCGGGGCGCAGCGTGAACTTGATCCCGAAACTGATGCCGGGCTTGGCGGGCACGACGCGGGTGGTGACGTCCATCTCGCGGGTCTGCCGCACGAGGTTGATCTCGCCCACCATCGTGTCGGGCGCCGGGCGTGCGCCCTCGGCGGCCACCTGGCAGATCACGCCGTGGTCGATGAGGATCATCGGATCGTTCGCAAACGAGCGCGGCGTCTGCGCGGGCGCTGCGCCTGCAAGCATGGCCAGCAGGGCGGGAACGGCAAGGAACAGGCGGGTCATGGCGCGGTCTCCGGGCGTGTCTCGATGACCAGTCCGCGATACTGCGCCGCGACCGCCCTGAAAAGCCCGGATGCCGAACACGGGCGCGAGACCGCCCATCCGAACAATAAAACGCCCGCCGGACCGGCGGGCGCTCGCATTGCGATAAACGCGGAAGGCGTCAGCCGATGGCGGCGGCCTTCACGTCCTCGTCGATGTAGGGCACGTATTGCTCGAAGTTGTCGGCGAACATCTGCACCAGCTTCTCGGCCTGCGCGTCGAAGGCCGCCTTGTCGTCCCAGGTCTTGCGCGGGTCGAGCAGCAGCGAGGGAACGCCCTCGACCTCGACCGGGACCTCGAAGCCGAAGTTCGGATCCTTGCGGAACTCGACCTTGCTGAGCGAGCCGTTGAGCGCCGAGTGCAGCAGCGCGCGGGTGGCCTTGATCGGCATCCGGTGACCGGTGCCGTAGGCGCCGCCGGTCCAGCCGGTGTTCACCAGCCAGCAGGTCGCGCCGTGCTTGGCGATCTTGTCGCGCAGCAGGTTGCCGTACATCTCGGGCCGCAGCGGCATGAAGGGCGCGCCGAAGCAGGTCGAGAAGGTCGGCTGCGGTTCGGTGATGCCACGCTCGGTCCCGGCCACCTTCGAGGTGAAGCCCGACAGGAAGTGGTACATCGCCTGCGCCGGGGTCAGCCGCGCGATCGGGGGCAGCACGCCGAAGGCATCGCAGGTCAGCATGATGATGTTCTTGGGGTGCCCGCCAAGCGCGGTGGACGACGCGTTCGAGATATACTCGAGCGGGTAGGCGCAGCGCATGTTGGCGGTCAGGCTGTCATCGTCGAAATCGAGATCGAACGTCTCGGGATCGAAGATCATGTTCTCGATCACCGTGCCGAACTTCGAGGTGGTCGCGTAGATCTCGGGCTCGGCCTCGGCGCTGAGGTTGATGGTCTTCGCGTAGCAGCCACCCTCGAAGTTGAAGGTTCCGCGGTCGGACCAGCCGTGCTCGTCGTCGCCGATCAGCACCCGCTCGGGGTCGGCCGAGAGCGTGGTCTTGCCGGTGCCCGACAGGCCGAAGAAGATGGCGGTATCGACCGGGTTGTTCGGTGCGTGGTTGGCCGAGCAGTGCATCGCCATGATGCCCTTGAGCGGCAGCATGTAGTTGAGCAGCGTGAACACGGATTTCTTGTTCTCGCCCGCGTATTCGGTACCGCCGATCAGGATGGTCTTGCGATCGAAGTTGAGCGCGATGACGGTGTCGGACCGGCAGCCGTGCTTCTCGGGGTCGGCCTTGAAGCTCGGGCAGTTGATGACAGTGAAATCGGCGATGAAATCGTCGAGCGCCTCGCGGTCGGGACGGCGCAGCATGTGGCGAATGAAGAGCCCGTGCCACGCCAGTTCGGTGACCATGCGCACCTTGATCGAATAGGCCGGATCGGCACCACCGGTCAGGTCCTGCACGTAGTAGTCGCGGCCCTTCATGTGCTCGACCATGTCCTCGTAGAGCTTGTCGAAGCCCTCGGGCGACATCTCGCGGTTGTTTTCCCACCAGATCTTGTCGGCGACGGTGTCGGTCTTCACCACGTGCTTGTCCTGCGGCGACCGGCCGGTGAACTTGCCGGTGGTCACGTAGAAGGCGCCGCCCTTGCCGAGCGTCCCCTCGCCGCGCTTCAGCGCGGCCTCGATCAGCGCGGGCTCCGTCAGGTTGTAATAGACATTGCCGAGCCCTTCGATCCCCTGATCTTCAAGCCGGAATTCCGGGTTCACCCGTCCAAATGTCATCTGCCAAGCTCCTGTAGCCGCGCCTGCGCGGCGGTCTTCGTTATCAGAGCGGAGGCAGGCCCCGCTCTCCGGCGGTGATCACCCCCGGCACCGCTTCCCTTAGCACGTCGGAAACAAGCGGGAACAGGACACATGTCAAAGTTAGCGCAACCAAGTTTCGTTTAGCGTTAGCACTTGCGAAACCTTGCTAAAGACACAGCCGCCTACTGAGACATTTTAGCCATTTCTTTCCGGTTTTGTCCTGCAATGACGCCGGAGGAACATATGATTCGCAGATTAAGATTGTTGCAAAATCGGTAATCCAGCATACTACGCAAAAAATCAGGCAATTATGAGTACAACAAGGAAGCAGTGCCATGTCGAAGATCGCCCTTGTGGACGATGACAGGAACATCCTGACGTCCGTTTCGATGACGCTCGAGGCCGAGGGGTTCGAGGTCGAGACCTACAACGACGGCCAGGCGGCACTAGACGCTTTCAACAAGAAGATGCCCGACATGGCGGTCTTCGACATCAAGATGCCGCGTATGGACGGCATGGACCTGCTCCAGCGCGTGCGCCAGAAGTCCAAGATGCCGGTGATCTTCCTCACCTCCAAGGACGACGAGATCGACGAGGTGCTCGGCCTGCGCATGGGCGCCGATGACTACGTCAAGAAGCCGTTCAGCCAGCGCCTGCTGGTCGAGCGCATCCGTGCCCTGCTGCGCCGGCAGGAAGCCGTGGCCAGCGACGTGGTCGGCGACACCGAGGAAACCAAGCTGATGACCCGCGGGTCGCTCACGATGGACCCGCTGCGCCACTCCGTGACCTGGAAGGAAAAGGACGTCTCGCTCACCGTGACCGAGTTCCTGCTGCTTCAGGCGCTGGCCCAGCGCCCCGGCTTCGTGAAGTCGCGCGATCAGCTCATGGACGTCGCCTACGACGATCAGGTCTATGTCGACGACCGGACCATCGACAGCCACATCAAGCGCCTGCGCAAGAAGATGCGCACCGTCGATCCCGATTTCTCGGCGATCGAGACACTTTACGGCATCGGATATCGCTACAACGAAGAGTGACCGATGGCCCTGGCCGAGAACATTTCCGCGCGCGAGGACCAGTCGGACGACAGGCAGGAGGCTGATGTCGTTTTGGGTGATGACTTCATCGCCCCCGACAGCACCGTCGAGAAGGAGCTGCGCGACAGCCGCGCGCGCCGCAGCCTGTTCTCGCTCAACCGCTCGCCGCTGACCCGCAAGATCATCACGTTCAACCTGATCGCGCTGAACGTGCTGGTCGCGGGCATCCTTTGGCTGAACTCTTCGCGCGACACGCTCGTCCTGCAACGCGGCAATGCCGTCAGCGCCGAGGCCGAGCTGGTGGCCGACGCGCTCGAGGCCCGGCTGCCCGCCGCCGGTGCGCCGGTCTCTCTGGGCACCAGCGACGAGATCGACCTTGCCGGGGCGCTCGAGGGGCTCGACCTGCGGCAGGGCGTCGAGGTGCTGGTCTTCGACGCCGGCAATTTCCTTGTCGGCGAGACGCGCGGCACCCTGCCCCCGCTGCAACGGGTGGATGCCCGCGACACCGACCGCCCCACGCTTATCTCGGACTTCCTGGATTCCATCTGGCTCGGCGCAGCCGGGATCTTCGCCTATTTCGAGGACACCCCGCAGCTTGCGCTCGAGGACCGGCTGCGGCGCCTCATCGAAGGCAGCGACCCGACGCTGACCCGCGTGCAGTCCGGCACCGGCGCCGACGGCGAGACGCTCTTCACCGCGCTCACCCCGATCCGGCAGGGCGACGCCATCGTCGGCACCGTCGCCATGGTCTCGACCGAGGCCGAGATCGACGCGGCCGTCAGCGCCGAACGCGAGCGTGTGCTGCAGATGTTCGTGATCGCAACGCTGGTCTCCATCGGGCTGAGCCTCGTGCTGGCCTCGACCATCGCCAACCCGATCTCGGACCTGGCCGACGCCGCCGAGATCGGTCGCGACCGCAATAGCCGCACCAAGGGAACGTCGCGCCGCATCCGCATTCCCGACCTGACCGCCCGCCCCGACGAGATCGGGCGTCTGTCCGGCGCCCTGCGCGGCATGGTCGCGGCGCTCTACGACCGCATCGACAGCAACGAACAGTTCGCCGCCGACGTCGCGCACGAGATCAAGAACCCGCTGGCCAGCCTGCGCTCGGCCATCGGCTCGCTGCGCATCGTCAAGAAGGAAGAGCACCGCGACAAGCTGCTCGACGTGATCGAACACGACGTCCGCCGGCTCGACCGTCTCGTCAGCGACATCTCCAACGCGTCGCGCCTCGACGCCGAGCTGGTCAAGGAGGAAGAGCAGGAATTCGACCTTCTCGAGATGCTGGGCAACCTGACCCAGTTCCTCGGCGAGGATGCGCGCCGCAAGGGGGTCGAGTTCATCACGGACCTGCCCGGCTCGGAGATCACCATTAACGGTCTCGAACCGCGGCTGGCGCAGGTCTTCGTCAACCTCATCACCAACGCCATTTCCTTCTGCGAGGACGGTGACGCGATCCGCGTCTGGGCCCGCCGCCGCGACAACCGCGTCCTCGTGGTGGTCGAGGATACCGGCCCCGGCATCCCCGAAGAGGCGCTGCAGAAGATCTTCAAGCGGTTCTATTCGCAGCGGCCCGAAAACGATTTCGGCAACAACTCCGGGCTCGGGCTGGCGATATCGAAGCAGATCGTCGAGGCGCACGGCGGCGTCATCTGGGCCGAGAACATCCGCCCGACCGAGGCCGACGTGACCTCGGAACCGCTGGGCGCGCGCTTCGTCGTCGGGCTGCCCGTCTGACCCGATGCCCCCGTCTGCTCCCCTGATCCTGCACGCGACGGCGGTCGCGGTGGCGGGCCGCGGCCTGCTCATCCGGGGCGCATCGGGCAGCGGCAAGTCCGGCCTCGCGCTCGAAATGATGGCTCGCGGCGCGCAGCTGGTGTCCGATGACCGCGTGATCGTCAGCGACCGGGACGACGGGCTGTGGCTTTCGGCCCCCGCCCCGCTTCGGGGCCTGATCGAGGCACGCGGCCTCGGGCTCCTCGGCGCGACGCCCTGCGACCCTGCCCCGCTGGTCGCCGTGCTCGACCTCGACACCCTCGAGACCGAGCGCCTGCCGCACCGCCGCGAAACCATGCTGCAGGGGCGAAGAATCCCCTTGCTTCACAATACCGCGCATCCCTATTTTCCCGCAGCGCTCGTGCAATATCTCAGGGGCGAGCGGAAGGAATAGAAACGCATCCATGCAGGAACAGTCGAAGGGAACACAGCGCGTCGTCCTGGTGACCGGCCCCTCGGGCGCCGGGCGCTCGACCGCGATCAACGCCCTCGAGGATTTCGGCTACGAGGCCATCGACAACATCCCGCTGAGCCTGATCCCGCGCCTGCTTCTCGAAGGGGGCGCCCTGGGGCAGCCGATGGCCCTGGGGGTCGACATCCGCAACCGCGACTTCTCGGTGCAGGGGCTTCTCGACCTTCACGCCCGACTGAACAAGGCGCCGGAACTCGACACGCAGCTGCTCTACCTCGACTGCCCCGCCGACGTGCTGGCCAGACGCTACTCGGAGACGCGCCGCCGGCATCCACTTGCCCCTGACGAGAACTACACCCAGGGGATTGAACGCGAACTCGAGCTGTTGCAGGACGCCCGCAGCGCCGCCGATATCCTTATCGAGACCGGCGACCTGTCACCCCACGATCTGCGCGCCCAGATGGCGGGCTGGTTCGCCGACCAGACCGGGCAGCGCATGGCCATCGCGCTGCATTCCTTCTCCTACAAGCGCGGCCTGCCACAGGGGCTCGACTGGGTGTTCGACTGCCGCTTCCTCGACAACCCGCACTGGGAGCCCTCGCTGCGCGGCCAGACCGGGCTGGATCCGGCTGTGACCGACTACATCGCCCGCGATATCCGCTTCGCCCCCTTCCTGGAGCAGCTCACCGGGCTCGCACTCTTCGTGCTTCCCGCCTGCAAGGAAGAGGGCAAGGCACACCTGTCGTTCGGCTTCGGCTGTACCGGCGGGCAACACCGCTCGGTCGCGGTGACGGAAATGGTGGCGCGCGCCCTTGAAGAGCAGGGCTGGCAGGTGTCAACTAGGCATCGCGAACTGGAACGGCGGGGGCTCGACAGCCGCCCCGGACAGGGCGCAGCAAGCGGAGGACGAACAGCGTGATCGGCATCGTGATCGTGGCCCACGGCGGGCTGGCGCGGGAGTATCTCTCGGCGGTCGAACACGTCGTGGGCATTCAACCGGGGATCGTTGCCGTCGCGATCGAGGCCGAGCACGACCGCGACCGGAAACAGGCGGAAATCTGCACGGCCGCGGATGATGTCGACGCCGGCGACGGCGTCGTCGTGGTGACCGACCTCTACGGCGGCTCGCCGTCCAACCTGTCGATGCGCGCCTGCCAACCCGAGAACCGACGCATTCTCTACGGCATGAACCTGCCGATGCTGATCAAGCTCGCGAAAAGCCGGCAGATGGCGGTGCCGGATGCGGTAAAGGGGGCCCTCGAGGCCGGGCGGAAATATATCGACAGCGTCAACGTCAAGCCCGACCCGCAGTGACGACGCCAAGCGCACCCCAAAGGACGACCAACCCCATGACCGAGACCGTGCACCGCGTGCTGAAGATCGAGAACGAGAAGGGCCTGCACGCCCGCGCCTCCGCCAAGCTGGTCGAGGTGGTCGAGGGATTCGACGCGCGCGCCGAGATCTCGAAGGACGGGCTGAGCGCGGGCGGCGACAGCATCATGGGGCTTTTGATGTTGGCAGCGTCAAGGGGAACCACTATTGAGGTCGAAACCTCGGGGCCGGACGCCTTGGCGCTCGCCGATGCCGTGGAGGCCTTGGTCGCCAACCGCTTCGGGGAAGAGACCTGAGCCCCGGACGCCGGTCCGGGCGCCACGACACGGGACAAGACGGGCGCATGGTGGAAAGCTTCCAGCCCACGGCAGGCCAGCAGGCCAGGAGCGGACAGCACGGCGGCGCGCACGGCACCGTCCACGCTCCCTATGACAAGCGCAAGCTCAGCTACGCCAACACCTTCACGAACCCGTGGAAGGCCAACACCATCCGCGTGATGGAATGGGCGACGGGCAAGCTGCCGCTGATCCGCCTCGTGCGCAGGGTCGAACGCGACGGCGTGCGCGAGGGCCAGGCGTTCTGGCCGCATGCGCTCTCGCACATGAAGATCCCGCTGCTGACCCCCGACGAACAGATCCGCAACATCCCCGCCGCGGGCCCCGTGGTCGTGGTCGCGAACCACCCGCACGGCCTCGTGGACGGGATGATCCTTGCCGAGCTGATCGGGCGGATCCGGACCGACTACAAGATCCTCACCCGGGCGCTGCTCACCGGCGTGAAGGAGATCGAGGATTTCATGATCCCGGTGCCCTTTCCGCACGAGGAAAACGCCCGCGAACTGAGCCTGCAGATGCGCGCTCGCGCCATGGACCACCTCGGCGCGGGCGGCGTGGTGGCGCTGTTTCCCTCGGGCGTCGTGGCCGCGTCGAAGACCCTCTTCGGATCGGCGGTCGAGGCGGGCTGGAACCCCTTCACCGCGAAGATGATCCAGCGCTCGGGGGCCACGGTCGTGCCGATCTACTTCCCCGGCCAGAACAGTCGCGCCTACCAGGTCGCGAACAAGCTCTCGCCGACGCTGCGACAGGGTCTGCTGATCCACGAGGTGATGCACGCCTGCGGTCGCCCCCAGCGGCCCGTCGTGGGCGCGCCGATCCTGCCCGACGAGATCAGGGACTGGAACGGAACGCAGCGCGAATTCGTCGCCTGGCTGCGCGAGCGCACACTGGGCCTTCAGCACACGCCCTGATCACCGGCCAAGAAATTTCGTATGAAATTTCTTCCGCCTTCACCAAGCCGCGCAAGATTTTTCGTACGAAAAATCTTGTCCCTGCCCCCTGGTCAGCGTGTGGGCACCGGCTCCTCGCCGCGGTAGTCGTAGAAGCCGCGCTTGGTCTTGCGACCAAGCCAGCCGGCCTCGACATACTTGGTCAGCAACGGACAGGGACGATACTTGGTGTCCGCCAGCCCGTCGTGCAGCACGTTCATGATGGCAAGGCAGGTGTCGAGCCCGATGAAGTCGGCGAGTTCGAGCGGACCCATCGGATGGTTGGCGCCGAGCTTCATCGCCATGTCGATCGACCGCACGTTCCCGACGCCCTCGTAGAGAGTGTAGACCGCCTCGTTGATCATCGGCACGAGGATCCGGTTCACGATGAAGGCCGGGAAGTCCTCGGCGCTGGCAGCGGTCTTGCCAAGGCGTTCGACCACCGCGAGGCAGGCCTGATAGGTCTCCTGGTCGGTGGCGATGCCGCGGATGAGCTCGACGAGCTGCATCACCGGAACCGGGTTCATGAAATGGAATCCCATGAACTTCTCGGGCCGGTCGGTGCGCGAGGCAAGCCTCGTGATCGAGATCGACGAGGTGTTCGAGGTCAGGATCGTGTGCGGCAGCAGGTGCGGCGCGAGGCTGTCGAAGATCTTCTGCTTGACGGTCTCCTGCTCGGTTGCCGCCTCGATCACCAGGTCGGTCTGCGCCACCTCCGCGATATCCAGCGTGGCGGTGATCCGGGCCAGCGCATCGTCGCGTGCCCCCGCCTCGATCTTGCCGCGCGAGACCTGTCGGTCGAGGTTTTTCTCGATCAGCGCCGTCGCCTTGTCGAGCGCCTCCTGGCTGACGTCCGAGATCCGCACCTCGTAGCCGGCAAGCGCCATGACATGGGCAATTCCGTTGCCCATCTGTCCCGCGCCGATCACGCCGATCCTGCTGATGTCCATCGCTCAAACCCCTGCTTTCTCGCGCCAAACATAGGCACGCGCGGCAAGGCGCCGCAAGGCGGGCAGCCGTGATTTATCTGGCTTTTTCACTTTAGCGGAATCGCAAGACCCATGGCGGACCCTGATCTCGGGTGAGACTGAAATTCAGGTGGGTGTGATGACATTTCCCGTCGCCGCGCATGGCGCGCTGGACTATTTTCCGTGCCGATACGGCCGCTCCCGGGTGCTGTTTCGCGGGCCGAAGCGTCCGCTCGATGGGCCCTACGTGGCCTTTCTCGGCGGCACCGAGACCTATGGCCGCTTCATCGAGACGCCGTTTCCGGCGCTGGTCGAGCCTGCGCTGGGACAGGCCTGCATCAATTTCGGGGTGATCAACGCCGGGCTCGATCTCTACCTGCACGATCCCGGTATCCTTTCGCTCGCGGAACGGGCAGAGATCACTGTGCTCCAGATCTTGGGCGCACAGAACATGTCGAACCGCTACTACAGCGTGCATCCGCGTCGGAACGACCGCTTCCTGCGCGCCTCCGACCGCCTGCAGGAGCTGTTCCCCGAGGTCGACTTCACCGACTTCCACTTCAACCGCCATCTTCTCGGCCACCTGCGCGACACCGGGCCCGACCGGTTCGAACAGGTCGTCGAAGAGCTGCGGCTCGCCTGGCTCGCGCGAATGAAGCACATCCTGACGCTGTTGCGCGGCCGCGTGGTGCTGCTGTGGCTGGCCGACCATCCACCACCGGCAGGGCCGGTCTCCGGCCTCGACGGGAGCCCGCTCTTCATCGACCGCACGATGATAGAGGCGCTGCGCCCACGCGCGATGGACGTGCTGGAGATGCCTCGATCGGAAGAGGCCCGCCGCCGTGGCGCCCCGGGGATGCTCCATACCGACTTCGAGGCCGCTGCCGCCGCCGAACTGCTCGGCCCGCAGGCCCATGCCGAAACCGCCGAGGCACTTGCACCGCTGTTGCAGGATCTGCTTGGCTGACGCGTGGGCGATTGCCGCCGACGGCACCGCGTGTCACGCTGCGGTGCGGCGAGCCGACGCAGGCGGCTGTCGTGGCAAGTGCGGCGCAGCGGGCTATAGCTGTCTTTCGGGCACCGCCTCGCTTCGCGCTGCCGCAATCCCGGAGACGCCCATGCATATCGAGAACCGCACCTTCGACGAACTGAAGATCGGGGAAAGCGCCGAACTGCGCCGGCTGGTGACCGCCGACGACCTGCTGGCCTATGCCAACGTCTCGGGCAACCACAACCCGCTGCACATCTACGACGCGGATGGCGATGGCGACGGCCGGCCCGAGGCGATGGCACCGGGCTCCTTTGTCACGGCGCTGGTAGGCGCCGTGCTGGGCAACGTGCTGCCCGGCGCCGGCACACTCTACCACGCGCAGTCCTGGCGGTTTCACGCGCGCAGCTTCGCCGACGACGAACTCGTCATCCGCGTGACCGTCACCGACAAGAACGAGAAGGAAACAACCGTGACGCTGGCGACCGAGGTGCGCCGGGTCGCGGATGACGTTCTGGTCCTGTCGGGTGTCGCCGAGGTGCTCGCGCCGCGCCGCAAGGTCGAGTACGACAGCCACGATCTGCCCGGCCTCATCGTGCAACGGCACCGGCATTTCGAGAAACTGCTCAAGAAGGCCGAGCCCCTGCCCGCGCTCAGGACAGCCGTGGTCTGCCCCGAGGACCCCAACGCGCTCGGAGGAGCGCTGAAGGCGCGCGCGCATACACTGATCGAGCCGATCCTGATCGGTGACGCGGGCCGGATCGCCGAGGTCGCGCGCGCCATGGACGCCTCTCTCGATGGCATCGAGATCGTCGACGAGCCGCTGCACCGCAACGCCGCCCGCAAGGCGGTGGAGCTTGTGCACGCCGGCAGCGCGCAGGCGATCATGAAGGGCCACCTGCACACCGACATGCTGCTGCGGCCGATCCTCGACAAGCAGACCGGCCTGCGGATGGGGCGCCGCTTCACCCATATCTTCGTGATGGACGTGCCCGGCCAGCCGCACCCGATCCTCGTGACCGATGCGGCGATCAACATCGCGCCGGACCTGAAGACCAAGGTCGACATCACCCAGAACGCCATCGACCTCGCGATCTCGCTGGGGATCGAGGAACCGAAGGTCGGCGTGCTGTCGGCGACCGAGACGGTGAACCCCGACATCCCATCGTCCATCGACGCGGCGCTGCTGTCCAAGATGGCGGACCGGGGCCAGATCACCGGCGGGCTGGTGGACGGCCCGCTGGCGATGGACAACGCGGTCGACCTCGCTGCGGCGCGGACCAAAGGGATCACCTCGGCGGTGGCGGGCCGGGCCGAGATCCTCGTCGTGCCGAACCTCGATGCGGGCAACATGCTGGCCAAGCAGCTCACCTACATCAGCCACGCCGAGGCGGCGGGGCTGGTGCTGGGGGCGCGGGTGCCGGTCATCCTGAACAGCCGCGCCGACGACGACATGAGCCGCCTCGCCTCCTGTGCGGTGGCCGCGCTGCACCACGCGCGGATGACGGGCGGGCACATTCCGTCCTGAACAGAGAAACTCCGCGCGGCGCGCCGATTTCTTGCGTTCGATCAACACGCCCGAGCCGAAACCGTGCGAAGCATCGGTTATGGAACACGCCGGAAAACTCCCTCCCGCCGAAGCGGTGCCCGCCAAGAGCGCCGTGCAGCACAGCGCCATCGACCGCGCCTTTCACGCCACCTTGGGCAGTCTCACGGGCGGCCTGTCGCCGATGGGTCTTGCGACGGCCTGGTTCGACTGGGCCGTGCATCTCGCGGGCTCGCCCGCCAAGCAGGCGGAACTGCACGAACGCGCGGTCGCGAATGCCGCCCGCGCGGTGCAGGCCGCAGTGAGCTGCTCGCTGGCGCCCGAAGGCGGCGCCTGCCCCGAGATGGCGGCCGACAAGCGCTTCCGTGACGAGGAATGGCACCGCTATCCCCACAATCTCTTCGCGCAATGGTTCCTGCTGACCGAGGACTGGTGGAACAGCGCCACCAGCCGGGTCGAGGGCGTCGCGCCGCGCCACGCGCACATGACGAATTTCGCCGCGCGCCAGACGCTCGACATGATGGCACCGTCGAATTTCGCGGCGACCAACCCGGTGGTGCTCGACCGGACCCGCGTGGAGCGCGGCGCCAACCTCGTGCGGGGGGCCCGGAACTGGCTCGAGGATTTTGCCCGCTACGCCGAGGACGCCCCGCCGGACACCGGCGACTTCAAGGTCGGCGAGACCCTTGCCGTGACCCCCGGCGACGTGGTGCACCGCAATCGCCTGATCGAACTGATCCGTTACCGCCCCACCACCAAGAAGGTGCAGGCCGAGCCGCTGCTGATCGTGCCGGCGTGGATCATGAAATACTACATCCTCGACCTGTCGGCGCATAACTCGATGGTGCGTCACCTCGTGGACCAGGGGTTCGAGGTCTACATGATTTCGTGGCGCAATCCCGGCGCCGAGGATGCCGAGCTGTCGATGGAAGACTACGTCCGCCTCGGCGTGATCGAGGCGCTCGACACCATCACCCGGGCGGTGCCCGGCGCCAGGGTGCATGCGGCAGGTTACTGCCTGGGCGGCACGCTGCTGTCGATCGCCGCGGCCCTGCTCGGGCGCGAGGGCGACGACCGGCTTGCCTCGCTCACGCTGCTGGCCGCTCAGGTCGATTTCACCGAGGCCGGCGAGATCACGCTTTTCATCGACGACAGCCAGGTGGCCTTTCTCGAGGACATCATGGCGGACCAGGGCTACCTGAAGTCCGACCAGATGGCCGGGGCCTTCCAGATGCTGCGCTCGAACGACCTGATCTGGTCGCGCACGATCCGCGAGTATCTCCTGGGCGAGCGCGGCGGCATGAACGACCTGATGGCCTGGAACGCCGACGCCACGCGGATGCCGGCGCGGATGCACTCGGAATACCTGCGGCACCTCTTCCTCGAGAACCGGCTGGCGTTGGGGCAATACCGGATCGGCGGCCGGGCGGTCTCGCTCGAGGATGTCACGCTGCCGGTCTTTGCCGTCGGCACCGAGAAGGACCACGTGGCGCCCTGGCATTCGGCGTGGAAGGTGAACCACTTCTTTGACGGGCCGCGCACCTTCGTGCTGACCAGCGGCGGGCACAACGCCGGGATCGTCTCGGAGCCGGGGCACCCGCGCCGTCAGTACCGCATCGGAGAGGTGCACGGTCACGCAGCCGACGCCGACCTCTGGCGCGCCGCCCATGCGCCGGTCGAGGGATCGTGGTGGCTGGCATGGGTCGATTGGTTGCGGGCCCGCTCGACACAGGAACGCCCCGCCGTGGGCGAGGCGCTTCCGTCTCTCGATGCGGCGCCGGGGCGCTACGTCTTCGGGTAGCCGTCCCCACCGCGCGGGAACCACAGCCGCTCGGCAAGCTCGGTCATGCGGCCCGCGTGGGCACGGTAGTCTGTCACCGCCCTGCGCCAGAAATCCGCCTGGATCTCGGCCAGTTCGGCGGGGGTCCTGCAATGCAGGATCCGGTGCTGCGCCGACACATCCTCGCGGATGCGGTCTGCATAGAACGACTGGATCTCGCTGCCCACGTCCAGCCACGCATCCACCATTGCCGTCCCCGCGAAGGGCTCGATGCTCCACTGAATCCTGAAGTCGCGGTCGGGGCTGCGATCAGTCTCAAGCTTGTCCTTTGTCGCAATCATGGTCATTTCGAACCTCCTCCCTCTTACAGGGAGTGATTCTATCACGCAGGCGGCGCGCCGCCCTTGATGCCCGTCATAGCCGCGATCAACCTGTCGGGCAGACTGGATCCCGGCGGAGGTGAGCATGACCGACACCGAAAAACAGACCGGACAGACGGACCAGGCCGAGGCAATCTCGTATTTCCTCGACGCCGGGCAGCACGGCGGCGCCGAGGTGACCCACGTGCAGACCCACGGTGCGCATGTCTTCCTGGCCGACGAGATGGCCTACAAGATCAAGCGCGCCGTGGCCTACGATTACATGGATTTCTCGACGCTGGCGCGGCGCCACGCGATGCTCGCGCGCGAGCTCGAGCTGAACCGCCCCGCCGCGCCGGACATCTATCTCGACGTCCTGCCGCTTGCCCGGAGCGAGGATCGCGGGCTGACGCTCGGTGGTGACGGCACGGTGGTCGAATGGGTGCTGCGCATGGCCCGCTTTCCCGCGGAAAACGAGCTTTCCGCCATCGCCGACCGGGGGGCGCTGACCGATCCGCTCGCCGCGCAGATCGGCGAGGCCGTGCAGAGCTACCATGCGCAGGCACCGCTTCGGCAGGCGCAGGGCGCGCAGCTCATGGCGGACATCCTGACCGAGCTCGAGACCGCCTTTGACGGGATGCAGGAGGCGCTTGGCCCGGAGCGCATCGCCACCTTCCGGACGACCGCCCGCGCCGCCCACGAGAGTGTCGCCACCATGCTTGACCAACGTGCCACGTCGGGCCACGTCCGGCGGTGCCACGGCGACCTTTACCTCGACAACATCGTCATGCTCGACGGCCGCCCCGTGCCCTTCGATGCGCTGGAGTTCGACGAGACGCTCGGCACCTGCGACGTGCTCTACGATCTCGCCTTCCTGCTGATGGACCTGCGGCACCGGGGCCTTGACCGCGCAGCCTGCATCGCCCGCGACGCGTGGCTCTTCGCGGCGGACACGACCGAGGATACCGGGACCGCCGCCCTGCCCTATTTCCTTGGTGTGCGCGCGGCGATCCGCGCCATGGTCGAGGTGCAGACCGGGCACGCCGCGGGCGACACGGCCCGCCATGATGCCGAAGCCCGCCGCTACCTCGACGACGCGCTGCGCGACTTCGCCCCGCCCCCGCCGCGCCTGCTGGTGGTCGGAGGGCTCTCGGGCACCGGCAAGACGACGCTCGCCCGCGCGCTGGCACCGCTGCTCGCCCCCTCTCCGGGCGCCGTGCACCTGCGCAGCGACCTCGAGCGCAAGCGGCTCGCGGGCGTTGGCCCGCTCGAGCATCTGCCGGCGGAGGCCTACGCCGCTGCCAATTCGCACGCGGTCTACGAGAGGCTTGTCACGCGAGCCGATACGCTGCTTGCCGCCGGGCAAAGCGTGGTGCTGGACGCCACCTGGCTCGCTCCGGCCGAACGGGCGCACCTCGACACGCTGGCGGAGCGCCGAGGTGTGCCGCTCGCGGCCATCTGGCTGGAAGCCGACACCGCAAGCCTGCAAGACCGGGTCACGCGGCGCAGAAACGACGCCTCGGACGCCGACGCGGCGGTCGTCGACCTGCAAGCCCGGCAGAGCAGCGCTCCAGAAAACTGGCTGCACGTCGATGCTTCGGGCACTCCTGCCGAGACGCTTGCAAACGCCCGCAAGGCGCTGGATCTCTGAGCGTTATTCGTTCTCGACGCGATCCGCCAGCTTGTCCATCTTGCCCATGTGGTAGAGCTTGATCTCGCGCACGAGCCGGATCGTGGGCTTGGCCATGAACAGCACCGAACCGATGGTGAACAGCCAGATCGCCGCCGTCTCGTACTGCTTCCAGAAGAACAGCACCGAACCCACGGTGAAGCAGAGCGCCGCTCCGAAATCGACACAGGTGTAGACAATCTCGAACAGCGCGTAGACGCGCCGCGCCTCGTGAGAGCGTTGCCGGTTCTCGTGACGGAAGAGTTTCATGCATGGCCTCGGGTCAGGGTCTGTTGTCCTGCCCCGAACCATAGGTCGCCCGGCCGCTATGAACAGCCGGGCAAGCGCTCATCAGCGCGACAGGCCACCCCGGATGGTCGGCACGTCGAGCGAGGCGAAGCCGTAGTTGCGCAGCCAGCGCAGGTCGCTGTCGAAGAAGGCGCGCAGGTCGGGGATGCCGTATTTCAGCATCGCGATCCGGTCGATGCCCATGCCGAAGGCGAAGCCCTGCCATTCGTTCGGGTCGATGCCGCCGGCCTCGAGCACCTTGGGGTGCACCATGCCAGAACCCAGCACCTCGAGCCAGTCGTCCCCCTCGCCCACGACGACAGATCCGTCCTTCCACTGGCACTGGATGTCGACCTCGGCCGACGGCTCGGTGAAGGGGAAGTGCGAGGCGCGGAAACGGGTCTTCACGCTGGTGCCGAAATAGGCCGAGAAGAACTCTTCCAGCACCCACTTGAGGTTGGCCATCGAGATGTCCTTGTCGATGGCAAGGCCCTCGATCTGGTGGAACATCGGCGTATGGGTCTGGTCGTAGTCGGCGCGGTAGACGCGGCCGGGCGCCACGATGCGGATCGGCGCGCCATGCGCCTGCAACGAGCGGATCTGCACCGGCGAGGTGTGCGTGCGCAGCACGTGCGGCGGGCGCTCGTCGCCCTCGGCGCGGTGCATGTAGAAGGTGTCCATCTCGGCGCGCGCCGGATGATGGCCGGGGATGTTCAGCGCGTCGAAGTTGTACCAGTCTTCCTCGACCTGCGGGCCCTCGGCCACGGCGAAGCCCATGTCGGCGAAGATCGCGGTGCATTCCTCCCAGACCTGGCTGACCGGGTGGATCGTGCCCTGCCGGCGGGTGCGGCCGGGCAGCGTCACGTCGAGCCATTCCGCCTTGAGCCGCTCGTTCAGCGCGGCATCGGCCAGCGCGGCCTTCTTGGCGGCAAGCGCGGCGTTGATCTCGTCCTTGAGCGCGTTGAGCTTCGGCCCCATGACCTGCCGCTCTTCGGGGCTCATCTTGCCGAGGCTCCGCATCTGGAGGCTGATCTCGCCCTTCTTGCCGACGGCCTGCACGCGCAGCTCCTCGAGCGCGGCTTCGTCGCCGGCGGCAGAGATCAGGTCGATGTATTTGTCGCGCAGGTCATCCATCTTCGGCACTCTCGGGTCTGTCACTCGGGGTTTCCCCTACCGGCAGGGACCGAAAGACGCAAGCCGGCGCCGCGGCCCGAGGCGCAAAAGCCCCGCGTCCGAGGGCAATTGCGCGCGGCCCGACGAGCGGCTAGAACGGGCGGCACGCGGCCCGTTAGCTCAACTGGATAGAGCAGCTGACTTCTAATCAGCAGGTTCGGGGTTCGAGTCCTCGACGGGTCGCCATTTAAACCATAAAAATCAGCCAATTGGATGCGCTGTCCCGCACATCAGGAGAGGGTCGTCGATTTTGGCTTCCACCTAGCTTTCACACCGATCGCCCTCGAAAGGGCGTTGTTGCATTGCCTCGGGGCTGAGGCATGACTCCACTTTACCCCACTGACGTCAGCCCACGCGGACGATCTCGCCGGTGCGATGACGTTGAAGCGGTTCATGAGGACAATGCGGATGTGGATTTCAGCGATCTGGCGATCCAGTTCTGCCTGATGGTGAACGGTAAGCATCCGGCATAGGCCGTGGTCATGCCGCGCTTCGGCGCTCTGATGGCTGCCAATTCCAAGGCAGAAGGTCCGGCACGCGTGATGCCGTTGTGCCGGAGAGCCGGGCGAGGACGTCAGCAAGCCACGCTTGCGGGTCGAGGCCGTCCACCTTTGCCGTGAAGGGCAAGGAGTACATGAAGGCTGCTCTGTCGCTGAGCCAGCCCCTTTGGCCTGCTGCCGGTTTCGTGGACACGAAGAGACCTAATGGGATGAACTGCCTTCCCACCAAACGCTGC
>NZ_RAPJ01000064.1:0-26563 GCF_003703915.1 Salipiger sp. D13
GCGATGTCGCGCCACAACGCCAAATTCTTCAGCCATGCGAACGGAGATTGCGAGCCGATACTCCCGCTCCCACTCAAAGGCCCTATGCTTGAAAAAGAACCGGTCGAGCATGCCAACGCCACGCATGTGAACCTTTGTCAGATCGACATATTGGACCGGACCACCCCACAGATCTTCGACGTCATATTCCGGTTCGAGACGGAAGGGCTTGAAGGCTGAGCAGATGCGATCAGGCGTGGTGCAGATCGCGATGCCCTTGTGCTCTCCAGCGTAGAGCTTCCACATGGCATCGCTCTCGTACGCGGCGCGATGCCAGCAGCTGATCTTGGTCAACCGCTTCAGTCGGAAGAAGGCGCGCTCGACACTCTCCATTTCGGCGTAGCGTGGATCCGGAGGCGGCACGTTCAACTGGACAGCCACGGCACCTTCAAACGGATCGATGAACTGGTTGGCCGATGCAAAATAGAGCCGACTATCCGTCAGCATTGAAAGAAAGCGGTCGAAGCGAAAGTACTTCCACAGCATCTCGTCGCCCTTAACATGAAGCTCGCCAACCTCGCGCAATATCGCCTCCCAACTTCAACAATACTTGTCCGTCTCTGTCCGCCCATCGGCGAGCGTCTGCCTTCTTGGTCGGTAATCCATAACCTGAGCATGTAAGCCGGAAAACAGACAGCGTTACCACAGGAGTGAACGGTAGTTCGGTCCGCGTTATTGACCTCCGACTGTAAGGCCATGCTGCACGATGTCTCGAAGGACGGCACTGGGGAAGCTGCATTGCAGAGATGACCATCCCGACGAACGGCAGGAAAGGGCCGAGGCTGCATGGAAGCTCTTATTTCCCGAATTCGTGAAGAATGGTTTCCTTGCTGGCCTGCCTGTGGCGGCCCGCATTGGAACAAACTTACACAGGTGCGCCTGTCCAAGAATATCGTTCCAGGGCAGGCAATGTTCGATCGAGTTTCCACACAGCCTCGGCCGAGAGCGAACATCCCGAGTTGGTCGACCGCGATGATGAGATCCAGTTCTGAGGAACGGGTCTCCCCTCAGACCCGGCGGAGAAACCCGCCAGACTGAAGGCGTTTCGCGCCTGCCGGTGCCCGGCGAGTTGGTTGTCGAAGCCGCGCAGGCTAAGGAGCTATCGGTTTCCACCCCTTTCTTCCACGATGCCTTTACTGCGGTAGGCATCAAGCATCATGCGCGTATATTCGGCCGTACTCCGGGTCATAGTGCCCAAACCTGGCCATGCGAACAACGGATCCGACCAAGTAACTTCCAACTCAATTTCGATCCCAAGCAGTGCGGCCACTTTGATCGCAGCGGTCGGCTCTTTGTCCTCGGGCCAGTAGTGATCCTCGAGGGAAACAACCACGTCGAGATCGTCATCAACCCAGATCTCGGCCAGACTCGCTCCCATTCGCTCGCTGGCACTCGCGGCATCCTCGAACAGGGCTGATCGGATCAGATGGGTCACCTGGTTCTCGTTGAGATCAAGCCTAGGCCGCGGATCAACAACTGACACGATGGGTTCAATCTCTTGCTCTTCGGCGCGGGATTGGACTGGCGCTGGCTTTTCATCGTTCCGTCCCAGCCAGAAGGCTTCTGGAAAGATGTTGATCGGTGAAGCGCCGCAGCCGGGGCAGTGCCATTGGTTTCCAGCGATCTGTGGACCGGTGATCTCTGCGTCGCAGTGAAGGCAGTACCAGAGGTTTGATTCCTCCATCTCCAAGAACGGATGGCGGACCGTGCCCTCTGCGTCCGGTTTTGTGGCGCGCCGTGGCCAATCAGAAAATCGTCGTGCCTTGACGCTCTTCATCAACTCCTTGGCAATTCCGATCGCCTCTGCAAGCAGCACTCGATCATTTATCGGGCTGTTCTGGGCGTGGCTGATGTCGATCTCGACATTAGGGGCCGCCGAGGGGTTTTCTGGCAGCACTATTCGCCAGCCCTCACCTTCCATATAAACGTCGCCGAGCATTGTTTTCAACTCGTATGGATGCCCCCTTACATCTCCCCGAGTAATTGCATTGGGCCCTCCGAATACATGGTCAAAGGCCGCGCCCTCGTAGGAAGTAATGCGTTCCACAAACGCCTTGATTGAGGCGACTTGTGCTTCGGATGGGGTCCACTCTCTATTGGCGCTTCCTGTCAATGCGTTCCAATGAGGAAAGCCCAAACGATTGGCAACAAAGTCGAGTGCCACATGTTGCGGCTGCCCCATCGCTCTGGCGCAACGCTTTGCCAAGAGCTTCAATGTTTTAAGCTTGTCGTTCTCTGTCATGATCCATGTCCAAGCTGGATCCGACTAGGTGCCCGCTGCTAATCAGACCCGCCGATGGCATGAAGTCTGCTGTTCGAAGTCAAGATCGCTGCAAAGCTTCGCATGGCGGGCACACCGGCCTGCGAGAAAGGCCGAGATCAACATCTGCCATTTTCGAGCGCAGGTCAACACCGATGAATTACAGGCGTGGGAGCCCAACAACTAGGCATCGTTTGCCAGAAAGAGTACCAGTTTGACCGGTTTCACGGCGACGGGGTTGAGGCCTGGGAGAGTGGTTCCCGGCGCCTGTCGCGGGAGATACCCAGATGATGTCCCGGCAACTTGTGTAGCTCCCCGCGGGCCTCGCGCTTTTAACCAGGCCATCGCGCTTGAACTTCGACGCGGCCGCTAGAGCGGTTGAGCATCGCCCTAGGGACAGGGATCACTAAAGCTTGTCGAACACTGAGCCCATCCTCGGCTCGAACAGCCTTTCATAGGTCTTGAGCAGATAGGTGTCTGTCATACCGGCCACGAAATCGCTGATTTGCCGGAGGTCGCCACCTGCTGCTTCCAATTTCGCATGCGCATCGCGCGGCAGCAAACGTTCTGGATCTGATTGCATTGCTTCAAAGACCGAGACAACCATGGATTGCCCCTTGAATTCGAGATGTTGTACGCCCGGACTGCGAATAACCACCTGCATTACGAGCTCTTTCAGGGCCTTGAGGAAGCGGGCGGGACCTTCTGGAATCTCGACGCGCCAGCGGATCAAGGGGTCTTGGAATTCGGGACATTCGATGAAACGGACGGGTGTAATCAGATGATTGACCCACCGGCTGATCCAGCGCTTGCGCGTGTTGCTGTCGCCAAACAGCCCGTCGACCATGGCCTCGTATGGGGCGTTGCTCTCGGTGGGGCCCTTCAGCCGTCTTTCTTCGACAAAACTCTTGCAGGATTCCTCGGGAACGAGGTCGCGGAACTGGCGCTCTGTGACGAGCCGAAGTGCAATGGCATCCTCCAAATCATGGACCCCGTAAGCGATATCGTCCGCGAGATCCATGATGCTGCAATCGAGAGACTTGTGGAGAGTGCGGGCATGCTTGCCTTCGCGCTTTTCGATCGACGTGAAGGCATCCCGATCAGCATTGCCGAGCGGTTCGAGAATCCAGTCGACGACGTCGGTTTCGCTGTCGAGATATCCCTTTGGCGGAGTCGAGGCTTTCAAGTCGATGGTTTGCAGAACCGAAGGGCCCTCCTGCAACCGCGGGCGCAATTCGGGGTTGCGCAACCTTGAGAGTGCAACAGGGTATTTCAAGACGCCAAGCATGGAACGACGTGACAGGTTGGCCCCTGCGGCGGCAGAGAAGTTTTCGAGCAGTGCCAGGAGACGCAGGGTCTGGCCGTTGCCCTCGAACCCTTCCGCATCGCGCATGCAGTAGTTCAGTGCTACTTCACCGCCATGGCCGAAAGGTGGGTGGCCCAGGTCGTGGGAGCAGGCGATCGCATGGATTTGGCTGCGGTCCGGGAGACTTGCCGTTGCCGAGTGATCGGGGAAACTGCGCGCGAGCTGGACTGCGAGCCCTCCCGCGATCTGAGCAACTTCCAAGGAATGCGTCAAGCGCGTGCGATAGAAATCACTGTCGCCGAGATTTAGGATCTGGGTCTTGCCCTGCAATCTTCTGAATGATGCCGAATGGATCACCCGGCCATAGTCGACATCCCCGATATTCCGGGCGTCTTCCTTCTGCGGGTTCCAGGCCTCTCGGCGAGCATTCCAAGTACTCAAATCAACTCTCCTCGGCGCGATGTCTTAAAGTTCATGAATGACCGGAGGCGTTACGCAAACGCTCTTTGCGATCTCGACCACGTGGCGGTGGTGGGTCAGGTAGATCGCTTGGCCGCGTCCGCCGATGGCTTCCATGACGCGGCAGGCGGCGCTGGTGCGCGCCTCGTCGAAGGTTTCGAAGATGTCGTCGCAAAAGAACGGAAGCCTCGTGCCCTGCGCGACAAGTTGTTCGTGGGCCGCTGCCCGCAGAGCTAAGTATAGTTGGAAGCGCGTGCCCTTGGACATTCCGGCCGCACGCTTGCTGACCCCATTGCCATCGACGGCGAGCAAAATCTCGGACTCCTTGTCGATCTGGGTACTCAGCGTCGGATAGGCGCCTTGCGTGAGACTGGCGAAGCAGTCTTCCGTGGCTGTCAACATGCCGCTGCGATGGCTGTCGCGATAGCGCCGGATGGCGTCGGAGGCGAGGTGATGGCCCAGGGAAAGTTCGAGATGCTCCAAGGCAGCCTCTTCGAGCTGCAGTTCCAGCGTCGCTTTCTGCTCGACCAATTCCGCAACCGTGTCGTCTCCCTTCACCTCGGCTAGGGCATATTCGGCGGCTGTGCGGTTTTGAATGGCGAGGGTCAGCTCGTCCTCGGCATGGGCAAGATCGGATCGGTTGCTGTCGAGTTCGCCCTCCAATGCGGCAACTGAGGTCTCTGCAAGCTGGGCGCGGGCTGTCTCGATGTCGGTCGTGCCCAGTTCGGCCAGGACCTGGCGGGTGATTTTCGCCAGCGCGGCGCGGTTGTCGATTGCTTTCTGCGTGCGGATTGCGGCCTCGCGAAGGGCGCCGATATCGCCCGGGGTGGTCGTATCGGGGAAAAGCATGGCGATGGTCGCGACCTCTTGGTCGATGGCGTTTTGCCGATCCTTGTGTTCGACAAGCTCGGCCTCGGCCGTCTCGATCGCGGTGTCGAGTTTTCGGCCCGTCTCAGTGGCCGAGCGCGCTTTTTCCGCCAAGGTTTTGAGGGCGGCGAACGTCTTTGCCGCCGTTGCATGAGGCTCCTGCTCATGGGCGCGTGCCAGGCTGTCGATCTCCTGGGCGAACTGCTTTTGGTCCGCCTGCATGGTTGTGATCCGGCGCCCGGCCGCGGCGCGTGCGTTTTCGTGTTCGCGCAAAGCGCGCAGGGGCTCCAGCGATGCCTCCAGCCGTTCGGGGGGCAATGCCGCTCCGAGGAGGTCGTGGACCAGTGCGCGCCAGGTCTTCTTCGCATCCTCCCTTGCCTTAAACGCTTTTGCGTAACGCTCTTCGCGCCGGGCGAGATCCCGTCGCGCCTGTCGCAGGGTTGTCTCGGCCGTTGCATGGGCGTCGGTTTCTTTGCGGTCGTCCTCGGCTTGACGCCGGGCCGCCGCCAGGGCGCCGGTCAGGTCTGCCGGGGGAAAGGGCAGGGTCCGGGTCAGCTCGGCCAGTAGGGCGTCGGCGCGTTGGAGGGTGGATTGATTGGCCTCTTCCGTGTCGCGCAGGGCCTGGGCATCTTCGCTGGCCGCGTCATGACTTAGGCTCCAGTCCAACCATTCGGCGGGTGTGATGCTGTCTGGAAGGCCGACCTGAGCTGCCGCTGCGCTGACAGCGGCCTCGATAGTGCTGCGGTCTTCGCGAAGAGTTTGCAGCCGTTTGTCGGCCTGAGCCGCACGGGTGCGCGCCTGGGCTTCGGCCTGGCCGATTTCGCGGAGCTGTGCCAGTTCGCGCGACTGCGCCAATCGCGCTTGGGCAGCGATATCATGCGCTTGCATCGCCTCGTGGAAAACGGCGGCGGTCTGTCTGTCCAAGGCGGCAAGATGCTCTGCCCAGCGTGCATCGCGCCGCGCGCGCAGATCCTCGGCATCGGCATCGGAGATGAGCTTTGCGTCCCGGGCCAGCGATTTGGCCTGAGCGCCGCGGGCCTCCGCGTCCTCCAGATGCTCGTCGCGCTTTGCCGTTGTCGTGCGCAGGTTGTGAAGCAAGTCCTGATGGCGCTCGGCCCAGTTGGTTGCCTGGTGACGGGAGGTCGGGCAGGCGGGTAGATGATCGAAAGTGACGCCTGCGAATGAGAGCGCAGCCAGGGAGCGCCGCGCCTTGATCTTCATATCCCCGATTGCCTGTTGCGCTGCGGCGTAGGCAGGGGCGAGGGTCTCGGCATCGAAGCGCAGCAGAATATCTGCGACCCGTGGCCGATCGTCGTCCTGGGGCGCGACATCCTGCATGGCTGCGGTCGCGGCGATCACCCGCTCTTTCAATTCGGCGGTTTCGCGCGCCTCGATCTTTTCTTGGGAAATCGCCTCGCGCAGCGTTTCCCTGGCGCTCTCCAGAGACGCAATATCGGCGCCCGACAGGACCAGCCCTTGCAGATCGACCTCCGGCGAGGTGAGCCCAAGATCCCATGCGGCCTGCTGCATCGATGTCTGCGCGGCCTGCCGTTCCTGCTCGCGCCTATCGAGGTCGAGCTGTGCGGTGCGATCCCGTGCGGCGAGGTCCTCTAGCGCCGCTAGCGTGTTCGAGAGATCAACAAGTTTTGGATCCAGAGCGAGGGATTCGCGATCTGCCCTGAGGCGCGCGATCTGCTCGGTCAGGCCTGCGATATTCTGTGTGGCTAGCCCGCGATCTCTGTGTAGCTCGATCAGCCGTTCCGGATCGAAATCCAGATGATCTGGATAGGACGCGAAAGGTGCAATCGCCTGTTCCAGTTCCTGTATCTCGCCCATCAGGGGCAGGGCACGCCTCTGCGCCTCCATCCGTGCCTTCGTCAGATTCAGCACATCCCGCGTCTTGCGCGCCTCCCGCTCGGCCTCTTGTGCCTTGCCCAAATCTTTCTTGAGGGCCTTCCAGGCGCTGGCGGTCACGTCGCGGTCCTTGATTTCCTTTTCCACATCGGCCAAGGCGCGTTTCCACTCGGCCTTGCGGGTGGTGCGTCCGCGTTTTTTCCAGAGCGCGTCGGCCCGCTCGCGGACGTGATCCAGAACGGTGCTCAGGTCGGCCACGCCCGCTGCAGCGGAAAAGAGCAGGCGCCCGATATCCCCTTCGGCATTTGCGATCTCTTCGCCGCCGCGTTCGATCGTCTCGTCGTCAAGGCAGAGCAGGCGGCGGTAATCCTCTTCGGACAATCCCGCGAGATGGGCGGAGAGGGCAGCCTCGGGCAGCGCGGTGCCGGTCGCGTCGACCAGCGATCCGCTGCGCGTCGGCAGCCGCGTGAAATCACGCAAGACACCGTCGATATCCAGCCTGGCCGAGACTTGGAGGTTATTGCGCGGATGCTTGAACGCATACCCCTCCCGCAGCGGGAAGCCGTAGAATAGCCGTAGGACGGCTTCCATCGTGGTGGTTTTTCCGGCTTCGTTCGGGCCATAGATGATGTGGAAATCATGGCCATCGGAGGCCGAGCCAAAGTCGAAGTGCCGGTCGGTGAAATGGCCGAAACGATCAAGGGAGAGGCGCTGGAGCCGCATCAGTGTCCGGCCCCCTTCATCTGGGCCAGGACGACGTCGGCGCCGGCCTTGGCCAATTTATCCACCATCGCATCGCGCGCGGCCTCATCCGGCAGCAAGCGGTCGCGCAGGGCAACGGGCAGTTCCTGCAGGACGGTCTCGACCTCGTCGCGGGCGAGGGCGGCAAAGCCGGGCTCGCCGCGGATCGTTGCCATGATCGTCGCCAGTTCGTCTGCGGCGCCGCTTGCGCCTTCGGTTGCGTCCGGCGGCGGCAGGTCGAACAGGAGCTTGTCGATCCAGAGTTCCCCGGTGGCCTGGGCAAGCTCGTTCACCTGTTCGATCCAGACATCGCGATCCCGTAGGATTTGCCAGTGGCGCTTTGGCGTCCCGGTCAAGATCAGTCGGATCACGCCGACCGGCGCCGCGATCTGGTTGCGCAGCGCTTTCAGGTGGGACTTCAGCAGCGCGCGCAGGGCCTCGTCGCTCTCGGTTTCTGTCACATCCAGTTCGCTTTGGGCGAATTCCACGACGGAACTGGGCACTTCGCTAATGTCTATCCGGCCCTGATCGATGGTCAGCAGCGTTGCGGATTTTGGGCCGGACTCGCCTATATCGCGCCCCTGCGGGGTGCCGGGCATGACAATCCAGGGAGCGGCTGAATGGACCTGCCGTTTGTGGATATGGCCGAGCGCCCAATAATCGAACCCCATGCCGGCCAGATCGGCGAGGCTGCAGGGGGCATAGATATCATGGCCCACCGCACCGCCCAGCGAGCTGTGCAGCATGGCGATATTCACCGCGCCCGGAACCGGCGGTTTGAACCGCGGCAGAAGGCTGTCGGGCGCGTGACGGTCCGCGAAGCTGACACCGTGGATCACGATGTCGTCTGTCAGCGGCTCCATGCCGCCGCGTGCATCGAAAGCGTGAACGTGGGCAGGCAGATCGAGCGTTCCGGTGATCGGGTTCTCGGCATCATGATTGCCTTTGATGTAGAAAACTTTGATCCCGGCATCGCCAAGGCGATCAAGCTCGGCCATCAGGAAGGCGCCCGTTCTTGCGCTGCGCTCTTTTCCATCGAATAGATCGCCGGAAATCAGGACTGCGGAGAGCTGTTCGGAGATGGCGAAATCGACCAGTCCGCGGAAAGCGGACCGGGAGGCTGCTGCAACCGCGTCGCGAAGGTCCGAGTTGCGCAAGGCCAGTGACCTGAGGGGAGAGTCCAAATGGACGTCAGCAGTGTGAAGAATTTTAATCAAGATCGAACCCCTGACATAGATCACGTGAGCCTGGCGCTTGCGTATTGAAAAGTAAGGGAAGTTTCATTTGGCTCCGGGCGCGAGAGGTTGCTCGATAGTGAAGTTTCTGCGGCACGTTTCTTCCTGCGGGCCACCATGCCATCCTCCATCGAAATTATGCGATAGTGGCCTGTTGCTTTATGAAGTGGCTGGGGTGCGTCAATGACTTTTCAGCTAAAGTTCTGAGGCGGCGGGTCATGCGGCGGGGGATCGCAAGTGCGGCAGCCACGATCGTCGCCCATGCACTATCCTCCGAATAAATCTCCTGTTTTGGATCGTTCGTCGAGGAGATCATAGAAGGTTTCCATATGCTTGATGAAGCCCTCTTCAGTAACTCTGTAACGAAAATCAAAGGTTTCTGCTCTGAATTTTCGTATCCCGGATAGTTCTGGGTACTCTGCCAATATTAAGAAATGCGGGACTTGCCTCTCGGCCGCGGCAATGGCGTTAACGATCGCATGCCTCTGTTGCTGCTTGAGTGGAGGTGACTTATAGGGATAAATGAAGACTTCGAAAATTTCCTGATTTGCCTTGAAGCTAAAATCAGGTGAAATGTCGACTTCATGCTTTCCGAAGGCGATAGTCCGTCGCTCACGTTCGATGAAATTTGCCTTACCAATTGGAATATATCCGCAGATTCCGTCAAAGATTCCTAGTTTTGCAGCGGCTTCCCCAGGCCCATCCAAGGCCGCAATCGTGTCGCGCGCCTTATCTACGGGGTATCCTTTCAGGATCATAGTCAGGATATGATAGAGATCCTCGTAGTTCCAAACGCCGCCGCGTTGAGCATCATATGCGGCGATTTTTTCTTTTAGTCTTTGCCGCTCTGAGGATGTTCCCGAAGGCCCATGTGCGCCGGGATTATATTCGCCTAACCCTCTGAGAAATTCGGTCTTTGACGTTCGTCGCACGCGCGCCTCGGATGCAGGATGAAATACAGATTTGAAGTCAAAACGACCCTTGGCATTGCGTCAAGACGTGACATTGCCAAGATCATCGGATCTCCGCTATCTGGCGTGAAGTCTGTATGCCCACCTGCTCAGGTGCGGATGTGCTGATTGTTTGCTGCGAGCTTTGCGCGCTCGGCAATGGATGCGCAACGTTCGATGAGGTCGTCGAAACGCTCAGCGTCTTCAATCAATAGGCCGTCGTCGACCATGTGCGCGTAGTCGGCCGCAAGCGCGGTGCGAGCCTCTCCGTTTGGGACCAGTTGCAGATTGCCATGAACCGCGGCTTCATAGTCCACGGGTGTTCCGCCGGCCGTCTTCTCCGGGAAGAACATACGCTTGTGCCGCGCGACTGCTGAGGCGAGGTCTCGGTCGGAAATAGCCACATCCGCGATGCCTGCATCGTCGAGGCGTACCAGGTCATGCCAATGGCGCGCGAAGCGCTCCCCACGGAGCCGTCCCTGGACGCAGAAGACATGGATCGCCGTGGCCTTCTCCCAAAAGGTTCGTTCGGCATGCATCACGCGCGGTGTCGCGGTCGGAAAGGTCACGCCCTCGATCAGCCCGTTTGCGTCGCAGGCGACGTCACGCAGGCTCGCCGGTTCGCCCGTAGACCTCGCGCCGAATTCCAGCATGACGCTGGGGGCGATGTAACCGGAGCCAGAAGAGGCGGCCTCGTAGTCGATGAAAAGCTTGTCGCCATCTGCCCGTGTCGAGGCTGACAGCCCTTGCGCTGCAATGGCGTCCTGGATCAGGGGCTGCGTCGTTTCGACGACCCATTTCGGCAATCGATCCCGAACAGCTTTCGACCAGCGCTTTTCCTCACTGCGTGTGGTTGGTAGGGGTTCGGCGCGTTCGCCTACCAGATCAGGCGCGATTGCCCGAATGTCATAGGTCAGATCAACATCTTCAGAGAAGCGCTTGATCACCCCATAGGCTTTGGAAAGGGATGTTCCGCCCTTGAAAACGAGGTGCTCACCAAGCTCGGAACTGAAGAGGGTCTGAAGGGCCCAGACAACCCAGACGTCCTTTTCGAGCAGGTGCGCGGGCCGCCCGGAGCGATCTGCAGCTACGGCCAGGGCTTCCTTGCGGTCTGCAGGCGGCAAAGACAGGAAGGGTTCAGACATGCGCCGCCTTTCCGACACTGCGTGCAAGCCAGGTCGGGAACTGCGGTGCTGCGGTTACCAATTCGTCAAACGCCGCTGCCGGCAGTTTCTGCTTCAGCGATCTAAGAGCTGTCTCTGCGTGTTCCGGTCCGAGCCAGGCTAGGGCGCGAACAGCACTGCCAGCCGGCCTCTTCCCGAGGGCGAGTTGCCATCGGGGGGCGTGGCGCAGTTCCACGAGTTGTTTGCCCAAGGAGAGCGTGCGGCTGCGACCCGAGGTCAGGTACACGGAGCGAACAGGCACTTGCGTGGTCAGGCCAAGTGCATTCGCTTCGGCGGCGCCGGTTGGAACGATGACTTCGCCACGTTGCGCCGCGAGGGCCTCGACGGCCTGTTCCACGGACGGAGCGCGCGTTCCAAACCGGCTTTTGATCGGTCGCAGGTAAACGCCGCGCCCGGCACGGATCAACTGGCCGCGCTCGGCAAGGCGCGACAAGGCCTGATCCACACCGGCACGGCTGCCGAGGTGCAGCAGGCCCTTTGCGGCAAGTGGCGCTCCTTCCGGAAGTCCCTCTGCATGGGTCAATATCTGTTCTGCAAGGTGCTGCATGATCGTTCTCCTGTCAGAAATATACGCAGTTTTCTGACAGAATTCAATCCGTGCTGTTGAGCGAGATGAAGAGGGTGGTGGCTTGGTGCCATGGGTAGCAGGCTGGCCTTCGGCGATTTTCAGATGGGAACACGCCTACCGAAGACCCTGCAGTTGCAGGCATTCCTTGACGGCTGCAGCCCGCCTCTTGTCCAGGTACTCGGCCAGATCATCGATATGGACGCCTTTGGCGCATTTCTGCGACGCTTCCATTCGGACGAGGGGGAGGGCGATCGAACCGGCCGAGACTTTGCGGATGAACTTGTCGGTACTCAGACCGAAAAAATCCCTGGCGACATCCTCAGCGGGAATGATCGGTCGCCCGGAATACATCGCTATCAAGAGAAATGCCGTGTTCATGATCCCGGAGTGAAACACGCTCGCAGAGATGGGAGAAGGGCGCGCAGCCGGTTGTCGGGGAGACGGATAGCATAGAGCGCAAATCGGATGGGTACGTTGGGTCGGGGGATCATCTGAAGCGCGTGAAGGGGCAGGAGCCCATGCCCAGGTGGTCGTGCGCAAGGCGTACCTTGGGGCGCAAACATTCTCGGGTGATCGAATGCGAGCACTTTCGGTGCATTCGGCATGATGCCTTTCACGCCTTTGGACCCTTCGACATCAGTTGCTCCAGAGTTGGCGGTGGGTCCGTGTCGTTCTGGATCAGTGTCTGGGACCAAAGGATCGAGGTCTCGTAGAAACTCCGACACACCGTCTCACCATCCTGGTCGAACCAGTGTGTTGCCTCCGGCAGAAGCTCAAATGGCAAGGGGTGGTGCGCGAACGGATTGTGAAAGACCTCGATTTCAGCCGACCACGGTTCACTCCCTGTCGGCCAAAGGTTGCGATATTCATCGCTGGTCACATCCAGGCAGAAAGGGATGCCCCTGAGAGCGCCCGGCGTCCTGTCATAGAAGTTGCCAATCCGCATGTATCGCAGTCCACGCGGCGCGCCCTGACCCGATACCGCAACGCGGTTGAGCTTGGCCATCGAACACGCGTTCGAAAAGATAACTGCTGAGAGTTCGGCATGGCCCGCATCGGCAAACAGGCCGGCGGGAAATCTGGCCTTGCCCTTGAGGTGGGATGCCTTCGTCGGACGCGCATGCATGCGCCCGTCGATTTCAACCTCTTCTGCGCCCTCGCCATAGAGATATCCAATCAGTCCTTCCCGGCTCCAGATCATCGATGCCGGTGCCTGAAAGTCCGCAATCGCCAGGGCGAAGGGCTGCCCCTTTACATGCGGCAACTGATCGTAGTTGCGAGCAAGCTTGTTGCCGATCGTTTTGGCAAAGCGCAAAGCTCCGGCGCCGAAAAACGCCTCTTCCCGGTCGGCTGGCAAGGCGCTCGGCGGCGCGTTCACATGGTTGTAAGGATCTGCGGGATTGGCCGTCACGGCTTCCACCCATGCCGAACCGCCAAGCCTGTTCTCTATGCGGAAATCCGGGGACTCATATGGTTGGGTCACGAGCAATCCCTGCTCGCGAAACGTCGCCAGCAACTGCGCCTCCCACAACCGCGTGTGAAAGTTGTTCGTCTGGCAATCTCCTGCCCAGTTTCGATCTGGCTTTGGAAGCGCGAGATAGAGCTGGTTGAGTGTCCATGCCGCGGGGCGATGGGACGGCAGCGTCAACGTCGCGAACACTTCGCTCGCCGTCCTCCCTTCCAGATCATAGAGCGCGGGCCGCTGCATGACGCCGGGTGGAACAGGTTCCGGAGGCTCGCCGTCTTTCAGGAGAGGTGGCAACTGGGCGAGGGCTTCTTTTTCAGCGGCATAGCCTTCACGCTCGGCCGTCACCGTCCAGACTTGGTCGGTTCGCCGCCGCATGACTAGCACCCCATAGGAGCGATCGTTCAGATCGTGCCTGAGAATGCCACATGAGAGACCGTCTTCGCTGAGCCATGCGCCGACAGGGGGCCGGTTTCCGAACCCATGCCCATTGGGGAGGGCCAGCGCATAGATGCTGAATTCCCATTGCGGTAGCGCTCTCAAAACTTCGTTCCGTCAACTCAATTGGGGGGCGCCGATTGAGCGTTTCAAGCCTGCTCCCACGACGTCTAGAGATATCCATTTCTAGTCTTTAAAGCCGCCGGTGAATAGCCGGGAGGGGAAAGCCTTCCCCCTGGTCGGCACTGGCGTTGCCGACGCACCCCCATCAGCGGGGAGACCCCGCAACGCCCCCTTCAGAGTGAAAGTGCGGGCGGGTTTTCCGTGACGGGTTGAGGGCTGGAGGAGAGGCCTCCGGCGCCCGTCGCGGAGATCATCCCGATGACCAGAGAGCATCGCGCGGCCCACAAGAGTGGCCCGCGAACGAACCTTTATGACGACATCACCGACAAGATCATCGCCGAGTTGGAGGAAGGCCGGCTGCCCTGGGTCCAGCCCTGGGGAACCGCGGCGGCGCAAGCGCCGCTCGCCATGCCGCGAAACGCCAGCACGGGTCGGCAATACTCCGGGATCAATGTCCTGATCCTATGGGGCGCGGTCATCCAGCGGGGCTATCCAACCCAGCACTGGCTGACCTTCCGCCAGGCGCTGTCGCTCGGCGGCAATGTCCGCAAGGGCGAGCGGGGCACCACCGTCGTCTATGCCGACCGTTTCACGCCTGAAGACGAGAAGCGCCGCGCCCGGGAGACCGGGGAAGATGCAAACAGCATCCCGTTCCTGAAGCGCTTTACCGTGTTCAATGCGGCGCAATGCGATGGTCTGCCCGACGACATCGCCGTAGAGGCGCCGCCACCGCCGCCTGGGCTGATCGAGCCGCAGGTCGAGACGCTGATCGCGAAGACCGGTATCGACTTCCGGATCGGTGGCAACCGCGCCTTCTATGTCCCCGCGCTCGACTATGTGCAGGTCCCACCTCCGCAGGCGTATTTCGAGCCGATCAACTGGCACCGCACGGCGCTGCACGAGATGGGGCATGCCACGGGGCACAGCGCCCGCCTGGCTCGGGATTTCTCGGGCGGCTTCGGAACGAGGAAATACGCCTTCGAGGAACTGATCGCCGAGATTTCGAGCGCGTTCTGTTGCGCCTCGCTCGGGATCGTCCCGACGGTGCGCCACGCCGACTACGTGGGCTCGTGGCTGGAGGTGATGCGCGAGGATTCCCGCGCGATCGTCCGTGCAGCCTCGCAGGCCAGCAAGGCGGCCGACTGGCTGCTGGCCCATCTGCCCGACGACAGCACCGATGTTGAGCGGCAGACCTCGGCGGAAGGGAGCGCTGCGGCATGATCCTCCTGACAGATGCGCAGCGCGCGCACCTTCTCGCCAATGGTCGCCAACCGGATGTCGATCACATTCCTGTCGTCAAATTCTTCAATCCCTTTGGTGCCGGCGTCTGGCTCGCGGCCGAACTGGACGCGGACGGTGACATCATGTTCGGCCTGGCCGATATCGGCTATCCCGAGCTTGGCTCCTGGAGCTTCGATGAACTGTGCTCGATCCGGCTGCCCTTCGGCATGGGGATCGAGCGCGATTTACTCTTCACCGGCGACGTGCCGATCTCGGTCTGGGCCGACACCGCGCGCCAGGCCGGCAGCATCCGCGATGCCGAGCGCCTGCTTTACCGCTCGGGCCGCCTGTCGATCAGGCCACCCTCCGATACGGAGGCCCGGCATTCCTGATGTCCGGGTTTCCGGCTTTCCACGCTCGGCGCCGCTCTCTTCGAAGGACGAGGGCGGCGCTTCTCCTCGTGACGCGGTGAAAGTACGGCGCCCGGCCGACTGCCCGTTGGAGAACAGGACCATGACACGAAAGATGAGAACACCCGCCGTCGAACCGCAGCCGCTCCGGTTCTCGGCCCAGGAGCAGGCCGTGGTCTATGAAGCCCGGCAGATCCTGCTGCGCCATCTCAACCAGAACCCTGTCCTGTCGTCCTGGCAGGCGGTGCTCGACTATTGCGCCCTCACCATCAGGGGCGATGTGGAGCGGTTCCATGTCCTCTATCTCGACCGGAGGAACCGGCTGATCTCCGACGAATGCCTCGCCATCGGCACAGTCGATCATGTCCCGGTCTATCCCCGGGAGGTGCTGCGGCGCTGCCTGGCACTCAATGCCTCGGCGCTGATCATCGTCCACAATCATCCGGCCGGCGATCCCGAGCCCTCGGCGGCCGACCTCGCGATGACGAAAGAAATCCGAAACGCCTCTGCGTCCCTGGGGGTGATACTGCACGACCACATCATCACCGGGGCTGGCCGGGAGACCAGCCTGCGCGCCCGCGGCGACCTCTGATGGGTCTGCGCGATCATCCTCGGCTCGGCCATGAGAGGGAAAGGCGTGGGGGGAGTTTCGTGACGGGCTGGTTGCCGGAGAGAGAGGCTCCCCGGCGTCCGTCATGGAGACCCTGACATGGCCACTGCCACGCAGAAGATCACCCTGTCGTCCTCGCGCGACATCCCCTTCAACAAGCTGGTGCTCAGCCAGTCCAACGTCCGGCGGGTGAAGGCCGGCATCTCGGTCGAGGAACTGGCCGAGTCCATCGCCCGCCGCGGGCTGATCCAGTCCCTGCATGTCCGGCCCGAGCTCGACGCCGAAGGGCAGGAAACCGGCCTCTTCGAGGTGCCGGCTGGCGGCCGCCGCTATCGTGCGCTGGAATTGCTGGTCAAGCAGAAGCGCCTCAACAAGACCACGCCAGTGCCTTGTATCGTCTCGGAGGCCAGTGACGACATCCTCATCGACGAGGTCTCGCTCGCAGAGAATATCGAGCGCGCGCCGCTGCATCCGCTCGATCAGTACCGCGCCTTCCAGGTCCTTCGTGAGAAGGGCATGAGCGAGGAGGAAATTGCCGCCGCCTTTTTCGTCGACGCCAAGGTGGTGAAGCAGCGCCTGCGCCTGGTCTCGGTCTCGCCGGCGCTGCTCGAGACCTATGCCGAGGACGGCATGACGCTGGAACAGCTGATGGCCTTCACCGTCTCCGACAACCATGCCCGCCAGGAACAGGTCTGGGAGGCGATCAAGGATGGCTGGCAGAAGGAGCCTTACACCATCCGACGCATGCTGACCGAGACCACGGTGCGGGCCTCCGACAAGCGGGCGCTCTTCGTCGGTATCGAGGCTTATGAGGCGGCGGGCGGCTATGTTCTGCGCGATCTGTTCCAGCAGGACGATGGCGGTTGGCTCCAGGACCCGGTGCTGCTCGACCGGCTGGCGGGCGAGAAGCTGAAGGCCGAGGCGGAGACCATCGCCGCCGAGGGCTGGAAGTGGATCGAGGTCGCGGTGGACTTCCCCTATGGCCATACCAGTCGCCTGCGTCGCCTGACCGGCACCACAGTCGATCTGACCGACGACGAACGTGCCGAGCGTGAGAAGCTGCGGGACGAGTTCGACGCGCTGGAGGCGGAATGCGCCCAAGCCGACGAGTTCCCCGACGAGGTGGACGCACGGCTCGGCGAGATCGAGGTGACGCTGGAGGCCTTCGAGGCCCGGCCGATGCGCTATGACGCCGACCAGATGGCTCGCGCCGGTGTCTTCGTCAGCATCCGCCATGACGGCCAGCTTGCCGTCGAGCGCGGTTATGTCCGCCCCGAAGACGAGGCGGCGGACGGTCAGGAAGGCGATGGCGCCGATGGGTGTTCTCTCGAGGGCGGCGAGTCCGGTGGTATGCAGCGCGCTGTCATCACCTTGGGCGGTACGGCGACCGACCCCGAGGAGGACGAAGAGCTTGAGACCATCCGACCGCTGCCCGATCGGCTCGTCAGCGAGCTGACCGCGCATCGCACGCTGGCGCTCCGCGATGCCGTGGCGACCAACCCGCATGTCGCCATGTCGGCGCTGCTGCACCGGCTGGTCGCCGATTGCTTCCTGCCGCACTCCATCAGGGGGTGCCTTGAGGCCCATGTCCGGGAGGTTCATTTCCCGGCGCAAGCCGACGACCTCGGCGAAAGTGTCTCGGCGCGCGCCATCGCCGAGCGGCACGAACGCTGGGGTGATCACATCCCGGCTGACGATGCCGCGCTCTGGGACTGGCTGGTCGATCAGGACGACGACACCCGCATGGAGTTGCTCGCCCATTGCATCAGCTTCGGCGTCAACGCCTTGCACGAGAAGCCCAACCCCTATGGCGGTATGGGCGTCAGCCAGCACGGGCTGGACATTCGCCTGTCCCAGGCCGACCGGCTGGCGCGGGCGACGGGCCTCGACATGGTGGCGGTGGGCTGGCGGCCGACCGTCGGCAACTATCTCGGCCGCGTGACCAAGCCGCGGATCATCGAGGCGGTGCGCGAAGGCGCCGGCGAACGGGCGGCGCAGCTCATCGACCATCTGAAGAAGGGCGACATGGCCAAGGAGGCCGAGCGCCTGCTGGCTGAAACCGGCTGGTTGCCGGAGCCGCTGCGCATGGTCGATCCCGATGCCGATATCGCGTTGGATGCCGGGGGCGACACGGAGGCGGATGATCTGCCTGAATTCCTTGCCGGCGATGGCGAGGATGAAGACGCCACGGAGGACGAGGAGCAGTCGATGGTCGCTGCAGAATGATCCTCAGGCGGGGTGGCCTTCGCTGCCCCGCCACACCCGTTCCGTTTCCGCAACTTGCCCGGTCCTCGTGACCGGGCTTTTTCTTTGGAGAACCCTGATGTCTGCAACGATCGATATCGACCGAATATTCCATGAAAACCGCGCCAGTCCGCCATCCGAACGTACGCTGCCCTGGGAGGAAACCCGCGATGGCATCACCGTGGTAGTAGAGCCGAAGCCGCATTGGGCGGACGACATGCGCGCCTTCCGTCTCGAAGCCCCCGAATACTGCAGCTACGCCGATTGGACCGCGAACGGCGGTCATGCCCGGTTCTACGGTCATATCGACACCAGCGGTGACGACGTGATGATGACCGCGCGCTCCCTGATCGCCCGCGAGATTGCCGATGGGCTCTGGGACTGAAGGCCCGTTCACGTCTGACGATAGCCACCGCGGTTGTCGTGTCGTCTGCCTGTATGGCACCAATTCCAGCATCACCACGGTGCCGGTCATTATGTTCGGCATCGGTTTCCGCCCCCGTCCTCGACCACATTCCTGATGCCAGCGTGGCGGCAAGGCTGGCCGGGCGGGGCATCTGCAAGGGGGGATCCGGCGCCTGTTGGATGCAAGACACCACCCCCGCTTCCATTCGCTAACCTTGGTCTGATCCGTCTCTTTGACATTCAACCCCGGAGGGGTCGGCTTACGCAGACGTGCCGCCCTCGGGGATTCGGAAAAAATCCGAACGCCCGAGGGTGAGTGCAGATCCGGTCAGACACGTCGGGCGCCTGTCGCGCGGGGGATGGTCCCCCGCCTCCAGTGACAGGAGCCAATCCCGATGTCCTATGCAGATGCCACCGCTTTCGCCGCCAGCCTCGCCACCACTCTGATGGTCGTGATCGTCGTGTTCCAGGCCGGGGACGGAACCCACGGCGCCATGCCCGCCGACGAGTTCGACGGCGATGAGGACATGGTGAAGCTGGAACTTGATCCATGGGAGTAAGGCGCGAAAGCGCCTCACCCCAAACGGCCCGAGCGTGGAGACCCGCGCTTCGGGCCTTCAGTGCCTCACGGTGGTCCCCCATCGTCGGCAGCGGAACCGGGAACAAGCCCGGTCAGAGAGGAAGAGTGCGGGCCTTTCGGCCGTGACGGGTTGAGGTCTGGAGAGAGAGGCTCACCGGCGCCCGTCATGGAGTGATCCCGATGACCACGTTTTCCAGTTTCGACACCTTTCGCCCCATTAGCCAGATGGTTGCGACCGACGTCATGCCTGCGCTCGCCCGGCCACGGACGCTGCCCCTGCGGGTCTCCTGCCTCGGCACCGCCAGTCATGGCGATGGTGAAGCCGGCGACAGTTTCGACCGCATCATTCCGCTCGGGGAGTGCCTGTCGGCCGAAGACGCCATGCGCTTTGCGTCGCTGCGCTTGTCACAGGGCAGCATCTGCACCGGACCGGACAGCTTCACGCATTTCCGTCCGCGTATCATGCTCATCGAAGACCGGGAGCACCGCCTGGTCTTGGCAGGCTGCATCCGTGCCCGGGCTATCATCTGGCAACAGCCGGTCGCATCCGATGCCGAGGCACGCAGGATTGTGACCGAAGCCAGCCGACTGCGCGGTATGGCATTCCGACCCTCGGAGCCCTGTGATGCGAGACGGCTGCGTTACCGCGCCGCGGCGCTGGAGGCACGATTGGTTGATCCCTTCTGGCGCGAGACCGCGGCCGATCTGCTCCGCCTGCCACAGGCCGCCTGAGCTTCACCCTTTCCATCCCATTCGGCTCGGTGTCACGCCGGGCCATGTCTTCTCAGGAGACCATCATGGCCGACTATTTCACCCATTTCTCCTGCCTGCTCGATGTGGGCACCCCCGAGCAGGCCGCCCGCGCGCTCGATCTTTACAATGCGCTCTCGGATGAGAATGCCGCTGAGGATCCGCCTTCGGACGGGTTTCTGCTTTCTATTCAACCCGAGCATGGCGGAACCCAGCTCTGGATGCACGATGATGGCACCGGCGATCCTGAGCATGTCATCCAATTCGTCAAACGCTGCGCGAAGGAGTTCGGTCTCACCGGCCTATGGGGGATGCAATACGCCAATAGCTGCTCACGCCCGAGGATCGACGGGTTCGGCGGCGGGGCGCACGTCCTCGATCTCGCTACCGGCGAGACGGTGGACTGGATCAATACCGATGGTTGGCTTTCCATCGTTCTGGAGGGAGGCAATCCCTATGAGTGAGCTCATCGAGATCACTGTCTATCGCCTCGAAGAGCTTTCCGATGCAGCCAGGGACAAAGCCCGTGCCTGGTATCGCGAAGGTGGCTTCGACGATGACTGGTACGATGCCGTCTATGAGGATTTCCAGCGCGTCGCCGAAATCCTCGGGCTGAACCTCAAGACCCGCACCGTCCGGCTAATGGGCGGTGGCACACGGCAGGAACCCTGCATCTGGTTCCGGGGCTTCTGGAGCCAGGGGGATGGCGCCTGCTTCGAAACTTTCTATGCCTATCGCAAGGGCGCGCCGCGCCTGATCAGGGAATACGCGCCGCAGGATACCGAGTTGCACCGCATCGCCGATGCCCTGCAGGCGGTCCAGCGGCGTAATTTCTACCAGCTACGCGCCGAAGCCACCCATCGCGGCCATTATTACCATGAGTATTGCATGGCGATCTCGGTCGAGCGTGACAGCCTGAGTTGGCAGGACTTGACCGCCGACGCCGAGGAGGTGGTTATCGAGGCGTTGCGCGATCTCGCCCGCTGGCTCTACCGCCAGCTCGAGCGCGAATACGACTATCTGTCCTCGGATGAGGTCGTCGATGAGGCCATCATCGCCAACGGTTACACCTTCACCGAAGCCGGACGCAGGTTCGGCTGATCCTGACAAGCGCCCCCACCATCCGGTCGGGGCGCTTTGTTCATGTCGTCGTTTCCAGAGTCAGAGAGGTGCCGGGACGGGGTGAGTCCGGGTGGTCGAGAGAGAGCGCCGTCCGGGCTTGTCCCTCCAGCTCTCCGAGGATCTCCGACATGAACATCTCGTCTCCCGTGATCGATCCGGTCACGCCGCTCGGCGCCGCACCCGCGATCCTGGCCGCCGCCAATCTCCTCCTTCCCCATCTCGAACGCGGCCAGCGCGTCGATACCGCGGCCCTGCGAAGCGCCATGGAGACCGCTTTCGGCGCGTCCGACGCCACCGGCGCCTGGGACTGGAAGCTCGCCTATGAGGCCTGCGAGGTCGCCACGGTTCTGTTCCTGCGCAAATACGGAAAGGCGCTGTTCCGCAAAGCCGCCTCTCCGGCGTCCCGGCTCGGCCCTCTGGCGAAGATCGCGGGGTTACTACCGACGCAGACCCGCCGCTCCGAAGAAAGTCAGAGCTTCCAGCAGTTCAGCACGCCTCTGCCACTCGGCCTTGCCGCGTTGGCGGCGGCCGCGATCACGCCGGACGATGTGGTACTGGAGCCCTCGGCCGGCTCCGGCCTTATGGCGATCCTCGCCCAGACTGCCGGCGGCTCGCTGATCCTCAACGAGCTTGCCGAGACCCGCGCCGATCTTCTCTCTTCCCTCTTTCCGGCTTTTCCGATCACCCGGTTCGATGCTGCCCAGATCGACGATCATCTGGCCACGGATGCTGTGCCATCCGTTGTGCTGATGAATCCGCCATTCTCGGTCATGGCGAACGTCACCGGGCGCGTCTCAGATGCCGCATACCGGCATGTCGCTTCGGCACTGGCCCGGCTCGCCCCCGGCGGACGGCTGGTCACGATCACCGGCTCGAATTTCGGCCCCGAGGCTCCGGCCTGGCGCGACGCCTTCATACGCCTGCAGGACCGCGGCCGCGTGGTCTTCACCGCGGCCATCGACGGAGCGGTCTTCGCCAGGCATGGCACCAGCATCGACACGCGGCTGACGGTGATCGACAAGCTGCCCGCCGACGATCCGTCAGTCTTCCCGGCCTCGGCAGGAACTGCACCCGACGTTGTCACGCTGCTCGGCTGGATCGAAAGCCAGCTTCCGCTGCGTTTGCCGGTGTCGCTGCCGAAGGTCGCTTCTCCCGTGCTGGCGGCTGCCCCGAAGACCGTGCGCGGCTATCTCGCTCGCGCCACAGCGTCCCGACCCGTCGCTGCACCAGCGTCCGATCCCGAGGGGGTGGAGCTCGAGTATGAGACCGTGGACTGGGCGCCGCCCGAGGGCGCGCGCTTGTCGGACGCGATCTATGAGGAATATGCGCTGCAATCGTTGCGTATTCCCGGCGCCGAGCCGCATCCGACCAGGCTGGTGCAATCCGCTGCCATGGCCTCGGTCGCGCCGCCAAAGCCGTCCTACCGGCCCATGCTGCCGTCCGACATCCGCACCCGACTGTCGGACGCCCAGCTTGAAACGGTGATCTATGCCGGTGAAGCCCATGCCGATCACCTCGCCGGTGCCTGGGCCGTGGACGAGCATTTCGACAACGTGCGCGCCGCCGCCGAGGATGCCGCCGGTGCTGTCCGCTTCCGCCGGGGCTTCATGCTCGGTGACGGCACCGGCGCTGGCAAGGGCCGCCAGTCGGCCGCCATCATTCTCGACAACTGGCTTCGAGGTCGGCGCAAGGCGATCTGGATTTCCAAATCCGACAAGCTGATCGAGGACGCGCAACGCGACTGGTCGGCGCTTGGCATGGAACGCCTGCTTGTCACGCCACTGTCACGCTTCTCGCAAGGCAAGCCGATCACGCTGTCGGAAGGCATCCTGTTTACCACCTATGCCACGCTACGCTCCGACGACCGGAGCGAGAAGGTTTCGCGCGTCAAGCAGATCGTCGAATGGTTGGGATCCGACTTCGATGGAGTCATCATTTTCGACGAGAGCCATGCCATGCAGAATGCCGGTGGCGGAAAAGGCGAACGCGGTGATGTCGCCGCTTCGCAGCAGGGGCGTGCGGGCCTGCGGCTCCAGCATGCCCTGCCGGATGCCCGCGTGGTCTATGTCTCGGCGACCGGGGCCACGACGGTTCACAATCTCGCCTATGCGCAGCGGCTCGGCCTCTGGGGTGGCGAGGATTTCCCGTTCCAGACCCGCGCCGAGTTCGTCGAAGCGATTGAAGCGGGCGGCGTGGCGGCCATGGAAGTGCTCGCCCGCGATCTGCGGTCCCTCGGCCTCTACACCGCCCGCTCGCTTTCCTATGATGGCGTCGAATATGAACTGATCGAGCATCAGATCACGGATGAACAGCGGCGCATCTATGATGCTTACGCGGCCGCGTTCGCCGTCATTCATGGGAACCTGGACGCGGCGATGGAGGCGGCCAACATCACCGGCAGCGAGGGGACGTTGAACCGCCAGGCCAAGTCGGCGGCGCGTTCGGCCTTTGAAAGCACTAAGCAGCGCTTCTTCGGCCATCTGCTCACCTCGATGAAAACCCCGACGCTGATCCGCTCGATCGATGCCGATCTGGCGGCCGGCCATGCGGCCGTCATCCAGATTGTCTCGACCGGCGAGGCGCTGATGGAACGGCGGCTGGCGGAGATCCCGACCGAGGAATGGAACGACATTTCCGTCGATGTCACGCCGCGGGAATATGTCGGCTCGTATTTGCAGCATTCCTTCCCCGTTCAGCTTTACGAACCCTTCACCGATGGTGAGGGCAATCTTTCGTCGCGGCCCGTGTTCCGGGACGGTCAGCCGGTCGAGAGCCGCGAAGCCTTGGCCCGGCGGAACGAGATGCTCGAACAGCTCGGCTCGCTGCCGCCCGTGCCGGGAGCACTCGACCAGATCGTCCAGCGCTTTCGCACCGATCTGGTGGCGGAGGTCACCGGCCGCTCGCGCCGCATCGTGCGCAAGGGCGAAGGCGCATCGGCCCGCCTTGCCGTCGAGAACCGTGCGCCCTCCGCGAACCTTGCGGAGACCTCGGCCTTCATGGATGACCAGAAGCGCATCCTCATCTTCTCTGATGCCGGGGGCACGGGGCGCAGCTATCACGCGGACCTCTCGGTGCGGAACCAGCGCCTGCGGGTGCATTACCTGCTGGAGCCGGGCTGGAAGGCCGATGCCGCCATTCAGGGGCTCGGGCGCACCAACCGCACCAATCAGGCGCAACCACCGCTCTTCCGGCCCATCGCCACGGATGTGAAGGCCGAGAAGCGGTTCCTCAGCACGATCGCGCGTCGTCTCGACACCCTCGGCGCGATCACCCGCGGCCAGCGCCAGACCGGTGGACAGGGCCTGTTCCGGCCCGAGGACAATCTGGAATCCGCCTATGCCCGCGATGCGCTGCGCCAGCTCTATTTGGCTGTAGTGCGCGGCAAGGTCGAGGGCTGCTCGCTTGAAAGGTTTGAATCCGCCACCGGCCTGAAGCTGATGGACGCGAACGGCATCAAGGACGATCTGCCGCCGATCACCACTTTCCTCAACCGACTGCTGGCGCTGACCATCGAGTTGCAGGGCATCCTGTTCTCGGCCTTCGAGCAGCTTCTGCAGGCGCGGATCGATGGGGCCATTGCATCCGGCACCTATGACATGGGGCTGGAAACGCTGAAGGCCGAAAGCTTCATCGTCACCGACCGGCAGGTGATCCACACCCATCCGGGCACAGGGGCGGAAACCCGGCTCCTGACGCTCACCGAGCGCAAGCGAAATCAGCCCATCACGCTGGATGCGGCCTTGGCGGAACAGGATGATCCGCGGGCGAAGATTGCTCATCAACGAGCGGTCCGGTCGTGCCGCCGTGCAGATCCCGACCACCAGCGTGATGCTGGATGACGGCGAGATCGAACGGCGCGTTCGTCTGATCCGGCCGATGGAGGCGATGAACATTCCGGTGCGGGCGATGGGCGAGACCCGCTGGGTCGAGGTGGACCACGCTGACTTCGCCACGGCCTGGAAGGCGGAGCTTGTGGAAGTGCCGGAGTTTACCGACAGCATCCTGCATATGGTGACCGGGCTGCTGCTGCCGATCTGGAAGCGCCTGCCGCAGGACTCCTCCCGCGTCTATCGGCTCCAGACCGACGAGGGCGAGCGCATTATCGGTCGCCGGGTCTCGCCCGCATGGGCCGCCAATGCTTCGACCAGCGGCGTCACCAGCAGCCTGACGCCGGATGCCGCCTATGCCGCGTTGATCGAAGGCCGAACGATCCTTGATCTCACCGAGGGGCTGCAACTGCGCCGCGTCCGCGTCATGGGCGCGAACCGGATCGAACTGACCGGCTTCACCGACGCAATGCGCGAACGCCTGCGGGCCTATGGGCTCTTCAGCGAGATAATCTCCTGGAAGCTGCGCTTCTTCGTGCCCGTCGATGCAACCGGCCCGGCGGTCATCGGTAAACTGCTCGACCGCTTCCCCGTCGAGCGCATTTCCGAGCGGGAGGCCGCGTGATGGCACGTCTCAACGCTTCCGAGCTGGCGCAGCGTCTTGGTCTCCAGGCCGAGGCGGTGTGCCGCCACTATCTCTCGAATGGGCGCAAACAGGGCAATTACTGGCAGGTTGGGGATGTGCGAAACACGCCCGGTCGTTCGATGTTCGTCCGTCTGACCGGGCCGGAGGCCGGTAAGGGTGCGGCTGGAAAATGGACCGATGCCCAGAGCGGTGAGCATGGCGATCTGCTCGACGTGATCGGTGAAAGCCTTGGCCTCATTGACTTCGCCGACATTGCCGAAGAAGCGCGCCGCTTCCTCAGTCTACCGGATCCTGAACCGGTGCTGCAATCCCGCAGGGCCCAAACACCGCCAGTACCATCGGGATCGTCCGAAGCCGCCCGTCGCCTCTGGCGCATGACGCAGCCGCTCACCGGCAGTCTCGCAGAGACTTATTTACGGACACGCGGCATTGCGGATTTACGCGGAACCGCAAGTCTGCGGTTCCATCCCAACAGTTACTGGCGGCCCGAGGACGATGGCCCGACCGAAACCTGGCCGGCCATGATCGCCGCCGTCACCGACCTCGACGGCAGGATCACCGGTGCGCATCGCACCTGGCTCATGCGCGACGGTTCCGGCAAGGCACCTGTCGATCCGCCGAGGAAGGCGATGGGAGACCTGCTGGGAAACGCCGTCCGGTTTGGCGGGGCGCAGGATGTTATGGCGGCAGGCGAGGGGATCGAAACCATCCTCTCGCTGCGGCAGGCATTGCCCAGGATGCCGATGGCCTCCGCACTTTCGGCCGGGCATCTCTCCGCCATCCAGTTCTCCCCGCATCTGCGCAGGCTCTACATCGTCCGCGACAACGATCCGGCAGGTGACGCCGCGCGGGACAGCCTGGTGGACCGGGCCATCGGAGCCGGGATCGAGGCCATCACGCTCTCGCCCATGCTGGGAGATTTCAACGACGATCTCGTCAGCTTCGGCCTGGAGGCGCTTCGGGCGCAGATCCGGGTGCAGATTGCCCCTGAGGACGTCAGCCGTTTCATATAGCGCGCACAATAGCCAGAGAGGGCCGTGCTCGGGGATGACCGATCCCGCCATGGGCAAGGGGTTGGGGCACCTCGGCAAGGGGACCGCGCCTTGGCCTTCTTGAGAGGGCGAGCAGCCCACAAACGCTCCGGCCCGGCAATGGCGGCGCCCGACTGATTTCCGTCGGCGGCCCGCCACCCCACGCGACAGGTCGCGTGGGGACCCCGTCTCCCCCGCCTTTACAGCGCGAAGCAAATCAGCCGGGCT
>NZ_RAPJ01000065.1:0-25797 GCF_003703915.1 Salipiger sp. D13
CATTACTTCACGAACGGTTTCACATAGATCGGTGCGATCAATCGCACGTCATGACCGAGTTTCTCAAATTCACGGCCCCAACCGTGCGCCGTGGCGCAGGCTTCCATAGCAACAATGCATCTCGGGTGTTGGGTGAAGAACGCAAGCAACTGAGCTCGCGAAACCTTTTTACGGAATACGACGGATCCATCGACGCGCGCGCCGTGCAGATGAAATACGCGCTTTGCAAGATCGATCCCGATGATGGTAACTTCGGACATGGATGCTCTCTCCTTCTGTGATGTCTTCAGCAAACATCACCTTGGCACATTGTGATGCCGTCGGGAGGGGGCATCCATGCCATCAACAGAGCTGGCATTTTCCTCCAGCCAGCTGGGGCAGGATCATGCGTGTATCCTTGTTGGGAGGAGGATCATAGGCGGCCGAGATTTCCTCCGATTTTCGGAGCTGTTTTCAGGATATCTGTACAGACGGCAGGCTGAGGCGGATCGTGTCAGTAACCGCGGGAAAGATCGATTTCCCCGGGCAGGGACGCAGCGCACACGCGATGGGATCGAATGACACGCAGGGCATGTTCAGCACCCGGTCGGTAGTCGGTGGAGGCCGCAGCGTGCGGGGTCACGATGAGCTTCGGGTGCGTCCAGGCCCAGTGATCCTCCGGCAGCGGCTCGGGATCGGTCACGTCGATCATCGCCGAAGAGATCTGTCCGGTCTCGAGGGCCGCGCGCAGGTCGTCCATCCGAAGCTGACTGCCGCGCCCGGCGTGGACCAGCATCGCGCCTTCCGGGAGTTGACCGAACAGCTCCTGTCCCAGAATTCCGCGCGTGCTATCGGTCAGCGGCAACAGGCACACGAGGACATCGGATTGCTCGAGGAAGGCCGGCAGCGCATCGGCGCCGTACATCTCGACACCATATTCAGGCGTCCCGCTGCGCGACCACCCGAACATGGAAAACCCCAGCTCTCGCAAGGATACGGCCGCGAGACGACCAATCCGGCCCATGCCCATGATGCCGATGTTGCGGTTGCGAGAAGAGGGCACAGGAAGCGTATTCCAGAGGCCGCGGCGCGCCTGATCGAGATATATCGGCATGTCCCGGCAAAGCATCAGGCAAGCCATGACCACCCAGTCGCGGACCTTTTCCTCGATGTCCTGAGACAGGGTCCGGCAAAGGCGCAGGTGATCGGGCATGGGGATCAGATGGTCGACGCCCGCACCCGTCGAGATGACCACTTCGAGGTTGGGGAAGGTATCGAGGCTCACGTCTGGCTTCCAGCAGACGAGATACCGGATGTCCTCGGGGCGTTCCACGTTCTCGGAACCCGTGATCAGGGGTTCGTTTGCCGCGGCGAACACCTCTCGCCAGGCGGCGGCCCGGTTCTCCGGCCCCAGCAGGAGCGTCGTCATGCCTCACCCAGTCTTGTCATCGAAGTCAGTTTTCGGTCGTCAGAAGCACTTGCTACCACGGACGCATCTCCTCGCCGGATCGCCACTCGGTCAGACGGTCCCTGGCCTCGAAGCCGCGCAGGGCCAGCTGGGGCGCGAAGGCCATGTAAGCTGGCGCGCTGGAAAGCGTTTCGAGCGGCAGGGCAAGGTCATCGGCGGGGCGTTCGTTCGCCCAGTCGGAGAGAACTTGACCGACTGTATACCCGGTGGGAACGCCGCGCCCGGAGAGACCGGTCACAGCGACGGCATTGTCGTCCAGGTGGTAAAGCCGCGGGATCGTCCGGCTCTGCATGTCGAGCTCACCGGTCCAGAGACAATCCCATTCGAGCTGCTCAGGCAGGTCCGCGTGATGGAACCGCAGCCGGCGGCTCATGAGGTCCAGCATCTTCTCGCGGGTGGCAAACATGCGCGGGAACATGGACGCGACGATGCGGCCGAAGGCATCCCGCTTGTAGACCAGGATATTTCCTCGTCCATCGTGAGCAGTGACGTTCGATGGCAAGACACTGTCGGCCTCTGGCATCGGCTTGGTAGCGGCCACCATGACCCGCATGATCTTGAAGGTATCGGACAGCTTCGGCCAGCCGTCACGGGTGTAGGCGCCGGTGGTGTAGATGAGCTTTGTCGCCCGTACCGATCCGCGCGGGGTGGAGACCGTCCATCGACCGTGAGTTCGCTCCGCTTTCAGGACCGGCGATTTCACGTAGATCTCGGCTCCGTGTTTCCTTGCCGCAGTCGCCAGTCCGCGTGCCAGCCCCATCGGGTTGAGATGCGCACCGCCGGGGTGAAACCAGCCGCCATGCTGCCCGCGCATTCCGGTCAGGGCCGCGATTTCGTCCGCGTCCTTGACCTCCGTATTCTGGCCAACGGCGTTGTAGCTTTCCGCCTTGGCCCGGAGAGATGGCAGCTTTCCTGCAGTGGGCGCGGCCATCACGTAGCCGTTCTGCACCCACTCGCATGCGATGTCATGCTCCCGGATGATGTCGCCGATCCGATCAGAAGCGGTCGTCTGAAGGTGGATCAGTTTCTCGCCGCGAGACGAGCCCAGCAACTTTCGGATTTCGTCCAGGCTGTGGTGATGAAACGTCGGCGTGCAATGCCCGGCGTTCCGCCCAGAGCCGCCGAATCCGATTTCCTCTGCCTCGAGCACGACGATGCTCTTGCCCTCCCGGGAGAGCTGAAGGGCCGTGTGAAGTCCGCAGAAGCCACCGCCGACAATGCAGATGTCCGTCTCGACGATATCTGCCAGGTCAGCGACGAGGGTTGCCGGAGGAGCTGTCTTCGGCCAGAGGCAATTCGAAATCGGAGAGAAGCGTGTCATGCGGGCTCCTTCTGCTGCTGCGTTGCGGACGCAAGCGAAAGATCATCGCGAATGCAGGCGGCCTTGTGCCCGCTGGCGAACTCCCGAAGTTCTGGCGTGGTATGGGCACATTCCTCTAGTGCGTAGGGGCAACGCGTCCGGAACGGGCAGCCACTCGGGGGATTCAGCGGGCTGGGGATGTCCCCTTTGAGTACGATCCGCTGCCGGCGACTTTTCGTCTGCGGGGTAGGAGCAGCGGAGAGCAGGGCCTCGGTGTAGGGATGCTTTGGGCTGGTGAACAGCGCCCGAGTTGGTGCGAGTTCGACTACGCGACCGAGATACATGACGGCGACAAAATCCGAGACGTGCCCGACCACGGCCAGGTCATGGGTGATGAACAGCATGGTGAGTTCGAGATCGCGCTGCAGCCGCCCGAACAGGTTCAGAACCTGAGCCTGCACCGAGACGTCGAGCGCGGACACCACTTCGTCCGCCATGATGAAATCGGGATGGACCATCAGCGCTCTCGCGATGCCGATCCGCTGCCGCTGGCCGCCCGAGAACTCGTGCGGGAACCGATCCACGTACTGGCCTGGAAGCCCCACACGCTCCAGCATCTCCGCGGCGCGGTCCTTGCGCTGAGCGCCGTTCAGCTGGGACTCGTGAAATCTGAGCGGTACGCCGAGTGTTTCCGCCACGCTCATGCGCGGATTCAGACTGCTGAACGGGTCCTGAAAGACCATCTGCATCCGGCGCTTCAACCCGCGCAGCTCGGCCGGTGACGCCGTGGCCATGTCGATACCATCGAAGGTCATGGAACCGGCCGTCGGCTTTGTCAGCCCCATGACCGCTTGTCCGAATGTGGATTTGCCTGACCCGCTTTCACCCACGAGCCCAAGCACCGACCGCCGGGGGATTTCAATCGATATCCCGTCGACAGCCTTCACAACCTGACTCTTGCCGCCGAAGAGGCCCTTTCGGAGTGGAAAATGCTGCTTCAGGTCGCGTGTTTCGATAAGGGGCTTCTCGCTCATTCCGCAGCCTCCTGAAGGGTCTTCCAACGCTTGCAGCGCACGAGATGACCATCTCCTGCGTCTTCGATGGGCACGGGCGGCACATCGCATGTCCCCGCAAGCGCGTGCGTGCATCTGGGGTGAAACGAGCACCCGGCAGGACGGTTGTCGGGGTGGGGCACGAAGCCCTCGATGGATTCGAGGTCGCCATCCTTGAGGCCGGCCGTCTCGAGTTTCGGGACGGCTCGCATGAGGCCACTGGTGTAAGGCATCAGTGGGCGTTCCAGCACGGTCTCCGTGCTGCCTTCTTCCACCATCTCGCCGGCGTACATTACGATGGTCCGGTCGGCGATCTCCGCCACGACCCCGAAATCATGCGTGATGAAGAGCATGGCCATGCCCGTTTCTTCCTGAAGACGGTTCAGGAGTTCCAGGATCTGGGCCTGGACCGTCACGTCGAGAGCCGTCGTCGGCTCGTCCGCGATCAGGATGTCCGGCTCGAGTGCCAGGGCGATGGCGATCATGATCCGCTGCCGCATGCCGCCGGAAAGCTCATGGGGGTAAGTGCCGAGGCGGTGTTCCGCATCCGGAATACCAACTTGGTCGATGAGCTCGATGGCCCTGTCCCTGGCGGCCTTCTTTGACATACGGCGATGGCTTCGGATCGCCTCGATGATCTGATCACCAATTGTGTAGACCGGATTCAGCGAGGTCAGAGGTTCCTGGAAAATCATGGCGATCCGGTCGCCGCGAAGCCGACGCATGCGGGACTCGCTGAGCGACAGAAGATCGATGTTCTCGTCGGAATGCAGAACGATCTTTCCCCGGACGTTGGACTGGGACGGTGACAGTAGACGCATGATCCCGAGACTGGTCACCGATTTCCCGGATCCGCTCTCTCCAACAAGGGCCAGTGTCTTTCCGGCTTCGAGCGTGAAATTCACCTTGTGGACGACGGTCAGCTCGGAGCCTCCGGTCCCGAAACTGATTGTCAGATCCTCGACGGTCAGTACCTTGGTCATTGTGCGTCGCTCCGTGCGTCGAGGGCATCTCTCAGGCCATCGCCGATGAAGTTGAAGCTGGTCACGGCTGCGGTGATCGCGATCCCCGGAATGATCGCCAGCCAAGGCGCGGTATCCAAGAACTGCTGGGCGTTGTTGAGCATGTTACCCCAGCTCGGCATGGGCGGCTGGATCCCGTAGCCCAGAAAACTCACATAAGCTTCAAGCAGGATGGCCTTAGCGATGGTGAGGGTGGCAGCCACGATGATCGGCCCGATAGTGTTCGGAAGCAGTTCCCGGAACATGATCCACCGGTGAGAGGCGCCGCTGATGCGGGCCGCGGTGATGAAGTCCCGTTCGCGGAGAGACCGGATCTCAGCGGAGACGATGCGGGCCACCTCCATCCAGCTCGTCACCGCGATGATGAGCGTGATCATGAAGGCACTGGGCTCGAGGAATGCCGCCAGCGTCAGAAGCAGGAAGATCTGCGGAAAGCACAGGAAGGAGTCCGTCAGCCGCATGAGAACCGTGCCGGTCACCTTGCCGAAGTAGCCGGCGACCAGGCCGATGACGGTCCCGATCAGTGTGGACAGGATCATTGCGGCGATGCCGACCATCAGGGACACGCGCCCAGCCATGAACAGCCGGGCGGCGAGGTCGCGGCCCATCTCGTCGGTGCCCATGATGAAGGTATCCGTCAGGGGCGGGCTGAACCTGTCGCGAATGTTGATGTCAAGCATGTCGTGCGGCAGGAGCCAGGGCCCCACCACGCAAAGGATCCCGATGCCGACGATCATGACCAGACCGGTGATAGCCAGTCGATGCCTGATGAAACGCCGCAGTGTCCGATTTTCCAGGACCCTGATTTTCGATTTGGAAGAGATCTGCTCAGTCGCTGCAGCCATTATTCGAGCCTCACGCGTGGGTCGACGGTTGCGACCAGAATGTCGGCGATCAGGTTTCCAAGGAGAACGAAGATCGCGGTGAACATCAGAACGCCCATGATGACCGGGTAGTCGTTGTAGCCTAGGCTATCGAGGAACAGGCGGCCGATGCCGGGCCAGGTGAAGACCGTCTCGGTCACAAGCGCGCCGGACAGCAGCATTGGAAGCTGGATGCCCGCGAGCGTGATCATCGGAATGAGGGCATTCCGGACCACGTGGCGGTAGAGGACGCGCTGTCCGCTCAGGCCCTTGGCGCGAGCGGTACGTACGAAATCCTGACCGATGACGTCGAGCATCGCGGACCGCATGTAGCGAGACCAGATCGCGACGCTCACGAGGGCGAGGACCACCGACGGCATGACGAGATGGTGCGCGTAATCGAGGAAGCTCTCGTCGCCGATGCTGTACATGTTCCCGGACGGGAACCAGTCGAGCTGGAGTGAGAAGACATAGATCGCGACCAGGCCGAACCAGAAGGTGGGAATGCTCAAGGCGATCATGGCGCCGACGGTCGCGATGTAGTCCCAGGCCGAATATCGGCGGGTGGCTCCAAGAACGCCCACGAGTGTGCCCAGCCCGATGGAGATCACGCTCGAGCTCACCACGAGGAGGACGGTGGCGAACAGGTGCCCGGAAATCACCGACAGCACCGGTCGACCGTCGCGAAAGCTCTCGCCCCAGTCTCCGACGAGGAAGCTCGTGAACCAGTCCAGGTACTGGATGGGGATCGGGCGGTTGAGACCCATCCGCTCGGCGATTTGGTTGAGTTCCGCCTGCGTCATCCCTGGCGACAGGGCGTATTGCGAGAGCGGCCCGCCTGGCGCGAGATGAAGGATCGTGTATCCGATCAGTGAAACCAGGAACAGGAGCAGCAGACTGTGCCCCAGCCTGTGCAGGATAAACCGTGCCATGACTGTCTCCCCGTTGTTGTCAGCCCGGCCGACCCGGCCGGGCTGCTTTAGTGTCGAGGGATCAGACCCAGCGCCACTCGCCGACGTTCCAGGTCTCGATCCGCACGTTTACGTTGGGATCAAACCCTTCGAGGCCGGCCTTGTGACCACGCAGGTTCGCGTACTGGAAGATCGGCAGGAAGGGGAGATCCTCCCGGACGACTTCCTGGAGCTTGTTGTAGATGGTCTTGCGCTCTTCCTGCACGAACAGGCTGGCGCCTTCCTCGAGCAGCTCGTCGACCGCCTCGTTCTGGTATTGCCAGGTGTTCTGACCGGCGCCGCCCTGCGCGCTGATCGCGGTGGAGTGGAAGTAGTTCGACACGTCCGGGTCGGGGCCCGTGGTGTAGACAATGCCGACCATCGCGGTATCGAACTCGGACATCTGCCAGTACTCGCCCCACATGACGGCCGGCGGCAGGTTGGAGATCTCCATCTCGACGCCGATCTCGGCGAAGTCCTGCTGGATAAACTGCTGTGTTTGCTCGCGCACGCTATTGCCGGCCGTGGTCGAGTTCTTGAAGGCCAGGCGGACGCCATCCTTTACACGCACGCCGTCATCTCCCGGCACCCATCCGGCCTCGTCCAGGATCTGCTTGGCTTTCTCGAGATTGTACTCAGATTTCGGGAGGCCCTCGTGAAAGTAGGACGACCCCTTCGGCAGAAAGCTCTCCGTCGGCTCCGGAATTCCGTAGTAGATCGCGTCGATGATCGTGGTTTTATCGAGCGCGTAGTACAGCGCTTCGCGCACGGCCGGATCCTGGAATTGCGGCTTGCCCAGGTTGAAACTGATCGATTCCACGGTCGACGCCTGGGTAATGACGACCTCCCGGTCGTCCAGCTGCTTGGCTTGCTCAAACCGGTCGAACTGGATCCCTTGCAGACCGATCACGTCGATGTCGCCGGTCCGGAACTGCGTGTAGAGAACCGTCATGTCCGGAATGTACCGGAAGATGACCGTTTCCAAGTATGGACCGTCGCCCCACCAGTCGGGATTGGCATTCAGCTGGATGTAGTTGCCGGCGACCCGTTCTCCGAAGCTGAAGGCGCCGGTGCCCACGGGGCTGTTTCGGAAGTCCGTCTGGTTGGGGTCCTCGGCATCGGCCAGGATGTGTGCGGGAACGATGAAGGTCCAGGACAGGATCGACACGTATGGCGCGAAGGGCGACTCCATCTCCCAGGTGATCTCGTGATCGTTGACGACCTCGATGTTCCGCACAAGCTCGTGACCGGTCCGACGCATGGCGCTGAAGTTCGGGTCCTGTTGCAGCTCGATGGTGAACTTCACGTCTTCCGCAGTGAACGGCTCGCCATCATGCCAGGTCACTCCCTCACGGAGCTTGACGCGCCATTTCAGACCGTCTTCGGACACGCCACCGTTCTCGACGGTCGGAACTTCAGTGGCCAGGGCAGGGACGAAATCCCCGTCCGAGTTCACGGTGAAAAGCGGGTCGAACAGGTTGAAGTGAACGCCCTCGTCGACCTCGATATGCGGCATGTGGGGGTGCAGAACGGTGGGTTCCTGGGAGAACCCGATGATCACCTGCCCGGAAGCGTCCTGGGCAGCTAGGCGGCTGCCCGCGGCGCCGGACATGAGAAGCGTGAGGCCGGCAGTGCCGGTTTTCAGGAAGTTTCTTCTGTTGAGGTTGCACGTCTTCGACGTCATGGAACACTCCTTGTGGGTACGCTATTATTATTTTTCTTGGGATTGTCCCGATCAGTAGCCCAGATCGGGGGCGATCCGGCTTCCGTCAGTAAACCGCGAAAACCGGAATTCCTTGGGATCGACACGCGGCGTGCGACCCGTGACCAGGTCTGCCATCAGGCCGCCTGCGGCGGGTCCGATGCCGAACCCGTGTCCCGAGAAGCCCGTGGCCATGTAGAGGCCCGGTGTCGCTTTCACTTCAGAGATCACCGGGATGGCGTCGGGTGTGACATCAATGCACCCGGCCCACTTCTGTGCGACCTTCGCGTCCTTGAGCGCCGGGAAGGCGGCCGAGGCGTTGGCCAGCAGCGAATTCACCATTTTTGGGGACGGGATCGGGTCGAAGATCCGGTTTTCGTCTTCCTCGAACGGCGTGACCTCGCTGGAGGACCATTTTTTTGCGCGCCGTGCCTCCCGCAGGAACTGCTCGCTGATCCTGAAGTGAAGCTCGCGCCCCTGCATCTTCAGAGCGCGCAGGTACTTCGCGGCATAGCGGAACGAGTTCGGAACGATGTCGACGGTCGTTCCCGCGCCGCGAGAGATGGTATACCCGCCGTCCTCGCGTTTCCGGATCGCGAAATCGTTCGTCCAGGTCGCTTCCTTTGGTCCGCCCTCGATGGGCTCTGTGCGCAGGACGTGGCTGACGACGCCCAATGCCGGAAGGTCGATCCCCATGTTCCCGGCGAAGAGGTTGGACCAAGCGCCGCCCGCCAGAACCACGCTGGAACAGCGGATCGGACCGCGTTCGGTGACGACGCCGGAAACCCGACCGCCCTCCGTCTCGACGGTCCTGACGGCGCATTTCGTGAGGATATGGGCGCCGCGATCTCTCGCGGCCTCGGCGATGGCCGGCGCCGCCTTCTGGGGTTCAGCTCGCCCGTCTGCCGGCGTGTGAAGGGCGCCGGCACCGGTCAGCTGGCTTCCCGGATTGAGGTCGCGCATCTCCTGGGGACTCAGGATCTCGCTCTTGATCTGGAATGGCTCAAGGTGCCTTTTCCAGTTGCGATAGTTCTCGACCATCTTTTCGTTCTTGCAGACGAACGTGATGCCCGTCGTGCGGTAGCCGGTCGAACGTCCCAGGCGCTCGTCGATGGTCTTCCACAGGCGGAGAGACTCCGCCATCAGAGGGATTTCGCGGGGGTCACGCCGGGTGATGCGCACCCATCCCCAGTTGCGGCTCGATTGCTCGTGCCCGATGCCGCCCTTCTCGCAAACGGCGACACTGTATCCGGCTTCGGCAAGCTCCAAAGCTGTGGAGGAACCTATGATGCCGCCGCCTATGACAACGACATCGACTTTTTCAGGAAGTTCCGGATCGCCCTGAACATGAACTGGCGTGGGGCCGGGCATTAAAACAACTCCTCAAGTTGGCAGTTTACCGAGAGTTCGGCGACCGATGCGGTGTTGGGAAGCTCGATGGCCGTGCGGATAAGCTCTGCGAGGTCGCTCGCCTGCGTCATCTCGACCGGGTCGGTCTCGGTGATTGCCCTGGCCATGTCGGTATTGACGAAGCCCTGGCATTATGGCGGTCGCGCGGATGCCGTGCTCCCTACCGGTTTGGCGAAAGCCGTGAACCAGAACGACTGCGGCATGTTTGGTGAGCGCGTAGGACGAGGGGGCGGAAGACTTCACGCGCTTTCCCGAGAGGGAGGCCAGTACCGCGACTCGTCCCTGGCCGCTCTGCTTGAGCGGCTCCCAGGCTGCGCTGAGCCGGCGCGGCGACTTGACGTTGACCTCCCACATCGCGTCCAGCGTTTCGTCGTCGATCTCGACGATCTCCTTGGGCGTCATGATCCCGGCACAACATGCGACGGCGTCGATCCCGCCAAACCTGTCCAGTGCAGCCTGCACCCAGGCCTGTTCGTCGGCCTGGCGCGCGTCATGCTGAACGACCTGCTGACGGGAGAGCTCGGGCGCGACGTCCTCAGTGCCCCACAGGCCCAGCGACAGGGACCAGTCATTCTGTTGGAGTGTTCGCGCAACGGCGAGGCCGATGCCGCGAGAGGCGCCGGATTCAAGTGCGACGCGGGCAATCATGGGGTTCGTGCCTCGATGATTTTCTTGTAGATACTTTTGGTTATCCGGAGAAGTTCATCCCGGTCCTCCTTTGGGACATCGACAAAGAAGTCTTTCGACTGCTGCTTCACGATGCCCCGGACTGTCTCGGCGAGCTCATGGCCGGCGTCGGTGATGTACAGGCCGGAAGCGCGGCGTTCGTCGGGGGATTCGACCTTTTCGACGAGGCCGTTCTTCAACATGTGACCGACGATCCGGCTGACGCTCGGGCGGTCCCTGAGCGTTGCCTGGGCGATGGCCGATGGCCGGATTCCAGGATGACTGTCGATTAGCAGCAAGGCCGTGATCTTGCCCGTTCCTCGGGCGACCTCGAGGTTCTCCAGGCGAGCATCGAGATCAACCGACAAGGCGTAATTGACGGACCGAACATAGAAGCTGAGGAGATCCTCGAGGCAGTCGAGGTCTTCGATGCCAAGCGATTTCAGGCTTTCGCTCGGCCTGCCGTCTGAGGCTTTCGAGGAGGGTGAGTCGGTCGTCATACCGCAACTTCACGCCACAATGGTTGCGATTCGCAACAGTTGTCTTAGATAACTCTATTCAGGCTGAGATGCGCTGGTACGAAAAGCCAGATTTTGTGCGTGACGTTGCGATGTTTGATCGGGCGGAGGGCGAAGCTTCTGCACAATCGTCTTCGTGACGACCTCACAGATCGCGGACTAACTCCGAGAGGATATCAGGTGCCGGCGTCCGAGGTCTTCACCCCAGTAGATCGAAGGCCACCCATGCATTTAGCATTCAACCCGGACCACTCGCTGGGGTCACCGGCGTTGGCCGGACGATGCAAAGGCTCGCGGAGTTGCAGTGCCCCTGGCGCCAAGAGCGGCCTTGAATGCGGTCACCGGTCGGTATGGCTCAAAATCTCGACGCGGTTCAGATCACGCTCGCTCATCAGCACCAATCCCACGGTCCACTCCAATCCTGTCTGACACAGGGGAAGTGTGACACTTCTGTTTTGCAGATGTGGGACACTCTAACTTTGCGCTTACAACCAATTATCGTATAATGAAGTTTATGTAAAAATTTATGAATATTTCCGAAACTTCTTGATCGCGGAAATCCCGCTTTCTACACATGGAAGGCCGCTTACCCCGCGGAAACAAGGGGCAGCATTTGAACATAATGAATTACGATGAAGGGCCGACATGCTTATTCAACTCTTTGGCGACACGACGGATTTCCTGTACCGAACGTTCTACAGCGCGGCTGACGAGGGCATCGACGCCTCGGTGATTTCCAGCAGCTCCGGCGAATTGATCGTCGAGAACGACGAAAGCGGCTATCGCGCCATCTTCACCGGCTCCGGCCTGTCGAACCCCGAGGTCTCGCTGACCGGCAGCTTCACCTCACTGGAAATCCTGAACGACAGCGGCGACACCGTCGCGCTGTTCTCGGATTTCACCTGGAGCTTCGAGGATTTCATCCTCGCGCTGATCGCCGACTACGAGGACGGCAACTCCGCCCCGCTCGAGGCGCTGCTGAACATGCAGCCGATCACCCTCGACGCCTCGGCCTCGAGCCTGGCGATCGACGCGCCGCTCGAGGGGCTTGCGACCGACACCACCCAGATCGGCTCGGACTTCGATGACCTGCTCGTGGGCGGCAGCGGCGCCGACGATATCCACGGCGGCGACGGCGACGATTCGCTCTTCGGCGAAAGCGGCAACGACAGCCTCTACGGCGGCAACGGTTCGGACGAGCTCTTCGGCGGCGCGGGCAGCGACTACATCAACCCCGGTGCCAACACGGACTACGATTTCATCCTCGGCGGCGCCGGCAACGACACCATCGACTTCGGCGATGCCGAGACCGGCTTCTACGACCTGTGGTACGGCGATCTCGGCGGCAATGTCGCGGTGACCATCGACGGCGCGGCGGGCACCGGCAGCGTCAACAAGTTCGGCCTCGGCACCGACACGCTGCTCGACGTCGACAACGTCCTCGACGAGACAATGACCGACGGCCTCGGGCTCTACGGCAGCGACGGCAACGACAGCTTCGACATCACCACCGCCGACGGGCAGTGGGTGTCGGTCCGCGGCCGCGCCGGCAACGACGCCTTCATCGTCTCGGGTGACGGCGCCGTGCGGCTCGACTACCGCGGCGCCGATCACGGCATCGTCGCCAACCTCGCCACCGGGGTCATCTCGGACGACGGCTACGGCGACACCGACACGCTCACCGGCGCGATCTGGGAACTGCGCGGCACCGATTACGCCGATGACATCACCGGCAGCGCCAGCGACGAGAGCTTCATCCTGCGCGCCGGCGACGACACGCTCGACGGCGGCGCCGGCTTCGACCGGGTGCGCTACGACCGCTCGGGCTACGACTGGGTCGACGTGAACCTCGCCGCCGGCACCGCCACCGTCTCGTGGGAGGGCACGGTCTACGACCAGGAGCTGAGCAACATCGAGTGGGTGCGCGGCTCTGACGGCGACGACACGATCACCGGCGACGCCGGGGCCAACCGGATCGACGGCCGCGACGGCGACGACCAGATGAACGGCGGCGGCGGCAGCGACACCTTCCAGGGCAGCGCGGGCGACGACACCATCAACGGCGGCGCCGGCGTCGACCACGTCTGGTACGATGTCGCCTACGCCGATGCCACGATCACCGCGACCGGCAGCGGCTGGGAGATCACCATCGACGGCGAGACCGACACGCTCACCAACATCGAGTGGCTGGGCTTCAGCGACCAGACGGTCAACATCGGCGGGCTCGACACGATCTACGGCACCCCTGGCTTCGACATCCTCGAGGGCACCGAGGAGAGCGACATCATCGACGGGCTCGCGGCCAACGACTTCATCGACGGGCTCGGCGGCGACGACACGATCTACGGCGGCCAGGGCAACGACTCGCTGCTCGGCCGGGCCGGCGACGACGTCATCCTCGGCGGCAACAACCACGACAACATCGCGCTGCACGAGGGCGACGATTACGCCGACGGCGGGCTCGGCAACGACTCCATCGGCGGCGGCGACGGCAACGACACGCTCTACGGCGGCTCCGGCAACGACGTGATCGGCGGCGGCACCGACGACGACTTCATCGACGCCGGCGACGACCAGGACGCGGCCTCGGGCGGCTACGGCGCCGACACCGTGATGGGCGGCGGCGGGGACGACACGCTCGCCGGCAGCTTCGGCCACGACTACGTCGACGGCGGCAGCGGCGACGACTCCATGGGCGGCGGTCTCGGCAACGACACGCTGGTGGGCCTGAGCGGCGACGACACCATCGGCGCCGGCGAGGGCGACGACCAGGTGTTCGGCGGCACCGGCAACGACTTCCTCGCCGGGGCCGAGGGCAACGACACGATCTTCGGCGGCACCGGTGCCGACACGATCAACAGCGGCGCCGGCGACGACGTGCTCTACGGCGGCTCCTTCGACGACCAGGCCGACGGCGCGACGGACATATTCGTCTTCAACGATTTGATTGGTGACGGGAACGACTCGGTATATGGTTTCGAGGACGGCATCGACCTGATCCGCCTCGCGGGGGTCGGTCCGGGGGCGCTTTCGATCACCAATGTCGACGGTGGCGCCCAGGTCGAGGTCGGGGACACCGGCTTCACCCTCTATGTCGACGGCATGACCGCCGGCACGCTCACAGCCGACGACTTTGTCTTCGTCTGACCCGAGCCTTTCCGGCCCCCCGTGCGCGGGGTGCCGGACAGATTTTCGAAAGGTCATTGCCATGTCCCGACGCCTTCGCCTTGCTGCAGTGCTCTGCGCCGCAGGGCTGGCGTCCGCCACCGGAGGAGAGCACGCCATGGCCGGAACCTCCCCCACCCCGATCCTGCACTACACCTGCCCCGAAAGCGGGCTGGAAGATCCGCAGGCGCTCTGCGAGGCACTGCGCCTCGCGCTGAGCGAAATCGCCCCCGGCCACGAGCTGCGCCGGGCGGACAGCATGCCCGGAACGGCACCGGAATCCGGCAGTCTCAACCTGTCGCTGCAACTCGACCGCGTGGATGCGCACGGGCTCACCGCGCATCTGCTGTGGCAGGGCAGCACCGATTCCGCCCCCGTTACCGGCCCCGAGGCCACGATCGGCGTCATGGACGCCGAGCTGGCGCCGCGGATGTACCCGCGGTTCACTCGCGCGCTGCTGAAAATCAGCGCGCTCCCACTGTAACCCTTTAACCTGAAAACACTTTTCCAAAATCCATATTCGGCAGACCCAGAGGAGGACACGTCCATGTCGACCCATGCATCCTATACCGAGACCACCGACGCCCCGGCGGATACCAGCACCCCTTACACCATCTCGAGCGGCGACACCTTCAGCGGCACCATCGACTACTTCGGTGACTACGACTGGGTCGCGATCTACCTGACCGCCGGCGTGGAATACACCATCTCGCTGACCGGCTCCGACAGCGGCGACGGCACTCTCGGCGACCCCTACGTCTGGCTCTACGACGACGGTGGCTTCGAGATCGACCACGATGACGACGGCGGTTTCGGCTACGATTCCCTGCTGACCTACACCGCCGACTACACCGGCTGGTATTACATCGAGGCCGACGCCTTCAGCGACGCCTACACCGGCACCTACCTGATGTCGGTCACCTCGGCGGGCACGCCCGGGTCCTACATCCTCGGCACCAACGGCTTCGACATCCTAAGCGGCACCAGCGGTGACGACACCATCGACGGGCTCGCCGCCAACGACTTCCTCGACGGGCTCGAGGGCGACGATGTCATCTACGGCGGCCAGGGCAACGACTCGCTGCTCGGCCGCGAGGGCGACGACACCGTCTACGGTGGCGACAACCACGACAACATCGCCCTGCACGAAGGTGACGACTACGCCGAGGGCGGCCTCGGCAACGACTCCATCGGCGGCAGCGACGGCTACGACACCATCTACGGCGGCTCCGGCAACGACGTGATCGGCGGCGGCGCCGACGACGACGAGATCTATGCTGGCGACGACCAGGACCGTGTCGGCGGCGGTGACGGCAACGACTACATCGACGGCGGCGCCGGTGACGACACCATGGGCGGCAGCGGCGGCGACGACTACGTCGACGGCTGGACCGGCGACGACAGCCTCGGCGGCGGCGCGGGCAACGACACCATCCTCGGCTACGACGGCAACGACGCGGTCGGCGCCGGTGACGGCAATGACGTGGTCGACGGCGAGAACGGCAACGACTTCCTTGCCGGTGGCAACGGCGACGACACCATCTACGGCGGTGATGGCTATGACACCATCAACGCCGGAGACGGCGACGACGTCATGTACGGCGGCTACGACGGTGGCGACGGCTACAGCGACGTGTTCGTCTTCAACGACTTCAACTGGGGCGAATACGACGAGATCCGGGACTTCGAGGACGGCGTCGACCTGATCCGCCTGAGCGGCGTGTCGCCGAGCGACCTGAGCTTCGACGACACCGAGTACGGCGTCGAGGTGACGGTCGGCGACACCGGCCACGTGATCTACGTCGAGGGCATGGACAGCACCACCCTCACCAGCGCCGACTTCTACTTCGTCTGAGCACCTCGGGGGGCCGGGAACGGCCCCCCTTTCGCATCGCGGCGGGCGGGCCCCGGGAGGGGCCCTGCCCCTTTGCCCACGCGCCCTGCCCCGCTTTTTCGCGTGACGTGCAAACCCTTCCCAAGCTATATTTTTTCCGTCGGCCCACCGGTCCGCCACGGGCCCCATTTTCGATGACAAAAGGCTTTCCATGACCTCTCTTGCGCGCCAGCCCGGCCCCGCCTTCAGCGCCACCCTCGCCGAGATCCCCGAGACCGCGGACGCGCCCGAAAGCACCGCCACCCCCTATGCCATCGAAGTCGGCGACAGCTTCCTCGGCACGCTCGCGACCACCGGCGACCGCGACTGGATCGCCGTCGAGCTGCAGGCCGGCACCGCCTACACGATCTCGCTCAGCGGTGTCTCGAGCGGCGGCGGCAGCCTCGTCGACCCCTATCTCTCCCTGCTCGACGCCACCGGCGCGGTAGTGGCCGAGGACGACGACGGCGGCCGGAGCTACGATTCCGCGCTGAGCTTCACCGCGAGCGTGACCGGCACCTACTACATCGAGGCCGCCGCCTATGCCGACGATTACGCCGGCACCTACACCGCGAGCCTGAACCAGGTCGTGGTCGAGACCTCCGACGCGCCGGAAAACGCCGGCACGCCCTACACCATCGGGGTCGGCGACAGCTTCGAGGGCACGCTCGACACCGTCGGCGACCGCGACTGGATCGCCATCGAGCTGACCGAGGGCCAGCTCTACACGTTTTCCATGCAGGGCGCGCCGAGCGGCGTGGGCACGCTCGAGGACCCGTTTCTCTACCTCTACGACGCCAGCGGCGACCTGGTGGCGCAGAACGACGACGGCGGCACGGACTACGAGTCGCTGCTGGGCTACATCGCCGAGACCAGCGGCACCTATTACATCGAGGCCGCCGCCTATGGTGACGGCTACGCCGGCAGCTACCTGATCCAGAGCGCCGAGAGCGAACCCGCCGAGCCGGGCACGCTGGACGAGCTCGCCACCTACCTGACCGAGGGCTACTGGATCGACAACGGCGAGACGCCGCGCGCCTTCGACACGGCGTCGAGCAACCAGATCACCGTCGACATCACCAGCCTCGGCGCCGACGGTCAACAGCTCGCCCGCTGGGCCTTCGAAGCCTGGGAGATGGTCGCCGACCTCGAATTCGTCGAGATCGCCGGCGGCAGTGCCGACATCACCTTCGACAACAGCGACTGGGGCGCCTACTCGGATTCCATCGTCTCGGGCGGCGAGATCATCAGTTCGACCGTGAACGTCTCGACCGACTGGCTCGCGACCTACGGCACCACGATCGACAGCTACAGTTTCCTCACCTACGTGCACGAGATCGGCCACGCGCTGGGGCTCGGCCACCAGGGCAACTACAACGGCGACGCGAGCTATGGCGTCGACGAGACCTTCTCGAACGACAGCTGGCAGCTCTCGCTGATGTCCTACTTCAGCCAGGACGACAACACCTCGGTCGAGGCCAGCTTCGCCTATCTCGCCGGGGCGATGATGGTCGACATCCTCGCCATCCAGTCGCTCTACGGCGCCCCCGACGCCGCCAGCCAGACCGCCGGCAACACCGTCTGGGGCGAGGGCAGCACGCTCGGCGGCTACCTCGGCGCGGTCATGGACGTTCTGTTCGACGGCGGTAGCGCCCTCGACCTCTACGGCGATCCGCTGGCCTTCACGCTCTACGACCGGAACGGGCACGACCTGGTCGACCTGTCCTCCTCGGACGCCGACCAGCGGATCGACCTGCGCGAGGAAAGCCTCTCGGACATCGAGGGCGGCATCGGCAACCTCGCCATCGCCCGCGGCACGGTGATCGAGGATCTCTTCACCGGCGCTGGCGACGACACGCTCACCGGCAACGCCGCGACCAACCGGATCGAGGCCGGCGCGGGCCACGACATGATCGACGGCGGCGACGCCAGCGACTTCCTCGACGGCGGCACCGGCAACGACACGCTCTACGGCGGTCAGGGCAACGACTCGCTGCTCGGGCGCGAGGGCGACGACTGGGTCGACGGTGGCGACAACCACGACAACATCGCCCTGCACGGGGGCGACGATTACGCGCTCGGCCGCGAGGGCAACGACTCCATCGGCGGCGGCGACGGCGACGACACGCTCTACGGCAACACCGGCAACGACGTGATCGGCGGCGGCACGGGCGACGACTACGTCAACGCGGGCGCCGACCAGGACGCCGCCTCGGGCGGCTACGGCGCCGACACGGTGCTGGGCGGTGCCGGCGACGACACACTGGCCGGCAGCTACGGCAACGACAGCGTCGACGGCGGGGTCGGCGACGACAACATGGGCGGCGGCACCGGGCGCGACACGCTCACCGGCGGCGACGGCAACGACAGCATCGGCGCGGGCGACGACGATGACGTGCTCGCGGGCGAGGCCGGCCACGATTTCCTTGCCGGCGGCGCGGGCGACGACACGATCGGCGGCGGCACCGGGTCGGACACGCTGAATGGCGGCAGCGGCAGCGACCTGCTGCAGGGTGGCGGCGGCGCGGATCTCTTCGTCTTCAACGATCTCGGCGCGGGCGAGACCGACGTGATCGAGGATTTCGAGAACGGCACTGATCTCATCCGGATCTCGGGCACGGCGCCTGCCGACCTGAGCTTCGAGACGGTCTCGGGCGGCGTCGCGATCGGGATCGACGGCTTCACCATCCTCGTCGAAGGCGTGACCACGGCCGAGCTGACCACGGGCGATATCATTTTCGTCTGAGGTGTTGGGCGGCCCGGCGTCGAACAACCCAGGATTGATTCTCAGCCTCTCCGACTCACTTTCGCGTTCCCGGCCCGCCCGGGCACGCGGATCCGCTTGCACGACCGGTCATAATTTATGCAGCCGGGCGATTTCTGGTTGAAGGAAATGCAGCCGCTCGGAAAAAGAGCGTCAAATTCCGCGACATTTCCCGACACCATCTGCGCGCACTCGGCAGCACGAGGCCTCTGCGTCCTCTGCGGCACGGCACGTTAAAGGCTTTTCAGATGCCCTTTCGACAACTCCAGGTTGCCCATAGTCCCTTGACTTCTCTAGAAAAACCCTGCCGCCAAGCGAAACCTGGCCGAAACCCCCGCAACCTGTCCGCAGCCCCTTTACGGGAATTGCCCCTGTCCTACCTGCGCAGCGGTCGCGAAAGTTTCGCGCTTGCAGAAACTAGACAGTAAACAAATGATTAACTATACACGGGAAAAGCGAATTGGACCGGATGGCTTAACCTTCCCGTCAATGAATATAACCGCCGACGATATAACGTTTTGAATTGCCGGTCTTCACCGAAGACGCCCCCTGCTTTACTTTAGCGGAGATGATCCCATGACGATGCTCGATGCCGGAGCCACTCTGAACGAGACGAGCCATCTTTTCTCGCGCCGCATGGCCTACCGGCGCGAGGCGCGCAAGTTCTATGCCCGTTTCACCAAGCGTGTCGTCGACCTCGTCTTCGCGCTGCTGCTGATGCCGGTGCTGCTGCCGGTGATCACGCTGCTTTGGGTGCTTACCCGCCTCGACGGCGGCCCCGGCTTCTTTGGCCATCGCCGCATCGGCAAGAACGGCAAGGTGTTCCGCTGCTGGAAGATCCGCACCATGATGCCCAACGCCGAGGAGCGTCTCGTCAGCTATCTCGCCGAGAACCCGGCGGCGGCCGAGGAATGGGCCCGCGACCATAAGCTTACCAATGATCCGCGCATCACGAAGATCGGCCACTTCCTGCGTGCGACCAGCCTCGACGAGCTGCCGCAGATCTGGAACGTGCTGACCGGCGAGATGAGCTTCGTCGGCCCCCGCCCGGTGGTCCGCGCCGAGATGCGCAAGTACGGCCACGGCCGCACCGCCTACCTGACCATGAAGCCGGGCATCACCGGGCTCTGGCAGGTCTCGGGCCGCAACGACGTGAGCTACGCCGAACGCGTCGCGATGGACATCGAATACCTCCAGACCGTGTCGCTGGTGACCGACTGCACGCTCATCGCCAAGACCGCTGGCTCGGTGATGAACCGCACCGGGCGCTGAGCCCGGCGCAGGGCTCGGCTCAGGTCGAAAGGAACTGCACCTTTCCCGTCTCGACCAGGGCCGCCGTCAGGCGGCCCGTTGCATAGGCGCCGGTGTCGACCGGGATCCGGCCGCTCTCGGGCCGAGGATGGTCGGTGATGGTATGGCCATGCACGACCCACGTTCCGTCGTTGCGGGGTGTGCTCTCGAACTCCGGATGCCCCCAGAGCAGGCTCCGGTCGCTCTGCTCTTCCGGCGGACGCATCGGATCCGCCCCGGCATGGCAGACCATCACGTTGCCTGTCTGCCAGCGGGTCGGCAGCGCGCGCAGCCAATGCTCGATGTCCGCACTGACCGCCTCGCGCAGGCGATCCCGCGTTTCGAGCCATCGCGTTTCCGGCGCCGTCTGCGGCACGCCCTGCAGGCCATAGCTCGCAAGGGTCTGCAGCCCGCCGTAGCGCAGCCAGCGCGGCCCGGTGCCCTGCGGGTCGTCGAGAAAATCGAGCAGCATCTGGTCATGGTTGCCCTTGAGGCAGATCATCATCTCCTCGCCCGCGTCAGCCTGCATCCGGAAAAGCCGGCGCAGCACCTCGGCGCTGTCATCGCCGCGGTCGACGTAGTCGCCGACCAGAACCAGTCGGGCCTCAGAAGGGGCCAGTTCCTCGAGGCTGGACAGCAATTTCCGGAAAAGAGAATCGCAACCATGGAGATCACCGATTGCGAAGAACGGCACCTCCGGGCGGAGCGGAGCATCGAAAATGGGCTTCAGGGTCTTCTTTTTTCGGAAGCGGAAAATCATGAAGGTGAGGTAGTCCGAAACCGTATTTCTGCCAATGTATTTTAGTGAGCTAGGGTCAGGTTTCATAACCAGTAGATGACGAGAGCCGCGAGCGCGATGCCAGAGAGAAACACCTCGGGGCAGCAGTCATAACGCATCGCGACACGCCGCCAATCCTTGGGCCTGCCAAACATGATCTCGGTACGACTGCGCCGCTTGTATCTCCGCTTGTAGGCTTCTGACACAGAACGTCCCGTGCCATGGCGGATAGGCCAGAAACGCCCTTCCTCATATCTGTGGCGCCGCAGGCAAGGTAGATCCGCACGCCCGTTCCCGGGCCGATCATGCCGCCTCGACGGCCCGGATCAGCCGCGTCAGAGCTTCTCCGTCCATGCCGCTGTAGAAGCTCAAACATCTCCCTTTGGCCAATCGCAACTCCACCGGAGCCGATCTGGTTGACGTGAACGCTGGAGCCGCCTACTCTGGCCGATCGACGGGAAGGAAGTAAGCGCCGTGACTGGGCGACCAGAGACCATTTTGCTTCAGGTCCCGCCGCCACCCGCAAATCTGAGAGCGTGTCACCTCGTAGCGCTGAGCGACTTGGGTCACCGTCGCCTCGTCAGCACCAACCGCCAGAACGATCTCGAGCTTTTCGTCGTCACTCCACCGTCGGCATCGCTCAACGCTCAGAGCTTCGTCCAGCATGACCCTTCCATCGTAACGGCCCGATAGCTACCGCAGTGGCTGGTCTTTGACGCGTGCGATGATGTCAGGCTCGCCGACGAAGTCCTCAAGGAAGCGGTGCCATTCCTCGACAGAGACCCGGGCTGACAGGAGCATGTCGCGGAGTTCGTCGATGCCCTGGTCCGTCAGAGCGGTAAGGTATTCCTCGCGACCGGTCTGGACGCTGACAATGCTGCCGTAGGCGAGGTTATCGTCGGTGCTGAGGATGGCCTCGAGAAGATCCGGGTCTTCTCCGAGCACGCGGGCGACATGACTGATCGTGCAGACATAGGTCGTGGCAGCCATCAGGCCGCCGTGCTGTGCGTCTGCCCCGCCGGCTTCCATTGCCAGGGCAGCAGTTCGTCGAGCTGGTTGATCTTGTGATCGTGGATGCGGTCGAGGACATCAGCGAGCCAGGCTTGCGGGTCCAGGCCGCTCATCTTGGCGGTCTCGATCAGGGTCATGGCCCGGGCCAGTGTCTCCCCGCCGCTGTCGGATCCTGCGAAGAGCCAGTTCTTCCGGCCGATCCCGATCGGACGCATCGCACGCTCGGCCGGGTTGTTGTCGATCCCGATGCGTCCGTCCTCGAGGAACAGTTCGAATGACGGCCAGCGGGAGAGCCCGTAGCGGAAGGCCTTCGCGAGATCGCCCTTGCCCGGGATGCGCGCCAGCTGGGCCTCGGCCCATGCCTTGAAGGCATCGACCTGGGGGCGGGAGTGTTGCTCCCGTGCGGCCTTGCGCAGCTCGGCGGGCTGACCGGCGATCCGCCGTTCGACATCGTAGAGCTTGCCGATCCGATCCAGCGCCTCCCGCGCGATCTCGGACTTCGTGGCCTCCCAGACATCGTGGAAGTCGCGCCGCAGATGTGCCCAGCAGGCCGCCTCGCGGAACTGGCTGCTGCCGTCCGCGCGGCGCTGCGTAGAGCTGGCCAAAGCCCGCATAGGCGTCCGCCTGGAGGATACCGCTGCTGTTTTGCAGGTGATAACGGGGATGCTCGCCTTTCCGGTCCGGTGAGAAGCGGTAGACCACGCCGGGCGGAGCGGTCCCCGACCAGGGCCTCTGGTCCGAGACATAGGCCCAGACCCGCCCCTGCTTCACCCCCTTGCCGAGACCGCGGTCCCGGCGGGAGCGGTCCAGGACGCGGATCGGCGTGTCGTCCGCATGCAGGACCGGTGCCGCCATGACCTCGGCCTCGATCCTTTCGATGATCGGCGCGAGCACCTTCATTGCCCGGCCGCACCAGTCCAGCAGCGTACTGTCGGGCACGTCCGCGCCCATGCGCGCGTAGATCTCGCTCTGGCGATAGAGCGGAACGTGGTCATCGAACTTGGAGACCAGAACATGCGCCAACAGACCCGGCCCGGCCATGCTGCCGGGGATCGGGCGGCTCGGGGCGGCGGGCTGCACCATTCGCTCGCAGCGGCGGCAGGACTTCTTCACCCGCGCGATCTCGATGACCTTCATCTGCGCGGCGACCATGTCGAGAAGCTCGCTCACATCCTCGCCGACCACGCGGAGGTCGCCGCCGCAATCAGGGCAGCAGGTGCCGGGGTCGAGTTCGCGTCGCTCCCGCGGGGTCTCGTCGGAGACCCGGGGCCTGCGGCGGAGCTTCACCTCGGCGGGTCCGGCATCGGCGGCGGGAGCTTCGGCATCATCTTCGCCAGCCGGTTCATTACGCTGCTCGGCAACCGCTATCAGCAGGTCTTCCAGCGCCAGCTCGAGCTGGGCGATCTCCCGTTCGATCTTCTCCGAGGACTTGCCGAAGGCCTGCTTCTGCAGCCTGGCGATCCGCAGGCGCAGCGCCTGGACCAGCTGTTCGTGGGCCTGGAGCGTGGCCGACATGCGCGCATTCTCCGCCTGAAGCGCGGCGATCATCGCCTTCAGAACGGTGGGGTCATCGGTGAGAATGTCGGCGTCTACGGACATGCCGACAGATACCACGCCGTGTCGTCAAAATCCAATAAAACAAGGGGAATCAGAGTGATAAATCACCCCACCCGTGCTGGCGGCGCACCCCAGTCCGGACGCCGCCAGTCGATCCCCTCCCAGAGCATGGCCAGCTGTGCCGACGTCAGCCGGGCGATACCAGCCTCGGTGTTGGGCCAGGGGAAACGACCGCGTTCGAGCACCTTGTAGTAGAGGCAGAAGCCCTGCCCATCCCAGTAAAGCAGCTTCAAACGATCACCTCGGCGCCCCCGGAACGCAAAGACCGCGCCGCTCGTCGGCTTCTGGCGCAGGACATCCTGGGCCATGGTCGACAGCCCCGCGATGCCCTTTCTCATGTCGGTGGCACCGCAGGCGAGGTAGACCCGGACCCCCGTGCCGGGCCCGATCACGCTGCCTCCACCGCCCGGATCAACCGGGTCAGCGCCTCTTCATCGATGCTGCTGTCGAACCTCAGGCAGCGGCCGTTGCTTAGCCGCAGTTCGACCGGAACTGGCCGCGCCGGCGCGGGCGCGCTTTCCGGTTCCGGGTGCCCGCTGAAATCCACCGGCAGGAAAACAGCCCCGCGATCCGGCGACCATAGGCCCTTCTTCTTCAGATCACGCCGCCAGCCGTAAATCTGGGAGCGTGTGATCTCGTGGCGCTGCGCCACCTGCGTAACCGAGGCACCGCTGAGACCGACTTCCGACAGGATCTCCAGCTTCTCGTCTTCGCTCCACCGCCGGCGCCGTTCGACACCCAGAACCTCGCCCAGCATGGCCGCTCCCCTATAAGACACGTCGCTAACGACGTCGTTATGCACGTGTCTTACCTCGGAACTCCTCAATCAGGCAGGCGGCTTCAATCGGGTGATTACCTTCCATCTAAGACACGTCGCAAAGAACCTCGTTAAGCACGTGTCTTAGATCAGGTCGCTTCCAACCGGCAGGCGCGTCAACCGGTCGGTTACGACATATGCGCGTCGATCAACCAGAAAAGATTGCTCATATCACCGCTCCTTTTCGGGGCTGTGAATCACGCAGTGCCATAGAAATCAATGCACCCTGACCCTAGCTCACATAATAGTCGCGGTACCATTCCACGAAGCGCGCCACGCCCTCGGGCACGGCGGTCTTCGGGCGATATCCCGTCAGATCGTTCAGCAGACCCGCGTCCGCCCAGGTCGCCGGCACGTCGCCCGGCTGCATCGGCATCAGGTTCTGCTCCGCCTCGATACCCGTGGCGGCCTCGATCGCGGCGATGAAGTCGGTCAGCTGCACGGCGTCGGAATTGCCGATGTTGACCACCCGGTGCGGCGCCACCGGAGACAGGCTGTCGCCCTCGGGCACCACGCCATCGTCGGGCCGTTCCGGCACCGCGTCCATCAGCAGCCGGATCCCCTCGACGAGATCGTCGATGTAGGTGAAATCGCGTTTCATGTCGCCGTGGTTGTAGACGTCGATGGGCTTGCCCTCGAGGATCGCCTTGGTGAACTTGAACAATGCCATGTCCGGCCGTCCCCAGGGCCCGTAGACGGTGAAGAACCGGAACATGGTGATCGGCAGGCAAAAGAGATGCGCGTAGCTGTGCGCCATATTCTCGGTCGACTTCTTGGTCGCCGCGTAGAACGACATCTGGTGATCGGCCTTTTCGGTCTCCTTGTAGGGCATCTCGGTGTTGGCACCGAAGGCCGAGGAGGTCGAGGCCAGCAGCATGTGCTTCGGCGGGTGCGCCCGGGCGGCCTCAAGGATCTCGAATGTGCCGACGATGTTGCTCTCGAGATAGGCGCGCGGGTTCTCGATCGAATAGCGCACCCCTGCCTGGGCGGCGAGATGCACCACGTAGTCGGGCGCGTGCTCCTCGAAAAGCCCCATGATGACGCCCGGCGTCTCGATGCTTTCGTTGACGATGGTGAAGCCGGGGTTCTGCGACAGCATCGCCTGGCGCCGCTGCTTCAGGGCAACGTCGTAGTAGTCCGACAGGTTGTCGATCCCCACAACACCAAAGCCGTCGGCCAGCAGACGCTGGCAGAGATGGAAACCGATGAAGCCCGAGGCTCCAGTGACAAGAACGGTTTGCTGGGTCATCAGTCGGCTCCGAACAGGTCGCGGGTGAAGACCTTGTCCGCGACGTCGCGGATGTCGTCGGTCAGGCGGTTTGCGACGATGAGGTCGGCTTCGGCCTTGAAGGCCTCGAGGTCGTTGACCACGCGGCTGCGGAAGAAGTCGGACTCGTCCAGCACCGGCTCATGGACGATCACCTCGACGCCCTTGGCCTTCAGCCGCTTCATGATCCCCTGAATCGAGCTCTGGCGGAAATTGTCCGAGCCGGCCTTCATCACCAGCCGGTAGACGCCCACCACCTTGGGCCCGCGCATCAGGATCTGATCG
>NZ_RAPJ01000066.1:0-25374 GCF_003703915.1 Salipiger sp. D13
ATGCCGTGAGGGGGCGTCCACACCATCAAGAGGGGTACCGGACGGGCGTCGTCCGTTTCTTCCGGCCCGGGATGCAAGGACGTATCTTCTTGTCCTGCAAGGCTTCCCTGATCTCAAGTCGCCAGCCAAGGTGATGTCAGGCTGGTGCGGGCCATCTGTCAGACGGCGCGCAACCTTGTTTCCTCATGCGGTGTGAGGGACGTCCAGGTTCCTTGACCCCGAATGCGAAAAGGCAGCGCGAACTGAATCGCGCTGCCCCGGTCTCGTGGCCCGCGATAGGGCCAGTGCGCCCATTTCAGGCCGCGATGGTCTCGCCCGGAGGGGCCTTTGCGCCGGTCATCAGTGCCACGGCGTCGGACATCGTGCAGTCTTCGGGCCGTACCGTGCAGAGCCTGCGCCCCAGTCGGTGCACGTGGATGCGGTCGGCCAGTTCGAACACATGCGGCATGTTGTGCGAGATAAGGATGATCGGGATCCCGCGCGACCGCACGTCCTGGATCAGGTTGAGCACCTTGCGGCTTTCCTTCACCCCGAGGGCCGCCGTGGGCTCGTCGAGAATGATGACCTTCGAGCCGAAGGCTGCCGCCCGCGCCACCGCCACGCCCTGGCGTTGACCGCCCGAGAGGGTCTCGACCGGCTGGTCGATGTTCTGGATGGTCATCAGCCCGAGTTCCGACAGCTTCTCGCGGGCAATCTCGCGCATCTTCGCGTGGTCGAGCTTGCGCAGCCAGCGTCCGGCAGGTCCCGCGGCCCGGATCTCGCGCCCCATGAACATGTTGTCCACGATCGACATCGCCGGGGACAGCGCCAGTGTCTGGTAGACGGTCGCGATGCCCGCCTCCTGGGCCTGCAACGGCGAGGAGAAATTGACCTCCTTGCCTTCGAGGGTGATCGTCCCGCCGTCGGTCCGGACCGCTCCGGAGAGCGCCTTGATGAGCGAGGACTTTCCCGCCCCGTTGTCACCGATCACCGCGAGGATTTCGCCCGGGTAGAGGTCGAAGTCGCAATTGTCGAGCGCGGTGACCCGGCCGTAGTGTTTCTGCAGCCCGCGGGCCGAAAGGATGGGAGCGTTCATGCCGAGACCTTTCTGATCCATTGGTCGATCGCGACCGCGATGATGATGAGCCAGCCGATGGCGAAGACCTGCCAGAGCACGTCGACCCCCGCGAGGCGCAGCCCCGACTGGAAGACGCCGACGATCAGCGCGCCGAAGAGGGCACCGAGGATCGAGCCGCGTCCGCCGAAGAGCGAGATGCCCCCGATGACGACGGCGGTGATCGACTGGAGGTTGCCCTCGTAGAAGGCCTGCGGAGAGATCGAGCCGACCCGTCCGATCGAGGCCCATGCGGCGATGGCGCAGACGAAGCCCGCCAGCGCATAGACCGACATCAGCGTGCGGCCGGTGCGGATGCCCGCGAGTTCGGCGGCCTCTGCATCGTCGCCCACCGCGTAGACGTGGCGCCCCCAGGCGGTCTTGTTCAGCATGTACCAGAGCACGAGGAAGACCAGCACCATCAGGATCGAGCCATAGGTGATCCGCGCGGAGCCGACGGCGATGGTCTCGCCGAAGAACTTGAGGAGCGGCGCCTCGGTGTCGATGTCCTGGCTGCGGATCGACTGGGCACCCGAGAGCCAGAGGTTCAGCGCGTAAAAGATCGACCAGGTGCCCAGCGTGGTGATGAATGGCGGCAGCTTCACCCGTGTCACGAGGAAGCCGTTGAACATTCCCGCCGCCGTGCCGCCCGCAAAGGAGATCAGCAGCGCGAGGAACGCCGGCACGCCGGAGTAGACTGCCAGATTGCCGGCAATCACCGACATTAGCACCATGATTGCCGCGACCGACAGGTCGATGCCGGCGGTCAGCACGATCAGCGACTGCGCCGCGGCGAGGATGCCGATGATCGACACCTGCTGCATGATCAGCGTGAGATTGAAGGCCGAGAAGAACTTCGAACCCGCGACCAGGCCGAACACCGTGACCGCGCCCAGCAGGACGATCACCGGGACAAGCGTGGGGTTGGAATGCAGGACGTGCTGAAGCTGCTCGACGGGGCCGCGGCGGTGCCGTTCGAAGGCGGCGACGCTGCGGTCCGCGCCGTCGGCAACCGTCTCGAATTCCTGCGCGTCACGTCGCGTTGACGGAATGGTCTCGCTCATGATGGCCTCATCTGTGGAAGGGGAGGGCCGGGGGGCGAGTGCCCCCCGGGCAGGTCGACGGCGGTGTCAGGACCGCCGGGCCGACCGCGCGGGGCTCAGCCCCAGCACTTCTCCAGTGCCTCTTCGGAGGTGATCGACGGGATGCCCTCGACCGGCTGGTCGGTGACCAGCTCGACACCGGTGTTGGTGAACTCGAGCCCTTCGGAGGCCTGGGGCTTCTCGCCGGTTTCGGCGAATGCCTTGATCGCCTCGATGCCCATCGATGCCATCTTCAGCGGGAACTGCATCGAGGTCGCACCGATCACGCCCGCTTCGACGTTGCGGACACCCGGGCAGCCGCCGTCGACCGACACGATCAGCGCCTGGCTTTCCAGGCCGACCGCCTTCAGCGCCTCGTAGGCGCCGGCGGCGGCGGGCTCGTTGATCGTGTAGACGAGGTTCACGCCGGGGTCCTTCTGGAGAAGGTTCTCCATCGCGGTGCGGCCGCCTTCCTCGTTACCGTTGGTCACGTCGTTTCCGACGATGCGCGGGTCTTCCTCGTCGCCGATCTTGGTCGGGTCCTTGATGTCGATGCCGAAGCCGTTGAGGAATCCGTTGTCGCGAAGGTAGTCCACCGAGACCTGCGACGGGTTGAGATCGAGCAGCGCGATCTTGGCCTCGGAGGGGTCTTCCATCTTGGCCGCTGCCCATTGCCCGATCAGCTCGCCGGCGAGGAAGTTATCGGTCGCGAAGGTCGCGTCGGCGGCATCGATCGGCTCGAACGGGGTGTCGAGTGCGATGACAAGAATGCCGGCGTCACGCGCCTGCTGGACGACCGGGGTCAGCGCGCGGCTGTCGGACGGGGTGATGAGGATGCCCTTGGCGCCTGCGGCGATGCAGCTCTCGACCGCCGCCACCTGCGTCTCGACGTCACCGTCGAGCTTGCCGGCATAGGTGTTCAGCGTCAGGCCCAGTTCCTCGGCCTTGGCGCTGGCGCCTTCCTTCATCTTCACGAAGAACGGGTTGGTGTCGGTCTTGGTGATAAGACAGGCCGTGGTCTCCTCGGCAAAGGCGGTGCCCGCGCCGAGAACCAGCGCCAGTGCAGAACCTGCAAAAAGTGTCTTCATGGTCATCCTCCCAAAAATGTCACGCGCCGTCTGCCCCTGCGGCAGGTTCGGCGCCTCCGCTCCTCCAAGCGGATTGGCTGTCAAACTGCTGTGATTCCCGTCTTCGGTCAATAAGTAAATCCAATTGATTTATTTATTGACTGGCAGAGCCGCAGCGCGCTTGATAGTGGGAACGGGGAGGGTCTCTCATGGATGGCAATGACCGCATCGGCGCGCGTTCCGGGGTCAATCAGATCGGCGTCCGGGCACATAACGAACGGCTGATCCTGTCGCTCATTCGCCGGAGCGGAGGGCTGCCGGGCGCCGAAATCGCGAAGCAGACGGCACTTTCGCCGCAGACCGTCTCGAACATCCTGCGCAAGCTCGAAAACGACGGCTTCCTGCGCCGAGGTGCGCCGCAGCGCGGCCGTGTCGGCAAGCCTTCGATCCCGATGCAGATCGACCCGGACGGCGCACTTTCGGTCGGCATGAAGCTCGGCCGGCGCTCGGCGGATCTCGCGGTTCTCGACCTCTCGGGCGAGGTGCTGGGTCAGAGCCAGATCACCTATCGCTATCCGATGCCCGACGAGATCTTCGCCTACCTGCGCGACGGCATGGCCGACCTGCTGCACGATCTGACCCGGCGCCAGAAGTCCCGCATCGCCGGCATCGGCATCGCGGCCCCGGCCGAGATCTGGAGCTGGGTCGATGTCCTTGGCGCACCGGCAGATTTCTCGGTCTGGCGCGAGATCGACTTTGCCGCCGAGGTGGCCGCCTTTTCCGACCTGCCGCTGTTTCAGGTCAACGACGCAACCGCCGCCTGCCGCGCCGAGCACGTCTTCGGCCGAGGCCGTGAACTGACGGATTACGGTTACTTCTTCATCGGCTCCTTCGTCGGAGGCGGCGTGGCGCTGAACGGCACGGTTGTCGAGGGGTTGCAGGGAAACGCCGGGGCCTTCGGCGCGATCCGGGTGCCGGGGCAGGGCAGCGGTACGGCGGCATTGATCGACGAAGCGTCTCTCTACCTGCTCGAGACGGCGCTGACCGGGGCCGGGGCGCCTGCGGGCACGCTCTGGCGCCAGCCGCAGGACTGGTCGGGGCTTGGGGCCGCGCTCGACGACTGGATCCTGCGCGCGGCACGTGCGCTCGCCGAAGCCGCACGCACGGTCTGCGCCGTGATCGATTTCCCCGTCATCCTGATCGACGGCGCCTTCCCGACCGAGGTGCGCGCCCGACTTGTCGCAGCCGCCCGCGCCGAGCTCGCCCGGCTTGACCTGCGCGGCCTCACGGCCCCGCGGATCGAGGAGGCAGCGGTCGGTGGCAATGCGCGGGTCATAGGGGCCGCGACGGCGCCGACGATGGCGAAGCTGTTCGAGTTCTAGACCGGCGTCTCTGTCGGTCGAAGCCGGGTCCGCCGGGGATGCCATGCCGGCGTTTTGCATGCTGCACGGGGCTTGGACGAGGCATCAGGTCAGCTTGGGTGGCTGAGGTCACGGCTTCCAGGTCGAATTCTTGAGCAAACGCCTCTTTTTGTCGGTCAGCGGGGGCCCATGACGTGGGCAGCGTCTCATCCGTCCCTTGGCGCAGTGAGACATTGCCCGGCTCGCCAGCTTCTCGTACCGCGCGTCATCCCGGCAATCCCGGCACCTTTGCCGATGTGCCCAGCTCGAACACGCCGCTTGCCCTGTTCCGGAGGGCGGAGACAGCTCTGAAGCGATCCGAGAAGAAGAGTATCGGAACCGGCTTGCAAGGACTGCTGCGGTTGGCTAAACCCCGCTCTGCCGGGTGATTAGCTCAGTTGGTAGAGCGCTTCGTTTACACCGAAGATGTCGGGAGTTCGAGTCTCTCATCACCCACCATGCTACTGCATTGAAATCGCACAAGTGCCTGATAACAGGAACATGCGCCGCCTCTACTGGTACATAGAGGTGGTACCCGATGAGATGCACAATGCCCCAGCCCGTCCTGATTGGATCGACCTACTACCTGCGCGTCCATGTCCCTCGCGACGTGGTGGATCGTGCGAGGGGAACGACTGTATCTCTGCCCATCGGCGACCGTATCTGCCAGCTCAAGCTCACCACACACGCGAAGACCTCGTTGCGGACCAGAGACTGGCCGGAAGCGAAGAGACGCTTCTCGCAGGCTCTTGCGGCGCTGGAGAGCCACTGGGAGGCACTTGGATGCGGTCCCGCTGGTCTGACCCACAAGCAGGCCGTAGCTCTCGCTGGTGAGGTCGTGGCTGACTTCCTCGACATCCTCGAAGATGAGCCGGGATCGCCAGAGATGTGGAAGCGTGTCGCCGAGCTGGACGAGGCGGCAAGAGCTGGCCGTAGCCATCCATTGGCGGTGCCGACAGCGGAAACCAGAGCTGCCGACATTGAAAGTCGCTTCGGAGGACCGGCAGACGCTGCGCTCGCACGGCGCGGCCTTCTCGTCGATGCAGGGGCGCGAAACAAGCTGCTACAGCGGGCGTCTTCCTGGGCGCGCTTGCTGAGCGGCGCCTTCACCCATGCATAGAAGCCGCTCGGTTGGATGCGCAGACACCGGCACATCGCCCTAACGGAGAACTGCCCGCGATGCTCGGCCACGAACGCCGTCGCCATTGGGCTCGAACCAATGGCGCCTCAATGGCTCCACTCACTTTGCTTCCATGGCGAAATACGCGCTCGGCATTGTCCTCGGACCAATGGCGGACAAGCCTTGCCCTTTTTTGGGATGTCACGCTCCTCCGAAACCCGCGCCAGCTCCTTCTTCAGGCGCCGGATCTCGGCGTCCGTCTCCGCCTCTCCCGATGACGCCTTCGCGAACGTCTTCATCCAAGCGTAGAGCGAATACGCGCTGCCCCCCCCCCCCCCCCCCCCCCCCCCCCCCCCCAAACGCTCCGACACTTCCCTGACCGGGTAGCCCCGCTCGGGAATCTGCGCGACCGCGTCCCGCTTGAACTCATCGCTGAACGTGCTGCTGCTCGTCATGGCCTCCTTGCCTCAAAATCAGCGAAGAAGGCGTCCACGGGACACGGGGCTATTCAGTATGGACGGGCCAACATCGAGCCATCGAAGGCGCGTCCGGTAGCTGCATCCTGACGCGAGAGATGCTCCAAGTTTGATTCAGAGCGAAAATTGTACGCTTGTTCACAGCACATTATTCCGAAGTGCGTGTGCATTTGGTGCAAAAAACTTTTCACTGGCGCCCATAGTGCTTACCACCGGCGGGGGCCGGATTTGGCAGGACGAGACGAAAGACAGCACGATGTGGAGCGAAGATCGCTACAACGCCTTCATGGCACGGCAGGCCATCGATGACGAGGACCTGCTGCGGCTGGAGAGCTATACCGCGACCATCGAGCCCGTCGATGGCTCCAAGCGTGAGATGCTGCACCAGCTGGCGATGACGGTGTTCTGGCCGCACCGGGGGCGGGACATCGACCTGTTCCTGAGGCTGGGGCAGGGCTATGTCGCCTGCGACGAGATCGGGCGGCCGCTCGGCTCGGCGATGTATTTCCCGATGGGGCCGGATTTCGCCATGCTGGGGATGATGGTTGTGTCACCGCGCCTGCAATCGCAAGGGGCCGGTCGGCGGATGCTGCGCCGGATCATGCGCGATTGCGCCGGGCGGGATCTGCGCATCACCTCGACGCGGCACGGATTTCGCCTGTATGAATCCGCCGGGTTCGTGCCGGTCTCGACGATCTACCAGCAGCAGGGCATCGTTCGCGAGATCTCCGCGCCCGCGCCAACGGACGGCATGCTGCGCGACCTGACACTCGCGGACCGTGATGCGATTGTGGCTCTCGACCGCTCCGCGACCCATGCCGACCGCAGCGCTGTCTTCGACGCGCTGCTCGAGGTTTCGGACGGTTTGGTGCTGGAGCAGGACGGAGAGGTGAAGGGCTTCGCCATGAAGCGCGCCTTCGGCAAGGGGACAGTCATCGGTCCGGTTCTGGCGGACAGCGACGAAATGGCGATACAGCTCACCGCGCCGCTGCTGCAATCCTGCGAGGGCCGCTTCGCCCGGTTCGACCGGCAGGTCGAGAGCGAGGCAATGGGCGCCTTCCTCGCCGCCGCCGGGCTTGGCGTCTACGATACGGTGACCGAGATGCGGCTCGGTAGCAACCGCCTGTCGCAAGAAGGGCTGCGCGTCTACGGGCTCGCCTCGCACTCGCTGGGGTAGGGGGCACGCGGCCCCCCGCCATTTACGACAGCCGGTCCTTGAGTCCGAACCACATCCCCACCAGCGGCAGGAACCACGGCGTGCCCGAATGCATCGGGATCGTCGGCCAGTCGAGCCCGTCCAGCGGGTTCGTCCCCTCGCGCCCCATCGCCATGTCGGCCAGCGCCTGGCCGATCAGCGTCGACATCTGCGCGCCGTGGCCGGAATAGCCCATGCCGTAGATCATGCCGTCATGCTCGCCCGCTCGCGGGTAGCGGTCCTGCGTCATGCCCACGAGCCCGCCCCAGCAATAGTCGATCTGGATGTCAGCGAACTCGGGAAAGACCTGCGCGAAACTCTTCTTGAGGATCTCGCCGGATTTCGCGTCCGAGCGCTGGTCCGAGGTGGCCGAGAACCGCGCCCGCCCGCCGAAGATGATGCGGTTGTCCGGCGACAGGCGGATGTAATTGCCGATGTTCATCGAGGTGACATAGGTGCGGTTGCCGGGCAGCAGCTTCTGAACCTCGGCGTCCATCAGGGGCCGCGTCGCGATGATGAAGGAGCCGACCGAGATGATGCGCCGCCGGAAATACTGGAAGGGCGAGGGCTTGGCCCGGCCCGCATAGGCGCCGGTGGCGACGATCACCCGACCGGCCTTGAGGGCACCCTTGGGGGTGCTCAGCGTCCAGCCGCTGCCGGACCGGGTGCGCTCGGTGACGGGTGCGGCTTCCCAGATCTGCGCGCCGTGGCGATGCGCCGCCTCGGCAAGGCCGGTGACATAGCGGCCCATGTGCATCATCGCCGTCTTCTCGTAGAGCATGCCGCCGTGGAAGGCGTCCGACCCGATCTCGCCGTCGAGGTCGGCCTTGTCGAGCCAGCGCGTCTCGGGGTCGACCTCGCGGTGGATCAGCTCGTAATTCGCCTTGAGCCCGTCCACGTGGCTTGGCTTCGAGGCGAGCTTCAGCTTGCCCGCGCGGCGGAAATCGCAGGCGATGCCTTCCTCGGCGATGACCTCTTCGATCATGTCGATCGACCGGTCGTAGGCCTTGTAGAGCGCATGCGCCCGCTCGGTCCCCAGATGCGCCTTGGCGCTGGCATAGCCATGGGCGATGCCGTTGTTGAGATGCCCGCCATTGCGCCCCGAGCCGCCGGCGCCGACGTGATCGGCCTCGAGCAGGGCGACCGAGACGCCCTCGCGCGCCAGCTTGCGCGCCGCGTTCAGCCCGGTGAACCCGCCGCCGATCACCGCCACGTCGAAGCTGCCCGCCACCGGGCCGCGCTGCGGGTTGGAAAAGACGGGGGCGGTGTCGTGCCAGTAGGATTGGTATTTCATGGCGAGTCCCTGTTTTCGGTTGCCCCCATCATGACGCGACCGCCACGAAAGCGCCTGCCGCTCTTGCCGGGGACGTGGCAGGAAATTGCTTTTGCGGGGCGGCAAACGGCAGGGGATGCCGAAGCGGCGCGATCTTCGGTGCCGCGCGGGGGCGCTTCGCGGCGATGATGCGGGCAACCCGCAGACAGGAGACCCCGATGACCAAGCTCATCCCGCTGAACACCGCGCCCGAATTCACTCCCCGCGAGGACATCTGCCCCGAGGAGCGCCGCATCGAAGGCATCCCCGAATACAAGACCTGGGAGCTGGACACCGCGATGGCCGAGGCCGCGAAGTGGGGCAAGATCCGCACCGGCGTCTGGGAGGCGACCCCCGGCAAGACCGTGTCGAAGAAGGGCGAGACCTTCGAGTTCTGCCACATCCTGTCGGGCAAGTGCGAGATCGGCGAGGACGGCGGCGAGAGCCATGTCTTCGGCCCCGGCGACAGCTTCATCCTGAAGCCCGGCTTCGTCGGCACCTGGCGCACTATCGAGACCGTGCGCAAGATCTTCATCATCGCGTCGTAAGACGCGTCACTTGATCGTCGCGTCGTGAGCGCGTTCCGCTGACGCGCGGGGCAGGGCGGCAGGAAATTCCGTGCCGCCCCGTCGCCCCGGCCGATCCTGCCGAAGACGCCCCCGCGATCGGCAACCCTCGCGCCCGCGCCGCGCCTATCCTGACCGCAGATCCATTTCCCGGAGCCAGACCCATGCTGACCAACTCCCTCGTCGAGCTTGACCGTCGTCACCTCGTCCACCCCGTGTCCTCTTTCCGGGGCCACGAAGAGCGCGGCGTGCGCGTTCTGACCTCTGCCAAGGGCGCGCGCGTCACCGACGCCGAAGGCCGCGAGTTGATCGACGGCTTTGCCGGCCTGTGGTGCGTCAACGCCGGCTACGGCCATGAAAGCGTCGTCGAGGCCGCCGCCAAGCAGATGCGCGAGCTGCCCTATGCCACCGGCTATTTCGACCTCGGGGCCGAGGCGCCGATCCGGCTCGCCTCCGAGCTGGCAGAGCGCAGCCCCGGCGACCTCAACCACATCTACTTCAGCCTCGGCGGGTCGGACGCGGTGGACAGCACCATCCGCTTCATCCGCTACTACTGGCATTCCAAGGGCCAGCCGGAGCGTGACCAGTTCATCTCGATCCACAGCGGCTATCACGGCTCGACCACGATGGGCGCCGGCCTCACGGCGCTGCCGGGGTTCCACGACGGTTTCGGCGTGCCCTATGACTGGCAGCACCGGATCTCGTCGCATTACATCTACCGCAACCCGCACGGGCAGGACGAGCAGACCATCATCGACGCCTCCGTCGCCGAGCTGAAAGCCAAGATCGAGGCCATCGGCCCCGAGCGTGTCGCGGCATTTTATGCCGAGCCGATCCAGGGCTCGGGCGGCGTGCTGGTGCCGCCGAAGGGCTGGATCAAGGCGATCAAGGCGGTCTGCGAGGCGTATGGCGTGCTCTTCGTCGCCGACGAGGTCATCACCGCGTTCGGCCGCACCGGGCCGCTGTTCGCCTCCGAGGAAGAGGGCATCGTGCCCGACCTGATGACCACGGCCAAGGGCCTGACCTCGGGCTATGCGCCGATGGGCGCGGTGTTCATGCGCAACCACGTCTACGAGACCATCGCCGAGGGCGCGGGCGCCAAGGCGGTCGGCCACGGCTTCACCTATTCCGCGCACCCGGTGTCGGCGGCGGTCGGGCTCGAAGTGCTGAAGCTCTACGAGGGCGGTCTGCTGGAGAACGGGCGCAAGGCCGGGGCGCGTCTGATGGCGGGCCTGCACTCGCTGGCCGATCACCCGCTGGTGGGCGACGTGCGTGGGCGCGGCATGCTCGCCGCCCTCGAACTGGTGACCGACAAGGAGAAGAAGACCCCTCTGCCCGCCTCGGTTCAGCCCGCCACGCGGCTGTTCGATCGCGCGTGGGAGCAGGGGCTCGTGGTGCGCTCCTTCCCGCAGGGCATCTTCGGCTATGCGCCGCCCCTGTGCTGCACCGATGCCGATATCGACGGCATCATCGAGCGCACCCGCACCGTGCTCGACCAGACCCTCGAGGACTCGGAGATCCGGGCTGCGATGGCCTGATGGGGCTGCTGCTTCTGACGAACGAGGCGCGCGCGAAGACCTGGAAACGGGTCTTCGACGACGCCGGAGAGGAGATCATCCTGTCCGAGGCCGCGGTGAGCAATCCCGCGGCTGTCTCGTGCCTGGCCTGCTGGGTGCCGCCCGCCGACCTGTCGGTCTATCCGAACCTGAAGGCGCTGCTGAGCACCGGCGCGGGGGTCGACCAGATGCCGCCACTGCCCGAGGGCGTGGCGCTGGTGCGCTGCGACGTGGCGGGCATTTCCGAGATGGTGCGCGACTGGGTGCTGATGGCGGTGCTGATGCTGCAACGGCAGATGCCGCTCTATCTGCAACAGGCGCGCGCCGGGCAGTGGGAGACGCATCTGACGCGCTCCGCCTCTGCCTTCCGGGTCGGGATCATGGGCATGGGCCGCATCGGCCAGCTTGCGGCCCGCGCGCTCGGCGCCTGCGGGTTCGACGTCGCGGGCTACAGCCGCTCTGGCCGCCCGGTCGAGGGCTGCGAGATCTACGGACCGGACCGGCTGGCGGCGTTCCTCGGGCGGACCGATATCCTCGTCTGCCTGCTGCCGCTGACCGCCGAGACGCGGGGGATGCTGAACGCCGATCTCTTCGCGCAGCTGCCCGATGGCGCGATGCTGGTCCATGCCGGGCGCGGGGCGCAGCTCGACATGGCGGCGCTGCGGGGCGCGCTCGACAGCGGGCGGCTGGCCTCGGCGATGATCGACGTGACCGACCCCGAACCGCTGCCCGAGGGGCACTGGGCCTGGACCCATCCGCAGCTCATCGTCACGCCGCATATCGGTGCCGAGACCGATGCGGAGGCGGGTGCGCAGCATGCGCTCGAGGTCGTCCGAGCCCTGCGCGCGGGCGCCCCGATCCCGGGGCAGGTGGACCGCGACGCGGGCTACTGACCTGCGCCAAAGGGGCGCGGCGCGAAATGCCGCACCCCGCGCGATAACGAAATATTCTGCTGCGAAGACCGTTCAATTCGGCGTTTTGCAGCAGGGTTTCCCGGCCAGACTGGGTTTCAGGAAAGACCCTTGCACGCGCCGTTAACCCTGAAAACCAAGGGCTGCGGTGGGCGCGGGACGGCTCTGGTAAGCCTTCGGCCCACAGCGGCGCAGGGCGTCGGGCGAAACAGAAAATTCTGCGCCGTTCCCGGCGCGAAGCAGAAAGGACCGCCAAGATGGCGACTGAGACCGCAGTGAAACCCCTGACCGCCTTCGGCTACGTCACCTTCGACGTGGTCGGCACGCTGATCGACTTCGAGGGCGCCATCAAGGACGGCCTGGCCGAGATCGCCGCCAAGGAAGGCATCGATGTCGATGGCGAGGCCGCGCTGTCGGTCTACCGCGAAGCACGCTACGAGCCGGGCGCGGGTCTCTTCCCCGATGACCTCGGGCGCTGCTATAGCCGTATCGCCGAAGCCTTCGGCCTGCCGGACACCGAAGAGTACCGCCAGCTGATGGTCGAGCGCGTGGGCGATGCCAAGCCTTTCGCTGACAGCGCCGAGGCGATGGCGAAGCTCAAGGCCCGCTACAAGCTGATCGCGATGACCAACGCCCGCCGCTGGGCCTTCGACAAATACGCCGAGAAGCTGGGCAACCCGTTCTGGGCCGGGTTCACCACCGACGACACCGGCTGCGAAAAGCCGAACCCCGATTATTTCCGGCAGGTGTTCGATTACGTCGGCAAGGACGGCGGCAGCAAGGATGACATCCTGCACACCGCGCAGAGCCAGTACCACGACATCGGCATCTCGCGCGAGCTGGGCATGACCAACGCCTGGATCCAGCGCCGCCACGCGCAGAAGGGCTATGGCGGCACCATCGAGCCCAAGGAATACACCGAGCCCGATTACCATTTCCACGCGCTGATCGAGCTGGCAGACGCCGCCGACGCCGCGTTCGAAGGCTAAGTTCGAGAGATCCAAAGGACCGGGCAGGCGCCAATGACCTGCCCGGCCGCAACAAACAGGGAGAAGACCACGATGAAACCGACGAACTGGACCGGCCGCGACGACGCCCGCGTCGAACATGCGATCCGCAAGGGCGCCTCGCGCCGTGACTTGCTCAAGATGCTGATGGCATCGGGCGTAGGTGCCGCTGCGGGCGGCTCGCTGCTGCTGCGCGCCTCTGCTGCCGTGGCACAGACCCCGGTCACCGGAGGCTCGCTCCGCGCGGCCGGCTGGTCGGCCTCGACCGCCGACACGCTCGACCCGGCGCTGGCGTCGCTGTCGACCGACTACGCCCGGATCTGCGCCTTCTACAACCGCCTGACCGTGCTCGACGAGGCCGGCGGCGTGCAGATGGAGCTGGCCGAGAGCGTCTCGACCGATGACGCGCAGACCTGGGAGATCAAGCTCAAGTCCGGCGTCACCTTCCACGACGGCAAGACCCTGTCGGCGGATGACGTGGTCTACACCCTGAAGCGGCACCTCGACCCGGCGACCGGCTCCAAGGTCAACGCGATCGCCAGCCAGATGTCCGAGATCAGCAAGATCGACGACCTGACCGTGCGCATCGTGCTGAGCGCGGCCAACGCCGACCTGCCGACCATCCTGGCGCTGCATCACTTCATGATCGTCGCGGACGGCACCACCGATTTCACCACCGCCAACGGCACCGGTGCCTTCATCTGCGAAACCTTCGAGCCCGGCGTGCGCTCGGTCGGCGTGAAGAACCCCAACTACTTCAAGGCCGAAGGCCCCTATCTCGACAGCTTCGAGTTCTTCGCGATCGCCGACAACTCAGCGCGGGTGAACGCGCTGATGTCCGGTGACATCCAGATCGCGGCGAACCTCAACCCGCGGTCCATGCGCACGCTGGACACCTCCGACGCGATCAAGACCTCGGTCACCACGGCGGGCAACTACACCGGCCTCAACATCCGTCTCGACATGGAGCCGGGCGCCAGCGCCGATTTCGTGCAGGGCATGAAGCACCTGATGAACCGCGAGCTGATCCAGAAATCGGTGCTGCGCGGCATGGCGGAAATCGGCAACGACCAGCCGGTGTCGCCGACCAACCGCTACTTCAACACCGAGCTGGCCCCGGCGGAGTTCGATCCCGAGCGCGCGCGCCATCACTTCGAGAAGGCCGGCCTCCTGGGCACCGAGATCCCGATGGTCGCCTCGGACGCCGCCGCTTCGTCTGTCGATTACGCCACCGTCATGCAGCAGGCCGGCCGCGAGATCGGCATGAACCTCAACGTCGAGCGCGTGCCCGCTGACGGCTACTGGTCGAACTACTGGCTCAAGGCGCCGATCCACTTCGGCCACATCAACCCGCGCCCGACGCCGGACATCCTGTTCTCGCTGCTCTACGGCTCGGAGGCCAAGTGGAACGAGAGCCACTACAGCTCGGAGCAGTTCGACAGCCTGATGGTCGAGGCGCGCGGCGAGCTCGACGAGGCAAAGCGGACCGAGATGTACTGGACCATGCAGGAGATGATCTCGCGCGAGGCGGGCACCATCATCCCGGCCTACATGGCGAACGTCGACGGCATGGCATCCAACGTCAACGGCCTCAAGCCCAGCCCGCTCGGCGGCCTGATGGGCTTTGCCTTCGCGGAACATGTCTGGCTGAGCTAAGCTCAGGCCCACCTCGCCGGCGCGCATGACCTGCGCGCCGGCTCTTTCCAATTCAAGCCAGACGAGGTGCGACCTTGCGACAAGCGCTCAAACCGTGGTTCCTGGTTCTGCAAAGGCTCGGCATCGCCTTTGTGACCCTGATCATCGTGTCCTTCGCCGTGTTCTTCGCGACCGAGCTTCTGCCCGGAGACGTGGCCGAAGTGCTGCTTGGGCAAGCCGCCACCCCCGAAGCCGTCGCCGCCCTGCGCGAGAGCATGGGTCTCGACCAGCCGGCTCTGAGCAGGTTCATCGGCTGGCTCACGGGGCTTGCCAGTGGCGATCTGGGCACCTCCTACGTCAACAAGATGGCCGTGGCCGAGCTGATCGCCGGCCGCCTCGGCAACTCGCTGCAACTGGCGGGCATCGTGACGCTGGTGTCGGTGCCGGTGGCGCTGAGCCTTGGCATCGGGGCGGCGATGTGGCGCGGGTCGGTTTTCGACCGCGTGGTGTCGATGCTGACGATCTCGGTGATCTCGGTGCCGGAATTCATGGTCGCGACGCTGGCGGTGCTGGTCTTTGCCGTGTGGCTGGACTGGCTGCCCGCGCTGAGCCTCGGCGCTAATGCCGAGGGCTTCTGGGCGATGCTGCGCGCCTACGCGATGCCGGTCATCACGCTGGGCTTCGTGGTCTCGGCGCAGATGATCCGCATGACCCGCGCCGCGGTGATCGAGACGATCAACACGCCCTATGTCGAGATGGCGCTGCTCAAGGGCGCCTCGCGCAGCCGCATGGTGCTGCGCCACGCGCTGCCCAACGCGCTTGGCCCCATCGCCAACGCCATCGCGCTGTCGCTGTCCTACCTCGTGGGCGGGGTGATCATCGTCGAGACGATCTTCAACTATCCCGGCGTCGCCAAGCTGATGGTCGACGCGGTGAGCACCCGTGACCTGCCGCTGATCCAGTCCTGCGCGATGATCTTCTGCGTCAGCTACCTGTCGCTGATCACGCTGGCGGACATGGTTGCCATCCTTTCGAACCCGAGGCTCCGCTGATGACGACACGCACTTCCAGACTTTCCGCGCTGCCGACGCCCCGCAACCTCGGCTATCACTTCAACCTCACCGGCAAGATCGGTCTTGCGGTCATCCTGTTCTGGGGCGTGGTGGCGATCTTCGGCCCGATGCTGGCGCCGTACCCGCCGGGCGAGATCGTCGACTGGGATTACTTCGGCCCGATGACCGGTGATTACTGGCTGGGCACCGATTACCTCGGGCGGGACATCTTCAGCCGCATCCTGATGGGCGCGCGCTATACCGTGGGCATCTCGCTGGCCGCCGTGACCATCGCCTGCGCCGGCGGCGTGCTTCTGGGCATGATCGCCGCCGTCACCGGGGGCTGGTTCGACATGATCCTGTCGCGGCTGCTGGATGCGTTCAACGGCATCCCCTCGCTGCTGTTCGGCCTGGTGACCGTGGCCGCCGTCGGCTCGTCGATCCCGGTGCTGGTGCTGACACTGGCGGCGATCTACCTGCCCGGCGCCTACCGCTTTGCCCGGGCGCTGGCGGTCAACGTCAACACGATGGATTTCGTCACCGTCGCCCGGGTGCGCGGCGAGACAACGCGCTATCTCATCCTGCGCGAGATCTTCCCGAACATCCTCGGCCCGGTGCTGGCCGACCTCGGCGTGCGCTTCGTCTTCATCGTGCTGGTGCTGTCGGGGCTGTCCTTCCTCGGGCTCGGGGTGCAGCCGCCCAACGCCGACTGGGGCGCGCTGGTGCGCGAGAACATCGAGGCGCTGTCCTTCGGTGCGCCGGCGGTGATCTTCCCCTCGGTGGCGATCGCCACGCTGACCATCTCGGTGAACCTCTTCATCGACAACCTGCCCGTCAAGATCCGCGACAGGAGCGAATGATGACCGACCCCCGCGTTACCGTCAAAGACCTGAAGATCGGCGCAACCACGGATTCGGGCCGCGATGTCGAGATCATCCGGGGCGTGTCCTTCGACATCGCCCCCGGCGAGATCATCGCCCTGATCGGCGAGAGCGGGTCTGGCAAGACCACCATCGCGCTGTCGCTGATGGGGCACACCCGGACGGGCTGTGAAATCCGCGGCGGGAGCATCACGCTCGGTCAGGACGACATCACCGCGATGTCCGAACGCCAGCGGGCAGGGCTGCGCGGCACCAAGGTGTCCTATGTGCCGCAATCCGCCGCCGCCGCCTTCAACCCGTCGAAGCGCATCATGGACCAGGTGATCGAGATCACCGCCATCCACAAGCTGATGCCCCGCGCTCAGGCCGAGGCCAAGGCGGTCGAGCTGTTCAAGGCGCTTGCGCTGCCGCATTACGACACCATCGGCGACCGCTACCCGCACCAGGTCTCGGGGGGGCAGCTTCAGCGTCTCGCCGCCGCCATGGCGCTGATCGGCGATCCGGAACTGGTGATCTTCGACGAGCCGACCACGGCGCTCGACGTGACCACGCAGATCGAGGTGCTGCGCGCCTTCAAGTCGGTGATGGTGCAGAGCGGCATCTCGGGCGTCTATGTCAGCCACGACCTTGCGGTGGTGGCGCAGGTCGCCGACCGCATCATCGTGCTCAAGCGCGGCGAGGTGCAGGAGGAGGGTACGACGGAGCAGATCCTGCACGACCCGCAGCACCCCTACACCCGTGAACTCATGTCCGCCTTCGAGCCGAAGGAGCATGTCGCCAAGGTAGTCGAGAGCCGCGACGATCACGTCCCGATCCTCGAGGTCTCCGGTCTTTGCGCCGGTTACGGCGACATGGTGAAGGGCGAGCCCGCGGTGAAGATCCTCGAGGACATCAATTTCCGCCTGCCGCGGGGGCGCAACCTCGGCGTCATCGGCGAAAGCGGGTCCGGCAAGTCGACGCTGGCGCGGGCGGTGTCGGGCATCCTCGCGCCCTACAAGGGCGACGTTCTGGTCAACGGGCACGAGATGCGCCCCGGCCTCAAGGCCCGGTCCAAGGACGAGCTGCGCCGCTCGCAGATCGTGTTCCAGCTGGCGGACACCGCGCTCAACCCCGCGCATTCCATCGGCGCCATTCTCGGACGGCCGCTGACCTTCTATCACGGGCTGAAGGGCGCCGCGCGCGAGCGCCGGGTGATCGAGCTGCTCGACATGGTGCATCTGCCCGCCAACATCCGGCACCGCCTGCCGGGCGAGCTGTCGGGCGGCCAGAAGCAGCGGGTGAACTTCGCCCGCGCGCTGGCGGCAGAGCCGGAGCTGATCCTGTGCGACGAGATCACCTCGGCGCTCGATACGGTGGTGGCCGCCGCGATCATCGACCTGCTGAAGGAACTGCAGCGCGAACTGGACCTGAGCTACATGTTCATCAGCCATGACCTCTCCACGGTCGAGGCGATCTGCGACGACGTGCTGGTGATGTACAAGGGCCGCATCGTCGAGGCGCTGCCCGCGCGCGACATGGTGGCCAAGGCCGAGCATCCCTATTCGCGGCTGCTGATCTCGTCGATCCCGCAGTTGGATACCGGCTGGCTGTCCTCGCTCGAACGCGACCCGGCGCTGGTCGAGGAATTCGCGCTGCGGTGATCCCGAGGCAGGCGCGGGATCAAGGCCGCGAGGCCGCCGCGCCTCGCCGGGCCGCCCCCTCGGCCCGGCGATCTGGTGGGGCTTGGCGGACAGCTTCGAGGTCGCCCGGACGTGGGCAGCATAAATCGAGGGATTCCGCGCTTCGTCTCGCCAGTCCGCGGCCCGTCGAGGCGCGGCTTCGCACCGGGACTGGCAGTCTTCTGATTGTTTTCGAAGAGCCGCGCAGCGACGACGCGCGCGGGGGCGATCCGGCGGTGGATCGGGTGCGCTTTATCGTGCCACATCCGAAGGGCCGCCAAGGGCGCGCCAGGCGTCACCAGATCGCCGCCGCGAGGGGGCGCGTCGGCGATGCGCGGCGGCCTTGCGGCCTCGATTCCGCGCGGGCGGCTTCACCCCTTACAGCTTGTCCTCGAACAGCCGCGTCAGCGGGATATGCGTCTTTGAGAACGGCGTCTTCATCACCACGAAGCCGAAATACTTGTCGATCCCGACCTCGCGGTCGATCAGCCCCTCGAGAATGGTCTGGTAGTCGGAAATCGACGCGGTGATGAACTTCGCAAGGTAATCGTAACCGCCCGACACCAGATGGCATTCGACGCAGCTGTCGACCTTTTCCAGCGCCTCCTGAAAACGGGCGAAGTCGATCTGCCGGTGGTTCTTCAGGGTGAACTCGGTGAACACCGTCAGCGTATCGCCCAGCTTGGCAAGGTCGATCTGGGCGCTGTAGCCGGTGATGTAGCCGGCCTTCTGCAGCTTCTTGACCCGCATCAGGCAGGGCGAGGGCGACAGGTTCACGATCTCGGCCAGCTCGACATTGGTGGTCCGCCCGTTGCGTTGCAGCTCGGACAGGATGCGCAGATCGATGCGGTCGAGTTTGTAGCTGGCGCTCATGCCCTTCGGTCCCGGTGTTTTCCCGGCGTTTCCTCTAGGCGCTAACGACGATGAATGCACCTCAAATCTGCGGCCCCGGAGCGCAGGAAAGCGCACAATCTTCTGCCGTGCGCTGCCCCAAAGCAGCCAAATCTGCTGCCGCCCCCGCGCTTTCGGCAGCACGCGCTGCGCATTAGCGGCAAGAGTGCCCCAAAAGACAGACCCTTCGAGGAGACCGAGATGACCAGCCACAAGATCGCCCTTATCCCCGGTGACGGGATCGGCGTCGATGTCACCGACGCAACCATGCAGGTGCTGAACGCCGCCGGGGCGCGCTTCGGCTTCTCGCTGGAGACCGAGACCTTCCCCTGGTCCTGCGAATACTACCTCGAGACCGGCGCGATGATGCCCGCAGACGGCATCGAGACGCTGCGCACCTTCGACAGCATCTACCTTGGCGCTGTCGGCTGGCCCGACACCGTGCCGGACAGCGTGTCGCTGCACGGGCTGCTGCTGCCGATCCGCAAGGCGTTCACGCAATATGCCAACATCCGCCCGCACCGCCTGCTGGCCGGGGTCGAAGGCCCGCTCAAGGCCGAAGGCTTCGACATCCTGTGCATCCGCGAGAACACCGAGGGCGAATATTCCGGCGCCGGTGGCCGCGTGCACATGGGGCAGGACAACGAGGTCGCGACCGAGGTTGCCGTCTTCACCCGCAAGGGCGTCGAGCGGATCATCCGCTTCGGCTTCGAGCAGGCGATGCAGCGCCGCAAGCACCTGACCTCGGTGACGAAATCCAACGCGCAGAAATACTCGATGGTGTTCTGGGACGAGGTGACGCGCGAAGTGGCCAAGGAATACCCCGAGGTCACTGTCAGCCACATGCACATCGACGCCATGTGCGCCAAGATGGTGATGAACCCTGCCGATCTCGACGTGATCGTGGCGTCGAACCTCTTCGGCGACATCCTCACCGACCTCGGCGCGGCGATCCAGGGCGGGCTGGGCTTTGCCGCCTCCGCCAACATCTGCCCCGATGAGGGCACGCCGTCGATGTTCGAGCCGGTGCACGGCTCCGCCCCCGACATCGCGGGCAAGAACATCGCCAACCCGATCGCCGCGATCTGGTCCGGCGCGATGATGCTGGAGCACTTGGGCGAGACCGAGGCTGCCGCCGCGATCCTCACCGCCATCGAGGCCGCGACCGCGCAGGGTGTCGGCACCCGTCCGGGGGCCAGCACCACCGAAGACATCACCAAGGCCGTTCTGGCCGCACTGGAGGCGTAAGATGAACCTCAAGGACAACGACCTGTTCCGCCAGGCGGCACTGATCGGCGGCGAATGGATCGCCCGCGACGACATGGCCGTCATCGACCCGGCGACCGGCGCGGCGATGGGGCACATGCCCGACTGCACCGCCGAGGAAACCCATGCCGCCATCGCCGCCGCCGAGGCCGCCATGGTCGAGTGGAAGGCCCGCACCCACTTGGAGCGCGCCGACCTGCTGATGAAATGGTACGACCTGATGGTCGCCCATGCGGACGACCTGGCGCTGATCCTGACCACCGAGCAGGGCAAGCCGCTGGCCGAAGCAAAGGGAGAGATCCTCTACGGCGCCTCCTTCGTGCGCTGGTTCGCCGAGGAAGCGCGCCGCATCAACGGCCACATCATCCCCAGCCCGGTGCCGGGCAAGAAGATCTTCGCGATGAAGGAGCCGGTGGGCGTCTGCGCCATCATCACCCCGTGGAACTTCCCCAACGCGATGATCACCCGCAAGGTCGCGCCCGGCCTCGCGGCGGGCTGCACCATGGTCATCAAGCCGTCGGATTTCACCCCCTATTCGGCGCTGGCGCTCTGCGTTCTGGCGGAGCGGGCGGGCATTCCTGCGGGTGTGCTGAACTGCGTGACCGGCCGCCCCGAGGCGATCGGCGGCGCGCTGACCTCGTCGCCGGTGGTGCGCAAGCTGTCCTTCACCGGCTCGACCCGCGTCGGTGCCCTGCTGGCCGAGCAATGCGCCCCGACGCTGAAGAAGATGTCGCTGGAGCTTGGCGGCAACGCGCCGTTCATCGTCTTCGACGACGCCGACCTCGATGCGGCGGTCGAAGGGGCGATGGCCTCGAAGTTCCGCAACGGCGGGCAGACCTGTGTCTGCGCCAACCGTCTGCTTGTGCAGTCGGGCATCCATGACGCCTTTGTCGCGAAGCTGGCCGAGAAGGTCGATGCGCTCAAAGTCGGCGCGGGCACCGAGGACGGCACAACCATCGGCCCGATGATCAATGCCGCCGCGATCACCAAGATCAACGCCCATGTCGAGGATGCCCTGTCCAAGGGCGCGGCCCGCGCGACCACGCCGCGCGATCTGGCGCCGCAATTCGCCGACCCGGTGGTGCTGATTAATGCCACGACCGACATGCAGCTTGCAGGCGAGGAAACCTTCGGCCCCGTCGCCCCGGTGTTCCGCTTCGAGACCGAGGAAGAGGCGCTGACCATCGCCAACGGGACACCCTTCGGCCTGGCGGCGTATTTCTTCACCACCGACATGGCCCGCGCCTTCCGCTTCGGCGAGGCACTCGAGGTCGGTCTCGTGGGCCTAAACACCGGCGCGGTGAGCCACGCCGAAGCCCCATTCGGCGGCGTCAAGGCATCGGGCCTTGGCCGTGAGGGTTCGCAGGAAGGCATTGAAGAATACCTCGATACCAAGGCCTTCCATTTCGGAGGGCTCTGATCGACTGCTCGGGGCCATCGGTTTCAGCGGATGGCCTCGAGGATCCTCGGCTCAATCACTCTGGCCGGCCCAGATGCTGCAACCGGCCCCCGGCGGCATCGACGTGCCAAGGCGGGATCGCAACAATCCGTATTGGGAGGCGGTCATGTCGAAGATCATCACGGTCGGACTGGATTTGGCGAAGAACGTGTTTCAGGCGCCACGGCGCAGAAAGCGAAGGCAGAGCTATTTTGCGCAGGTAGCTCAGAAGAGCTCAGGCGATTGAGTTCTTCGCCAAATTACCGCCTCGCCTGATGGCGATGGAGGCTTGCGGTGGCGCGCATTTCTGGGGGCGGGAATTGTCGAAGCTCGGTCACGACATCAGGCTCATCCCGCCCGCCTACGTGACGATCCCATGAGGAGGAGATCGGCGCCGCTGGCTCTGAAAGAGTTGGGGCGTCCACCTTCAATATGGAGATGACGAGTCCTTGCATAGCGAAGCCGACGCCTTGGGCCGCAGGAACATCCTTCTCACTGCAGCAAATAATCCGATTGCAAGCCTGAGCGCGTCTACAGGCAACCACATCCACGCCCAAATCTCCGAAGCGCGCGCCTTCACACGATTGAGGCTGGGTTGGGCACAGGTGGAACAGGTCAACTTTTCGGAGCTCTCGGCCCAATCCTGCCGTTCGAAGCGACCGTCGATGCGGCTCCGCAGCGTCACCGAACCGGCCATTCGTCGTTCGCGCAGTATTTTTCGTGGGCTAATGTCGGCAGAGCGGATCTTTCTGCCGGTTGCTGCGCTCGCGAAGCAAGAGCGTCCGTATCACCGATATCGCCCCGCGGAGCTTGCTGAAACGCCGCGCGGAATCATGGCGCCAGCGATCCGGCCCGGCTATGCCTCCCGGTGTCTCGCAGCCCTTTTCACGGAAGAACCTGCTGTTCGGGACACGATCTCATCATGGGTCGCTGCGAACCAAGCACCAAGTCTGGACGGGTCTCCCTCCATGCGGAAGTGTTCGTTTGCCAGTGCCGCCTGCTGAACCTGCACCAGGCTCGGGGCCGAGGTGTAGAGCTGGTTCAATCGCTGCGCAACTTCAGCGGTCACATGGATGGTGATGTCGCCGACTTCGGCCGGTGTCACGCCTGTGCGGAAGCTGGGCACGCCGTTGGTGATCTCAAACCGAAGCCCCTGGAAAAGGCCCGGTGCGATTTCGGACCCGTCGATATAGTGCTCGACCAGCGAGACGCTCAGGTCTGCGGGCAGGTCTGCCGCGCGGGCGGCGGTCACAAGGACCTCGCCGACCATGGCGAACCAGTCGGGGCTGCCTGCGGCGTATGTGATTTCGGGTGACATGGTGGTTCCCCTTGCCGGGCCACCGGAGGAAGAAGCTCCCCCGGTGGCAGGTTGCGATCAATCGATGGTCAGGACGATCTTGCCCTGGATATGGCCTTCGGCGGCGCGCTCATGGGCACGGGCGGCCTCGGCCAGCGGCAGGGCGGTGTCGGTCACCACGCGGATCGTGCCGTCCGCCAGCAGGGGCGCCACGGTATCAAGCTGCGCACCGCTGGAGCGCACCTGTGTCGAGGAGACGGTGATGCCCAGACGATCCGCCTCATCCTTCCCGTCGAAGCCCAGCGGGTTGACGATGAAGAGCGCCCCGCCGGGGTTCATGCAGGCAAGGAAGCGTGCCGCAGCGGCGCCGCCGACACAATCGAGCACCAGGTCTAGATCCGTGCTGACCTCTTCGGGTTTCACCTGCGTGTAGTCGATCACCTCGTCCGCGCCGAGGTCGCGCAGAATCTCGTCATGAAGCCCCGAAGCGACGGCGATCACATGCGCGCCCTGCCATTTGGCGACCTGAAGCGCGAGGTGACCGACGCCGCCCGCCGCGCCGTTGACCAGCACGCGCTTGCCCTTCAGCGGCACGGGGACATGCGGAACCGGCTGGAACGGGTTCGGCGCGTCGTGGCCGACCTCGACCAGGAACTGCCAGGCGGTCAGAAGCGACATCGGGGCGCCTGCGCCCGCGACGTGGTCGATCCCGTCGGGCTTGTGGCCGACCTGTGCGGCGGGCACCAAGACGTATTCGGCATAAGCGCCCGAGCCTTCCATGATCGCATCGGGGAAGCGCATCATGGAGTAGACCTCATCCCCCGGCGTGAAGCCGGTCACGTGTTCGCCCACCAGATCCACCACGCCCGAGACATCGGTGCCGAGGATTAGCGGGAAGTTCTCTTCAGGCCGCCATTCCGGGGGCAGTGCGCTGTAGCCGTCGCGCAGATACCAGTCCGGCGGGTTGAGGCTGGCCGCCTTCACGCGGATGCGGATCTCGCCCTTGGCGGGTTCGGGGATCGGAGCGTCTTCGTAGGTCAGCACGTCGGGGCCGCCGAAACTGTGCTGGCGTACGGCTTTCATCATCTGGGTCATCCGGAGTTCCTTCGTAAGACCGTTTTCGGGTCCGTGTGTGATGACGGGTAGATACGCGCGCCCTTCGAGGTTTGTAATTCCTCGGAAAGTCAGTTGAGTTGTGCCGTCATGGAACAGATCGGACTCGAGCGCCTGACCGGCCTCATCGCCTTTGCCCGCACAGCCTCGCTCGGCAGCTACTCGGCTGCGGCGCGGGCGTTGTCGGTCTCGCCCTCCGCCGTCAGCAAGAGCGTGCGGCGGCTGGAAGACCAGCTGGGCGTCGCGCTCTTCACCCGCACCACGCGGTCGATTGCCCTGACCACGGAGGGACAGGAGCTGCACCAGCGCGCGCTGCGCCTGATAGAGGCGGCCGAGGACATCGAGCAGACGGCGAACTCCCTGCGATCAGACCCTGTCGGGCGGCTCAGGATCGCGGCCCCGCTGCCGCTCGGTATCCACGTGATCGCGCCCGCCCTGCCGCGCTTTCGTGCGCGCTACCCGGACGTCGTCATCGACCTGCGGCTGAGCGACCGGATGGTGGACCTCGTCGAGGACGGCATCGATGTCGCGGTCCGGATCGGCGCGCTTGCGGATTCGCGCCTGCTGTCGCGCAAGCTGGCCGTGCAGAGGCTTAGCTGTTTTGCCGCGCCCGCATATCTTGCGGCGCGTGGGCACCCGCAGCGTCCGGCGGACCTCGAACATCACGACACGGTCGCCCTGCGCTACCAGAGCTCCGGGCTGCTGATGCCCTGGCCGTTTCAGACGGGCGAGCGCATCACCGAGATCCAGCCCGACGCCGCGATCACGGTGGATGCCAGTGATGCCCTCATCCAGACGCTGCTGGCTGGTGCGGGGATCGGCATGACCTCCACCCTTCTGGCGGCGCCGCATGTCTTGCGCGGGACGCTCATCCCGGTGCTGGACGCCTTCATGGTCGAGCGCGGCCCGATCACCGCGATCTGGCCGGAGAGCCGCCGAAGCACCCCATCGGTCCGGGCGTTCCTGGACTTTCTGCAGGCGGAATTTCAGGGTCCAAACCGCTGAACACCGCGTTCGGCCCCCTTGCCGGGGCATCGATGGACGTCAGCAAGACACGGGCACCGTGCGTATCCCGCGGGTCGAGTGATCAATCGTGACCTGCTCCCCATAGAGACCGCGTTTATGAGTTAGCTCTGTTCAGGGTGTGGTCCTCTACTGACCGTTGGTGATACTGCCACGGGGTGAGCCCGTCGAGGCTCGTGTGGGGGCGGTGGTGGTTGTGGTCGTCGCGCCATTCGGCGATCAGCTCCCGGGCGTGGCGCAGGTTGGCGAACAGGTGCTCGTTAAGGCACTCGTCCACGGCTCGGCAGGGCATTCCGCAGGAATGTCCCGTGTATGGACGCCCCCGGGGCTGCAAG
>NZ_RAPJ01000067.1:0-21479 GCF_003703915.1 Salipiger sp. D13
GTCGCCCAGCACTCAACTGCGATGTCGCGCCACACACAGCCGGTATTCGGCCAGATCAGGCCATTGAAAGGGCCGTATGGAGCGGACATGGGACGGGCAAGGAACGGAGACGATGGCAACCGCGGATGCTCATCAGCCCGACCGGCCTTTCACCGGCGGATTGGCTCGCCCGCGACAGGCATTGCGCGTCGTTCTCCAAGCGCCCCGCCCGACGTGCCGCCCGCGATCACAGGAGCAGTCTGCCGCTCGAACGGTCCGCCATTCCCACCGCACGGCCACGTGCAACGACGCGGGTCTCATGCCGATCCGCACACCGCTCCATACCGGCATCCTGACGATCGGAATGGCATTCCAGCGCTGATCCGGGCCCGCCTCATCGGATCGTTGGCAGTGTCAGGCGCCGACGGCCGATCGGTCCGAAGAGTCGGCGGCCATGCCGGCAATGCGGAGGAAGGCGGAAACGCCAACGGCGCCAGCGCCGATGACGGCGAAGATCATCTGCCATGTCTCCGAGGGCATCATGGTCCTGGCGATCCCTAGGGTGGCGTGAAAACCGACGACCATCGCCGGCACCACGAAGATCAGGGTGATGGCAAAGCGCGCCCAGAGCGGCCGGACGAGTATGATCAGCGCCTGGCCGATGGCGAGCGTCAAGCCGGCGGCGAAGCCGCCGACGAGGATTGCACCGGGCCAGCCCGCGCCGGTGCCATAGGCCCAGATGCCGGTGTGAAGTCCGACGAAGAGCGGCAGGGCGAAGACGGCAAGGTTGAACAGCAACCAGCACATGGCTGCGATGGCGGCAATAGATGCAAGGATTCCGAGAACGAACATGGTGGTGTCTCCCGTTTGACGTGGAACGGTCGCGCCTGCCACCACCACCATGGCGCAACCTGAAAGTTAGCAGAATTCTTGTCTTTGGGCGAGACACAAGGTGACCCGCCCCCCTGAGGGAACCAGCCGATCGTTGACCCATGTTGCAGATTTCCCCACTGTGTCGTGATGATTTACGTCCTGGCATATCCACAGTTTGAGCCGAGTGTCGCCGAGCGCATTCGTCGGTTTCGGACCGAGAACGAGCCGGCCAGAGCCGAGCTCGTCCCCCCACACGTAACTCTCGTGTTCGGGCTGATGAACATTCGCCCTCAAGAGTTCCAGGAACACTGCGAGGCAGTGGCCAGCAGGTCATCGCAGTTTGAGGTGTCTTTCGCCTCAGAGGAGATTACACACGATCCCTTTGAAAAGACCCATAAACTGCTTCTCGTCAGCTCGACCGGAAGTTCCCATTTGGCGGCACTGCATGACCAGCTCTACGAAGGTGTTCAGAGGGCGGAGCGAAAGGACGATATTCCCTACCGTCCACACATGACGGTCGCGACGAACCCTGATCGAACGATTATCGAGCGTTTAGAGACATCTTCCCTCGGAGACTTCCCGCTCTTGGGAACCATCCGGGCCCTGGAGGTCGTTAAGCTTGAACACGGGGGGCTGCACCACCTCCGCACCATCCCATTCGGAAAGTAGGGCTAGGGTTAGAAGGCGGCGTACGGAAGCGCGGCAGGTGGTCGTGCTTGATCCGCGCCGCGCCCCTACACTTCCGGCCCACAGCGGACCTTCATCAGAAGGGCACATGCTGCGGCGGCTTCCCTGATCCGGAACAGGACCTCGAGCGCGGCCCGCGACTGGATCGTCATGAATACGTCGGCGAAGTTGCGATGGGCATGGCAAGGCAGAAGGCATGCGCGAGCGGAACGGCGTTGCTCCTGCGACGCCGCTTGGCCCCCCGGCTCAATCAGCATGCGGGGCGTCAGGTGCTTTGACGTCGAATACCTTCGTCCTGTGCCAGTCCAAGAAGACCCGATGCTTGTCGGTCAGATCGACTGGCCGATCAAAACTTAGTCGCGCACGTGCCTGCTCGCTGAGGTTCGCCGAAAAGACCGGAATGCCGTCATCACCGAAGGTAACCAGACCACCATCGAATACGGCATCCCAAAGAGCCGACAGAAGCAAACCATTATGGACATCCAGACGCTCTGCGTCGTTTTCACAGTCGCGCCATGGCTTGATGTGAGAGGCACGTAGAAGCGGCTTGTCGACAATCCCGGTAAGAGGGCATCGCCCCCGCCAGTATTTGATCAGACGCTCACGAAAGATGTTCTGGCCGACACGCTGGACCACAAGGCGTTCCGCCTCCGTCGTCTTCGGCAAGTGCTTGGTGCGGTGAATAAACTCCTGAAGTGGTGCGTCGGGAAGGCTTGCGGCAAGCTCGTAAACTCGTGGCATCACGCCATAAAGCAGTGCCAGCGAGGCAAGCCGGAACCGTGCGAGGCCTGGTCCTGCGGTATCGGACGCCTCAATCCCGATCTCTGCGATGACTCCGGCGTGATCCAGGGCGAGGAGCCACGCACCGGAAGTGTCCCGTGCGAGCCAGATCGATCCCTGCGCGGTCGTCGAACTGTACCGCTGCCAGCCATCGATTTCGCCTTGGGGGCGCCGGAAGCCGTTCTGGTAGGTGACTTTGTCGCATTCCTGGCGGGTCACGAAGGATTGGGGCGTCTCGATCATCAAAAGTCCATCGCAAACAATCTGGCTTCAGGTGGGGTTGATGACAGTTTCAGCCGTACCGAGTGATGATCTGCTGTGATTTGCGATGGGGCGGTAGTTGTCGTTACAATATACTGGAATGGTGGGGGGCTTGTTTTCTCTTCCAGGCCCAGCGCGAAATCAAAGAGATTTGAGTAGATGCCAGCGTCGAGGTCTGCTTCGCGGGGACTGTCATGGATGAGGAACGACGGTAGGTCCGCCTTTCCGTTCACAGAAAGGATCATGGCGGCGAGGTCGAAAGCAACGATCTTGAACGACTCTACTGCCGCCGTTGAAAGGCCCGCGCCACGATCTAGCAATATCTCGGGATGTAGACCGTTACCGTCGAGTTTCACTTTCCCAGTACAGCCATTGGGCATCAGAGTCGCGACAAGTTGTCGAAAGAGTGTTTCCAAGTCACCTATCGCTGCCGCGGCGCGTTCGCGCTCAAGGCCCATCTTTTGTCGTTGACCGTCAAGCATTCTGTCAACGCCGGCCAAGCGCTGAACTATTCGGGCGCGATCACTTAACTGGCGGTCGAACCAGTTAGCTTCTCTCACCAAGTCCTGAGCGTGATTTATAGCTTTGTTGGCGTCTGAGGCTTGCCGCTCGAGTTGCGCGAAAGAATCTTCAATTTTGGAAATTTCACCATCCAGACGCAAGATTTCCTGATCGAGGTTCTCAATTTCTCCGGGCAGTGCCAATCTTTGACGATCTAGCTCAGCAACATGTTTCTCAGTCCGTTCAATCCGGCCTTTCACCTCGTCAAGGTTGCACCGTTCCAGAGACACCCCACATCCATTGGCCTTCACCTCATCGATGCTGACATGACAAATTGCGCAACGGACAATAACGCCAGTTTCAAGTCTTGCTTGCTCGGTACCTTGTTCGGCACGAGCAGCAGAAATCTGACTCGGAAGGCTGTTCAATAGGGCCTTCTTCTCCGCCCTTTCGTCACTTCTTTTGTTTCGCTCGGACTGCAGAAGGCTTCGTTTGCTGCGCAGAGCGTCGCTGGGGCGACCACCCTTGGAGTGTTCGGTGCCTAGGGCCTTCGCCAGTACTTCATTCGCCTTGTCGATCAACTCCTTGCGCACGATCTCTTCCGTCGGATCACGGTCCTTGGAGTAAGACAGGCGTTCACAGAGTTCGCCGAATCTTTGGCTTTGGAACCAGTCGAGATGGCCGAGCTTTTCACGTAGACCGTCGCGCTCGCGTGTATGTGCTCTCGCCTCCTTCGTGGCTTGAACCTCGTCCGCTGAGAGCGCCCCGATAGCCAGACGCACGACAGTCAGCCTTGTCTCAAGAGAAAGTTCCTGAGCAGGTGATCCCGAACCGGACCGCTTAGATCGCCAGTCGAAGACGTCGTCCAGACGGCATTCCTGATCGCGGGTGAGCCAGGCCAGCAGGACGTCCCAGACTTGTTCTGCCTTCAAGTTGTCCGGAACCTGATCTCGATACCGGGCACAAAATCTATCGGAGATCACCGGCGCTATCGTTGGAGGTTCAGTGCCGACCAGAAGCTGGTCAAATGTCTCCTCGATCCGCTCTGCGCGGGTGGCGCGGGACGGCAGGTTCATGCCAATCGGACGGGTGACCACCCAACACTCGCCATCAATGATGACTTCGGCGCCAACAAAGCCATTCGGCAATCTTTGCTGCATGAGCGGGCGCTGTTCGTCGTTGGCGAAGGTGCGCTCGCCCAAGCAATACCGGATCAAACGGCAGAAGGTCGTCTTGCCGCTGCCATGAGGGGTGGCACCGGTTTCGTTCATCGACAGATCGGGCGACCAGATGATGTTGACGCCGCGCCGAAGCTCAATATTGCGCAGCAAAGTCTGAGGATCGCGCCAGAGCGCCAGCCGTCGAACCCACAGGCGAGGCCCTTGCTGACCTTCGGGCAGATTGAATTCAATCTCGGATGGCTGAAACAGATCAGGCTGCAAGGCGACCCTCCCTGATGAACGGAAGGATTACGGCAGACACCTGCGCGAGCCCGAGATCCAAATCCACACCTTCCAGCCTCGACCATGCAAAGATTGCGCGGCCGACGGCAGGATCACTTGCATTCAGGGTCGATCGATCAAGCCTCGAACCCGCGCTCCATTGTGTGCCATCGGATGAGACATCCAATACGGCAGAGGAAACGAGATCAGTGAAGACCGCGCCCCAGGCTGCGTTCGTTGGCGGAACGAGTTGAGTAGCGCCCGTCGAGTGCGCCAAGAGACGTTGCCACTCTCGACGATCCGTTTCCGACAGGAAGCCATTAAGCAGGCCTGGCTGAAGGCAGGCGAGCGCGGCCAGACGGACGCGACGGGCATCCGAAGGCCCTGGCAGAATACCCACCATCGCCCGAAGCTGTGCTCGGACTCTGTCTCGCTCATTGATACCCTGAGGCCACGCCCACATTGCGTCCTCATACTGGTTGAGCGGGGGCAGCTCGATTTGTTGAGCGACGGCCGTTGCTCTGTCAGCCAAACCGAGGGCAGCAAACGTGCCATTCTGCTCCATCCTGTCCCAGGCCTCAATTACGAGGCGGCGGGTGCGGTATTCGCCGTGGTGGCGGATTTCCTTTTCCTTGAGGACGCGGAAGGTTTCCGAGGGGTAGTCGGGGCCCTTCACGTCGGCGGGGTCGAGGATGTAGCGCAGCTCGTCGCGGGTCAGGCCGTAGGCGCGGGCGTAGAAGGCGTCGAGATCGGCGCGCAGGTGGGCGCGTCGGTCCTCGTCCCAGGCGAAGGGCGGGCCGTCATGGCCCAGATCGTGGGCGAAGGGGGCGAGGCTGTGTGAGGTGTAGGTGAGCTCCAGCACCTTCGGGGTGATGAAGTTCAGCCGACGCTCATCGTAGAAATCGGGCGAGAGGACCGGAAGCTGCTCGTAGATGAAGAAATTGAGATGGGTGCCACCTACTTTATGGCGAGCAACAAAATCGAACGTCAGCGAGGAAAGGCACCCAATAAGTCCTGCCAGTGATCTCGGCGATGTAGCCATCGGGAATAGCATTATCGGCAAATTGTTACCCACAGCAAGCCGTGGGAAAGCAGCTGCAATGACCGTGCGTTCGTTTGTAGCATTCGTGATGTCTCGCCAGCCCATGAACCAGTCGCGGCGCCACTCTTTGGCAATAAGCTGTGCTTGTACTTCTTTCTCGTCCACCCAATATCGCGGCAGGGGTTCGAAATCAGCGTTTGCTTTCTCTGTACTTGCTATATCAGTGGAAGTTTCTCCTTCGAGGTCGTAACCCGCCCAGCGATGATCATACAGGTGGATCATCTTTGCTTCATAGAGTGGGGTGTACACTTCGCAGCATGTCGCTACGCCACCATCGTTGGGCCCTTCCTGATCATTTTTTCCAACAGGCTTCACCCAGTTTGCGCCGTGGCGCATGCATCCCCGAGCGGCAAGCTCTTGTGCACTCTTAAACAGCGCAGAATCCGACGTCATGTTGAAGAGCCCTTGGCGGAACTCCACGCCCCACGGATTGCCGTTTGCGCCTTTGGTCGAATTTATAAATACGGGCGCGGCACGATATATTTTCGCCGTTAATTCAGCATCCGCTTGGGATCTGAATATTGGTGCAGTTCTCGTGTTTGGATTTATCGCAAAAATATCACTTGCGGATAGCTGATATCTGCGCCGTGGATCGGACAGCTGATCTGAGGCAAGGATGTACGCAGTAAAGTCGGATGTTTCGCCTGCGTCCCCCATAGTCAAAAGAACGAAGGGGGTGTCGGGGTGAACGGCCGGAAAGATTCTCCACGCGTTGTCAAACATCAGTGCTGAGACTAGGCGATTCTTCTGCACGATCTCGTCGAAAAAGAAGCGGTTCGAATAATCTGTGGCGATGCCGCTCTGCACAATAATGCCCGCGCGCCCACTCTTGCCAATGAGTTGATGGGATAGCTCAGCAAATAGCGGATAGGTGTTAATTTTTCCACGGGCCGTCAGGTCAAACCTACCGGACTCCCGAGCAAACTCGTTCCCTGCGTCGAAAACCCGCTTGGCAAAAACGAAGCTTGAATACGCGCCGGGGTCGGTTTTCTCCAATCCTTCGATAGCTTTTTTCCTCGCGGCTCCCGCAAGCGCGGCGATCTCTGGTTTGCGAGTTGCGAAGTATTCTTTGTCGGAAAGCTGCATCACCTCCCACGGTGGGTTGCCAAGCACCACGTCGAACCCACCGCGCTGCATCACGTCTGGGAACTCCAGCGGCCAATGCAGGGCACGGGCGTTGCGGGCGGCCTTGGGGGCATCATTCATCGCCTGCCGCATCTTGCCCTGATTGAGGGCCATCCACAGTTCCTCGGTCGTCGGCACGGTGCGGGCCGATGCCCCCGCCGGTGCACCACCGACCTTGGGCAGCAGGAAAGCCGCTACATAGAGGTCCGCCGCCGCCTTGGCGCGGACAAAGGTCTGCCCCTTGCGCAGTTCCTTGAACCGCTTGGCCTTAGCCCCGATCTGTTCGACCGTATCCTCGGGCAGGTCACGGAAGCCCGAGAAATCGAGCGCCAGCGGTTTCATCGCGGGCATCGACGCCTGACCGGTGCCGAAGTCGAACCCGCCTTGCCCCGCCGTCGCATCGCGATTGGCCTTGAGGTAGTATTTCGCTGTTTCCTTGTCGTCGCCGGTCAGCGGCTTGTAGGCGGCGTCGGGAATGCCGTCCTGCAGCACCTGCAAATCGAACACCCCCAGCAGCGCATCGCCGCAGCGAATCTGCGCGTCGAAGAAGCCGAGGGGAAGGCCCGGGTCCACCGTCTCGATCCAGAGCGCGACCTTGGTCAGCTCCACCGCCATCGGGTTGCGGTCCACCCCGTGGATGCAACAGCGGGCGACATCGCGCAGGGCGTGGCGGAAGTCGGCGAGCGAGGGCGTGCCCTCGGCCCGGATGCGCGCGAGCCGCGTGGCGATGCGGCGGGCGGCGGCCAGCAGGAAGTGGCCCGAGCCACAGGCGGGGTCGATGACCGAAAGCTTCAGCAGCGCCTTGGCGGGATCGTCCGCCTCGGCCTCAATCTTGTCGAGCACGGGATCGAGCGCGGTGTCGAGCAGCGCCTGCACGAGACTGTCGGGCGTGTAGTAGGAGCCGGTGGTCTTGCGCTGGTTGCCCTTCTGCTCGGCCGCCTCGGAGGCGAAGACCAGCGTCTTACCGTCGTCGCCGAGCTGGGGCTGCAGTTCGAGGAGGGATTCGTAGACCGAGCCCAGTTCCTCGGTCTCCATCGCGCGCCAGTTGACCGGGACCATGCCGGTTTTGTCGGCGAGCCAGGAGAGGCGATAGAGCGCCTCCATGAAGGCGCGGTTGCGCAGGCGGGCGGTCTCCAAGTGGGGCAGCCTGTCCTCCGCGAAGAGGCCGCCGAGGGCGGGCAGCGCAAGGGCGGGCTGGCCTTGCGTGAGGGCGCGGAAGACGATCTTCACCCCCTCGTAGCGGTCATGGTGCTTGTCCCAGGTGGCGGCGCGGTAGCATTGCTTGCGCAGCGACTGGAGCGAATAGCCTTGGGCGTAAAGGGCGCGGGCCTCGGGCTTGGCCTTTTCGGGGTGGAGGAGGTTCCGGTCCTCGGCCACCATCAGGAAGATCAGCCGGTAGACGAGACGCAGGAGTTCGTTGAACCACTCGGTCAGGTTCACTTCGCCGGACCGCAGTTTCGCGGCGAGGTCGGGGTTAGCCTCGAGGAAGCCCGAGCCGAGCAGTTTGAGGGCCAGTTGGACCTGACCGGCCAGGCGATCTCGCGCGGCTTCGCCCTCCTTGGAGCCGGCATCGCGCCAGCGTTCGATGGGGCAATCGGTGGCGGTGGTCTCTGCCGCGCCGAAGCGGGTGCGGTGGATCATGAGCCAGAGCACCGCGAAGGACGCAATGTCTTCGTTGGTAAACATCTGCGCCAGATCGGCCTCGACATAGGCCGGACGGGTCAGCGAGGCATTGTCGCGCATGAGGCGCAACTGCATCCCATTGGTGACTATGCCCCAAAGGGCCTCGTCCCGATCATTCAGGTGGTCCTGAAGGGCAAAGGCCGGAGAGCGCGACCTGTCCGTCGAGAGCGTCGGGCTGCGGCGGTCAAGTAGCTCGGACGGCGGGACGACGACGACAGGCACACGATCGGACGCGATCAGGGCGATCGGTGCCGCTGCCACCGTGAGGTCTGTGTACCCGAAGGTTTCCTTGAAGAAGTCGGCGATGAAACGCGAGGTGGCGGCGGCCGAGGGGTGTTCGATCTTCGCAAAGGCATCGAAATGCGATTGGCCTACGCGGAAGGCGGTGGCGATTTCCTCGCGGATCTGTAGGCCTTTGCGAACCCCGTATTCCTCGGGGGATTGCTCGGGTGCCTGGCGCTGATCGATCTTTGCGATCATTGCAGGCGCGATCAGGTTGCCTTCGAGGCTCAGCGACGGCCACGCGGACATATCGGTAATTGGTTTGCGGGCCATGATTACACCTCCCCCGGAACAAGAACGAAGAGGCCGATGACGTCTGGGGGAATTATCGGCTCGACACTGACACGCGACGCGGAACCGGCGGCAGCACGAAGGCGGGCGTGGTCTTCAACCAGCTCCGCGGCACGCTTTTGGACGAAATCGGCAATCGGGCCGCCCAGCAGGTCAGGAAGGGCCGCCTTCGCCGTATTGATCATCCGGTCGCGGGCGACAGACGCGAAATCAGCAGTCGCGGGAGAGGCAAGCAGCGTGCGCGCCTCGCTGCCAGAGGCAATCACCGAGTTACTGTCGAGGGCAACAAGGGCGGCTTCCTCTGCCAGCAGGAGGCGCTCACGCCGAGCATGAACGGTGAGCTTGTAGCGAATACGCAAGAGAGCGACACGCGTCATCTGAGTGACGGCGGCACACGGCCAAGCCCCGACACGACCGATGCCCAGATCCGGCAGCGCTTCGGTGTCGAGAGAGGCTTCAAGCAGGCTTTCTGCCAGGGACGACGTCAGCGGATGGGTTCTGGTCAGAAGCGAAGCGCCTGAGGGCACGGGTTCCTGCGTGGCCAGTTTCAGAGAGCCCTTCAGCCCACGCTGCTCCAGCTTTTCCTTGAGGCTATCCTGAAGGGCATGCACGTGAGCGAACTGCAGCGACTTCTTTTTCTCGAGGGGCACCCCAAACCGAGACATCGCGCGCTCGAGAAATTCGAGCGTTTCCGCTGGCGATCCAAGGAGGGTCTTCACCTTGTCCCATTCAGGAGCGACTTCAATCGGCTTCATGGCATTTTGTGCAAACCGGGCACGTGACCGTTTTTCATTCTCGCTTGCGTCGCGCCAGCGGGTCTCCATCACCTGGATACCGTCGCCGAGTTGCAGGTCCAACGTCAGCTGCTTGTGACTGCCACCACCACGGCGGAGCATCATTGCCGCCATCAGCGCATCGGTGACCGGTCCCCGCTCCTCGGGCAGAGGCACAGTCACGCCCGTCGCCTTACGGATTTCTTCTGCCTTGCGGAGAATGACGTCCAACACGGCGCCGTCGATGGCGCTGTCGGGCGAAAACATCATGATCGAGCGAACGAGTTCGGCGGGTTGTCCGAAACGATCCACGCGACCTTCGCGCTGTTGATGGCGCGTCGGGTTCCAGGAAAGGTCGTAGTGGATCACGGTGTCGAACAGCTGTTGAAGGTTGATCCCTTCCGACAGGCAGTCCGTGGCGACAAGGATGCGCTGATCTTTGGTGGAACCTTCTTCCGCCGCCATTTCGGCAACGCGATCGCGACGTTCGTCCGGCGTCAGTTCACCTGTCACGGCTTGTACATTCAGCTTGGTGAAGGCCTTACGAAGCCTTTCCTTCACATGTTCGGCAGTGGCGAGGTAGCGGCAGAAGACGACGGGATTGGCACCATCTTTGATCAAGGGTTTGAGGGCCTTGATGAGGGCGTTCAGTTTGGGATCTTCGGCCGTCAGAAGTTCGCTGGCCTTGTCGAGAAGCCCTTGGAGAGCGGGATCATTTGAGAAGACGGTGTTTGGCTCGATGTCCACGGCGTCTTCATCATCACCATCTTCGTCGTAGATCTGCGGCTCGAGGCGCTCGTCTTCATTGGAAGCCCGGTTTCGCAACGCGCTCATGGCGGCTGCGGGTGACGATCCGACACAGCGCATCAGCGCCAGAGTGCCCCAGAAGGCAAGCCGGCGATCCTTCTGCGCGTCTCCAGCCCGAGACACGACCGAGAAGCAGTAATCAAGCACGGCCTCTTGGAAGGCCAGATGCTCGTCGTTCAGGCGATACGAGTATTCGGTCGTCTCGTGCTTGGGGAACGAGCGGTTCTCATCCCAGTCGCCCTCGACCAGGTCGACGCGCCGCCGCTGAACAAAGTGCCTGACAAGGCGCTCGCGGTATTTCTGGTTGTCGAAGTTGACGGTCCCGAATTCCTTGTCGATCAGCGACAGTAGCCGAGCGAACGCATCCTCGTCCCCGGAGTGCGGCGTGGCTGTCAGCAGGATCAACCGACGCTCAGGGTCGCGTGCAAGGCCTTGGAGCAGGTCAAAACGCTGCTGCTTTCCTTTGTGCGTCCCGACGCAGGCGTGTGCTTCGTCTACGATAACGAAATCCGGGCAGGCCCTGGCGAACCCATCCCGGCGTTTCTCGGCTTTGATATAGTCAAGGCTGACCACCGTGAAGGGATAGGCATCGAAAAGGGTTTGCGCCAATGGGAGGTTGCGCTCCAAACGTGCGGCAGTCCCGGAGGTGACGGCAACAGCATCGATCCCGAAGCGATCCTTCAATTCGGTGATCCACTGGTCCACGAGGTGCGGAGGGCAGAGCACCGAAAACGCATCGACTTCTCCGCGATCCATCAGCTCTCGGAGGATCAGACCCGCTTCGATGGTCTTGCCGATGCCAACGTCGTCGGCAATCAACAGCCGCGGGACCTGAAGCCGAAGGGCCATGAGAAGCGGGACCAGCTGGTACGTCCGAGGTTCGAACGCGAGCTGTGCGGCGGATCGGAAGGGACCTGCCCCTCGGCGGAGAGTCAGTCGCAACGCGTCGGCAAGAAGGGCAGCCTTGGACTGCACGGTAGTGCGCGCATCGTCAGGCAGGTCGAAACGAGCGGCTTCGACCGGTGTAAGCTCGAGATCCGGGGCAAGAACCACGATGTCGTTTTCATTGCCCGAGAGGGGGCGCAGGGCGAGCAGGCCCTCGCCGGATGTCGGCAAGGCAACCCATTCACGGCCGCGCGCTCTGACAAGATCTCCAGGAGTAAAATTCACAGTCATATCAACCTTCAAAATTCTTCATGAAGCCATCCGGCAGTCCTTCCGACGGCGCCGAAGGCAATCCAAAAACGACCCAGCCCTTGTTCATCGCGTCTGCCTCAGCTTCCGCTGTCAGGTCAGCGGTCGTCGCGGCAACCGCGAATGCGCGCCAAACAAACTCGAATTCGCGTCCACCAAAGCTCGCGGGCATCGTATCAATTTGGGGGATGCCCGCGGCGCTGAATGCCTCAATCCATGGTGATGCCACCGTTCCAGCGGTCGGCTTCGCAGCACGGGAAATCGTGCCGCGTGCAAGATCGATCAGGAATTGCGTCACTTCCGAGCTCGAGCGGTCGATCAGTTCATGGTCCGGTTGGTTGAAATAGGACAGCAGGCAACGGTAGCAGCCGCGAACACAGCTTCCGTCTTTCTTCTCCTGCAACAGATCCGCATCACCCGCCGCAATCGCAGCATCGACATTCTCGAAGTGCATCAAACCCAGTGCGGTCTTCGCCACCTCGTTGATTGCCTTTCCTTCATCAATCAGGCGCGTGAGCACGCCGGCGCCGCCTTCCGTTGCCTCGTAGGCAAGGATTGCGCGACGGTTGTCCCTCGCGGGCAGCGGTTCACCGAGGATTTCGCCTTCTTCCAATTGGAAAACCACCTCGATTCCGCGCAGCAACGCATGCTGAACCGTCGCGATTGTCTCGGGCTCATACTGCTCCGGCTTTTCGAAGCGGAACAGCAGGGCATTCTTTCTGTCGCGGACAATCGGAACAATGCGAACCGGCTTGACCACGTCCGGCGGAACGTCCGTGTCGCTGTCCTCGTCGTCGGATTTCGCCCAGTATCCGGACCTCGGATCGATGTGGAAACCGAAAACCGTCTGGTCCTTTCGGCGCTTCAAGCCCTTGTTCAGTCGGCTGATTTCTGCGCTATTGGCGTATTGCAGGGCCAAGAGGGAGGTCTCGCCACAGACGAATTTGGCGTTGGTCACTTGGACCTGCCCATCCTTCTTCGGCCAGGAGAAGACGGTCTGGATGTCAAAGCCCTGCCGAACGCGCTCTTCATCGTTCGCCGTGATGCGCTCAGTCGGGGCGGCCTCGACGTTGTCGATGCGCAGGGTCTTCTTAATGGGGACCTCACCCGCCATATGGTTGTTGCACCCATGGCAACGCTCGACCTCGCCCTCATGCGATGCACCACAGTTGGAGCAGATGTAGATATCCTTGGTCGCCAACTCCGACCCGTCGCCCTGACGCACCTCGGGCGGCAATTTGGCTTTCATGACCCGGTAGGCGCGGCCCTCATGATAGATCAGACTGCGCGGGCCGAATTCGGAAATGGCGAGGAAGCGGGCTCTGGAAAGGAATGACCCCGTCTTGCCTTCGCTTGGTACAAACGCGTAGAGCGGCAGGCGCGGGAAGTTGTACCCGGGCAGGAAGCCCTCAGTCGCCAGATACCGATACGAATAGAAATCGGACCCATTCGAGGCTTTGCCTTGTTCGAGGATGGCGATCTGATCCTGGGCCTGCATTTGCGCAGCCTTGATCTTGCGCCGGTCGGCTCCCGATAGCCCCGTAATCTCCGAACGCTTGTTGGCCTCAGCCAATTGCGTCCTGGCAGAGCTATAAAGCTCCCGCCAACGGTCGAAGGCGCGGTCAAACTCCTTTGGGGCATTCATGGCCGTGTGAAGAACGAACTCGTCTGGATCGTCCATCCAGATCGGGGTTTGCCCTCCGTCGGACGCCAGAATCTGCTTCAAGACACGCGCCATCGGTCCCCGTGCCTGCGAGACCAGAGCGGGTTTCGAGATGACCTCCAGAACGTCTTCTTTCAGCGGGAATTTGTCCCCGTGAAGGTCCAGAATCTCTGGGATGTCGGGAGAAAGCGCCAGTTTCGCTTCCGCCAGCCACACCGCGTGCAGGTGCGATCGGACCAGCTCTTCATTCGTGATGTCGAGTGCTGGCGGCCGCACGACACCGGCCACCATATCGTTGCGCCGTTCAAAGAAATACTGATCATGCGGTGATCCCGAGGCGCAGTATGTCACGACAACCGCGGCCTGGCCCGAGCGACCGGCACGGCCAGCGCGCTGCGCGTAATTCGCCGGTGTAGGAGGTACGTTGCGGAGGTAGACCGCGTTCAAGGCGGAAATATCAACGCCGAGTTCCATAGTCGGAGAGCAGAACAGCGCTGGCAGGAACCGGTCTGACTCGCCGGTCGCCCGAATTTCTGTTCGGTACTCCGAGGTCGCGAGATGGTCCATGTCGTCCTGCTCGAAACGGAACCGCCATTCACGCCATTCTCTCTGCTTTTGCGAAACCTGAGCCGTGTGCTCGCGTCCCTCCAGCCCCCAGTAGGAACTACGCCCGTCGCCAAGGTCACTGGCAATCGCGGTGTAAAGGTCGTGGAAATATCGGTTGCCGCAGTGGGTTTCATCATCGAGAGCCGGTCCAGGCACAAGCCGAACCGCAGATGGTGACAGGCGCCAGCCCGTCACATCGCTATCGAGTTCAACAGGCACCAGCAGCCCTTCCTCGCTCAGGAAGACAAGCATCCCTTCCATGAACTCGTAGTACTCATCCTTGTTCAGCTTCATGCCTAGAACCGACTTCCGGTTCACGAGCCGTGCGATCCGCGAATTGGGACCTGCCCGAAGAAGCGTTTGTTCTTCACGCAGCGTGACGACATTTTTGCTGCCCGCGCGCAGGACAAGCGAGGACCGCGCTCGCGGATTTTCCTTTTGGTCAATGGCCCAAGGTGCCTGAAGCAGCATTCGGGATTTCTGGGCCACGCCGTCGAGGACAGTCAGGTCCAAGGCTTCGGTCTGAACAGCCAGGCCCTCAAGCATCGCGGACAAAATCGCCTTTAGAATTGCCTGCCGCTGTTCGAGGCTGAGGTCTCCCAGCGCTGGATGGATGGCCATGAAGCGCTCGCGATCTTCAGAGATTTCCTCGAGGCCGAGGAAGTTCACGTCGATCAGGTTCAGGACAGACAAGCTGGGGTTGGTGAAGCGCCAACCGCGACGCAGGTCCGTCCAGACACGGTGGGCGAGTACCTTCGCGAGCGATCGCTGGGCGTCTTCGCGAATGATGGCACCAGCATTCGAATCCAGCAGCCAATGCTGGCGCGCCTCTTTGTTGGCGGCAGTAAAGCCGAGCGCCTTCACCACCTGCAGGCCGAACTCATCTTCTGCGAGCCCACCTGAGCCAGCAGCAATGACCGCGCGAAGGATGGCTCCGCGCAACAGGCTTACGAACAGGAAGTCATTGAAATGGCCAGACTGCAGGGCTGCATCCTGACGGTTATCCGTGAACCCCAAAAGCTTCCGCTTCGTCTCGGGTACGCCGCTGCCAGGTTTGTTCATCCACTCCAGGGCGCTGGCGACCAGCAAGGTTGTTGCCGAGCTTCGCCCTTCGCCGGACAGACCCGCCAACTTGCTGCGCTCACGCATCCCCTGCGTCGGTTCGTCATGGCAGCACAGGCAGAACGCGAACTTTCCCGGGATGAACCAGAAATCGTTTCCGCCCGCTCCGTGGCGACCATCAGCACCGACGACGTAGGACACCGGCATACGCTTCTTGCGATACCCTCTCAGCCGTTCAATGCCGTTTTTCTCTTCTCGCCAGCTTTCGGGGTAACCCTCAAGCTCGCCTGTGAACTGGAAGTCAGTATCGCCGGGCGTCACCGGACAGAGATACCCCGCGACCTCGTCTTCTTCAGTGTCGAGCGGCGTGTCGTCGATGCTTCGAGGCAGAAAGCGCAAGCTCCCATCATCGTCGACCTTGGTCACGACATGGTATTCTTGGCCACAGTTTCGGCAGAACCGCGTGGGGTAGAGGCGGTTTCCAGGGGCTTCGGGGTCCTCGAGCTGCCCTTCAAGGAGGATCCGACGCGGCCTGGCCGTGAGCGTCGTAAAGACTTCACCGGCACCGGAGATGAACCGGTGGAGTTTGAAAGCGAGAAAGGCTCCGTCCTTCATGCCGCCGCGCTCAATCTCCGGCAGGCTTACCCGGGTCAGGAATTTTTCGAGATAGTCTCGGCAGGTTTCTGCATCGACCGCACTGGCCAGAGAAAGCTTTTCAACGGCTTCTTCAAAAGGGATCGGCTTCTTCCTGCGAAGCTCAAGCCCATCGTCCAATCCGAGTTCGAGTTCGGCCCAAACCGAGAGCGGATGGCGCTCTAGGGTTTCGTCATCGAGTGCGTCCGGCAAAGGCTGCGTCAGGGCCGTCTTCAAAGCGCCAAGGACGTGCTCGGTCTTCAGGGCGTCATCGGTCGCGCGCTGCAAGGACTCGTCGATGACCGCGTCCGGGCCAATGTCGGTGCCAAACAGACGAGACGCTACCTTCGCGACAGCAAGTGCGCGGCTCTCGTCCGATCCCTCGGAGGCCATCGTTGCCGAGGTCCCAATGCAGATTGGCTCCTTGTCCGGCGAGCACCTGTCCCGCAGGCGTCGAACGAGGACCGCGACATCGGCACCTTGGCGCCCGCGATAGGTATGGAGTTCGTCGAGAATGATGAACTCGAGACCGGACGCGTTCGAGACGACCTTCGAGTCCAGGTCGTCCTGACGCGTCAGAAGCAATTCTGCCATCATGTAGTTAGTCAGGAGAATGTCGGGCGGATTGGCAGCGATGCGCTCCCGCCCTTCACGGCTTTCCTGACCGGTGTAACGTTTGACCACCGGCTTGAGCTCATCGGGCAAACCGGAACCAGCGATGAACTTGTCGATCTCCTTCATCTGGCTGTTTGCCAGTGCGTTCATGGGGTAAACGATGATTGCCGTCGTGCGACGCGGCTTTCCTGCGCGCCGCGCTCGGATGATCGAGTCGACAACCGGCACGAAGAAGCAAAGGGATTTCCCCGAACCCGTACCGGTTGTGACGACATAACTCTTTCCTTGCTTCGCCTTCGCGATCGCCTCGGCTTGGTGCCGGTGAAAGCGAAGAGGCGTGGTGCCAAACCGGAAAACCTTGCCCGTGCCGTCGTCGAGATCACCCGTGGCGACAAGTTCATCGACCGTCGGCCCCGCCATGAAGCGTGGGTTTAGAGACAAGAGGGCATCCGGCCAGAATTTTCCGGCGTCGTACTGGGCATCGATCTCGGATTTCAGGTCGGGTGCCCGAATTGCGCTGAATGAACGCGAAAAGTGCTCGTAAGCACGGATCAATTGATGGTCGAACTCAAACGCTTTCATTCAGGCGGCCTCCTCGGTGTCCGGGCTTGGAACATCGAAGCCTTCGTCGTCCTGGAGAACGTCCTCGCCTTCCTCCGGCACGGAATCTGCCCTGACGATCGCATGCCCGGTTGCCTTTGAAATCATGGCAAGGAGCCGCGTCTCCCGATCCGCCATGAATCCCTCGAAGTCATCCGCCCTCAGCAAGGATGGATCCAGTCCGTGAGACGCCAGATAATCATCAAGCGCTTCGCGGGCGATCGGCGGGTTGTCCTTTCCGCCTGTTTCCAGTCGTTCCAGGTAGACCGATGGAGCTACGCCGCCAAGAATGCGGTTGGTCTTGTAGCTGAGCGGCGTCTTGTTGACGACGGTGTCAAAGACCTTCGGCTCGATTTTCTGCTTCTTGCACCAGTCCTGCGGGAAGATGTGGTGGATATCGACGTACTCGTCAAAGAATACCGTGTCCTTGAAGTGCTGGCCGGAGCGAAGATCTCTCGCGCCTTCGGCCATCAGAAGGGCGTGGATACCCTTGTAGGCGGCCGACAGGCGGGTGCGCAGGGTGCGCAGGCGTTCCGGTCGGAAACGGCCATCGGTGATCGTGCTGGGTTCGGGGCCACCGTCCAGCCATGCGGGCACCTCGAGCACGTCCTTGGCAAATCGGGACTCGATGGCCGAGCCATAGAGTTCGCCAAAAATGCCGCACCAGAACCAGCGGGCGAGCTGGTCTTTCACTGCAGCGTGGTCGAACCTCGGCCCGATGATGGCGAGGATCGCGGCAAAGGGGACAAGCTGGCCCTGATAGGGCAGATCGATGACCCGATAGATGTGGTTCTGCCGGAGGAACTTTGCCGCAGTCTTGAACCCTTCTTCGACCGCAGCACGGTGTTTCAGATACGCCTCCAGCGGCAGGTCTAGGAGCGACTGACGCGTGGCCCGGACTGCGGACAGCTCCGTCTCTTTGCTCCCGGCGGCGATTTCGGCCGCACGGGTCTCGACCCCATGCAGGAGGGCGATGGCCTGCAGCACGTCGGTGGCAGCGACCTTCTCCAGCACGCCAAACTTCTGTTCGGCCGCCCGCCCAAAGAGCTGAAGCCGGGTCTGCAGCCCCGGCTGGCCGTCGGCGCCGAGCCAGTCGTCCCGCAGGCGATGGCCGCGGGCTGCATACATCGCTGTCACAAGCTCGAATGCGTCGAGCGGCTTGCCGCCGGTATTCACCTTCTCAAAGACCAGACAGACGGCCTCGTGGGAGGTGTCGGGGCTCAATGCGATTACGGGCAGCTGGTAGGCCTTGAAGTTCTGAAGGACCTCATCCTTGAACGGCTTGAAGAGCTTGCGTGTCTCCGGGTCGTTTTCCAGCCAGTATTCGTTGAAGCCGTCTTGCCATTCGTCCCAGTCAAAAACCTGGTTCAGCGGGAACATGAGGTTTTGGTATTCGAGTTCCGGCGTGGAGAGATCGAGGTCGATCTTCCGGTCGAAGTCCGACTTGATCCGCCGATCCTCCGGTACTGAGACAATGGCGTTTTCGCGGTCCTCGGCCGGGTTCATTGCTTTTCGAATGTCGATGTAAAACCAGCGCTTCACGAGCTTGAGGCGAGGCGTGACCGTTTGCACCACCTCGCGGCGCAAGCAGGTCTGATAAAGCGAGGTCATGCGCTGCTGGCCATCCAGCAAGAGCTGATCCGGTGCGTCGTCGCCAACTGCGGCATCCGCCCCCTGGATTGGTCGGCGTGCGAAGGTATCAGCCGCACCAGGCTTCACCTCGAGCGTCATCAAGGCGCCGACCGGAAACGCCTGCGAGATCGAGGCGATCAGCCCCTTGATCCGTTCCTCGTCCCACACCCAGCTGCGCTGGAAATCCGGCAACTGAATTTTGCCGTTCCCACACTGACGGAGAAGCTCCTCCAAGCTGACCGGGTTGGTCTTGAATGCCGCTTGTTTACCCAATCTGGCTCTCCTCAAATGAACTTGCTGGCTTCTGGCAACTGGACGCGATGTCCGAAAAAGGCTTCATTTCGAACCCTCCGGAGCGCCAGCTGCTCGAATGCCACTGAAAATCTCGTCGCGATTGATCAGCACGATCTGCTGGTCCTGGGGCGCGCGCGCTTCGAGGGCGGTATCTAGACCGAGGCGTTTGAGCGCATAGTAGAGGAGCGCACGTCTCACCTTGATCTTCGCCTTGCCGCCGCGCATGCCATAATCGAGGGCAATAACCTTCGCTTGTGTTTCCGAGAGATCGGGGTGTGGCCCAACCTCCAGCGTGACCTCGGCAAGCCAGTCGTGATCGTCGCCGGCCGATTTGTCGCTTTCGCCCGAGCCTCGAACCTCAAGCATTCGAGACAACAGGAAGCCCTTGAAGCAATCGTCGGTTTGGCAGAACGCCCGAGTGTGCCAGCGGAAACCGTCAAACGCGATGGCATGGGGGGCGATCCAGCGCCAGCGCGGCTCGGGGCTGGACAGGGACTGGTACTTTACCTCGATCGCCTCGGACCGACGGATTGCGCCAACGACCGAACGAAGCGTCGCCGGATTGACCCCACGAACTGGCGTAGGGGCGGCCGCGTAGGGCGGGAGGTTGGCGATCCAAGCGTCCTCGCGGTCGAGGAGCCCGTCAGCGACTGATCGGAGTTGTGCAAGGTAGCGGCTCGCGTCGGGCTCGAGGAACTGCGGCTTGAACTCGGAGCCGCGTACATAGGTTCGCGCACTCTTGTCGTAGACCATGTTGTCCGGCGCGAAGCCGATGTAGCGGTTCAGGTCGGTGGACGCCTGGTTCACCGATACCCCGAACTGGTCCATCAGATCGCTGCGGTTCACATGTCCCTCCCAGAACAGGCGGAACTCTATGAACTCGAGGCGCTTCTCGACACCCCAGCGAAGTTCCGACCGGTCGCTCTCCAAAAATCACCTCCGGGCCAGATCGGTGGACCCGCAAACTATGCGGACCCATTTTCTGTGCTCTCGATGACGCTAACTGAGGGGAGGAAAGCGGGCAATCGAAATTGCGGGTAACTGCGCTACATACCCTTGGCTGACACTGATTTCTTCCTGGCGGGCCAGCCTCCGGCTCAGAGAGCTGCTCGACGTACAGCGAACTCAGCCCTCCCTCCGATCCGAGGCACTGCAATCTTCACTGTCATCGGACTACTTGCCTCTTGCCTTCCCCTTCAGGAAGCATGTTACTTCTGGCAAAAAATTGCCAGAAGTAACGGTCGTATCAGTTGGTCTCTTCAAGGCGAGCTTTGAGCCAGTGGAGAAAGAACGGATGACGTGTCCACTTAACCTTCTTTCCGTGCTATTCATGGATAGGAGGGTTCGATCATGGGACGCACATCGACCGCTGCGACGCCGCAGAAACGGGACGCGGACACGAAGCTGGCGCAGAGCCGCCTGAGCGTGCTGGAACTGGCGAAGGAGCTTGGCAACGTCGCCGAGGCCTGTCGTCAGCGGGGGCTGGACCGGACCAGCTTCTATGAGTGGAACTGCTCTCGACCTTCTCGGCGGCGATGTGCAGGCCCAGCTTCGTCTTCAGGTCACCTGAGATCGAACCGTGGGCGGTAGGGGTCAAGCATACGGTGGCCTCGACCATCTCGGCGACTGTAGCCTCCTTGGGACACTGAAGCATGGCGATAATCTGTGCAGTAAAGTGTCAGAGTTCGGCCTCCTCTGAATGTCGGCTTTCTGCGCACGGGCTTTTTCGTTCGCGCCCGCAGAGAATGTCCGGACGCCGTCCTCCGTGCACGTCGCGCCGGGCCGGGCGGGGTGATCCTGGCGGAATGTCCGCTTCCATGTCCTGACAAGGGCATGTTCGCACAGGCAGAGAATGTCGGCTCACCGCCCACCGTAACGTATGCAGGAAGCTGCGCGGCCATTTTGAATCGGTGCAGCGCTCACGCGCTGCCCTTTGCGAGTCGGTAGACCGGGATGCCCATCTTGCGGGCCTTGTCGGCGAGGTTTTCCTGAATGCCGGTGCCGGGGAAGACGATGACCCCGATCGGCATCGAGTCGAGCATCCGGTCGTTGCGCTTGAACGGCGCAGCCTTGGCGTGTTTCGCCCAGTCCGGTTTGAAAGCGACCTGCGGCACCTTGCGATTGTCGGCCCAGGTGGCCGCGATGCGTTCGGCACCTTTCGGCGTTCCACCGTGCAGAAGGACCATATCGGGGTGCTTGGCATGAACCTGATCGAGCCTGTCCCAGATCAGCCGGTGATCAGTGGTGTCCCCGCCCGAGAAGGCAATCTTCGGCCCTGCGGGCAAGAGCACCTCATTGTCGACCCTGCGCTTGGCCGCGAGGAAGTCGCGGCTGTCGATCATGGCCGAGGTCATCTGGCGATGGTTGACCCGTGAACCGGAGCGCGGCGACCAGGGCTTGCCGGTGCTGCGCAGGAAGAGGTCGGCGGCAGTGTCGCGGAAGGTCTCCATGCTGTCGCGGCGCTCGATCAGGCTCTGGCCGATACCGATCAGGGTCTCCAACTGGACGGATTTGACCTCGCTTCCGTCCTGTTCGCGCTGAAGGCGCTTCTGGGCCTGCTCGTTGTCATCGAGTTTGCGTTCGATCCGCTCGAC
>NZ_RAPJ01000068.1:0-21197 GCF_003703915.1 Salipiger sp. D13
CGGCTCCGGCGTCGTCTCGAAAATCCTCGAGTGATGCGCTTGCGGTGACGGGTGGCGCGAGCTGCCCGACACTTGCCAGAGCTTACAGACAAGAAGAGCGGGCCCCGGGGCCCGCTCTTTCTTTTTGTCGACGTCGCCGCGTTGCGCGCGGGGCCTGTCCGCAAACTTTGAGGGGCGCCTGAACGGCGCCCCTGTGGTTCGTTCCGTATCCCCTCGGGGACCGGAAGAGAGCCCGGTGAGGGGCTCTTCTTCTGGAACCTTGCCTTACTGTGCGTAGTTCGCGATCATTGCCTGAGCGCGTGCCTTGGCGTTGGCTGCACCGTTCTCGGTCTGCACGACCTGGTACACGGCGACGGCTTCGGCATTGCTCAGGGCGGCGATGTTTGCGTTCGGAGCGATGCGCTCGAGCGCGGAACGTGCGTAGTCACCGGTGTTGGCGGTCTGTGCCGAAGCGGTACCGACGATTGCGGAAGCAGCGGTCAGGGCGGCGGCGGTAAGAACAACAAAGCGTTTCATGGTCATTTCCTTTTCGATGTCATGTCGCGCCAGCGGCGCGGTTATCAGTGTGTCCGTGTCGTCTGGACAAGCGAGATATCGTTACCCGACAGCGATTTAGCAAATCACGGGACGGCTCACGGTGCGTGTCGGATATGTGAACTTGAAAGTGACGGAGTGGCTTCTAAAGCTGCTTCACTGACCTGAAATGCGCCGCAAACATGCGATTTTCCGAGGCGATGGATCACGCAAATGAGAGCGCTGCGTGAGCTGTGCGCCAATTTTGTGTGTTTGTGGTTAGTTCAGACCTTTTGTGCTTTTTTGCACAGGTTCAAAATGCGGCCCGGCGCCCTTCGATCGGGCGCCTTGCCGGGCGCACGGCGGAGGCTATTCTTGCGACATGACAACGCTCGTACCCCTTCCTGACGACCTCATTCAGATGGCCTACACGCTCGACGGGCCGGACCACGGCAAGATGCTGAACGCGGCGGAAGCTCCGGCGCTCTTGCGCAGTGAAACCCTGGCCTGGGTTCATCTGAGGGCGCAGCACCCCGACACGCCGACCTGGATCATCGAGAACCTGTCCTATCTCGATCCAACGATCATCGACGCCCTCGTTGCGGAGGAGACGCGGCCCCGCGTCACGCGTGTGGGCGAGGGGCTGATCGTCATCCTCCGGGGGATCAACACGGTCGATGGAGAGGACCCCGAGGACATGATCTCGGTCCGCCTCTGGATCGATCCGAACCGCATCGTCAGCCTGTCACGGCGTCCGGTACGCGCAGTGGAGCAGATCGCCGAGCAGTTGTCTTGCGCGCAGGGGCCACGCGACTGTGCGGAATTTCTCGTGGAGCTTGTCGAACGGCTGACACAGAGGATCGAGAACTTCTGGACCGAGCTCGACGATGAAGCGGACGAAATGGAGGAGAGCGTGCTCGATGGCAGGGTAGGCGACGAGGTGCGTGGGCGTCTCGTCGAGGTGCGGCGCACCGCCATCATTCTGCGCCGCTACCTGCAGCCGCAGCGCGACGCCATGCGGATGTTGCAGGCGGCACATCCCCGCTGGCTCGAGGAAGACGACCTGCGGCACCTTGCGGAAGAACTGGATGCGCTCGAGCGCGTGGTCGAAGATGCGGATGCGATGCGCGAACGCATGGCGCTCGTCCGCGATGAACTGGCCGGTCAGCTGTCGGAGCGACTCAACAGGAACATGTACATGCTTTCGGTACTCTCGGCGCTGTTCCTGCCGCTGGGTTTCCTGACGGGGTTGTTCGGAATCAACCTCGCCGGAATGCCCGGAGCGAGCGATCCCTCCGCGTTCTGGATCTTCGTTGGCGCGCTATGTGCGGTCGTTGTCGTTCAGCTCGCAATTCTTCGCCGCCTGCGGTGGATCTGATCCGGTTTTCCTGCTTGCATTGCCGTCCGGCCTTCCTTAAACGAGGCCTCGGCCCTAGGGGTATAGCTCAGCTGGTAGAGCGACGGTCTCCAAAACCGTAGGTCGCGGGTTCGAACCCTGCTGCCCCTGCCAATTTCCGTAAAATTGAGAATAAAGCGGTTCGTCTCGGTGGCGGATACTTTTTGTGCGTTTCCTTCACGCACAAAAAAAGGACCGCGCAAAAGCGCGGCCCTTTCTCATCGCATGTCACGGAGCTTACGAGAGCACCATCTCGATGCGCGATTTCTGCTCTGCGTCGTCCTGGTAGCCGTAGAGCGCGGCACGGATCTGCTCAACCTGCTCACCGGTCAGCACGGTCAGGTCCGCCTCGGGGACAAGGTCCTGAACAGCGTTGACTTCAGCGTCGGTCAGTTGCGGCTGGAGGTCGCTCATGCTCTCCACGAGTTGCACACGCAGGTCGTCCATGTCACCGCCTTCGGTCACGAGCGCGGTGAGCTGCGCGATCTCGGCGTCGCTCATCTCGGCCAGGCGCCATGCCGGCACGTAGGCCGTCAGGTCGACGTCGCCGGTGGTCGCGGTGGTTTCAACGTCGGTGGCATCCTCGTTCGCGATCGTCTCGATGCGCTCGGCCTTGTCGTTGTCGCTCATGCCGCCGTTGGCGATGGCAAACATCTCGGAGACCTGGTCCTCGGTCAGCGTTTCGAAATTCGCTTCCGGGTAGTAGGTGGTGATTGCGTTCTTCTCGGCTTCGGTCGCCGCGATCGCACCGGTTGCAAGAACGGTCGACAGGGCGGTAATGGTAAGGAAGCGTTTCATGAAGATAATCCTTTCTTCGATCTTTAACTCAGAACTGTGCAGGGCGGTGCTGCCCTGCGCTTCTGGCCACACAACACCCGAAAGCGCGGCGTGGTTCCCGTCTGGGATTGCAGGAAAAACACCACGAAGTGATTGTCATGGCTCGGAAAAATGAAAACGTGCGCGTGAACGCCGAGCGCCACGATTGGTTGCCATGAAAATCATGCCGAATGCTCAGTTTTTCGTGATCCAAACGCGCGACGGCGCGAGCAGGCGTGACCTGTTCGTGATGCTGCCGGAGTTTTCGGGCGCGCCGCGGAAGGCTTGCCAGCGCTGCACGATCTGCGTATACGCCCCCGAAACCCGCACGAAACGGAAAGCGAGCCGAAATGGCCAATCCCATTCAGTTCATTCAGCAGACCCGCGCCGAGGTCTCCAAGATCGTCTGGCCGACGCGCCGCGAGGTCATCCTCACGACGATCACCGTCTTCATCATGGCGGCCCTCACGGCAGTGTTCTTCGCGCTGGTCGACATCCTGATCCGGAGCGGCCTGCAGGGCCTGCTGTCGTTCTTCGGCTGAACCCGGGCGTCACGGCGCCTCTGCCCCTTGAAATGAACAGGGCAGAGGGGTAGGGGACGTTCAGACTTTCCTCAGGCGGGCGTGCAGCGATTCGAGTTGCACGCCGGTTTTCGTTTGGGGCATGTGATGTTTCGAAGCGGCGCGAAGGCGTCGCACGAAACAGGAAATGACCGGCCAAGGCCGGCGAACGGTTTGAAGAGGGGCCAGATGGCGAAGCGGTGGTACTCGGTCAGCGTTCTGTCGAACTTCGAGAAGAAGATCGCGGAGCAGATCCGGCAATCTGTCGAAGAGCAGGGGCTGGAGGACCAGATCGACGAGGTTCTCGTTCCGACCGAAGAGGTCATCGAGGTGCGTCGCGGCAAGAAGGTGACCTCCGAGCGCCGCTTCATGCCGGGCTACGTGCTGGTTCACATGGAGATGTCGGACCGGGGGTATCACCTGGTCAACTCCATCAACCGCGTGACCGGCTTCCTCGGGCCGCAGGGCCGGCCGATGCCGATGCGTGACGCCGAGGTCGAGGCGATCCTCGGCCGCGTTCAGGAGAACGAAGAGGCGCCGCGCACGCTCATCCACTTCGAGGTGGGCGAGAAGGTCAAGGTCAACGATGGTCCCTTCGAGGGCTTCGACGGCATGGTCGAGGGTGTCGACGACGACAACCAGCGCCTGCGTGTGTCGGTGTCGATCTTCGGCCGGGAAACCCCGGTCGAGCTGGAATTCACCCAGGTCTCGAAGGAGGCCTGAGGCGAGGGGCGGGTCCGACCCGTCCTGCGGCCGAAGCGCCGCGCACACGTGGGAGGCAGGGTCATCGCGATGACCGGTCTGACCACGCAACATGGGCGGGGCAACCCGCCTGAACCGGCCCCGAGGACGCGTCCGAGGGGTGTTGAAAAAGGAGACAGCCGATGGCCAAGAAGCTTGCCGGCAAGATGAAGCTGCAGATCCCTGCAGGCAAAGCCAACCCGTCGCCGCCCGTGGGCCCCGCCCTGGGTCAGCGCGGCATCAACATCATGGAATTCTGCAAGGCGTTCAACGCCAAGACGCAGGAAATGGAGCCCGGCGCTCCGTGCCCGACCGAGATCACCTACTATCAGGACAAGTCCTTCACGATGGACATCAAGACGCCGCCCGCGTCTTACTACCTGAAGAAGGCTGCCGGCATGAAGCCCGTGGGCAAGCGCAACCGTCCCCGCGGTGCCGAGAACCCGGGCCGTGAGACCGTCGCTACCGTCACCACCAAGCAGGTGCGCGAGATCGCAGAGGCCAAGATGAAGGACCTCTCGGCCAACGATATCGAGTCGGCAATGCAGATCATCCTTGGCTCCGCCAAGTCCATGGGCATCGAGGTGAAGTAATGGCAAAGCTCGGAAAACGCACCCGCGCCGTCCGCGAAGCCTTCGCCGGCAAGGAAGACCTGACCGTCGAAGAAGCCGTCTCGCTGATCAAGTCGAACGCCAGCGCGAAATTCGACGAGACCGTCGAGATCGCCATGAACCTCGGCGTCGACACCCGTCACGCCGACCAGATGGTCCGTGGCGTGATCGGCCTGCCGAACGGCACCGGCAAGACCGTCCGCGTCGCCGTCTTCGCACGTGGTCCCAAGGCTGAAGAAGCCCAGGCCGCTGGCGCGGACATCGTCGGCGCCGAAGACCTGATGGAGACCATCCAGGGCGGCACCATCGAGTTCGATCGCTGCATCGCGACCCCGGACATGATGCCGGTCGTCGGCCGTCTCGGCAAGATCCTCGGCCCGCGCAACCTGATGCCGAACCCCAAGGTCGGCACGGTGACGATGGACGTGGCCCAGGCCGTCAAGGACGCCAAGGGTGGCCAGGTCCAGTTCCGCGCCGAAAAGGGCGGTGTGGTCCACGCCGGTGTCGGCAAGGTCTCGTTCGACGAGGCGAAGCTGGTCGAGAACATCCGTGCCTTCATCAGCGCGGTGTCCAAGGCCAAGCCGGCCGGTGCCAAGGGTACCTACATGAAGCGCATCTCGCTCAGCTCGACCATGGGCCCGGGCGTGACCGTCGACGTGGCGGCCGCTTCCGCCGAGTGATCCTCGGAACGACGTGATTTCGGAAAGGGCGGTCCCGAGGGGCCGCCCTTTCTGCGTTTATCGGTGGGCGCGCTCAATATCGTGCCGTCGATGCAAGTCGTTGCACGTGCCGTGCCATCCAGAACGCGGTTGGGCCGACGAGCATGGACAGCACGAATGCGATGGGCCAGGCCGTCGCAAATCGCAGCATCCACTGCGCCACCCAGCCGGGCGCGAACCCCGAGGGCAGGGCGGTGAAGGTGCCGGTCATCAGGAAGGCCATCATGCAGGAAATGAACACCTGAGCGAGAATGACGGTGATTTTCGTGGGTGGGGTCGGTGGCGGTCTCATGCCGTTGGTCTCCGTATGGTGTACGCGGGGATGCGGGGAAGACCGGGAAGCCTCGGATCCAGCGCAGCCCCGGCTTGATTGCAGGGTGCGCCGCGGGTTCGAGGATCGACTAACTCCCGCTTGCGGTGGAAGCGGGGGCCGGGATAACCGAACCGGCCAGACGTTTTTCGGCCTGCTCCGGGTAGGCCGGTTCCGGCCGCCGGTCAAGCGGCGGAAGGGCGCAGCGGGTGATCGTGCAGAAAAAGGGCTTGCATCAATTCGCCATGGAGCCTAAGAGGCCCTCCTGTCCGGCATGGCGCTTCGCGTTCCTGTCCGGACGATTCGTCCGAGACGGTGGGTTGGAGCAATCCAATAATTCCTGCCTGAGACGGGAAGAGACATACGTACCGGACTCTACGTGTTCCGGCGACGCGATGCGACGACCCGATTTCGGACCTTTGCGGCCGGGGAGACCCGGTCATAACGAGCCGGAGGGGTCGCCCCTCCATCAACTGGAGTAAAACTGTGGATAGAGCCCAGAAAGAGAAAGTGGTCGAGGAACTCGGCCAGATCTTCGAAAGCTCTGGCGTCGTGGTGGTTTCCCGCTACGAGGGTCTCACGGTTGCCGAGATGACGGACCTGCGGGCGCGCGCAAGCGCGGCCGAAAGCCAGGTTCGCGTCGCCAAGAACAGGCTCGCCAAGATCGCCCTCGAAGGAACGCCGAGCGCAAGCATCGCCGACTTCCTTGAAGGCATGACGGTTCTCACCTTCTCCGAAGACCCCGTGGCAGCAGCCAAGGTGGTCGAGGATTTCGCCAAGGACAACAAGAAGTTTGAAATCCTTGGCGGGACCATGGGCGGTGAGCACCTGGACCGGGCCGGTGTCGAGGCCGTGTCGAAAATGCCGTCGCGTGATGAACTCATCTCGCAGATCGTCGGCTGCATCGGCGCACCCGCATCGAACATCGCCGGCGCGATTGGCGCACCTGCTTCGAACATCGCTTCCATCCTTTCCACGATCGAGGAAAAGGCTGAAGCGGCGTAACGCGCAGTCAAGAGACACTCGTGGGGTTGCACAACCACACGTTGGAACACATCTAGAGATACGGAAAACGCAAAATGGCTGATCTTAAAGCACTTGCAGAGCAAATCGTCGGTCTGACGCTGCTCGAAGCCCAGGAACTGAAAACCATCCTCAAGGACGAGTACGGCATCGAGCCCGCATCCGGCGGCGCTGTCATGATGGCCGGCCCCGCAGGCGACGCCGGTGGCGAAGCCGCAGAGGAGCAGACCGAATTCGACGTGATCCTCAAGTCGGCAGGCGACAAGAAGATCAACGTGATCAAGGAAGTCCGCGGCATCACCGGCCTCGGCCTCAAGGAAGCCAAGGAGCTGGTGGAAGCCGGCGGCAAGGCGATCAAAGAGGGCGTCGCAAAGGACGAAGCCGAAGAGATCAAGAAGAAGCTCGAAGAAGCAGGCGCCGAAGTCGAGCTCAAGTAATCGCGTCCGGTGCGCTTGCACCATACGTGATCGCAATTCAGGCTGGGTCCGGGCTTTCCCGGGCCCAGCCGAACCCGTCTCAGAGAGGCCCTTTTTGCAAGGGCTTTTCTCAGGCGAGTTCCAAGGATCGGGAGGCCTCTGGTGGGACAGGGGCCAGGAATGGATCGGAACCGTCGTCTCGGATGGATGTGCCGCTGGTGCCCGACAGCGCGCATGTCCGGTGAGAAGCTGAAAAGGTGACAAACCTCATGGCGCAAAGTTTCCTTGGCCAGAAACGACTCCGCAAGTATTACGGCAAAATTCGCGAGGTTCTGGAGATGCCGAACCTCATCGAGGTTCAGAAAAGCTCCTACGAACTCTTCCTGAAATCCGGCGACCAGCTCGAGCCCATGGATGGCGAGGGCATCAAGGGCGTGTTCCAGTCGGTTTTCCCGATCAAGGACTTCAACGAGACCGCCGTTCTCGAGTTCGTGTCCTACGAGCTCGAAAAGCCCAAGTACGACACCGAAGAGTGCATGCAGCGCGACATGACCTACAGCGCTCCGCTGAAGGTCACGCTGCGCCTCATCGTCTTCGACATCGACGAGGACACCGGCGCCAAGTCGGTGAAGGACATCAAGGAACAGGACGTGTTCATGGGCGACATGCCGCTCATGACTCCGAACGGGACGTTCATCGTGAACGGCACCGAGCGCGTCATCGTGTCCCAGATGCACCGGTCTCCGGGCGTCTTCTTCGACCACGACAAAGGCAAGACCCACAGCTCGGGCAAGCTGCTCTTCGCCTGCCGCATCATCCCCTACCGCGGCTCGTGGCTCGATTTCGAATTCGACGCCAAGGACATCGTCTTCGCGCGCATCGACCGTCGCCGGAAGCTGCCGGTGACCACGCTCCTCTACGCTCTTGGTCTCGACCAGGAAGCGATCATGGACGCCTACTACAACACGGTCGACTACACGCTGCGCCGTGGCGAAGGCTGGGTGACCAAGTTCTTCCCCGAGCGTGTGCGCGGCACACGCCCGACCTATGACCTCGTCGACGCGGACTCCGGCGAGGTGATCGCCGAGGCGACCAAGAAGATCACGCCGCGCGCGGTCAAGAAGCTCATCGACGAAGGCCAGGTGAAGAACCTGCTGGTGCCGTTCGAGCAGATCGTCGGCAAGTTTGTCGCGAAGGACATCATCAACGAGGAAACCGGCGCCATCTACGTGGAAGCCGGCGACGAGCTGACCTGGACCGTCGACAAGGACGGCGAGGTCACCGGCGGCACCCTCAAGGAACTGGTCGACGCGGGCATCACCGACATCCCGGTTCTCGACATCGACAACATCTCCGTGGGTCCGTACATGCGGAACACCATGGCGCAGGACAAGAACATGGACCGCAACAGCGCGCTCATGGACATCTACCGCGTCATGCGTCCGGGCGAGCCGCCCACCGTGGAGGCTGCCTCGGCCCTGTTCGACACCCTGTTCTTCGACTCCGAGCGTTACGACCTCTCGGCCGTCGGCCGGGTGAAGATGAACATGCGTCTCGCGCTCGAGAAGCCCGACACCCAGCGGACGCTGGACCGTGACGACATCGTCAAGTGCATCAAGGCGCTGGTCGAGCTGCGCGACGGCCGTGGCGAAGTGGACGACATCGACCACCTCGGCAACCGTCGTGTCCGTTCCGTCGGCGAGCTGATGGAAAACCAGTATCGCGTCGGCCTGCTCCGCATGGAGCGCGCCATCAAGGAGCGCATGTCGTCGGTCGAGATCGACACCGTCATGCCGCAGGACCTGATCAACGCGAAGCCGGCGGCGGCTGCGGTCCGCGAATTCTTCGGCTCGTCGCAGCTGTCGCAGTTCATGGACCAGACCAACCCGCTGTCGGAAGTGACGCACAAGCGTCGCCTGTCGGCCCTCGGGCCCGGCGGTCTGACCCGCGAGCGTGCCGGCTTCGAGGTGCGCGACGTTCACCCGACGCACTACGGCCGTATGTGCCCGATCGAGACGCCGGAAGGCCCGAACATCGGTCTCATCAACTCGCTGGCGACCTTCGCCCGCGTCAACAAGTACGGCTTCATCGAGACCCCTTACCGGGTGGTGAAGGACAAGCAGGTCACCGACGAGGTGCACTACATGTCCGCCACCGAGGAGATGCGCCACACCGTCGCCCAGGCGAACGCCAACATCGACGATGGCGGCATGTTCGTGAACGAGATGGTCAACACCCGCCAGTCGGGTGACTACACGCTCGCGCCCGCCGAGAGCGTCGACCTGATCGACGTCTCGCCGAAGCAGCTGGTCTCGGTCGGTGCCTCGCTCATCCCGTTCCTCGAGAACGACGACGCCAACCGCGCACTGATGGGCGCGAACATGCAGCGCCAGGCCGTGCCGACGCTGCGCTCGGAAGCCCCGCTCGTGGGCACCGGCATCGAGGGCAAGGTTGCCATCGACTCCGGCGCTGCGATCCAGGCGACCCGCGCCGGCATCGTCGACCAGGTGGACGCGCAGCGGATCGTGATCCGCGCGACCGAGGATCTCGAGCTCGGCGACGCCGGGGTCGACATCTACCGGATGCGCAAGTTCCAGCGCTCGAACCAGAACACCTGCATCAACCAGAAACCCCTGGTTAAGGTGGGCGACACGGTTCAGAAGGGCGAAGTGGTTGCAGACGGCCCGTCGACGGACATGGGGGAACTGGCGCTCGGCAAGAACGTCATCGTCGCCTTCATGCCGTGGAACGGCTACAACTACGAGGACTCGATCCTGATCTCCGAGCGGATCGCCAAGGATGACGTGTTCACCTCCGTCCACATCGAGGAATTCGAAGTGGCGGCGCGCGACACCAAGCTTGGGCCGGAAGAGATCACCCGCGACATTCCGAACGTCGGCGAGGAAGCCCTGCGCAACCTCGACGAAGCCGGTATCGTGTATATCGGTGCGGACGTGGAGCCGGGCGACATCCTCGTGGGCAAGATCACCCCCAAGGGCGAAAGCCCGATGACGCCGGAAGAAAAGCTTCTGCGCGCCATCTTCGGTGAAAAGGCCAGCGACGTGCGCGACACCTCGCTGCGGGTGAAGCCGGGCGACTACGGCACCGTGGTCGAAGTCCGCGTCTTCAACCGTCACGGCGTCGAAAAGGACGAACGTGCGCTGCAGATCGAGCGTGAAGAGGTCGAGCGCCTCGCCCGTGACCGGGACGACGAGCTCGCCATCCTCGACCGCAACATCTACGCGCGTCTGCGTGACCTGATCCTCGGCAAGACCGCCGTGAAGGGCCCGCGTGGCGTGAAGCCGAACTCGGAGATCACCGAGGAGCTGCTCGAGACTCTGAGCCGCGGCCAGTGGTGGCAGCTGGCGCTTGCCGAAGAGCAGGACGCCCAGATCGTCGAGGCGCTGCACGAGCAGTACGAGGCGCAGAAGCGGACCCTGGATGCACGCTTCGAGGACAAGGTCGAGAAAGTCCGTCGTGGCGACGACCTGCCGCCGGGCGTGATGAAGATGGTCAAGGTGTTCGTCGCGGTGAAGCGCAAGCTGCAGCCGGGCGACAAGATGGCCGGCCGTCACGGCAACAAGGGCGTCATCAGCCGCGTGGTTCCCGAAGAGGACATGCCGTTCCTCGAGGACGGCACGCCGGTCGACTTCTGCCTCAACCCGCTGGGCGTGCCGTCGCGCATGAACGTCGGGCAGATCCTCGAGACCCACATGGGCTGGGCATCGCGTGGCCTCGGCATCAAGATCGACGAGGCGCTGCAGGACTATCGCCGCTCGGGTGACCTCACCCCGGTGCGCGAAGCCATGCGCATTGCCTACGGCGACGAGGTCTACGGCGAGGGCATCGAGGACATGGACGAAGGTCAGCTCGTGGAAGCGGCCGGCAACGTCACCCGTGGCGTTCCGATCGCGACCCCGGTCTTCGACGGTGCCAAGGAAGCCGACATCAACGACGCGCTGTCGCGTGCCGGCTTCGATACGTCCGCCCAGTCGCGCCTCTTCGACGGCCGCACCGGCGAGGAATTCGCGCGGAAGGTGACCGTCGGCGTGAAGTACCTGCTGAAGCTGCACCACCTTGTCGACGACAAGATCCACGCACGTTCGACCGGCCCGTACTCGCTCGTCACCCAGCAGCCGCTCGGTGGTAAGGCGCAGTTCGGTGGCCAGCGTTTCGGGGAGATGGAGGTCTGGGCCCTGGAAGCCTATGGCGCCGCCTACACCCTGCAGGAAATGCTGACCGTGAAGTCGGACGACGTGGCGGGCCGGACCAAGGTCTACGAAAGCATCGTCAAGGGCGAGGACAACTACGAGGCGGGCGTTCCCGAGAGCTTCAACGTGCTCGTTAAGGAAGTCCGCGGCCTCGGCCTGAACATGGAACTCCTGGACGCGGAGGATGAGGAGTAACGAAGAATTTTCGCCCGAAAATTCTTTCGCCCGGGATTTTTCGACCAGAAAAATCCCGGGCCTCTCCCGACGCACCCTGATGCAAAGGTTTTGACATGAACCAGGAACTGACGAACAACCCGTTCAACCCGCTGACTCCGCCCAAGGTCTTCGACGAGATCAAGGTCTCGCTCGCGTCCCCGGAGCGGATCCTCAGCTGGTCCTACGGTGAGATCAAGAAGCCCGAGACGATCAACTACCGCACGTTCAAGCCCGAGCGTGACGGCCTGTTCTGCGCGCGCATCTTCGGTCCGATCAAGGACTACGAGTGCCTGTGCGGCAAGTACAAGCGCATGAAGTATCGCGGTGTCGTCTGCGAGAAATGCGGCGTGGAAGTCACGCTGCAGAAGGTTCGCCGCGAGCGCATGGGCCACATCGAGCTGGCCGCGCCCTGCGCCCACATCTGGTTCCTCAAGTCGTTGCCCTCGCGCATCGGCCTGATGCTGGACATGACGCTGCGCGACCTCGAGCGGGTTCTGTACTTCGAGAACTACGTGGTGATCGAGCCGGGTCTCACCGACCTGACCTACGGCCAGATGCTCACCGAGGAAGAGTTCCTCGATGCGCAGGACCAGTACGGCATGGACGCCTTCACCGCCAACATCGGCGCCGAGGCGATCCGCGAGATGCTCGCTGCCATCGACCTCGAGGCCGAGGCCGAGAACCTGCGCGCCGACCTCAAGGAGGCCACCGGCGAGCTGAAGCCCAAGAAGATCATCAAGCGCCTCAAGGTGGTGGAATCCTTCCTCGAGTCGGGCAACCGCCCCGAGTGGATGATCCTCACGGTGGTGCCGGTCATCCCGCCGGAACTGCGCCCGCTGGTTCCGCTGGACGGCGGCCGCTTCGCGACCTCCGACCTGAACGACCTGTATCGCCGCGTGATCAACCGGAACAACCGCCTCAAGCGGCTGATCGAGCTGCGCGCGCCGGACATCATCGTCCGCAACGAAAAGCGGATGCTGCAGGAAGCCGTCGACGCCCTGTTCGACAACGGCCGCCGTGGCCGCGTCATCACCGGCGCCAACAAGCGTCCGCTGAAGTCGCTGTCCGACATGCTCAAGGGCAAGCAGGGCCGCTTCCGTCAGAACCTTCTCGGCAAGCGCGTGGACTTCTCGGGCCGTTCGGTCATCGTGACCGGACCGGAACTCAAGCTGCACCAGTGCGGCCTGCCCAAGAAGATGGCGCTCGAGCTGTTCAAGCCGTTCATCTACTCGCGGCTCGAGGCCAAGGGCCTGAGCTCGACGGTGAAGCAGGCGAAGAAGCTGGTCGAAAAGGAACGTCCCGAGGTCTGGGATATCCTCGACGAGGTCATCCGCGAGCACCCGGTTCTGCTGAACCGCGCGCCCACGCTGCACCGTCTCGGCATCCAGGCGTTCGAGCCCCAGCTCATCGAGGGCAAGGCGATCCAGCTGCACCCGCTCGTCTGCTCGGCGTTCAACGCCGACTTCGACGGTGACCAGATGGCCGTGCACGTCCCGCTGAGCCTCGAGGCGCAGCTGGAAGCGCGGGTCCTGATGATGTCGACGAACAACGTGCTGTCGCCCGCGAACGGCAGCCCGATCATCGTGCCGTCGCAGGACATGATTCTCGGTCTCTACTACCTCACGATCGACCGTGAGGGCATGAAGGGCGAGGGGATGACCTTCTCCTCGATCGAGGAAGTCGAGCACGCGCTTACCGCCGGCGAGGTGCACCTGCACTCGCGCATCAAGTGCCGTGTGAAGCAGATCGACGAGACCGGCCAGGAAGTGGTTCGCCTGTTCGACACGACCCCGGGCCGCGTGCGCCTCGGTGCGTTGCTGCCGATGAACGCCAAGGCACCGTTCGACCTCGTGAACACGCTGCTGCGGAAGAAGGACGTCCAGCGCGTCATCGACACCGTCTACCGCTACTGCGGGCAGAAGGAGTCGGTCATCTTCTGTGACCAGATCATGTCGATGGGCTTCAAGGAGGCCTTCAAGGCCGGCATCTCGTTCGGCAAGGACGACATGGTCATCCCGCACAACAAGTGGGAGCTGGTCGAGGAGACCCGCGAGCAGGTCAAGGACTTCGAACAGCAGTACATGGACGGCCTGATCACCCAGGGTGAGAAGTACAACAAGGTCGTGGACGCCTGGTCGAAGTGCAACGACAAGGTCACCGACGCCATGATGAACACGATCTCGGCGCCCAAGCGCGACGAGCTCGGGGCCGAGATGGAACCCAACTCGGTCTACATGATGGCGCACTCCGGTGCTCGTGGCTCGGTCACGCAGATGAAGCAGCTGGGCGGGATGCGCGGCTTGATGGCGAAGCCGAACGGCGACATCATCGAGACGCCGATCATCTCGAACTTCAAGGAAGGTCTGACCGTTCTTGAATACTTCAACTCGACCCACGGCGCCCGTAAGGGTCTGTCGGACACCGCTCTGAAGACGGCGAACTCGGGCTACCTGACCCGTCGTCTGGTGGACGTCGCGCAGGACTGCATCGTGCGCCAGCACGACTGCGGCACCGACCGCGCGATCACCGCGGAAGCGGCGGTCAACGATGGCGAGGTCGTGGCATCGCTCGGCGAGCGTGTGCTGGGCCGTGTCGCGGCCGAGGACATCATGGTGCCGGGCACCGACGACGTGCTGATCCGCGAGGGGCAGCTCATCGACGAGCGCATGGCCGATGCCATCGAGGACGCCGCGGTGCAGACCGCGCGCATCCGCAGCCCGCTGACCTGCGAGGCCGAAGAGGGCGTCTGCGCCATGTGCTACGGTCGTGACCTGGCACGCGGCACGATGGTGAACACCGGCGAGGCCGTGGGCATCATCGCGGCGCAGTCGATCGGTGAGCCGGGCACGCAGCTGACGATGCGGACCTTCCACATCGGCGGCGTCGCGCAGGGTGGTCAGCAGTCGTTCCTCGAAGCCAGCCAAGAGGGCATCATCGCGTTCGAAAGCGCGTCGACCCTCGAGAACGCGGCGGGCGAGATCCTGGTGATGGGCCGCAACATGAAGCTCATCATCAAGGGCGAGGACGGGGCCGAGCGTGCCAGCCACAAGCTGGGTTACGGCACGAAGCTCTTCGTCAAGGAGGGTGACACCGTCGCGCGCGGCGCCAAGCTGTTCGAGTGGGACCCCTACACGCTGCCCATCATCGCCGAGGCGGATGGTGTCGCCAAGCACGTCGACCTGCTTCAGGGTGTGGCCGTGCGCGACGAGACCGACGATGCCACCGGCATGACCCAGAAGATCGTGATCGACTGGCGGGCCGCGCCCAAGGGCAACGAGCTCAAGCCCGAGATCATCCTGATGGACGAGGACGGCGAACCGGTTCGCAACGCGGCCGGCAACCCGATCACCTACCCGATGTCGGTGGATGCGATCCTCTCCTGCGAGGATGGCCAACCGGTCAAGGCCGGTGACGTGGTCGCGCGGATCCCGCGTGAAGGTGCGAAGACGAAGGACATTACCGGTGGTCTGCCGCGTGTGGCCGAACTCTTCGAGGCACGCCGTCCCAAGGACCACGCCATCATCGCCGAGATCGACGGCTACGTGCGCTTCGGGAAGGACTACAAGAACAAGCGCCGCATCGCGATCGAGCCCGCGGACGACAGCCTCGAGACCAAGGAATACATGATCCCGAAAGGGAAGCACATTCCTGTGGCCGAAGGGGACTACGTCCAGAAGGGCGACTACATCATGGACGGTAACCCGGCACCGCACGACATCCTCGCCATCATGGGGATCGAGGCGCTGGCGAACTACATGATCGACGAGGTGCAGGACGTGTATCGACTGCAGGGCGTGAAGATCAATGACAAGCACGTCGAGGTCATCGTCCGGCAGATGCTGCAGAAGTGGGAGATCACCGACAGCGGCGATACGACCCTTCTCAAGGGCGAGCACGTCGACAAGGCCGAGTTCGATGCCGCGAACGACAAGGCGATCAAGAAGGGTGGCCGTCCGGCAGAGGGCGAACCGATCCTTCTCGGGATCACCAAGGCGTCGCTGCAGACCCGCTCCTTCATCTCGGCGGCCTCCTTCCAGGAGACCACCCGGGTGCTCACCGAAGCCTCGGTGCAGGGCAAGAAGGACAAGCTTGTCGGCCTCAAGGAGAACGTCATCGTCGGCCGCCTCATCCCGGCGGGTACCGGTGGCGCGACCCAGCGGGTGCGCAAGATCGCGACCGACCGCGACACCAAGGTCATCGACGTCAAGCGCGCCGAGGCCGAGGCTGCGGCCCAGCTCGCCGCTCCGGAGGCCGATGCCTCGGGCAGCGACGTGATCGGTGGCGACGAGTTCGACTCGCTGGTCGTGGATACGCCGGAAAGCCGCGAATAAGGTCGCCGGCCTTTCCATGAAAATCGAAAGCGCCCCCGCAGAAATGCGGGGGCGTTTTTCTTGTGGAAGAGCGTTTGGCACGTCCCCGGCCAACTGCACCACATCATATGTGGGCGAATGAACGGGCTTGGCCCCTCGGCGCAGCAGGGCTAACGATTGTGCCATGAAGACACGGTCCGACAACGCGCAGGGCGCGCTCCTGATGATGGCGTCCATGGCGTCCTTCACCTTCAACGACGCCTGTATCAAGGCGATCGGCGAGGCCATGCCGCTGCCGCAGATCCTGGTCCTGCGCGGCAGTCTCGCGAGCGCGTTCATCGCGTTGCTCGCCTGGCGCCTCGGGTCGCTCCGGGCGTCGCTGCCGGCCGGGGACCGGCGACTGGTCCTGATGCGTGCCGCGGCCGAGGTCGGGGGCACGTTCTTCTTCCTGACCGCCCTGCGGCACATGCCGCTCGCCAATGTCACCGCGCTGCTTCAGATGCTGCCGCTGACGCTCGCGCTCGGCTCTGCCGTCTTCTTCGCGGAGCCGGTCGGCTGGCGGCGCTGGGTCGCCATCGGGCTGGGGTTCGTCGGGATGCTTCTCATCGTCCGCCCCGGCACCGAGGGCTTCTCACTTTACTCGGTTTATGCGCTCGTGGCGGTGGCATGCGTGACCATGCGGGACCTCGTGACCCGCCGGATGTCGGCAGTGACGCCATCGCTGATGGTCACGCTGGTCTCGTCTCTCGCGGTGGTGCTCTTCGGCGCCGTGACGTCGGTGGGCGAGAGTTGGGTGCCGCTGACACCCACGCTCGCGGCGCTGATCGCAGGGTCGGCGGTCTTCGTGATCTCGGGATACACGCTGTCGGTGCTGGTCATGCGCAAGGGCGACGTGAGCTTCATCGCGCCGTTCCGCTACACCGGCCTGATCTGGGCGCTGCTGCTCGGCGCTCTGGTCTTCGGCGACTGGCCGGTGCCGCTGACCCTGTGCGGTGCGGCGCTGATCGTGGCGACCGGCTCCTATACGCTCTGGCGGGAAAGCCAGCTGCGGCGCCGCGCCATGGCTCAGGCGAAGATGCGCCGGACCTGATCCGCGTCGATCGCGAAACGCTCGCGCAACAGCGCCTCGGCGGTCGTGTCGAGGCGGGGCAGGGCGGCTGGTTTCACGTGTGACTTCTGGCGCGAGTCGTTGTGGTCGTTGTGCCCCCGGACATACATCGGACGGTCGGTGAATGTGACGGTGGGCATGAAGCGCAGGATCTTGTTGTGCCCGAAGTTCATGATGGTCTGCTTCACGCCGGGCTTCACCGCCATCGCCTGCGCGACGCCCCAGAACGGCGTGACGGTTTCCTCGCCGCAGAGCCCCTCGGCGTCGGGTCGGGCCACGTAGCCGCGGTTCCAGTCGTAGCCCACGAGCCGGTGTTTCGCGCGCAGCGCCGAGGTGTCGAGCGCGGCTTCCCGCAGGGTCTCGACGAAGTCGACGGCGACGGCGTCGTCATCGTCGTGGCGGAACTGCAGGCAGGGGCGGTCCATGTCGCGGGCGGCGTTGATGACCTCCTGGCAGACCGCCCTGTGCGGCCCGGGGGGACGGCTTACGACCCGTGCCTGCGGGAGGTCCGACAGCAGCGCTTCGAGCCGGTCGCGGTAGCGGGCGGGCAGGGAGGTTCCGGTGAGCACGAGGAAGACAAAGTCCCGGTCGGTCTGGGCGCGCAGCCCGGGCAGGCAGATCGCCTCGAAATGGCGGAACCGCTCCTCCAGCCGGGCCGGGGCATAGAGATACGCCTCGCGTGCCGTGGTGTCGTCATGTTCGACCTGGAAACCGCCCTGAGCCGGGTAGGAAAAGCGGCAGAACCCGATGACTTGCATTGCCGCGCCTCCTCTGGAAAACAGGCACCTCATGCATTGCACCGCCGTCAGTTCGAGACAAGGGGCGGCTCATGTTGACAAGCCCCGCGACTCCCCCTATACGCGCCATCAATTCGCCGAAGGCCTTAGTGCGTCCGGCGTGTTCTACAGTACTAAAGCGGTCAAGATCCGGGCCCTGTGCCCCGATCCTCTGGACACCCACCGCGTCGTTCCTTGCGAGGAACGGAGCGGTGCTTTGCGTCGTCTCTGGCCGCCGGCAAGAGAAGATGCTCGCCGGTGACCTGCGGACGCGCAGGGCGCCTTGAAAATGAACCCGCACGGGAACCCCCGTGCAGCACATATGTGAGAAACACGGGGAAAGAGACCCAATGCCCACGATCCAGCAGCTGATCCGCAAGCCGCGGCAGCCCAAAGTCAAGCGTTCGAAGTCGATGCACCTGCAGGAATGCCCGCAGAAGCGTGGCGTCTGCACGCGCGTTTACACCACCACCCCGAAGAAGCCGAACTCGGCTATGCGTAAGGTCGCCAAGGTGCGCCTGACCAACGGCTTCGAGGTGATCAGCTACATTCCCGGCGAAAGCCACAACCTGCAGGAGCACTCGGTCGTGCTCATCCGTGGCGGCCGTGTGAAAGACCTTCCCGGCGTTCGCTACCACATCCTGCGCGGTGTGCTGGATACGCAGGGCGTCAAGGATCGGAAGCAGCGCCGCTCGAAGTATGGCGCGAAGCGTCCCAAGTAAGAGGATACGGAAATGTCTCGTCGTCACGCTGCAGAGAAGCGCGAAGTCCTGCCCGACGCCAAGTATGGCGATGTCGTGCTGACCAAATTCATGAACAACCTGATGGTCGACGGTAAGAAGTCGGTCGCAGAAAAGATCGTCTACAACGCGCTGGACCGCGTCGAAGGCAAGGTGAAGCGCGCGCCCGTGGAAGTGTTCCACGAAGCGCTCGACAACATCAAGCCGGCCGTCGAAGTCCGGTCGCGCCGTGTGGGTGGTGCCACCTACCAGGTGCCCGTCGAAGTGCGCCCCGAGCGTCGTGAAGCGCTGGCCATCCGCTGGCTCATCACCGCGTCGCGTTCGCGCAACGAGAACACGATGGAAGAGCGTCTTGCGGGCGAGCTCATCGATGCCGTCCAGTCGCGCGGTTCCGCCGTGAAGAAGCGCGAAGACACCCACAAGATGGCCGACGCCAACAAGGCGTTCAGCCACTACCGCTGGTAAGCCCAGGAAAGGCAGTCCATCATGGCACGCGATTACCCCCTCGAGCGTTACCGCAACTTCGGGATCATGGCCCACATCGACGCGGGCAAGACCACGACCACGGAACGCATCCTCTTCTACACCGGCCGGTCGCACAAGATCGGCGAAGTCCACGACGGCGCCGCCACGATGGACTGGATGGAGCAGGAGCAGGAACGCGGCATCACCATCACCTCGGCCGCCACGACCACCTTCTGGCAGTGGCAGGAAGATCCGACCGCCGAGGGTACGGATGACACCAAGTTCCGCTACAACATCATCGACACGCCCGGCCACGTCGACTTCACCATCGAAGTCGAGCGTTCGCTGGCCGTGCTCGACGGTGCCGTGGCGCTGCTCGACGGCAACGCCGGTGTCGAGCCGCAGACCGAAACGGTTTGGCGTCAGGCCGACCGCTACAAGGTTCCGCGTCTCGTCTTCGTGAACAAGATGGACAAGATCGGCGCCGACTTCTTCAACTGCGTCGAGATGATCAAGGACCGCACCGGTGCGATCCCGGTTCCGGTCAACTTCCCGATCGGTGCCGAGGACAAGCTCGAAGGCATCGTCGACCTCGTCACGATGGAAGAGTGGGTCTGGAAGGGTGAAGACCTGGGTGCCTCCTGGGTGCGCCAGCCGATCCGTGACGACCTGAAGGACCTCGCCGACGAGTGGCGCTCGCACCTGATCGAGCACGCGGTCGAGCAGGACGACGACGCGATGGAGGCCTACCTCGAGGGCGAAGAGCCCGACATCGCGACGCTGCGCAAGCTCATCCGCAAGGGTACGCTGTCGCTGTCCTTCGTGCCGGTTCTGGGTGGCTCCGCGTTCAAGAACAAGGGCGTCCAGCCGCTGCTCAACGCCGTGGTCGACTTCCTGCCGAGCCCGCTCGACGTGCCGCCCTACATGGGCTTCTCGCCGGACGACGAGACCGAGACCCGCAACATCGCGCGCCGTCCCGGTGACGAAGAGCCGTTCGCCGGCCTCGCGTTCAAGATCATGAACGACCCGTTCGTCGGCTCGCTGACGTTCACCCGCGTCTACTCGGGCATCCTCGAGAAGGGCGGCTCGGTCATGAACTCGACGAAGGGCAAGAAAGAGCGCATCGGTCGTATGATGATGATGCACTCGAACTCGCGCGAAGAGATCGATTGGGCCGGTTCCGGCGACATCATCGCCATCGCGGGCCTGAAAGAGACCACCACGGGTGACACGCTCTGCGACTCGAACAAGCAGGTTGTCCTGGAAACCATGACCTTCCCCGATCCGGTCATCGAGATCGCGGTCGAGCCGAAAACCAAGGCCGACCAGGAGAAGATGTCGCAGGGTCTCCAGCGTCTTGCCGCCGAGGACCCGTCCTTCAAGGTCGAAACCGATCTCGAGTCGGGCCAGACCATCATGAAGGGCATGGGCGAACTTCACCTCGACATCCTCGTCGACCGCCTCAAGCGGGAGTTCAAGGTCGAGGCGAACATCGGCGCGCCGCAGGTGGCTTACCGCGAGACCATCGGTCACGAGATCGAGCACACCTACACCCACAAGAAGCAGTCGGGTGGTTCGGGTCAGTTCGCAGAGGTCAAGCTGGTCATCAGCCCCACAGAGCCGGGCGAAGGCTACTCGTTCGAGAGCAAGATCGTCGGCGGTGCCGTGCCCAAGGAATACATCCCGGGCGTGGAAAAGGGGATCAAGTCGGTGATGGACTCCGGTCCGCTCGCGGGCTTCCCGGTGATCGACTTCAAGGTCGCGCTGATCGACGGCAAGTACCACGACGTGGACTCCTCGGTTCTTGCGTTCGAGATCGCGTCGCGGATGGCCATGCGTGAAGGTCTTCGCAAGGCTGGCGCCAAGCTGCTCGAGCCGATGATGAAGGTCGAGGTGGTGACTCCGGAAGAGTACACCGGTTCGATCATCGGCGACCTGACCTCGCGTCGTGGTCAGGTGTCGGGTCAGGAACCGCGCGGCAACGCCGTGGCGATCCAGGCCTTCGTGCCGCTGGCGAACATGTTCGGCTACATCAACAACCTGCGTTCGATGTCCTCGGGCCGCGCGCAGTTCACGATGCAGTTCGACCACTACGATCCGGTTCCGCAGAACATCTCGGACGAGATCCAGGCGAAATACGCTTAAGCCGGGTGGCGGGGGAAACCCCGCCCTACCCACCACCGTAGGGTGGGGTTTCCCCCCACCATCCGACAGAAAAAGGAGCCTATAGCATGGCAAAGGAAAAGTTTGAGCGCGGCAAACCGCA
>NZ_ML112612.1:0-21054 GCF_003703915.1 Salipiger sp. D13
TCATTTTTATGTCCGATAATGCAAAATTATTGGACATCATGGAGACCGATAATGTGGGGCGGTTAGGTCGCTATTTTCTGGCAGAAAGCGCCGCACAAGTGTAGACTTTGGGCATGACATTTGCCAGCCCGGATCACACCAGCGACCTTGACACGCTACCCCGGATGCCCGTCTGGGTCACCTCCGCGCGTGCTGAAACCCTTGAAGATGTTGCGTTTTTGTCGGGCGCGGCCCTCTCTCAACTGCATCTTGTGCTGGTTCAGGACGGCGTCCCCCATGCCTTGTTGCGGGATCGGCTGGCGTTGCGTGCGGCGGAGGCTTGTGTTGCGTTTTCCGGTCGTCCCGAGCGGGCAGGGGAGCTGCGCGATGCGGTGCACCTGTTGCGTCCGGGCGATCTCCCCGGTCCGGCCGGCGAAACCTGCCTGGCCTGGCGGCGCGCGGTTGAGCGGCCGGTGTCAATCAAGGCTCTGGGCCGCGCCTTGCAGACCTTTGAGCCGGGCCAGATCGCCACGTGGCTGGATGCGGGGCAGGGGGCGCCGGTAGTCCGTGCTGCGATGGTGCTGGAAGCGGTGCAGAGCGAAGCGCCGCGGGCCGATGTGCCCGCGTTGATCCTCGCGGATATAGCCCTCGCCCAAGCACTCGGTTGGGATCATCTGATGCCGCTGCTGGCGACTGGCCTGAAACGGGCTGACCTGCGCAAGCAAGGCGATGATCTTCGCTTCGCCTGTCATCGCGCGCTGATCTCCTCGGTGGTCGACGCCGTGCGTCTCGCCGCCGACCTTGCACGTCGGGCGGCGCATCTGAAGACGGTCGCACCCAAGCTGCGGGCCAAGGGGGCTGGCAACGCGGTCGAGATGTTCCTGACCCGCGATGCTATGGCCCCGTCGGCCTTGCCTTTGCCGGATCGCGCCGCGCGGCGGCTCTGCGATCGGCTGGTCGACCTCGGCGCGGTGCGCGAGCTGACCGGGCGCGACACCTTTCGGCTTTACGGGGTGTAGCGATGGCAAAGGATCGCTCTGAACCAGACCTGGATCGCGAGTTGACTGACCTGCCGCCGGAGCTGCGCTGGCGGGAATGGATGCGCCGCATCGAGGCGGTGCTGTTTGCCTCGGCATCGCCGGTCCCGCGAGACGACCTGGCCCGCGTGGTGGGGAAGGGGGCCTCAGTCGACCTCCTGGTTGAGGATCTCGCCGCCGAGCTGGAGGGGCGGGCCTTCGAGGTCGCCCAAGTCGCCAGCGGCTGGATGTTCCGGACGCGGGCCGCTTACGCGCCGGCGATCCGCGCTGCGGCGGACGTCGGGGATCAATTACTGGATCTGAAGGAGTTCGACGTCGCGGTCCTGGCAGCAATCGCATATCACCAGCCGATTACGCGCGACGGGCTCAAGGATATCTTCGGCAAAGATATCAGTCGTGACCTGATTGGTCGGCTGCATGCGCGCGACTTGATCGGGACCGGGCCACGATCGCCGCGTCGCGGTGCGCCCTATACCTTCGTCACCACCGAGCAGTTCCTTGTTGCGTTCGGGTTCGAGAGCTTGCGTGATCTGCCCGATCGGGAGCAGCTTGTTGATGCGGGCGTGGTCGGTTCTTCATGAGAGCGATGCGGTGTTCGCATGCTGTGACCCGTTTACACGATCTAAACGAATTTCGAATATTTCGAGTGTTGCGATTGTTTCGAATGACGGATAGCCTATATCCAACACGAGACGAGAGAACCGGAGAGAGAAGATGAACGCCCTCAGAAAAGAGGCGTTCTTTGATCGTTTGCCCGACGAGGTCGAGATCAAGAACGCCGAACAACTCAGAACGATTGTCGCCTCCCAGATCAAGGAAGGCGAACCGACAAAGCTGTCGCTCGCCCTGGAAGGCGGCGAAGTTCGCACCGTGACGCTTGCGCCCGCCCTGACGGCTTCGCTGCTCGAGGTGCTGCGGCTTGTGTCGAGCGGTCGCGGGTTTCGGATGATCCCCGTCGAGTCAGAGCTGACCACACAGCAGGCCGCGGACCTTCTCAATGTGTCCCGTCCGTTCTTGGTGAAGCTTCTCGAGGAAGGCGAGATTCCGTTTGCGAAGACCGGCCGTCATCGCCGAGTTCGTGCCGACGATCTCTTTGCCTACAAGGAGAAGCGTGATGCGTCTCGCTCGGGTGCTTTGAGTGACCTTGCCGCAATGGATGCGGAAGAAGGTCTTGTATGAGCCGATACGCTGATCGGTTCACGGCTCTCCTCGATGCCTGCGTTCTTGGCGGCGCGCTTCGAAGAAACATGCTCCTAAGCTTGGCCGAGGCCGGTTTGTTCCGGCCTCGGTGGAGCAGTCGCATTCTTGACGAGACTCAGAAGGCAATCACCCAGATTACCAAGGGCGAAACCGATGGTTCCCGGCAAAGGGCGGCAATCGAAGCGGCCTTCCCCGAAGCTCTGGTGACAGGCTATGAGATCTTCGAAGGCAAGCTCGCACTGCCCGATCCTGGCGACAACCACGTGCTGGCAGCAGCCATCACAACGTCTGCCTCTGTCATCGTGACGGACAATCTCGCGGACTTTCCATCGGCGGCTTTGGACCCGCACGCCATCCAGGCGATTTCCGCCGACGACTTCATCGCCGATACAATCGAGCTGGATCCCTCAGAGGCCATTCTGGCCCTGCGCCGCATGCGGGAGCGTTTCAAAAATCCGGCGCTTGATGTTGCGGCTTTGATTCACAAGTCAGAAGCGCAGGGCCTATTGCAGGTTGCAACCTTCATGGACGAGTACCAGTCGTTCCTGTGAGGAGACGATTGGTGGATGTCATAGCATGGGCATCCAGTACTGTCGGCGATTGTGGCCAGCTTTAGGCCCCGCCGGACGTGCTAAGCGGTCTGTAGTATTCTGTCATCTCTGATCCATCTTCAGCCGAGGAGCCTCTCCAGCTCTTCCCCTTGGGCGGCATGCTTCTTGGGGTTTTCTGCTTTCAGCTTGTTCACGTTGATGAGCTTCCATCTGACCGCTGGAAGCTCGGCCGCTTGAGGGCGGTCGATCGCGTCGAAGTCGGGATCGCCTTCATGCAGGGTCCTCAGAAACCTCTTCGCGTTTTCATCTATGCGGGATTGGATGTCCCCAATCAGGCGGTCGCGTGTTGCGACCAAATCTGGAAGGTCGACCGCTTCCTTCGTCATGCCCTCAAATTCCCGGACATAGGGCTGCCTCAGATCGATCAGGTTTGGGTTCAGCAATTCGTGCGGTGGGCGCGGTGAACACGCTACATAGATCAGGAAAGTGCGGAACAACGCGTCGGTAAACCCTTCGTTCTCGTAGAGCAGTTTAACGTCGTAGAGGTCTCGCGGGTGCTGGCGATCAAGGGCCGCATGGAGCTTGCCGCCGAACAAATCCCCGAAGGATACGATGTTCATCGTCGCATATCCGAACGCCTCCTCGACGGCTTCGGAGACTTCGCGTTGTTCCGGATCATGCACGACGCCCCGGGTAACGGGGGAGGTTTCGATTTTGATTTCGGCTGTGCCGAGGCGGGCGAGCGCACGCGTAGCCCCACCGCCACCGCCGGCAATGCGCTGAGCTTTGGCGCCGGTGATGCCGCCTTCGATGGCGGCGGCGATCCGGTCCATCGCGTCGTTGATCTCGACGAGGCTTTCGGCGCGGTCCTTGACAGGCAGATAGGTCAAATCGATATCGACCGAGAGGCGCGGAAGGTCGCGATAGAAGAGGTTGATGGCCGTCCCGCCCTTGAGAGCAAATATCTCCTCCTTCGCGACATACGGGAGTATGCGCACGAGCAGGGCTACTTGGGCGGCATAGTCTTCACGCGCCATCACCACGTTCCTTTCTTGCAAACTCTTCCGGCACCATGATCCTGTAGCGCGGATGTATCTTGCCGCCTTTGACCAATGCGCGATCCCCGCTGCCGAGGTCGAAGTCTTCTGGATCGAGACGCTTGCGCCAAGCATGGTCGTGGCGGTCGGCGAACACGAAGAACAGGCGTTTGACCTTGATCTTCTTGCAACTTCTGAGCAGTGCCGAGAGGGTTCTTGGGCGCAACGTCGTCAGGCTTTCGAACACCATGTCGAGGTTGTGAAAGCTCTCCTGATCCGGCAACTCGTCCAGCGCCTCAAAGATCGCGCGTTCCGGCGAGGACATCACCAGTTTCCAGTCCCATGGCAGGGACGATGCTGTCTCGTTGAGATTTTTTCGTGCGTCATTGACACCCAACTCTGGATCGGAGAACAGCGATACGCTGCGTGTGCGGAGTTCGGCGTTGAGCGGCAGTTTTTCGAGCCAGTTGGGGATTTTTGAGCCGTAGAGCCAGACTGTGCTCTTGTCGCCGAGTGAGAGATAGTGCGCATAGCCTTGCAGGTCCAATGCCGTCGCCCCCCCGACATGTACAGGGTAGTGCATGATGTGCTGGAGCGAGAGCAGGCAGGTCTTCCAATCGAGCGTATTCGTGGTGGCGCTGCCTGGTGCCGGGCGGCGGAAGACGCCGCGTCCAAGGCGTTCTAGCCAGCCACGTTGGACATAGGCGTAGGACGAACGCCGGCCTATCCCGTGGTGCTCAAGCCAGACCGAGTCCACGAGGAACCCCGTGGGAACAGCCTCAAGAAGGCTCTTTAGTTTTTCGTGTTCTTGTCCGCTCATAGGCGACACAATGATATATTTTTAAAGGGACCGCCACTTGTTTCAGTGGAAACCCACAAAATAGTCCGTCAAGGATGGACAAATTTTCTCATTTTCAAAGAGACCGGTGGTTGTCGGCTCTGAAACTCACCAGCAAAGCAGGGGGGATGCCCTCGAACAGCTGAGAAAACACCCGGCCATGTGGGCTTCGCAGATGAGCGACTACCGGTCGTTCCTGCGACGAGAAAACCGGTGTTTGTCTATCGGCGAATGTGGCCGACTTTAAGTCCCGCCCGACGTGCTAAGCGGTCCGTGGTAAAATGCAGCCGAAGCCCGAGGAGCATCAAAGAATGTCTCAAGCCGTTCGGCGTTTTCTTCGACAAGACGTTTCGCCTGCTGCGGAAGTTCGGCACTCGCTCGCGTGAAGTCATCAAGTGCAATGGGTTCGAGCGTCGGAGCGGATGTCAGACGAAGCATGCGGTCTCGCCCGATCAAAAGTCCGGCCTGTCCAAGGGCGTTCTGGCTTTGCAGGTGCATCGCGCTCTCGATGATTGTTCTCCAGTGGAACATGCCGCCGCGCTTGATCTGACCGTCAGTCATACGAAGGTCTTGATCGCCACAGCCTAGGCTCAGGATGTCGATTTTGTGTCTGTCTACGTTGAAACAGCTCATGGCATCGACCAGCACCACCATGACGGGGTTGTTCGCCCAAACACCGCCATCGGCAAAGTGCCGGGTGCCATTTCGGTAGGTCGAGAAGAATGTCGGCGCGGCTGACGTCGCCAATGCTACCGTGACCAGTTCTTCCTGCCAGTCGAGGCGGAAGTCAGGGTGGTGCGGGGTCTTGAGGACGTTGACCTCGTTGAACCCATCGAAGGCGGGAATGTTCAAACGCACATTGACGGAGCCCAATGTCCTGTTGCCAAAGCGATCTCGAAGCGCTCGTTCCAAGGGTTCGCGGTTGTATCGATAGACGGCAAGATCGCGGGCGAACTGGTAAGCGGATCGCATCGCGCGACCAATTCGAGTTGGAGGAGTCCAAGGCCTGGGAAATATTTCCGACCCGTGGCGCATATAGATTTCGAGAACCTCCTCGGCGCGCATCCCTGCTGCCATGCCGAGCGCGATTATTCCTCCGGTTGAAGTGCCGGCGATCATGTCGAAGTAGCTGGCTGCCGAACCGCCCTTCAAGAAACGACGCTCGCATTCCGCCAGCACCGCCGCAGGCAGAATGCCTTTTATGCCGCCGCCATCAATGGACAGTATGCGAAGATCATCTGCGGGCCATTCGAGTTGATCTCGACGGTGAAAGATGGTGCCCTGCGAGCGGCGGGATTGAGGTTGTGCCATGAAATCTCTCCATAAGTATCGCCAACCTGGATCGCCCGCCTGACGGATTTCTGATGTGTTTGCCGGTCCCAAACCATTTTCCCGAAGCGAGCCAGCTTTCGTAGCAGCTCAGCCAGTTAGACGCCCAGGGAATGGTCGTATTGCTGATCAGGTCATCTGGCGACCACTGATCCGCTTCGTCGTCGAAGAGGCAGAGGAATGGCCCCGTACGCTCTATTCGCGGATGTGACACGTAAACATGCGGTAGGGACCCTTCTTTGTTACCGAAACGCCTTTGCAAGGTCGGCTCAAGAACCTCAACAAGAGGCTGCAGGTACAGGTTTGATCTGCCTTCGAGTAGTAGGGGTTCCGTATATTCGACCTGCAGCCGGTACGTCGTTCTGTGTGGCTGCAGATGCCCCTCCCAAACGCAAGTTCGCTGGCTCAGCCGGTCGCATGACCATTCGGGATAGACATCGGCCATGTCCGCAATCTGATCACCAACAGTTATCATCAGGTACGGTGCCCCCCATGTTCGTATTCGCGCGTGCAGGCCTCACAAGGCCTGGTGCGGATGCGATCCCAGCACCCAGAGCTGGAGCAGCCAGGGACGAAACTGGTGCCGCAGGTTTCAAATGCCCGCTCGGTGTCATGCCGAGCGCACCATGTTCGAGCTGGACAGTCTGTGCGCGATGATAGGCCTGCAGAGCGGTCTCGCCGGCCTTTTCGCCGAACAGATCGTCGAACGTTGATTGGATAACCGCAGGATCGAAGCCAACCCGCTTCAGGTTTTCGAAGCGTTCGATGAGGGTGAGCAAGTCCGCCGCCCAAAGTTGCTGGTCGCTCCTTTGAGCCGGCCACCGATCGGTAAATAGATCGGGGTAGTGTGCCGGATTGCGAACTTCCAGCAACCGCAGGTTCTGTTCGGCATTGCGGATCTGCCAGCGCATCCGCTTGGCAATCGCTATCACCTCATCGACCAGGCTATCGTTTGCAGGGCCGGCATCGATTGCAATCGCTGCGATAATGACGGCCGGGGGTTTGCGTTTGCCACGGTGATCGTCGTGCTTGCGATAGCGTTTGTCGCGGAACCTCTTGATCAGCTGCAGGGCAACCACGCGAGGCGATTTCTGGTCGAGCGGGACATGCACCGGCATCGGTTGGGTATCTGCCTTTTGCAACGCCAGACCAGACGTCTCATTTGAAAGCCGCGTGGCCAGTTCGGTATAGGTTTCGCCATCGACGAGGTAACGACGCGCATCGAAGCGCTTCTGAAACGCCTCGCTGATCTCGACGCGAGCATTGAAGTGATCGGCAAACCCCTTCGGATTGATCTCCTTGTGGTACCGCTCGTCCGTCTCAGGCTTGTAGTGAAACAAGGTTGCCACGCGTTCTGGTGCCCCATCGATGCGAACGACCGGCATCAGATCGACTGTGACGCCGTCCGGGTAGGTAACCGTGACACAGCGACTGTTTTTCTCAATCAGGTAGTCGTAGTACTTGCTGCCTTTTTCGCCCTTGATCGCTTTGTACAGTTGTTCAAGCACCCATGCCGGATCGGTGCCAGGAGCGATCGCGATCTCGAGCACGGCATCAACGTCGTGCTGGTCGGTCTTCAGGCGTGACCGAGTCGCGGCGTGGATTGCAAAGCTGCCAGAAGGGTAGATCTCAAGGACCAAATCTTCGAGAGGGCTGCCAGGGCGGTCGACATGCTGAGCGAGCCCGCGAAAATGGCGGTCGGCTTCGTCGTGCATCGTGCGGGTGATCTGGAGGGCACGTGCAACGTCCATCAGCGCAGCTTCTACAGGGTCGATCTCCAGGCCGCGCGCGAAATCTTCGAGGTTCGTCCTGATATTCATCTTCATCTGCCCCCTCAGGCTTGACGGATTCGCTGATCCGTCTTACAGTTTTTGACGTTTTCGTAGGACGGAAAGCGAAAAAAGAAGCCGCGAGCAAGCGGCGAGAATCCTACGATATCGTCATACTAACACATGCGGGAGCGTCATGTCAAATTCTACGGATTCCAATGGTGGGTTCGGTGACAGGTTACGTCAAGCCAGAGAGGCGCGAGGGATCAACCAAACGGAACTTGCGGCAAAGACCGGGTTACAACCATCAGCAATCGGCCATTTCGAGAAGGAGCGGCGCAAGCCTTCGTTTGCAAACATTCGGGCCCTCGCGAAGGCATTGAGCGTTACGTCAGACTACTTGCTCGGAAGGACCAGTGACATGGCCGGGGCAACAACGGCTTTTCGCGGTGAAGAAAATTTGTCGGATGACGACCGAGAACACATCCAAATGATGATTGATCTCATGAACCAGAGAAAGTCAGGTCGTTGAGCAAATTCCGAATTCATATGGCGCGGCGCCAAGGTGAACTCAAAGCAAAAGAAAAAGGCTATGATGCTTTCCCCGTTGATCCGTTTGCGATTGCGGAGACCGAGGACATCTTTGTCGAGCCAAAGGATCCCGGCCGGGTTGGCGTGAGCGGCGGGATCATCTTCCATGATGAGAGCGTTGGCATTTTCTATGCGACCGATATCAAGAGCGAAGGATTTCGCAGGTTTACCGTGGCTCACGAACTTGGCCACTATTTTCTTGAGGGGCATCCCGAGGAAATTCTGAAGACTGCTCCGATCCACATGTCCAGGGCCGGGTTTTCACAAGGGACGAGTTCGATAGAGCTGGAGGCGGATCATTTTGCGTCTGGGCTGCTCATGCCATCGAAACTCGTGGGCGAGGTCATCGGGGGAAGCCGTGTCGGTCTGGATGGGATCATTGCGCTAAGCCAGCTGGCCGAGTGCTCGCTCACGGCCTCTGCCATCAGAGCCGCCGAATGTTGCGACTATCCGATGGCGGTTGTCGTCAGTTCTGGCGACAAGGTCGCATATGCGTTCTTGTCTGAAAGCTTCAAAAAGCTTGATAAGCTCTCATTCCTCAAAAAGGGCACTCCGCTACCACGAACCCATACCCTGCGGTTCAACGCTGATACGCAAAACATCCGGTCCGCGCGCTCGATATGTGGTCAGACCAGTCTTGCTGAATGGTTCTCTTGCAGGCGACGGCTTACGTTGGATGAAGAAGTCATCGGTCTCGGTGCTTATGGCTTCACCCTTACCGTCCTTTCCAGCGAAGAACTTGCCGACGACCCTGATGACGAAGCTTACGAAGAGGAAGCCCTATTGATAGAGAGCTGGACTCCCAAGTTCGCTCGAGGTCGCTAACGTAGCCTTAATCTCTGGACGTGGGTCCGCACTTTTCTTCGAAAAGTAGATCGGTTGCGATCTGCTGGCCCGGCTGCGGTACAAAGACTTGATCGCTTCTGGGTTGCGGTCTCCGCGTCCAGGGCGCCACATACTTTCGTGACCACGGAGATTTTACTGGTGACGTTCGATCTGCAGAGCCTGCGGGACCTGCCGGAACTGTGATGTCCGAAATGTGTTGTAATCTTCGAACAAGCGAAGCCGCCCGTTTTCAATTGGTCGGGCTTTGACTTTCAATCAGTCGCAGGTTTGGCCCAACCTGAAATGCACAGGTACACGCGCTACTGGCTGAAGCTTGAAGAACCGTGGGTAGTGCATCTTCGGCGGGGAGGATGGAAATCGAAACGTTGGATTTGCACCGATCATTACTCAGTTGTTGTGGGATTACAGTGTAGGAAATGACCTCGTGTCCATTCGCGTGCATATCGTCGAACACGATCGTCACCACATCTCACGGTGAACGCCTCAACGATCTGGTCTGTTGCAATTCCATTCAACCGCACTAGCGCACGAAGCACATGACTAGTGGCAGATTGTGCCTCAAGCGAAGTAAGCACTTGAAACGCAAGATCTGCAAAGGCGGACGCGACTATGAGATGGCTATTCGGTTCGGCATTTTGCCCGCCCAAACATCTTGCCAGAAACTGAAAACCCCCTTTCTTGTCAGAGTGATCAGCTCGGAACGCTGCCAACAGTAGGTTGGCATTCACCGAGAGAACCCCGCAGCCCTGCACCGCCAGGTACATCATGCTCCTTGCATGGTGCTCCCTGTCGATGGCTTCGACCTCGAGCAGATGATCCAATAGCGCATCGATCCCGACCGCGTTCAGACCCGCGATCTCACATGCGACCTGTCGGAACCGAAGATCGAGGGATAACACTGTTCCGCCCTCCCGGGTCGCAACGGAAACGGTGTCAAACTGGTCTCCAAGGAGATCGGCCAATTGCCGAACCTGCGCGTCTTGGAATTTGGGCATTCCAATTCCGACCGAAGTTACGCTTTTGCCGATCTTTGCAACGACGTCATCGATTTCTGCTCGCTGCGAGTTCCGCGCATCTTCAGAGTGAACTGTGCGAACGATATTCTCACCTTCCGAGTGCAACGTCATCGACTCCGAACCAGCTTCCCCGATGCGTTCGGACCAGGCGCGCAACTCATCGATTGCTGATACTGGGATCAAGACGCTTTCAAACGTGTTCGCGACACAGGTGAGAAGGTCCAATTTCGCTAGGACCCATGCCGTAATGCTATCAAGCACGAGCGGACCATGTGCGGCCACTCCAAGGTGGGCACGTTCTGCCGCCCGTTCGTGCGGATGGCCCGTCGCAACCAAGAAGGTGTAGCCAGCCTGTCCGAGGCTGAAGGCGATCTCCGGCAGACTTGCGGGCGACATTTGCGCCAAAGCGCCGAGCGGGAGCGGATGTTCCCGGTAGCTTGTGAAGAGCCGCTCAACGAAAGATCCCCTCTGGCGAATGACGTCGAGGATCGGTTCGATATCTTCATTGATCATCCGCATCGATTGGAAGGCCCGCTGATCCGGGAAGCGAGCCTGAAAAGAGGTCGAGAGCCTGTGGAAGAGGTGGAGTGTTTTCGGCTTGATCTCCGTCACCGTCCATTCTGACGGCTTGAGGCCTGTATCGGTGGTGAATCCACTTCCGACTGGCTGGCCTAGCGCCGCAGCAACGATTGCGTTCTTGGTGTCAAAATGCTGTCGGGTATGGTCCTCTTGGTTCGCAACGATAAATTCGAACGGGTCACCATCGGGCCGCGTAAGGCGCACCCATGCTCCCAGTTCGACAACATCGTGTTGAGGGAGGGCCGGGGGGCGCTCATCGAACGCATCCATCAACATCATCCCGAAGAAAGCCAGGCAAACCTCTGGATCGTCTTCATTATGTGTTACGATATCGTAGGCTTGCTCTAGGACATCGGCGCGTCCTCGACGCCACAGCAGTTGGATGAGATTGAGTTGGTCAATTGGTTCTCCCTCCAGTTCCTCGAGGGCGACTTCATCGAGCAGTTCATCTGCCCGTCGTTTCTGATTGGACCGGCCGAGAGCTTGCCAGAGCGCTAGAATGGTGTGCGCTTGGTTCGGCTCCAGATTCAGAGCTCGCTTGAACCATGGAACGGCCTCGCGTGCCTTCCCGATCGCAACAAAGAAGTGACCTCCGGCTCGTTGTAGGTCTACGTCGGTTTCAGCATGGCGACGTAGCTGCGAAAAGAAAGTCTCTCCAGACTGCCTGGGTTTCGATACGCGTGCATGCGCAACCGCCAGTCGAAAGCGCTCATGTCCAGGCACCTCAGGATTGACGTGCCCATCGAGGAGGTCGATCACGTCATCCTGCCAATCCAACTTTGCAGCGGATTCCGCGAGTTTAAACCTCAAGAACCTGCTGTCTGGCGGCCCCATATCTAAAGCCCGCCGAACCAGATCTGCGGCGACATCGTCCATACCGGCTCGCTTGCAGAGCTGGCTCGTCGTCAGCATTGATGCGGAATCCTGGATCTCTTCGGCAATCGCAAGAATTGCTTCAGCATTATTCGACTGAGACGTCTCAATTGCTCTGAGCACCTCGAGAAGGGTGTCCACCGGAATCTCGGAGGGCCGTTCAATGTCTTCCGGGTTCATCTCAACGACTAAGATGGCTTGGGCCCAATCGCGTTCGCGAATGGCCCACTCCAATTGCATGATGGCCTTATCTTCGAATGGCAGCTGAAAGACGCGATCAAGTATGTCCTGACGACCAAGGTCCAGCGCCACGGCCGCGACGATCGTCCGGCTGGCTTCGTCTTCGATCAGCGCGTCAATCGACGGCTCGAGTAGTTCCATGGCTCGTTCCGGCTCATTCGCGATGCGAAACCCGGTGATGGCATTCTGAAGAAGCGAGATATGTGTCTTGTGGGCGGGGACCTCTGTCATGAGCAAGGTCGTCCAAAGATCTGCTAAATTCTCGGCAGCCTCCTCGGCGCGACGCCGAACCTCGGCGGCCTGGGCAATGCTCGACGATGGAGCAAGCAGCACTTCCACGGCTTCATCGAGAACGGCTTCAGCGGCGTAGCGTCTGGCAGGGCGAGATTCCGGATATGCAGCGATCGTGTCGCGCGCCTTCGCTTTCCAGCCAGCATCATCACGCGCCCGAAGGACGTTCAATGTGGTTAGCATGACCTGTTCATCATGCCGAACAGAGACTGGCACGTCGTCCAAATAGGAAAGGTCTGCTCCTATTGCTCCATTCGCCTGGACAAAGTTTATCCAATGGTGCGGCGTGTCCGGATGTTCATCCAAAAGCTCTTGGGCAATCCGGACCGCGGCCTCCAACTCCTCGCGAATTAGGAAACCCGTGACGGCATTACTGCGAATTTTCGGGGAGATTGTATCAAGCTCATAGGCTCGGAGAAAAAGAGCGCTAGCCTGATCTTCCTGCCCGAGATGAAGATAGCAGTTTCCTCTCAACGAAGCGATTTTCGCGTGCCATTCAGGATCGTCCTGTATGGACGGACCGCCTTTCTCAACTGCATCAAAGATACCAAGGGCCGTGACATACTTCCGCTCCTCAATCAGCTTACGCCCAGGTTGGAGAACCAGGTCACTGAAGTCAGTCCGGACGGCTTCGAGGCGCGTATTCTGTTCGACGATCTCCAGTCTCGTTGAAATTCCATTCAGTTGCTCGGTGGTCCCGTCTTCGAGTTCAAGCTGCCGCAGTTCCTGTCTGGCAATACGATTGTCCTGTTCGTTCAACTTCTCAGAGACATCCGAATGCCATTTCGCCGTTTTGCGATCTCGCTCTGATGGGAGGACGTGTCGACCAATAGTTGCGAGCGGCCCTCCGACAGCCGGGACAGCTGAAACTACTGCATCCAAGGCGTTGCGGTAGCCTTCGGAGGCCTTGGTCATCTCTTCTGGGGGGCGGATTTTCTTGCTCGACATGACGCCTGGTGTTCTTGGTTTGTCCTATTGATATCGCGCCCAGATGCGGTTTTCCACCAAGATCACCTAGGTTTTGTTGAGGCCAGCACTGAGACGGAAATAATGATGAGAAGTTCCCAAGTTTGACTCAGAACTCCGCCTCACAGCGCCTAGAAAACGTAAATGCAAAAACGTTCGTGCTATGGTTTAGCGCAAGTAGAAAAGAAGATGAGCGCCATAAGCTCAGTGCAGACGTCGAACGCGGTGCGGCATCAAGAGATTTTAGGGTTATCGGCCTCATACCATTCCCTGATGGTTCTAGTGAGAGTTGACAGTGCAAAGCCTCGGCTCATACGCACATCCAGCGAAGCAAATTCTTCGTCGAATTTCACGACATCTTCTCCAAAAGCTGTGAATTCAAACCTCCCACTAGAATACTCGTCATCGGGATCGTAGCCCACCACGCGCCAGCTACCTATGACCTCACCGTCGCGAGTGATGACGTCGCCCTGCGACAAACTCTGGTCGTATCCGCTTTGCAGCCACTCATCGTGGCCGATGAAGTTGATCGGGTAAGTTAGGTCCACGAGGTGTTTCTATCCCTATCGGTTAACGTTGTCTTTCTTGGATTTGTCGGGATTGTCACGGGCGTATTCACGGCCATTTATCTTCACGACGTGTGCATCAGGATGTTCGCCTCTTTTGATTTCGGCCACAACGTTTCTTCGGGGAACGTTTTTTCGCTTTCCGATGTCGTAGTGTTCGTTGCGCCCACCAGGGCCATCGTTCTTGCCTTTAATTTTGGTCATTTCTACTCCTGCCTTGCGCTCTTTAACTGGATCACATTCGAGCCAGTGGTTTCCAACACACGTCCGAAAATCTCTTGCTCGCCCATGCGCGGCAAAGACAGTCTGCGGCGAACTTGCTGCAGCAAGAGCTCACCTCCACCCTCGATTGCATCAATTGCCCTTCGGAGCATGCGGGGTTTTTCTAAAGGCATCTCCTTGTCGAAAGGCTCGCCGCGTTTTCCTCGGTAACCGTTCTTCGACGCACGAATGTTCAGCGCACGGGCCCACTCGGAGTCACAAACGCCAAGGTCCTGAGCCCGTCTGATCTGGGCGAGAATTGAAATGCCCCACTCTTGTTTGTGTGATGCGAATTCCTCCAGTGACGGATACTGCACTGCTTTTAGGAAAGCGTCTCTGGGAAACAGCAGAGCACCTGCAAATCTGTGGGCTTGTTTCTCGATAGCTTGGTAGGTTTGCGGGTGACGAACCTCTTTCTCAGTCACAAAACCGAAATGGGCCAGCACATGGTATAGCTCGTGCGCAAGATTAAACCGCATCCGCACTGCTGATGACTCAAGGGTATTTGCACCAACGACAGGCCGCTCAATGTGATCTGCCCAGCGAGAATACCCAGACTGTTTACTGTTCTCGATTTCGAAGGCTAGAACAGGGATACCCATGTTTTCCAAGGCGAGGCAAACATCCGGGATTGGATATGAGCCCAATCCCCAAACATCTCTACAATGATCGGCCAAATCCTCAATCTGCTCGTTTGTGACACTGGCCCAGTTCGCGGGCCACTCGGCCAGCCGGGGAAGATTGAGGGCCGGGAAGTCAACATACTCAGAAAGAACGGAGAAAGCCTCTGCGGCCCATTCAATTCTCTGCGACGTTTTACCTTGGGAGCGCAATGGTTCTGAGGCTTGCCGCCGCCAAAATACTGGCCCGCTCATAGGGGGCGGAGCAGGACGCAAGAAAAACTGCCTCGGGAACGACGTTTTTTCCGCAATAGCTTCAAATGTTTCTGCTCGCGGCAACGACGCCCCTGTTTCCAATGCCGTCAACGCATTGGGGGAGATTTCCAGCATACCGCTGAGCGCGGCTTTCGTAAGGCCATGAGCCTCTCTAGCTTGTGTCAGTCTTTCACTGACGAAACCTTCCACTCTTTTCATAGCTCAATGTCTCTTTTTCCCAAACCGCGCTTCAACGAAACGACGACTCGGTCCTCCTGTTTCGGGCGGGCTTCTCCCGCCTTCTCAACTTGGGTCCATCCTAGAATGGAGCCCAACTCACCATTCATGACGTTGGCTTGGAAAAGCCACGATCCGAACGATGCATCTGGTACGGCAAGACGCATCATGGCGAGCGAGGTGTCGCGCCTGTTGAAGTCGCCCACCCTCATGCCGTGCTGAATGACCACAAGCATTGTGTTTCGCGCATCAATCCTTTGGCGCCAGCCGTCGCCCAAGTCCATCTCAAGCTGGCGCAAAGCGAAATGTGAAGCAGCAAGATCCGCTTTGTATGCGGCGCGCTCTGGCCGGGCCCTTAGGTTGTCGATTGGTTCTGCAAGGACGAGCAGTTGGCCAAGTTGGCCCACCACGATCCTCTGCCCGTTGCATGGCAATGTTTTCACCTGATACGGCGCGCGATGGTCGGTACAGGACCTCACCAGAGCTCTCATCCCGTTGTCGCGACGGCTATCACGAACGGCTTGGAGATCAACAGGGTCCCACTCCATACTCGGTCGCTGGACCACGAACCCTCCTGGCGGCTTTGCTATTTGATCATACGCAGCGGCATAGCCACCCCTCAATGCATCAAGCATTGTGTCAATGAACGGCTCGCGAAGGTCCCGCTGGAGCAAGTTGAGGATTTCTGTGTCGTGCATCAGATCGGCCCGTGGATCAAAGTAATGCGGAATATCACACAAAAAACACCAAGTGACAAGGCGCCGAGCACGTGAAATGAAGATTGGTACCTGCCAGCGATGGCATTCGTAAATTCTCTCGTCTAATGTCCGTGCGCAGTTTGGATGCGACCTCGTAATTGCAAGACCTCTTCCAGCCAATCAAAGACGAATGTCTGCGTCCTCGCAGAGAAGAATGCCGCTTGGCAAATGCAGCGTATGGCCGTTTGTCGCCTTCGACCTTCCGTGTTCACGAACACCGGCGCGGAAGTGCCACCCTGTGCATAGCGAACTTCGAGGAAGTGCCTAAGTACTTTCTGTTACTCGCGGTTCGACACGAAGGCGATTCGCAGCTACGAACTCAACCGCCAGCTCGGTAACGAAAATGGCTTCTCCTATTGACCTGAACGTCTTTGCAGGTCGCCTGTTGGCCAGCCTTTTTGAGGGTTCAAAAAGTGCTGCAGCGTTGCGGGGCCGATTCTGGTGCGGACAGCGGGACTCGAACCCGCACGCTCGATTGAGCAGGAGATTTTAAGTCTCCGGTGTCTACCATTCCACCATGTCCGCGTGGTGCCTCGGGCAGGATTCGAACCTGCGACCTAACCGTTATGAGCGGTCAGCTCTAACCGCTGAGCTACCGAGGCACATGGGGATCACTGAATGAGCGAATTCGGTGTCTTGCTCAAGGGTCTTAGGGTCAGCTTGGCGAGTTTTCTGGGCTTCCGCTGGACGGATGCCGAAAGGCACTTCGTGTCAGTGATATGAAAAAGTAAAAGCAAGCTTTGGGTTTTGCCGGATCCGGAGTCACAGGGTGGGGGTCTGGCAGGGTTCTGGACGGACCCTGCCGTCCCCTCCAAGGGTGTTTCCCTGACGGTACCTCCGGGTCTGCACACTTACCAGACATCGGAGATCATCATGGCCAAATCCAGCAAGCCAAAGTTCGACGCCGCGGCATCGATCACCAACGAACTCATTAAGATCATCGACCGGGGTGTGCTGCCCTGGCGCAAGCCATGGACGGTCGGCGGCAGTTCCGTGCCGCTCCGCCAGAACGGCGAACCCTATCAGGGCGTCAACAACTTCTTGCTGACCATGCGCACCATGATGGCCGGATACACCTCGCCCTACTGGATGACGTTGAGGCAGGCGAACGAGCTCGATGCGAAAGTCATCAAGGGCTCGAAGTCTTCGGTGGTCGTCTATTACGGAACGGCCGAGCGCGAACAGGTCGAAAGCGCCCACGGCGGCGAGGCGGAAACCGAAGACCCCAAAACCATTCCCTTCCTGAAATCCTACNTCGAAAGCGCCCACGGCGGCGAGGCGGAAACCGAAGACCCCAAAACCATTCCCTTCCTGAAATCCTACCGCGTCTTTAACGCCGATCAGATCGAGGGGTTGGACCCTCGCTTTCATCCCGTTGCGGCCGAACCGGAAGTTCATCCCGCCCGCGCACCGATCCCGCATATGCAGAGCTTCTTCGAGGCAATCGGTGCCAATGTCAGCTTCTCTGGTCGGGAAGCATGTTACGTCCCGAACCTCGACAAGATTTATATGCCACCGATCGAGCTCTTCGAGAATCCGCGGAATTTCTACGCCGTCTGGGGACACGAGCTCGGCCACTGGACGAAACCCCGACACCGCCTGAACCGCAGCTATGGCGATGCGCGGTTCGGAAACACCGCCTACGCGCGGGAAGAGATCGTGGCTGAGCTCTGCACGGTGTTTTTGGGTCAGAAGCTGGGGTTCTCCGCGCATACGCTGGAGCTGAACGCGGCCTATCTCGACAACTGGGTCCGTGTGCTCCGCTCGGACAAGCGGGCGATCTTCAAACATGCGGCGGACGCGCAGCGCGCCTGCGACTATCTCGTCGCCGTGTCGGAGGCGGGGCAAGGGGAACAGGCCGCATGACGTCCGGGGCCGTTTCGGCTGGCAGGGCGTGGTGAAAGGAAAAGCTGGCTTTGGGTCTGGTGGTTTCAACACATCCCGAAAGGACAGACCCATGAGCCATGCCGAACCCGCAGATTATCCCGGGCCGAGTGCCACCGTTATCGCCGCCCAGAACGATGCCTTCCGCAGATTTGCCTGCCTCGGGATTGCCCCGGATCAAGCGATCCAGGGCCGGCTGGTTGTAACCCAGTCCCTGATCGAGGCAGGCGATGGTTTCGTGACGGAAGCCGTGAAGGCCACCGGTGCGTTCGATAGATTCGAGCCCGACAATGACCCCGAAGGTTGGCACGATTTCGGGGCGGTGACGATCCGTGGTGAAACCGTGTTCTGGAAACTGGATCTGTATGAGGCCAGTTCCGACTATCGCTATGGAGCGGAGACGCCCGAGAACCCCGAGACCACCATGCGCGTGCTGACCGTCATGATGGCGCGCGACTGGTAGGGCAGGCCGCACCCCAACCTTCCATCACCGACAGGCCCGCTGACCCTCCAAAAGGGAAAGTGGGCCTCTTGTCCTGTTGGTTCCCGGATCCGGGGATCGGTCAGGCCGCCCGGGACGTCCGGGTGGCGCAGAACCCAGAGAAGGACATCTCATGACACAAGCGTTCAAACCCGTTTCCGTCGCCATCGGCGATCTCGTCGCCCATCCCGCAAACGTGCGGACCAACTCCCCCGAAACCTACGCCTCTGAGAATATCGCGCATCTCAAGGCCAGCATTGCCGTATTGGGCCTCCTGCAACCGCTGCTCGTCCAGAAGATCGACGGCAAGTTCGGGGTGCTCGCCGGTGGCCGTCGTCACGCGGCCCTGCTGGAACTTGCTGCGGACAAGACCGCCAAGGGCTTCACCAATCGCACGAAGATCGATTGCCGCCTGGTCCCCGACGATTGTGATGTGACCACCGCGCTCTCGCTCGCCGAAAACATCACCCAGGCGCCGATGAATGCCATCGACGAGTTTGAGGCCTTCGCGCGGATGATGGAGGTCGATGGCCAGACGCCGGAAACCATCGCCAGGACCTTCGGTACCACGGTTGCCGCTGTCAAAGGCCGTCTACGCTACGGGCTCATCCATCCCGACATCCGCGCTGCGGCCCGCGCCAAGTTGATCACGCTCGATACGATGAAGGCCTTCGCCGATCACCCGAGCCAAGAGGTGCAACGCGAGGTCTTCGATGCGCTGACCAAGGAGGACAGCTACCTGCAGGCCTATACGGTCCGCAACGCGCTGAAGTCGCGCGGCGTCCAGGTCAGCGACGATATCGGGGCCTTCGTGCGCAAAGACTACGAGGCGCGCGGCGGTGCAATCGCGGCCGATCTGCTGGACGAGCATTCCGTGCTCGAGGATTCCGCGCTGGTCGAAACGATCCTGCTGGAAAAACTCGCCGCCGCCGCCGAAGAGGCGCGGGCAGAGATCGGCTTTGCCTGGGCCGATGCGGTCATCCAGTACGACTATGCCGCCATGGCGGATTATGGCCGGGTCTATCCGGGTCCGGTCGAACCCGATGAGAAGGGTTCAAGGCGCGTCGACGAGATCACCGCCGAGCTTGAGAAACTCGAACACGAGATGGAGAACGAAGAGCTCGAGGATGAGGCGTACAATGAACTCTACGAACGCGTGGACGCGCTGGAAGCCGAGGCGCGGGACCTCCAGGAGGCCTATGGCAAAGAGGATCTTGCCCGTTCCGGCGTGATCGCCTCCTGGTCGCATGGCAAGATCTCCCTGCATCTCGGGATGGTGCGCCCTGAAGACAAGGCGGCGCGGTCTGGCAAAGGCACCGGCGCACCGAGCGACAAGGGCGCCGTAGACGGCGATGAGATCACCTATCCCGCCTCGCTCACCGAGGACCTGAAGACCGAGCGGGCGATGGCGCTCGGCGCGGCCATGGCGATGCATCCAGAGGCGACGCTCGACCTCACGCTCTTCAAATTGGTCACGGATGTGCTGACCAGCGGTATGGGCGTCACCCAGGCGATCAAGGTCGATGCGCGCCAGGAGTATCGTACCCACGCCAAAATGGACGAGATCGACGGTACTTCGCTCGAACAGGTGGCCGAGGCCCATGACGCACTCGACCTCTCCTGGGCCGATGACGCGAAATCCCCCGCCGACCAGTTCGCGCTCTTCCGGGCGCTCGACGCAGGCGAGAAGGCGAAACTCGTGGCCTATGCCACGGCGGCAACCACGCAATCCTGCTTCTCACGGGACCGGCAGCGCGACAGCCTGATGTACGATTTCGAGGTGGAGATCATGCCGGACATCCGGGCGCATTGGACACCGAACGCTGCACTCTTCAACCGCTTCAAGAAGGCCTGGCTTCTGAAGATCCTCGGCGAGGAGTTGGGCCTTGTACAAGAGGCGGTGACCCTGGCCTCTTCGACCAAGAAGCAAGTCGTCGAATTCTGCGACAAGCTTTTCGCCGAGCCCTTCGCCACGCTGACGGAGGCGCAGCGGGCGGCGGTCGCGGCCTGGTGCCCGCCGATGATGCAGACGGCAGGTGTCGAGCCGGTTGATGCCAGCGAGGCCGAGACGCCCGAAGTCGAAACCGAGGTCGCAGAAGCGGCCTGACCCTACAGGCGACCCGCACCGAAACGTAGGCGCGGGTCGCACCCTCCCCTCCATCTTACAGGTAAATCCCATGTCCCTTCTTAGTTTCACCGCGGCGAGCGTCGCGGCGCAGATCGCGCATGCGCGCGGCTGCTCCACCTTCCTGCCGAATTGGAACGGGCCGGTCGGCCAACCCGCCCTGATCCTGATCGTCGGCACTGGCGTCCATCTGCGCTCGAACGGGATCGACGGCAGGACCACGCGGATCGTCACCACCGAACACGCCGATCCCTCCTTCGCATTTGCCGATGGCATCAACCCGTTCCGCGATCCGGATTGGATGGCGGCGCGGCAGGCGGCGTTTCGCGATCTGACGGGCCAGTTCTACACCGACATTCTCGATGACGTGCAGATGCTGATCGACCGCGGTCACGACACTATCCGGCTGGCAACCGATGGCCACACGATCTGCGTTTTCCTGCGCCGCGCCGCCGACTACCTGATCGGCGGCACCTACGACGTGCCCTCCGGTCTCGGCGGGACGTTCCGGGTGATCCTGAAGGACGCCACCGACACCCACGCCCTCGTGCAGAATAGCGGCAATTGCGAGGATTTCGACGAGATGCTGCCCTACCGGGTGCCGCTCGACGCGCTCATCGAAATCGATGACCGGAGGGTGGCTTAGCGCCCTTTCTCACAATCGAATCGCCAATACCCTGCCGCGCTTCGCGCTCTTGATGGTGTGGACGCCCCCTCACGGCATC
>NZ_RAPJ01000071.1:0-17837 GCF_003703915.1 Salipiger sp. D13
GACGCCCGCGATGCCCCGCGAGCAGCGGGTCGCGCCGGCTCCGTCTCCCGCGCCGGCCCCGGCTCCCGCCCCGTCTCCGGCCCGCGCGCCGGCCGCGGCCGCGGCCGCGGCATCGGACCAGCCGACGCGCGTGGTGCAGAAGAGCGAACCGACCCCGATGCAGCCCGCCGCGCAGGCGCATGGCGCAGGTGCGCAGACCGTGGGGCTCGAGGATCCGGCATCGGATTACGAGTTCCCGCCGCTCAGCCTGCTGACCAACCCCGAGGCCATCGAGCGCCATCACCTCAGCGACGAGGCGCTCGAGGAGAACGCGCGGATGCTCGAGACGGTGCTCGAGGACTACGGCGTGAAGGGCGAGATCGTCTCGGTCCGCCCCGGCCCGGTGGTCACCATGTACGAGCTGGAGCCCGCGCCCGGTCTGAAGGCAAGCCGTGTCATCGGTCTGTCCGACGATATCGCCCGGTCGATGTCGGCGCTGTCGGCGCGGGTCTCGACCGTGCCGGGCCGCTCGGTGATCGGCATCGAACTGCCCAACGACAACCGCGAGATGGTGAGCTTCCGCGAGATCCTCTCGAGCCGCGACTACGGCGACGGCAACCAGAAGCTGCCGCTGGCGCTCGGCAAGGACATCGGCGGCGACGCGATGGTCGCCAACCTCGCCAAGATGCCTCACCTGCTGATCGCGGGCACCACGGGCTCGGGCAAGTCGGTGGCGATCAACACGATGATCCTGTCGCTGCTCTACAAGCTCAGCCCCGACGACCTGCGGCTGGTGATGATCGACCCCAAGATGCTGGAACTGTCGGTCTACGACGGCATCCCGCACCTGCTGTCGCCGGTGGTGACCGACCCCAAGAAGGCCGTCGTGGCGCTGAAGTGGGTCGTGGGCGAAATGGAAGACCGCTACCGCAAGATGTCGAAGATGGGCGTCCGCAACATCGACGGCTACAACGGCCGCGTCGCGGAGGCGCTGAAGAAGGGCGAGATGTTCTCGCGCACGGTGCAGACCGGCTTCGACGACGACACCGGCGAGCCGGTGTTCGAGACGGAAGAGATCGAACCGAAGAAGATGCCCTACATCGTCGTCATCGTCGACGAGATGGCCGACCTGATGATGGTCGCGGGGAAAGAGATCGAGGCCTGCATCCAGCGTCTTGCGCAGATGGCGCGGGCGAGCGGCATCCACCTGATCATGGCCACGCAGCGCCCCTCGGTCGACGTCATCACCGGCACCATCAAGGCGAACTTCCCGACCCGGATTTCCTTCCAGGTCACCTCGAAGATCGACAGTCGCACCATCCTCGGCGAGATGGGCGCCGAGCAGCTGCTGGGCATGGGTGACATGCTCTACATGGCGGGCGGTGCCAAGATCACCCGCTGCCACGGGCCGTTCGTGTCGGACGAAGAGGTCGAGGAGGTGGTCAACCACCTCAAGGCCTTCGGCCCGCCGGAATACGTCAGCGGCGTGCAGCAGGGCCCCGACGACGAGAAGGCCGACAACATCGACGCGGTGCTGGGTCTCAACACCGGTGGCAACACCGGCGGCGAGGACGCGCTCTACGACCAGGCGGTGGCCATCGTCATCAAGGACCGCAAGTGCTCGACCTCCTATATCCAGCGCAAGCTGGGCATCGGCTACAACAAGGCCGCGCGCCTGGTGGAGCAGATGGAAGACGAGGGTGTCGTGTCGTCGGCGAACCATGTCGGCAAGCGCGAGATCCTGGTGCCGGAACAGGCCTGACCGTCCGAAGTGGGGGCGCTGCCCCCACACCCCCGGGATATTTTCAGCCAGAAGAAGGCAGGGGCGGCCTCCCCTCCCCTGCCGCCGGAGTTCACGGGATCGGGAACGGGTTTCGCCCTGCGGCGTTGGATGGCGACCCGATGGAGATCCCGATGCCGTCCGACCAATCCGTCAATGCCCTGCTCGACACGCTGAACGACCGCGCCCGGCACGAGGCGCAGGTCTCGGTCGGCGACGTGGTGTCGGACATCGGCGACCGTGGTCTGGGGCCGTTGCTCTTCGTCCCGGCGCTGCTGGTGATCTCGCCGCTCGGGGCGATCCCGACCGTGCCGAGCCTCTTTGCCGTGGCCATCCTGCTCATCGCGGTGCAGAGCCTGTTCGGCCAGAGCCGGATCTGGCTGCCGCAGATGGTGCGGGAGCGCTCGGTCGAGGACCAGAGCATCCATCATGCGACCGACCGGCTGAGACCCTGGGCAGACAGGCTCGACGCGGTGTTCAGACCGCGTCTGGAGGTGCTGAGTGCACCACCGGTGCAGAAGTTCGCCGCGGTGCTGGTGGCGGTTCTCTGCCTCATGGTGCCGCCGCTCGAACTGGTGCCCTTCGCGGCGCTGATCCCGATGCTTGCCATCGCGCTGCTGGGATTGGCGATCACGCTCAATGACGGCATTCTCATGGCAATTGCGCTCGTGGCGGCGGCGGCCGCCTTGATCGGCGGCGGCTGGCTGCTGATATCCGCCTGAGCGGCACCGCTATCGCATAACCTGTCCCCGTCTGGCATGCGGGGCCGACCAGAGCAGGACAAAGGAAGACCATATGCTCCGACTCATTCCCGTCGCGCTGACCGCGCTGATGCTGACCGCCTTTCCGGCGGCGGCGCAGAAACTCTCGCTGAACCAGATCTCGCAGTACCTGAACTCGATCCAGTCCGCGAAGAGCCCGTTCACGCAGATCAACGGCGACGGTTCGATCTCGACCGGCACCATCTACATCAAGCGGCCGGGCAAGGCGCGGTTCGAATACAATCCGCCGGAGCAGGCGCTGGTGCTGGCGTGGTCGGGCGCGGTCTACATCTTCGACCGCAAGGTCGGCGGTCAGCCCGAGACCTACCCGCTGAGCCAGACGCCGCTGTCGATCATCCTTGCGCGGAACGTGAACCTCGGCCGGGCCGGCATGGTCACGGGGCACGGCTACGACGGCACCGCCACCACGGTGACCGCGCAGGATCCCAAGCGGCCGGAATACGGGTCGATCCAGATGAAGTTCACCGGCAACCCGGTCGAGCTGCGCCAGTGGATCATCACCGACGGCAACGGATCGAAGACGACCGTGGTGCTGGGTGGGCTTCAGAAGACCAGCCTGTCGAACAGCGTCTTCGATGTGAACAGGGTGGCGAACTGACGCCACCCCGAAAAGCCACGAACGCGCGGCGGGCTCAGCGTGCCGCGCGGCAATTGGCGAGCTGGACCTCGTAGATGAGGGCGCGGTTGCCGACCTCGTCAGCCACCCGCAGAAGCCAGGCCTTGCTGTTGTAGCTGCCCCGCGAGAAGCCGGCGCGGCCCTCGTGGTAGGCGAGGTACTGGTTGCGGGCGTCGCGCAGGCTCAGCCCGAGCCGGTCGCGCGAGCCGGCCATGTACCAGCCCATGAAGTCCGTGGCATCGCGGATGTCGTCGCGGCGGGCGCGGCGCGTGCCGGTCAGTTCCAGGTATTCGTCCCAGGTGCCGTCGAGCGCCTGGCTGTACCCGAAGGCCGAGCTCTGTCTGCCGTAGGGGATCACGCCGAGCGCGTAGCGGAACGGGGTCCTCGCGTCGGACTTGAACTTGCTTTCCTGGTAGATCGTCGCCATCTGGACGTGCACGGGCACGCCCCACTTGCGTTCCGCCGCGCGCATGGCGCGGAAGTAATGGGGGCGTTGCTCGAGAATCGAACAGGCGTCGTCAAGGTTGCGGGGCGAGGTACCGCTGCCTCCGCCGCCACAGGACGCCGCAAGAAGAACGATCACCAACGCGCGAAGCCATCTGCTCATCTGCCTCTCGCTTTTCGTTGTATTTTTGGTCTACTGCCTCGGGCTCATGGTATCGCATCGCGCCGGATCTTGGAATCACATTTCCGCTGGAAACCGGGGGCGCAGGTCTTACCTTATTGGAATGTGATGAAGGTGGCGTGCCCCGGCCGGGGCACTGTCGGAAGCAGGTTCACAGAGTGTTTCCGTGGAAATACCTCCTTCAATTGGACAACTTGCCGCGAAAATGACAAGACTTGGTCCAAGAGGTTGATATGAATACACAGCGCGCAAAATACCATCTGGGCCAGGTCGTCCGTCATCGGAAGCATCCGTTCCGCGGCGTCGTGTTCGATGTCGACCCCGAGTTCAGCAACACCGAGGAATGGTACGAGGCGATTCCCGAGGACTCGCGTCCGACCCGGGATCAGCCATTCTACCACCTGCTCGCGGAGAACGAACAGAGCTTCTACGTGGCCTACGTGTCCGAGCAGAACCTGATCGCGGATTACTCGGGCGAGCCGGTCGACCATCCCGACATCCCCGAGATATTCGGGGCGTTCAACGACGGCAGCTACGAGCTTCATTTCCAGATGAACTGACCCCGGCGACGGGGCAGATGCCCCGCGCCCGAGGGAAGCCCTGGGTTGAAACTCTCCCTGAGAGGGCAGCGTGGGCCGGCACTGCTCGGCCCAGCGTGCCGCCTGTCAGGCGATCGCGTCGGCCACGGTGTCGAGGAAAGCCGTGACGGCCTCGGGGGTGACCGACCAGTCGCAGACGAGCCGGGCCAGCGCAGGTGCGTCGTCGGGGCCCTCGGCGGCGCCCCAGAGGCTGTAGACGGCGCCGGCGGCCTGCACCTTGCGGTGGGCGGCGCGGGACATCTCGAAGAACACGATGTTGGCGTGACGGTCGTTGGCGACGGTCAGGCCCAAGCCCTTGAGCCCCTGCACGAGTTGATCGCAGCGCGCATTGGCCCGTTCGGCCAGATCGCGCCAGAGATCGTCCTGCAGGTAGGCGTCCATCTGGGCCGCGAGATAGCGGTGCTTGGAGAAGAGCAGGGCGCCGCGCTTGCGGCGACGCTCGAAGCCGCGCGCCTTCTCCGGGTCGAAGATCAGCACCGCCTCGACACCCATCAGGCCGTTCTTGGTGCCGCCGAAGACGCAGACGTCGACGCCGGCCTTCCAGCTCATCTCGGCCGGGGTGGCGCCGAGCTTCACGGCGGCGTTGGCGAAGCGGGCGCCGTCGAGGTGCACCGGCAGGCCGTAGTCATGTGCCACGTCCGCCAGCGCGCGGATCTCGTCGAGCGAGTAGACGTTGCCGCGCTCGGTGAGCTGGGTGATCGAGACGGGCCCGCGCTCGGGGCCGTGCACGCCGCGGCTTTCCTCGGCCTCGATGGCGGCGCGCAGGGCGTCGGGGGTCATGCGGTCGCTGTTGCCGACGAGGGTCAGCTTGGCGCCACCGGTGAAGAACTCGGGCGCGTTGCACTCGTCTTCGTGGATATGCGCGACCGGCGAGCAGAACACCGTGGCATAGGGCGGGCAAAGCGTGGCGAGCGCCAGCACGTTCGCGGCGGTGCCCGTGGGCACGAGGTAGACCGCCGCCTCGGGGGCCTCGAAGAGGGCGCGCAGGCGTTCGGTGACATCCCGGGTCAGGGCGTCGTCGCCGTAGCCCGCGACGTGGCCGTCGTTGGCACGGGCGAGCGCCTCGAGCACCTGCGGCGGGACCGGGCCGGAATTGTCGGAGGCAAAGAACATCAGGTCGGCTCCTCGATGATATGGTCTTCCCAGTCGTCCTCGTCGATCTCGAACTCGGGCACGGTGCGGTGGCGCATCGAGACGCCCGCCTGGTGCACGGTCTCGGGATCGCCCGAGATCAGCGGGTGCCAGTCGTGGAGCGGCTTGCCCTGCCAGAGCAGCCGGTAGGCGCAGGTCTCGGGCATCCAGTAGGCGTGATCGTCGATGTTGGACGGTTTCAGCACGATGCACTCGGGCACGAACTGGTGGCGGATCGGATATTGCGCGCAGCGACAGCTCTCGTCGTCGAACAGCCGGCAGGCGACGCAGGTCAGGGCGACCTCGCCGCTTTCCTCGTCCTCGAGCTTGTTGAGGCAGCACTTGCCGCAGCCGTCGCAGAGCGCTTCCCATTCGCGGTCGGTCATCTGGTCGAGCGGCTTGCGCTCCCAGAAGCGGGGCGCAAGACCGCCGCGGTCGATGGGATCGTCGCTCATGGGGCGGACAGCACGTCGCGGGCGCGGGCGCAGTCGGCGTCCATCTGCGCGATGAGGGCATCGAGGTCGTCGAACTTCTGCTCGGGGCGCAGGTAGTCCACCAGCCCGACCGAGAGTGTGGCGCCGTAGAGGTCGCCCTTGAAGTCGAAGAGGAAGGTCTCGAGGTTCGGAGTGTTCTCGCCGAACATGGGCCGCACCCCGATGGAGGCGGCGCCGTGATACTGGCCCTTGTGCTCGCCGGTCAGAACGTCGACCAGCACAGCGTAGACGCCGAGCTTCGGCGGGTGCAGCCCGTCTATGGACATGTTGGCGGTGGGATAGCCCAGCTCGCGGCCGCGCTGCTCGCCGCCGATCACGGTGCCCTCGATGCGGTGCCAGTGGCCGAGAAGCGCCGCTGCCTCGCGCGGGCGTCCGTCGGTCAGGGCCTGCCGGATCGCGGTCGAGCTCACCTGTCCGCCGTCATGGGCAAGGATCTCGGCCACGGTCACGCCGAACCCCATCTCGGCGCCGAAGCGCTTCAGGTGCTCGACGGTGCCCGCACGGTTCTTGCCGAAGCAGAAATCCGCGCCGACCACCACGTGCGACAGGCCCAGCCCGTCGGCGATCACCCGGCGGGCGAACTCCTCGGGGGTGAGCGCCGCGAGCGCGTTGTTGAAGTTGAGCTCGTAGAGACGGTCGACCCCGAGCTTGGCCAGCCGCGTGGCACGCGCCTTCGACGACATCAGCCGGAAGGGCGGGGCGTCGGGGGCGAAATATTCGCGCGGGTGCGGCTCGAAGGTGAGCACGCCGAGCGGCGCGCCGCCGCCCGCCTCCCGCGCGAGGTCGATGACCGCCTGGTGGCCGCGATGCACGCCGTCGAAATTCCCGATGGCGACGCTGGCGCCTCGGTCCTCGGGGTCGACGTATTGATAGTCCCGGATGATCCGCATGGCGCAGGCCTAGCCCCGACCGCGACCATGCGCAAGGCAGGGCGGAACACGCGCGGGCGATTGCGCATCACCTGCCGGATTCGGGTGCGCGGGGCGGGGCCGCGTCATCCGTAGTCGCGTTCGCCGAAGATCGCCGAGCCCACGCGGACATGGGTCGCGCCGAGCGAAATCGCCTCCTCGAAATCCGAGCTCATGCCCATCGACAGACCCTCGAGCCCGTTGCGGGCGGCGATCTTGGCGAGCAGGGCGAAATGCAGCGACGGCGTTTCCTCGACCGGCGGGATGCACATCAGACCCTTGATCGGCAGGTCGAGGGCGCGCACCTCGGCGATGAAGGCGTCGGCCTCGGCGGGCAGGATGCCGGCCTTCTGCGGCTCTTCGCCGGTGTTGACCTGCACGAAGAGATCGGGGCAGGCGCCGGTCTCCTGCGCGAGCCGCGCCAGCGTGTTGGCAAGCTTCGGCCGGTCGACCGAGTGGATCGCCGAGAACAGCTCCATCGCCTGCCGCGCCTTGTTGGTCTGCAGCGGGCCGATCAGGTGGACATCGACGCCCTCGAACCGTTCCTTGAAGGCGGGCCACTTGCCCTGCGCCTCCTGCACCTTGTTCTCGCCGAACAGACGGTGGCCCTGCTCGAGCACCGCCTCGACCCGTTCGAGCGGCTGCACCTTGCTCACCGCGATGAGCTGCACCGACCCGGGCGCGCGGCCCGCCTCGGATTCGGCTTTCGCGACGCGGTCGCGGATCTCGGTCAGTCCCATGGTTCGTCTCCCCAAGCGTCGAAGAAGGGTTTCAGCTCGCGCTCGAAGCGGGTCCAGGCCTGCGCAGAGCTGCGGTAGATCGGCTGCCGGACCTGGCTCACGCTGAGCGTCTTCACGGCGTCGGTCTGGCGGTAGAATTCGAGGCAGGCGTCCTGCCAGTCAAGACCGGCGGCGGCGACCAGCGCGCGCGATTGCGGCTCGGGATCGGCCACGAGCGCCTCATAGCGGACCTCGTGGATCACGCCGGTCAGGGCGGCCTTCCAGTGCGCCACCGTCCGGTTGAAGCGCTTGATGGCGTGGGCGATGTCGGCAAGGTCGTTGCCGTAGCGATGGGTGCCGGTCTCGAAGAAGTTGCGGTAGATCGACAGGGCGATGTCGCGCGGATCGCGGCGCACCACGATGACGCGCGCGCCGGGCAGGGCATGATGCAGAAGCCCGAGGATCAGGTATGACAGGATCGACTTGTCGGTGATGACCGGCGTGTCGCCTGGCACGTCGCGGCGGGCGAGCGTGGTGTAGCGTTCGGCGAAGCGACGAATCTTTTCAGCCGGTTCCTCGGCGAGCGGGCGCATCGCTTCGCCCGCGCCGAACAGCCGGTAGGCCTGTTTCAGTGCGATCCCGAGCTCGCCGCCGGCGGCGACGTCGCCGTGCGCGGCGATTACCCGCTCGACCAGCGTGGTGCCCGAGCGCGGCATCCCGGTCACGAAGACCGGACGCGGGGACAGGCCGTCGCCATCGGACAGGGGCGAGGTCAGCCCCTCCTGCGCGGCGATCACCCGGGCGAACTCGCGGTCCTGCGCGGCCGGGTCGTAGGGCGCCTGCGCGCGCTGGAGCGCGTTGGCGCGCGCGATGCAGGCAAAACCTTTTTCGGCATGACCCGTCTCGTCCAGTGCCTTGCCGAGCGCGAAGCCCATGTGCAGCCGCTGGGTGTCGGGCAGATCCTTGCGGGTCCAGAGCCGCTCCATCGCCGGAATCAGCGGGTCGGCGGGCGTCAGCTTCTTGGTCGCGAGGAAGATGCGGTAGAGCTGCGCCTGCCCCGGGTTGCGCTTGATAAGCCGGCGGAAGATCTTCTCGGCCTCGTCGAAGCGCCCGAGAAGCTGCAGGTAATGCGCCTTGTCGGCTTCGGGCTTCAGGGTGTTGCCGCCCGCGGCGATCAGCCGGTCATAGGCGGCGAGCGCGTCGTCGGAGAGACCGAAGTGCCGGAAGCGGTCTGCCGCGTGTTGCGTGAGCTGCGCATGGTTCGGCGCCAGCGCCACGGCGCGGCGCAGGTGGCTGACACAGGCCTCGCGGTCGCCTTCCTCGAAGGCGATGCGCGAAAGCTGGAAGGGGTGTTCGGGATTCGCGGGGTCGGCCTGCGCCAGCTGGGTCAGCGCTGCCCTTGCCTGTGGCAGGCGTCCGCGGGACATCTCGGCCTTGGCCTGCTGGACAAGGCGGGTCTTCATCGCGGGCGAAAGCGGCAGCATGGGGCAGGCGGGTCCTCTCGCGGTCGAACCGGTCGTTCCAAAAGAAAAGAGCGGGCAATTGCCCGCTCTTCCTTACCTCAATCTCCGGGGAGATTAGAAGTTCATGCGCAGACCGAGCGACCAGGTGTCGTAGTCAGCGGAGGAACCGGCAACGTCAGCTTCGTTGTAGCTGTAGCCCATGCGTGCCTCGAGACCGCCACCCAGGTCGTAGGTGCCTGCCAGGCCGTAGCCGGACCAGGTGTCGCCGTCCTGGTCGAACTGACCCCAGTTCAGGCCAACCGCGATTGCGTTCATCTCGTAGCCGAAGCCGACGCCGACGTGGTCGAGATCGTCAACACCGGAGATGTCGCTGTTCCACACCGAGTAGGTCACGCCAGCCGAGAAGCCGTTCGCGAATGCGCCGGTGACTGCAACACCGGTGGTGTCGCCGTAGTCTTCGAGGGTCTGGTAGCCCAGGCCAACGGTGAGGTCGACCATGGAGACTTGGCCGCTCCAGGACACGCCGAGGCCCCAGACGGTTTCGCCGAGACCGGCAACGTCTGCGCCGTCTGCGACCTGCTCGGCCGACAGCGAGAAGGTGAAGTCGCTGTAGGCGTAGTCGAAGCGAGCGATCTGACCGTCGCCGAAGCCGTCGAAGCCGTCTGCGTCGCCGTAGTCGCCGTCACCGTCGTTGAAGCCGAGGTGCGCGGTTTCGTCGTCAGCCAGCGTGCCGCCTGCGAGCGCCATCTCGGGGAGACGTGCGTCGAATGCACCGTCGGTGTCGCCCATGGTCAGGGTCGCGCCGCCGTAGGAGACGAAGATGGTCTCGCCGCCCTGGGTGTTGGGGCTCTCGAACGGCTGGCCGTTGCCGGCTTCGTCGATGTCGATCGATGCGCCGAAGGTCAGGCCGTTGTCCGACTCACCGGTCATGGTGAAGGTGACGTCGATGTCGGTGAAGAACTGGGTGTCGGCGGTCTCGGTGTTCGGGTTGTAGATGCCCATTTCGGCCATCCCGGACAGTGCGATCTCTGCCGAGGCAACGCCTGCGGTTGCAACCAGCGCGGTGGTAGCAAACAGAATCTTTTTCATTGTTTCCCTCATGTGTTCGTAAGGCACGTACCAATCCGGATAGCCCGGCCTTGATGGGCTTTCTATGCGCCTTCGGACCCCGGCTTTGCAACTGGTCGGTGCGGGCCGTGCGGAACAAGCCAATCAGTGATGCGCAATTGCCACAACGCATTTCGGGGCCGGCTTCGAGCGCGCATAGGGGCGGAAAATGCCGGGGCCATAGACGACTTGTCGCGCGCCCTGACGCCGAGTATGCAGGGGCACACTACTTACGGATTACCGACGGGCAGGAGCTTGGGCAGATGAACAAGATGCGGATGGCGACCGGAGTCGTTCTTGTGAGCGGCGCGCTGATGCTCTCCGGCTGCGGCACCATGCAGGGATGGTTCGACGGTCGCGGCGCCGACACGCAGAATGTCCCGCCGGGCAACGCCGAAACCTCCGAGCGGATCATCGAGCAGGAGATCTACGGTCGCGAGGGGCGCCCGACCTCGACCATCTGGGACATCTTCGGCAACCGCGGAGACGCCGGACAGGTCGGTGCGGTGAACAAGTACATCTGGAACGCCTCGCTCGACGTGCTCGACTTCCTGCCCGTTGAATCGGTCGACCCGTTCACCGGCGTCATCTCGACGGGCTACGGGACCCCGCCGGGCGGTGGCCGTGCCTACCGTGCGACGATCTACGTGTCCGACCCGGCGCTCGACGCGCGGTCGCTGAACGTGGCGATCCAGACCCGCTCGGGCCCGGTCGACGGCGCCACCGTGCGGGCAGTCGAGGACGCGATCCTCACCCGGGCCCGCCAGCTGCGCGCCCGCGACAGCAACCTCTGAGCGCCGCCGCGGACAGGCTTTCCTGTCGAAGGGCCCCGCCGTGGCGGGGCCGCTGCGGTTCAGCCGTCCTTGCCCACGTTCTCGCGGAAGGCGACGTCGAAGGCGGCCTTCTTGGCATCGTCCGCCTCGGTCTGGTTCTTCGCCTTCCAGTCGTCATAGGGCATGCCGTAGTAGACTTCGCGCGCCTCTTCCTTGGTCATCTCGATGCCACGCTCGTTCGCGGCCTCCTGGTACCAGCGCGACAGGCAGTTGCGGCAGAACCCTGCTAGGTTCATCAGGTCGATGTTCTGCACGTCCTCACGGTCTTCCATGAGGTGCTTGCGCAGCCTGCGAAAGGCCGCGGCCTCGATCTCGGTCCGGGTCTGGTCGTCCATGGTCGTCTTCTCCTCCGTCAGTCGGGCACCTTGGTCAGCGCCGCCTGGATCAGCGGCGCGAGACGGGCGCCCCAGTGGGTCTGGGCCTGCTCGGTCTCGATCAGGTCGTTGCGCACTTCGATCAGCGTGTTGATCCTGCCGTGGTGCAGGGCATGCCGGTCGATGGAATCCCCGGGAAGGTGGCCGGGGTAGGGCTGGTTGCGGCCGACGGTCAGGTCGGGCTCGTCCTCGAGCGCGGCGATCAGCGGATCGGCGAGCCGTCTGTCCCAGGCGTGCAGGATCCCCACGTGCCACGGCCGCGACGGGCGCCCGCGCAGCTGTCGGGTAAAGGAATGAACCGCGATGATCACCGTGTCGTCGCGCGCCGCTGCGAGCCCCGCCACCGCCTCGTGGTAGGGGCGGTAGTAGGCGTCGAGCCGGCGCTGCTTCTCGGTGGCATCGGCGGCGCGGTTTCCCGGGATCACCGACCCGTCGTAGAGGCGCATCAGCAGCGTGGGATCGTCCTCGCCGCGGTTCGGATCGATCACCAGCCGCGAGAAGTCGGCCCAGGCCAGCGGCGAATCGAGCGCCTCGGCCAGGCCCCGCGCCACGCCCAGTGCGCCTACATCGTAGGCAATGTGACGCGCCATGTCGTCGGCGGGCAGCCCGAGGGTTCCACCGAGGTCGGGTGGCACGCTATTCGAGGCGTGATCGCAGGTGACCAGAAATCTTCCTTTCCGGCCCTCTCCCTCTATGTGGTATGGCGTATAGGTCATGAAGTGTGCCCTGTTTCCGCGAAACACCCTTAGAGCAGTTGTGCGCAGAAGGGAATTGGGCAATACCCGGGGCGGGCGTTAGCGGTAACCGATGCAGGCCGCCCCGTTCCGGCGGGTGCCCCGAGACAGACGAACCGGAGCAGGGGAGACGGAAATGAGACGTTTGCGCAAAGTGAAGATCGTGGCGACGCTGGGACCCGCCAGCAACACCTACGAGATGATCCGGACATTGCATGAGGCCGGCGCCGACGTGTTCCGCCTCAACATGAGCCACGGCACCCACGAGGACATCACCAAGATGCACCGGGCCATCCGGCAGGTGGAAAAGGACCTCGACAGCCCCATCGCCATTCTCGCCGACCTGCAGGGCCCCAAGCTCCGCGTGGGCGAGTTCGAGAACGGCGAGGAAGAGCTCGACTGGGGCGAGACCTTCCGTCTCGATCTCGACGAGACTCCCGGCACGAAGAAGCGCGTCTGCCTGCCGCACCCCGAGATCTTCCAGGCGCTCGGCGTCGGAGCCCATCTTCTGGTCAACGACGGCAAGATCCGCCTGCGGGTCGAGGAATGCGGCGATGATTTCGCCAATTGCGTCGTCGAGGCCGGCGGCACGATCTCGAACCGGAAGGGCGTGAACGTGCCCGACGTCGTGCTGCCGCTGGCGGCGCTGTCGGACAAGGACCGCAAGGATCTCGAGTTCGCGGCGGCGCTCGGCGTCGACTGGCTGGCGCTGAGCTTCGTGCAGCGCCCCGAGGACGTCGAAGAGGCACGCAAGCTCTGCGAGGGCCGGGCCGCCATCCTGTCGAAGATCGAGAAACCCGCCGCGGTGAAATCCTTCGACAAGATCCTCGAGGCGTCCGACGGCATCATGGTCGCCCGTGGCGACCTTGGGGTCGAGCTGCCCGTGCAGGCGGTGCCGCCGATCCAGAAGCGCCTGATCCGCCAGTGCCGCAGCGCAGGAAAGCCGGTGATCGTGGCAACGCAGATGCTCGAATCGATGATCGAGAGCCCGATGCCCACCCGCGCCGAGGTGTCCGACGTGGCGACCGCCATCTACGAGGGTTCGGACGCGATCATGCTCTCGGCGGAGTCGGCGGCCGGACAGTATCCGGTCGAGGCGGTGACCACGATGAACAACGTGGCGATCGGCGTCGAGAAGGATCCGACCTACACCGAGATCATCGAGGCGAGCCGCAACATCGCCAAGGAAAGCGTCGCCGACGGCATCGTCGCCGCCGCGCGCGAGATCGCCGAGACCGCGGGCATCAAGGTCATCTGCTGCTTCACCTCGTCTGGCACCACGGTGGCCAAGGTGGCGCGCGAACGGCCCCGCGTGCCGATCATCGCCATGACCTCGCTGCGCGGCACCGCGCGCCGGCTGTCGCTGACATGGGGCGTGAACTGCGTGATGACCGGCGAACTCGAGCGCTTCAAGCAGGCTGTGGTCAACGCGGCGCGCGCCGCCCGGGCACAGGGCTACGCGGGCACCGAGGACCAGATCGTCGTGACCGCCGGTGTGCCGTTCAACATGCCCGGCACCACCAACATCCTGCGCGTCGCCCCGTGCGACGAGCGGCTGATCTACTCCACCGACCCGGAGTGATCGTCACGCCTTAAGGATCTGTTCGCGTCTCTGCGCTAGGGATGCGGACAGAATCCGCCGGAGGCCGTGACATGCACCCATCCTTCCTCGATCGCTGGACGCCGGACCTGAAAGAGACCGGCGCGCAGCTTTATCCGCTCATCATCGACGCCTTCGAGCCGATGATCCGCAGCGTCTATGGGCGGGCGATCAACATCGCTCCGGAAGACCTGCCTGACACCGTCGTCGCGGTGGAGAAGCAGAAGCTGGCCCTCATCCTGCGCGGCGAGTTCGGCGCGGAGTATGAGGCACTTCAGCAAGGCATCATCGACAACCTTCTTGCCACCGGGATCGACTGGCAGAGCTACATGAGCGGCTACGCCGACTATCAGGCAGGGATCACCGGGCTTGTGGTCGATGCGCATGGCCGTGGGAGGGCTGAGCCGGAGAAGAAGCGCCGGGCCCGCGCGGCGCCGCCGGCAGAGCCCTTCGACCTGAACGCTGCGGTTCTTGTCGTGCAGCTTGCGACCACCGGCGATTCGACCGTCACGCTGGAGCGGTTCTTCCACGACATGCAGCGCGAGGCCGCGGGCGAGCGGCAGCGCCTGCTGGACCGTCTCTTTTCCTCAATCGGCAAGCGGGTGCAGGAACTCGCGCGGGTCTCGACCGACATGCGCACCACCTTCGACGCGCTCGAGCAGCGCACCATGAGCCAGGCCGCGTCGCTCGAGGAAAACACCGCCTCCATGACCGAGCTGTCGGGCACCGTGTCCGAGACCGCCAGCAGCGCACAACGGTCGGCGGAGCTTGCGAACGCGGCCAACCAGCAGTCGCACTCGGCACGGGCCGAGCTCACGGCCACGCAGGACGCCATTACCTCCGTGGTCGAAAGCACCGCGAACATCCGCAATTTCGTCGACGTGGTGGACAAGATCGCGCTGCAGACGAAGCTGCTCGCGCTCAACGCTTCGGTCGAGGCCGCGCGGGCCGGTGATCACGGGCGCGGCTTCGGCGTGGTGGCGACAGAGGTGCGCGCCCTGGCCGAGCAGTCATCGAAATCCGCCGCCGAGGTTGCCGAGGTCATCGGCGACATCACCGACAAGATGGACCGCATTACCCTCCAGTCCGAGCGTCTTTCGGACACGCTGGAGGCCCTCGCACAGGGCATCGCGCAGGTGGCAGAAACCTTCGGCGCGATCGAGGCGATGACCCGCGACCAGAGTGCCTCGGTGCAGCAGGTCGGCGCGGTTCAGCACCAGCTTGACGGGATCACGCAAGAGAACGCCTCGGCGGTCAACGAGGCCGCCGAGCAGGTCCGCTTGCTCGACCGGATCGTCGAAGAGATCGGCGGCCGCATCGGAGAGTTCCAGGCGGATGCCCGCGTTGACGAGGTGCCCCTGAGTTCCGCCGCCTGACCGCCGCCGGTGGCAGAGGCGCTTTGGGCGGGGCGCGGAGCGTGCTAGGCTTGTCTCCGGATTTCTTCGCGGGGCCGTCATGCAGCCTGATCATGCGCTCGTTCTCGGGCTCTTTCTCGTGGTGCTCTCGGTGCCAGCGGTGATTTCGGCCTATTCCGAGCGGCGCCCGCCGCGGGTCGGCGCCGTCGTCGGCGTCGCGGGGCTCGCGCTGCTGCTCCACGGCCATGTCCACACGCCGGGCGGATATGCGCCCGATGATGTTCCGGAGGCGCTTTACGGGGTCATCGGGGACATCATCCGCTGAGCCAGGGCCAGGGGATTTCCCTTGCATGAAAGCGCGTGTCGGCCTATAGGGCGCGCTCAACCTGCGCGGCCGGCCGTCGAGGCATGCCGAGTCGCGTGACACCTCCAGACTTCAAGGAGATCCAAATGCCCAAGATGAAGACCAAGTCGAGCGCCAAGAAGCGCTTCAAGGTGACCGGGACCGGCAAGGTCGTGGCAGGTCAGGCCGGCAAGCGCCACGGCATGATCAAGCGCACGACCAAGTTCATTCGTGACGCCCGCGGCACGACCACGCTCAGCAAGCCCGACGCGAAGATCGTCAAGGGCTACATGCCCTACGACCGCTGATAGAGGAGAGCTGACACATGGCACGAGTCAAAGGTGGTACCGTCACCCACGCCCGTCACAAGAAGGTCATCGATCAGGCGAAAGGCTACTACGGCCGTCGCAAGAACACCTTCAAGGTCGCAGCCCAGGCCGTCGACAAGGCGAACCAGTATGCGACCCGCGACCGCAAGAACCGCAAGCGCAACTTCCGCGCGCTGTGGATCCAGCGGATCAACGCCGCCGTGCGCGCGCATGACGAGTCGCTGACCTACTCCAAGTTCATCAACGGTCTGACCAAGGCCGGGATCGAGGTCGATCGCAAGGTCCTCGCCGATCTCGCCGTTCACGAGCCCGTCGCCTTCGGCGCGATCGTGGATCAGGCCAAGGGTGCGCTGGCCGCCTGAGGCCCGCTGTATCCCTGTGAGATGAAAACCGCGCCCGATGCATCGGGCGCGGTTTTTTCATGATTCCGGCCGGCGCGCACCCGCCGGGGGCGTCAGATCCCGTGGAGGGTGTCGCCCGCCCCGGTCGCCTTGAAGATGTCCTCGAAAACCGGGTGGAAGAGATCGGGCTCGCCCTTGTAGGCATCCGACCGCGCCAGCGGGAGCAGGTGCACGTCCGGCCGATGGTGAAGGTCGGGCGAAACGTCCTCGGGACGGCAGACGAAGCGCATCGTGACCGACGCGGCGGGCAGCCGCGCGCAGGCCTGCCTCAGCGCCGCGTAGCGCGCCTCGGTCAGGTGGAAGTCGGACCACGGACGGTCGACCATCCCGGCGGCGATCTGCAGGTTGGGCTGGATATTGGACCACAGGCAGCACAGCGCCCGGTCGCCCGCCCCGAACCGCTCCGAAAGGGCGCGATACTTTCCGACGATGGCGGCCTCTGCCGGCGCCAGCTCGTCCAGACTGTCGAGCTGCAACGCGGGTTTACCGATCTCCTTGTTGATGTGCCAGAAATAGAGCCCGTCCTGCCGGCGCGCCTGTGCCAGCCCGTTGCGCAGCTCGAGCTCGTCGAGTCCACGAAGCGGGATCTCCCGCGCCTCAAGAACCGCCGCGGACGCATCGGGCGTGCTGATGAGCCAGTCGAACGGACCTGCGAACAGCTCGGCGCCCGACACGGTGGACAGCGCGAATTCGATGAGCCGGGATTGCTGCAACTGGAATTGGACGATGCAGGAGCATCCGATGGGCAGGATCATCCGGTCGGGATCGCGATACGCCATGCGGCCTCCTGAAGAGTGCGTCCCGCCACCCGGTCGCGGCAGCCCGATTGCCAATGTTCCATAAGTTTGCACACCCAGATGATTCGGCGACTGCATGTCGTATAACTATCTTATGTACTTCAGATACTTGCTATGGGCCGCTCTTCCCCGCAAAGCATAAGCATGCACAGTTGACACATAAGCATGCACGGTTGCGGCCAAGAAAAGGCCCGCAATGCGAGTCCTGAAACGTCCATACCGGTATTGGCCAGCCGCTATTCGTCCAGCGCCACCTCCATGAGTTTGTCGCCGTCGATCATGTCCGGATCCCTTGTCGGATCAACGAACTTGCCCGGCTGGATCTCATCGAAATGAATGTGGGAGAGCAGGTGGGCGATCTGCTCTTCAGGGTTCACATGGCTGGCCAGAACCGGGACTCTTGGCAGGATGAGCATCAATGGCCATTCCGGTTCCTTATCAGCGCCTTGAAACGGTCGAGGAGCTTTTCATTGGACTTTGGGCCCGACGCAAAGGCGTGCTGACATTCGTCGTGGTAGAGGCCAGGGACGCCCTGTTCGCGACATTGATGGCGAACCATGTTCCAGAGTTCACCCTGGGTGCGCCGGGAGTTCGCGTGTTATCCGAGTGCCTCACGTGTCTTGTGGCCAAGATCTTTCCAGCTGATCGAACCGTCCAGGGTCAGGACTCGTTCTCTCTCAAAGCCAGAAGACTACGGTCGCAGCGAATGCGATTGCTGAGAAGAAGGTTGGTGGGCAGCGGTCATGACGGGTCGCGACCCTCCCCCAGTCCTTGAGCCTGCCGAACATGATCTCGATCGGGTTGCGATGTTTGTAGCGGCGCTTGTCCAATGCCCGGCAGGGCATTGCGCAGCAATGTCCCGTGTATG
>NZ_RAPJ01000072.1:0-17728 GCF_003703915.1 Salipiger sp. D13
ACCGCCAAACCTAGCAAAAACCAAATAATCCTCTCTATACAAATCATAACCTTCCGAGCTCAACGCTACGACGAAGGTCTTTGGCGCGGGGTGGAGCAGCCCGGTAGCTCGTCAGGCTCATAACCTGAAGGTCGTAGGTTCAAATCCTACCCCCGCAACCAGCTTTAGCGAAGACGCCGTATCCGAATAGGATGCGGCGTTTTTTGTCCCCAAAGCCCAACAGTTCCAACAGCTTGCCACGGATCTCGGTCGTAAGCGTTAGAAAGAGCCCCTTAAACGCACTGACCTGAGCCCCGTATCTCCCTCCAGTTTGAGGTAGAGTCCGCTCCAATCAGGAGACGGACAATGAAGGGATCAAGGTTCACGGAAGAACAGATCATCGGGATGCTGAAGGAGCAGGAGGCCGGCATGACGACGGCTGATGTCTGCCGCAAGCACGTGGTCAGCACCGCGACGTTCTACAAATACAAGGCGCGGTTCGGCGGTCTTGAGGTGTCGGATGCCCGACGTCTCAGGGCGCTTGAGGATGAGAACTCGAAGCTGAAGAAGCCGCTGGCGGAAGCGATGCTCGACAATGCGATCCTGAAGGATGTCGCCTCGCGAAAGTGGTAGCGCCCGGCGTTCGGCGGGAGGCGGTGGCGAATGTCGTGGAAGCCCACGGTGTGAACGAGCACGGGCGTGCAAGGCACTGGCGGTGGATCGGTCGAGCGTGCGCTATCGCAGTGTGCGACCGGATGATGCTGAGGCGAGGACCGCAATGAAGGCAGTGGCAGCCGAGCGGCGGCGGTTTGGTTACCGGCGTATCCACGTGATGCTGGAGCGGCAAGGGATCGTGATGAACCTGAAGAAGCTCAGGCGGCTCTATCGCGAGGAGAGGCTTCAGATGCGTGCGGCTGAGGTGGTCGATATTGTAGACCACGGCCAAGTCGACTAGGCCATCCTCGATATCGGCGATCACCTGCCTGAGCGCGTGACGGACTTCAGCACCACGTCCAATGACGGGCGGCCGCCCTTGGCGCTGCGCGCTTTGACTGCCGCGCGTTTCAGGGGAGCTGGGAAGCGCTCGAAATCCACCGTGTCGTTCAGGATTCGAAGCGGGTCACCATCCGCCAGGACTTGCGCCAGCCGGCCATCGACACTCCAGAAGCCTTGTCCTGCTGCCGACGGCAGGCTGCTCCCTCAGGCAACACAACAGACGATCGCTTATTCAGGCCAAACCAGCGTCCCGATTGCCGCTTTCGCGTAGAACAATGTTCCGCAAGCAACCCGCGCGAGGACGACGAGAGCCTTTTCTTTCCCCTCGCATTGATCCCGCTACCTACGGAGGACACCTAGAGCCCCTGACATAAAGGAGTTACCAAGATGCTCAAATCCATCGCCGTTGCCGCTGCGATCACAGCCGGGCTTGCCGGGGCGTCCTCTGCACAGGAGGCCGAAACCCTGCGCGTGGGCATGTCGGGTGGCTATTTCCCCTTCACCTTCGTGAAGCAGGACGTCCTGCAGGGGTTCGAAGTCGACGTGATGAACGCCGTCGGGGAAGAAACCGGGCTCGACATCGCGTTCGAGACCATGTCGTTCTCGGGCCTCGTGGGCGCGCTCGACGCGGGCCGCATCGACACCATCGCGAACCAGATCACCATCACGCCGGAGCGCGAAGCCAAGTTCGCCTTCACCCAGCCTTATGTCTATGACGGGGCGCAGGTCGTGGTGAAGCAGGGCAACGAGGCTGTCTCGGGCGTCGAGGACCTGCGCGGGCGTACGGTCGCGGTCAACCTCGGCTCGAACTTCGAGCAGCTTCTGAGCGAGCTGCCCTACGCCGACGAGATCGAGATCAAGACCTACGAATCCAACATCGCGCAGGAAACCGCGCTGGGGCGGGTCGATGCCTTCGTGATGGACCGGGTCTCCTCGGCACAGCTGATCCGGGAAAGCCCCCTGCCGCTGGAACTGGCCGGCCAGCCGTTTTCCGAGATCCGCAACGCGCTTCCGTTCCGCGATGACGACGAGGGCACCGCCCTTCGCGACGAAGTGGACGCGGCGCTGACCACCCTGCGCGAGAACGGCACGCTGACCGAGATCTCGCAGAAGTGGTTCGGCACCGACATCACCAGCCCGGAGTGAGATGATGCGGGGACTCGACCTCGACTACATGCTGGGGTTGTTCCCCGTCATCCTCGGCTACGTGCCGCTGACGCTCGGCATGGCGGCGGCGGGGATGGTGCTTGCGCTCGTCCTCGCCTCGCTGCTGGCGGTCGAACGCGTCTTCCGGGTGCGGGGCCTCGACTGGCTCGTGGTGCTGTTCATCAGCTTCTTCCGCGGCACCCCGCTGCTGGTCCAGCTCTTCCTGTTCTACTACGGTCTGCCGCAGGTCATGAGCTTCCTGACCAGCATCGACGGCGTGACGGCGGCGATCATGGGGCTGACGCTGCACTTCTCGGCCTACATGGCCGAGACCATTCGCGCAGCCATTCTCGGTGTCGACCGCAGCCAGTGGGAAGCGGCGCAGTCCATCGGCATGACCCAGCTGCAGATGATGCGGCGGATCATCCTGCCGCAAGCGGCCCGGGTCGCCGCGCCGACGCTGGTCAACTACTTCATCGACATGATCAAGGGCACCTCGCTGGCCTTCACTCTGGGCGTCACCGAACTGATGGGCGCGGCGCAGAAGGAGGCGGCGGGCAGCTTCCTCTACTTCGAGGCCTTCCTTGTCGTGGCGATCATCTACTGGGCGATGGTAGAGCTTCTGAACCAGGGCCAGAAACGGCTCGAAACCTACCTGAACAAGGCATATGCGCGATGATTTCGATCAGCGGTCTCAGCAAGAGCTTCAACGGCAACGCGGTGCTCGACGGGATCGATCTCGACATCGCGCCAGGCGAGCGCGTCGTGGTGATCGGCCCGTCCGGGACCGGCAAGTCGACCTTGCTGCGGTGTCTCAACTTCCTCGACCAGCCCGACGCCGGGCGGATCACCATCGGCGACGTGACCGTCGACGCGGCGGCGGCGACGCGGGCCGAGATCCTCGCGTTGCGGCGGCGGTCGGCCTTCGTGTTCCAGAACTACGCGCTCTTCGCCAACAAGACCGCGAAGCAGAACATCATGGAGGCGATGGTCACCGTGCAGGGCCGCCCGCGGGCCGAGGCGGAGCGTCGCGCGCTCGAGGTGCTGGCCGAGACCGGGCTGGCCGAGAAGGCCGACAGCTTCCCCGCCAGCCTGTCCGGCGGACAGCAGCAGCGGGTCGGCATCGGCCGGGCGATGGCGATCGGGGCCGAGCTGATGCTGTTTGACGAGCCGACCTCGGCGCTCGATCCGGAATGGGTCGGCGAAGTGCTCGACCTGATGCGCCGGGTCGCCGAGCGCCGGCAGACGATGCTCATCGTGACGCACGAGATGCAGTTCGCCCGCGAGATCGCCGACCGGGTGCTCTTCATGCACGGCGGCAAGATCGTCGAGGCCGGGCCGCGGGAGCAGATCTTCAGCGCCCCCAAGGACGAGCGGTTGCAGCGTTTTCTCAGCCGCCTGTCACGCTAGACACCCGATGGCGGGCCCCGCCTACAGGCCCCGCGGTACGGCCGCATGGGGCAGCAGGTAGGGACCACGCGCCGGCGGGGTACTGACCCGCAGGGTGCAGCCATAGGCCTGCGACAGCAGGTCATCGCGCAGCAGGGTCTCGGGGCTCGCCTGCTCGAGAGCCTCGCCGTCGGACAGCAGCGCGACGCTGTCCGCGAACATGGCGGTGAGGTTCAGGTCGTGCATGATCGCGACGACGCCGCCGCCGGCATCGGCAAAGTCGCGGGCGATCTGCATGACCTGCAGTTGATGCGCGATGTCGAGGCTCGAGACCGGCTCGTCGAGGAACAGCCAGTGCGGCGCGCCGTTTTCGACCGGTTCCCAGACCTGGCACAGGACGCGGGCGAGCTGGACCCGCTGCTGTTCGCCCCCCGAAAGTTCCGTGTAGGCGCGCCCCGCGTGGCCGCCAAGGCCCACCCGGGCCAGTGCCCGTTTGGTCAGGTCGCCCGCGACCGTGGTCCCGCCCCGGATCTGGCCCAGCCGCACCACCTCGGCCACGGTGAAGGGGAAGGCCATCGGCGTGAACTGTGCGAGAACGGCGCGGTGAAGGGCTAGACGCGGCGCCGGGATCTCCGAGAGCTCCTCGCCGTTGATGCGGATGCCGCCCTCGTAGGCGAGATCGCCGGTCATGGCGCGCAGCAACGTGGTCTTGCCGGAGCCATTCGGCCCGACGATCGCGGTCAGGGCACCTGGGGCGGCGCGGAAGTCGACGCCGCGCAGCACGCGGCGACGTCCGAGGGTCACGGATACATCATTCGCTTCAAGCACCGGTCATATCTCCAGGCTGCCGCTGCGGCGCAGAAGAATCCACAGGAAGAACGGGCCGCCGATCACCGCCGTGACGATGCCGATGGGAAGTTCGCTCGGGGCGACGATGCTTCGGCTGACCACGTCGGCGAGCAAGAGCAGGCTCGCGCCCAGCAGCCCCGAATTGATCAGAAGCGCCCGGTGGTCGGGCCCGGTGGCAAGCCGCAGGAGGTGCGGCACCACGATCCCGACGAAGCCGATCCCGCCCGAGATCGCCGTGGCCGCACCGACCGCGCCGGCGACCACGAGGATCGACAGGTTCTTGAGCCGCTGCACGGGAATGCCGAGATGATGCGCGGCGGCCTCGCCGAGGGCCAGCGCGTTGAGGCCGCGCGACAGCGCGGGCGCGGCAACCAGCGCGGCGAGCATGAGGGGCGCAGCCCAGAGCGTCTTGCTCCACGAGGCACCGGCGAGCGAACCGAGCCCCCAGAACGTCAGGTCGCGAAGCTGCTGGTCGTCCGCGATGTAGATGAGCAGGCCCGAAACGGCCCCCGTCAGTGCCGCGAGAGCAATGCCGCCGAGCAGCATCGTCGCGACGGAGGTGCGGCCTCCGCGTGTCGCGATCAGGTAGAGGGTCATCACTGCGAGCCAGCTTCCCGCGAAGGCCATCAGCGGAACCAGAACGGGCCCCGCGGTCTGAATGACGACCGCCGGAAACAGGCCTCCGAGCACGATGGCGGTGATGGCGCCGAGCCCCGCGCCCGCGCTGACGCCGACGAGGCCCGGATCGGCCAGCGGGTTGCGGAACAGTCCCTGAAGCACCGCCCCGGCGACCGCCAGCGAAGCTCCCACCATCATCCCGGTCAGCAGTCGCGGCAGGCGGATGTCCCAAAGAATGATCCGGCTCCGGGCCTCGATGTCGCGCCCGGCCAGAAGATCCGAAAGCGTCGCGGGCAGCGAGATGCCCGAGGCGCCCACCGCGAGGCTGGTCCAGGCCGCCACGGCCAGCAGTGCGACCAGCGCCCAGGTGGTGCGGCGGGCAAGCGCGCTCCGGTCGCCGGTGTGTGTGTCCTCGAGGTGGATCGCGACCATCTCAGTCTCCTGCGAGCGCGCGTGCGAGGTCCGTCGCGGCTTCGGCGGTGCGGGGGCCGAAACCGAGGAGCTTCATACCGTCCATCCGGATCACTGACCTGTTCTCGCCGGCCGGCGTCGACAGGATCGCCGGGTGCGAGAAGAGCGCCTCATCGGTCACGGCCAGTTCGCCCTCGCGCGCCATCAGCAGGATGACATCGGGAGCGGCGGCGATGACGGCCTCGTCGGACAGCGGCTTGTAGCCCTCGAACCCGGTCACGCTGTTTTCGCCGCCCGACAGCCGGATGATGCCATCGGCGGCCGTTTCCCGGCCTCCGGCCATGATCCGCCCGCCCTGAAGCGACAGGATGAAGAGCACCCGACGCGGAGGGCCATCCGTCGCGTCGGCCGCCGCCTGTTGCGCCCGGTCCAGGTCGGCAGAGACTTCTTCGGCAAGAGCCTCGCCTTTCTCGGGGACGTCCAGCACCTCGGCGACGCGGTGGATCTTGGTCAGGACAGCGGCCCGGTCGAAACCTTCGGGGATTTCGGCGAAGTCGATGCTGGCCTGCTTCAGGAGCGCCACCGCCTCGGGCGGGCCGGCGCCCTCGGCAGTGAGGATGAGCGTCGGGTCCACCGACAGGACGCCTTCGGGCGAGAGCTGGCGGATGTAGCCGATGTCGGGCAGCTCAGTCACCTCGGGCGGGAAGGTCGAAGTGGTGTCGCGCGCGACCAGACGGTCCTGTTCGCCAAGCGCATAGACGATCTCGGTGACCGCGCCGCCGATCGAGACGATGCGTTGCGCGGGCTCTGCGTTCAGCGCCCCCGCGAGGCCGAGGGGAAATGCCATGAGCGCGGTGGCAAGCGCGCGTCTTGTGAAACGAGAGATCACGAGAGCACCTCTTCGGCAGCGGCGCGGGGCAGGGCGGCGGCGATGGCCTCGAAGTCGCCGGTGCGGTCCTCGGGTTTGCGGACACCGAAGATCTGCAGGATGATGCGGCCGTCGGCGTCGAAGGCCTCGATCGAAACCGCCATGCCGCGCCGGGTCGGCTTGTGGACCTCCCAGACCTCGGCGACGTGGTCGCTGCGCAGGTGCATGTCGAAGCCCGGGTCGAGCACGTTCAGCCATGGCCCCATCGTCTTGATGTTCCGCACCGGGCCCGAGTGTATCTGGATGCAGCCGGCATTGCCGACGAAGACCATGACGGGAACGTCGAGCGCCGAAAGTTCGGTGAACAGTGACTCGAGGCAGTCGGGCGCAAGGGCGCGGACGTAGGGCGCCCCCGCGACGTGATAGGCGCCAAGCCGGTTCATCTTGAGGCGGCTCACCATGGTCAGGAACTGGTGGGTGTCGGTCATCCTGTCCCAGTTCTGCCGCAGCTCTTCAGCCTGATCCGGACGCGCCTTCGCGGGTTCCGGTGCCTCGCGCGGCGTGACCTGCAGCATGTCCTCCTGTGCCTCGAGCGCGAGGTCTGACACGACCCCGCTCCAGGCATCGTGGTCCGACCCGGCCCGCATGTGGATCTTGTGCACTGCGTCGCCTGCCGCGTCGAACACCAGCAGCGCACGGCGCCGGCCCTTGTCGGTTTCCTGGTCGAGCGCGAAACCGTGCACCCAGTGGCGGGGGAAGATACGCAGGTCGATCTCGTCGTTCAGGACCATCGAGGCATGGGCGCCGGAATGATAGTTGGCATAGTGGCCGACCTTCTCGTGCACGCAGGAGGGGGTGCGGGTCAGCGCCATGACCTCGCCCAGTTGTTCGGCGGCCGGGATCAGCTTGTCGGGATCGGCGCTGATGCGCGTGACGCCGTGACCGACATGCGCGGCCATCAACTGGGCCTCGCTGATGCCGAGCTTGTCGGCGAAGTCGCGGTCGCGCAGTTCGGGGGTATCGAAACGCGCGGACCGGATGTCCTGCGCGGAAAGCGGCGGTGTCTGCGCCATTGTTGTGACTCCTTGCCTTGCCTGACAGCGGCTCTGTGACGGCTGTCGATCTGGACGCTGTGTCTGGCCGCCTGAAAAGGCGAAAGGCTGGAGCGCAAATGGTTAATGTTGACATAATTACTCAACTAAGGTAAGCGGCGCAAGTCCTTCATCGAGACCGATGGAGGACCACATCAACAAATTCTTCAAGACAGGTCGCAAGCTCTCCGGGCCAGCCACCAAGGACTGAACCGAAGGGAACGAGCATGACCCAACGTCTTCACGGGCGGGCGATGCTGCTTTGCAGCGTCGCCTTCGCCACCGCCATGCCCGCATGGGCACAGGAGAATACCCCGGCCGAGATGCTGGGGACGATCTGGCTGAACAATTCCAAGCGCGAGGTCCAGACCGGGACCGCGACGGCCGAGACGGTCGTCGACCAGGAGGAGATGGAGGACCGGCAGGCCAGCACCATTGCCGAACTGATCGACTCGGTTCCGGGGGTGAACCTGATCAACGGCTCCAGCCCCTCGGGCTCGGGTATCAACATCCGCGGGTTCGGGGCCAACTCGGCCTATGGTTCGGACCAGAAGGTCGGCATCATCGTCGACGGTGCCAGCGTCGGCGGCGAGGAACTCTACCGGATCGGCACCCAGCTCTACACCGATCCCGAACTCTACAAGGAGGTCACGGTGGTGCGCGGCACCGCCGGCACCTTCGAATACGGCTCGGGGATGATCGGCGGGCTTGTCAAGCTGGAAACCAAGGACGCATCGGATTTCACCGGCGGCGAGCCGGGCTTTCGCGCGCGCCAGACGCTGCAGTATTCCTCGAATGGCGACGAGGCCGTAAGCTCGACCATCCTCGCGTGGCAACCCACCGAGTCGTTCGAACTGCTCGGCAACTACACCTATCGCAGCTACGGCGTGCCGGTGGACGGCAGCGGCGATGACATCACCTCGGAAGGCGCGGATATGCCGTCATGGGCGCTGAAGGGCAAGTATACCTTCGGCCAGGACAGCAGCCACTCCCTCAGCCTGTCGCTCGCGGACACGCAGACGCAGGAAGACGACGTGCCCTACAACAGCCGGGCCATCGTCACCGATTACTTCGGCAACGTGAACCGGGACATCCGCAACCAGACCGCGGTGCTGACCTACGGCTACGACGACCCCGAAAGCGACCTTGTCAACCTGACCGCGCAGCTCAGCTACGCATGGCAGGACATCGAGAGCGAATACGTCGAAGGTTCGTCACCCTACGAGGGCACCCCGGGCTTGGGCGACACCGTGCGGGCCCTCGGGGATGCCGACAACACCTACGAGACGACCAAGCTGACGGTGAAGAACCAGTCGCTCTTCGATACCGGCGGTGTCGGCCATGACCTGCGTGTCGGTGTAGAGCGGATCCGCAAGGTCCGCTCCGACAACCCCGACGCGTCGGCGTCCGGCGGCACCGACTGGCGGTGGGCGCTCTTTGCCGTGGACGACATGCAAATCGGCGAGCACTGGACGGTCACTCCGGCACTTCGCTACGAGACGCAGACGATCGGCGGCGACGACTACCAGACCGACCACAACGAGGCGCTCATGGGCGGCGTGACCGCACGGTATGCCTTCGGCAACGGCTGGGCGATTTCCGGCAGCGCCTCCTACAACGAAAGCCTGCCGATCCTCGATGACCTCGGCACGCCGGCCTACATGACCCGGTCCGAGAAATCCGAGACCTACGAGATCGGGGCCTCCTACGAGGGGCTCGACGTGATCACCGGCGGCGACCGGCTGGCGCTCAAGCTCAACGTCTACGACACCACCGTCTGGGATGTGACGTCCTATTCCGGCGTCGACTCGGTGAAGCTTCAGGGCGCCGAGCTCGAAGCTGCCTACAGCCTGCAGAACGGCTTCTACGTCGACCTCGGTGTCAATGCGATGCGTGGCAAAAGCTTCCAGGCGGGAGACGACGAGGACTGGGGTGGCATCCCCGCCGATACCGCCCGACTGACTCTTGGCAAGCGCTGGGGCGAGGAGTACGACGCAAGCTGGGAAATCGTCGCGGCCAGTGACATGGACGACTGGAGCACCCCCACGCCGGGCTACGCGGTGCACAACCTGCGCACCACCTGGAAACCTCAGGACGGGGCGCTTGAAGGCACCGAGATGCGGTTCGGCGTCGAGAACCTGTTCGACCGCGAGTATCGCCAGCATCTCTCGGAGAACAACGCTCCGGGACGGACCTTCAAGGTGACGCTGGCAAAGACGTTCTGATCCCGCGCCGCGCAGCCTGATTGCGCAAGCGCAGGGCCGGGATCGAACGAAGGCCCCGGAGCGGTGTTCCCTCCCGCTTCGGGGCCTTTGCGTTCAGATGGAACGGCGCCCACCGGATGCCGGAAACGAAAACGACGCGCCACGAGGGCGCGCCGTTTCGGACTGTGCGAAAGAGCGGGGTGGGATCAGTCGTCCCAGGTCGGCAGCTCTTCGAGTTCCTCTTCGGTCATCGAGGTGGTGTAGTCGCCGTTTTCGAAGGTGAGTTCGTCAAGCGAGACCACGATGTCCTCGTCGCCAATGTCGAGGAAGCCACCGGCTTCGATCACGGCGGCGACGGGCGAGCCGGAGTCGTCGACCAGGATCTCTTCGACTTCGCCGATCTTGTCGCCGTCGGGGCCCATGACGTTCGCATCATCGACGCTGTGCAGCGAGGACGTATCGACGCCCTGTGCCGATGCGGCGCCGGTGACGAGGATGAGCGAAAGGGCGGACAGGGTGATGTGTCGCATGATGTCTCCTGATTGCTTCGTTTCATCCAATCAATGCGGCAGGGCTATGGAAGTTCCATTGAATATCATGCGCTTGCGTTGGTTTTTGCGAAGTTGAGAAATCCATTCAAGACGATGGGCCACCGGGCTTTCGGCACGCTTGAAGGCACCGCGCATGGCGCGGCGCCTTCAGGGATTTCGTCATGCATGGCAGGCGGAAAGACAGCCGGCGGCAGCGGTCAGGCCTTTGCGACCTCTCCCACGTGGTTCGCCTTGGTTCCGCCGATCTCGCCGCGTGGCGGCATCTGCATCGACGGACGAACCGCTGGCCGTCCGGTGTGCGCCGCAAGATGCGCCTTGCGACGGGCCAGCATCTCGGGGGTGATGAGCACGGTCCCGTCCTCGCCGCAGCGGAACCAGCGCCGGTCTTCCGTGGCATCGTGCCCGGCTTCGAACCCGTTCGGCAGCCGCGCGCCGGGCGCGACGATGACGTTGCGCAGGTTGCAGCGCTGGCCGGCGGAGCTGCCGGGCAGGAACACCGAGCCCTCGGTGAAGCAGTCCACCGCCTCGATCAACGGGCGCTCCATGCCCCGCGGCAGTTTGAGTGCGGCGCGCGAATTCGCAATGTCGAGCATGGTGCGCCGGTAGCTCCCGAGCGTGCCGACATCGCGCCAGTAGGCTTCGGCACCGGGCGTCGCGCTGGTGATGCGGCAGACCGACAGTTCGCCATCGGCCAGCGCCCGGGGCAGGATGTCATGGCCGAAATCATGCTGTGTTTCGGGGCGCAGCGCTTCGGCGGCGAGCATCTCGCGCAGCCAGATCCAGTCGAAGACGTAGATCCCCGTCGATGCGAGCGCGTGTTCGGGGTCGCCCTCGATCGCATCGGGATCGGCGGGCTTTTCCCGGAACGCCGTGACGCGGCCCTCGGCATCGGCGGAGAAGACGCCGAAACTCGAGGCGTCGGCCAGCGGAACGGCGGTCGCGGCGACGGTCGCCGCGGCCCCGTGGCTGCGGTGATGCTCGAGAAGCGCGGCAAGATCGATGTCGGCGACATGATCGCCCGATAGCACCATGATCTCACGCGGGGCGTAGGCGTCGAGCGAGGTCGTATTCAACCGGATCGCCTCGGCGGTGCCGCGATATCCCCGGGGGCTCACCTGCTCGCCGTCGCGCACCGAGATGCCTTTCGGGAAGTGGTGTCCCCACTGGGCCCGCAGATGCTGGCATAGATCGTAGGGGCGATACTGGGTTGCCACGAAGAGCTGCTGGAAGCCCGCCTGAACCGTGGCCTCGAGGATGAAATCGACGATCCGCCCGCTGCCCGAGCCGAAGTTGATCGCCGGCTTGCACTGACGGTCGGTCAGTTCGTGAAGGCGCGAGCCGCGCCCGCCTGCAAGCAGGAAGGGAAGACACCGGTCGGTCCGGTTCTGGGGGGATTGGTCGAGCATGTCCGGGGCCTCTGAGCAAATGTCGCGCAGGCAACGAAAGCGCTGGGCACGATTTCGTTGGGTGGGGGGTCTTCGATGAAGATCAGGCCGGCCGGGCGATCCAAACCAGAAACAATCAGATTGCACAAAAGTTCCGCGAAAGATGCGATTTTCTTAAATAATTCAGATATCTATACGTATTGAAATCGGCATCTTTTGGCTGGCTGTTTCGATCTATTGTTGCGCCCATTCCAGGCGCGGGGGGCCGGGAAGGACGCAGCGTGGATGCGGGTGATCCTCAAGGCGGCATTGTCAGGTGCACGCATGCATTGCACTCTTGCCTGATGAAATCGCGTCAGGGGAGAAGGATAATGGCATCACGTTGGATTGCACTGGTGATCGCGGGGATGATCGCCGGGCAGGGGCAGGCGCAACAGGCCGCCGATGCCGTCACGACCGAGGGCACCTCGACCGGAGCGGTAGAAGGGCTGAGCGCGCAGGCGCAGGCCGCGATGGATGCGAAGGAGGCCGGCGAGCCGGTGACGTCCGAGACCTGGATGGTCTCGGCCGCCAACCCGCTCGCGGTGGAGGCCGGGGCCGAGGTGCTTCGCAAGGGTGGCAGCGCAGCGGATGCGATGGTCGCCGTGCAGACCGTCCTCGGGCTGGTCGAACCGCAATCCTCGGGGCTCGGGGGCGGGGCCTTTCTTGTCTGGTTCGACGCGGAAAGCGGAGAGCTGACCACGCTCGACGGTCGCGAGACGGCGCCGCTGGCGGCCACGCCGACCTATTTCCAGGACGAGGCCGGCGAGCCCCTGAGCTTTTTCGATGCCGTCGTTGGCGGGCGCTCCGTCGGCACGCCGGGCACACCCGCGCTGCTGGAGGCGGCGCACGACCGTTGGGGCAACCAAGACTGGCCGAGCCTCTTCGAGACCGCCATCGGGCTCGCCGAGGACGGCTTTACCGTGTCGCCGCGACTTGCCGGGCTGGTTGCGTCGGAACCCGAGGGCCGGCTGGACCGCTTCGAGGACACCGCCGCCTACTTCTATCCCGACGGTGCGCCGCTCGAAGCCGGGGACCGGCTGACCAACAAGGCCTACGCCGAGGTGCTCCGCGCGATTGCGCAACGCGGCAGCAGCGCGTTCTACGACGGCCCCATCGCCGACGCCATCGTCAGCCTCGTGCAGGAAAACGGCGGGCTTCTGGCCGCCGAGGATTTCGCGACCTACGAGGTGGTCGAGCGGGCGCCGGTCTGCGTGCCTTACCGGACGACCGAGGTCTGCGGCATGGGGCCGCCGTCCTCGGGGGCGCTGACAGTGGGGCAGATCCTTGGCATGCTCGACAGCTACGCGCTTTCCGACATGGGCCCCGACAGCGCGGAGGCCTGGACGCTCATCGGCGATGCCTCGCGGCTCGCCTTTGCCGACCGGGGTCGTTACATGGCCGACAGCGACTTCGTCCCCATGCCGACCAAGGGGCTGGTCGATGACGCCTATCTCGACAGGCGCGCCGAGATGCTCGATCCGGCCCGCGCGCTCGAAGCGGTCGAGCCCGGCGAGCCCGCGTGGGACCACGCGATGCTCCGGGGTGACGATGTCGCGCTGGAACTGCCGTCGACCTCGCATATCTCGATCGTCGATGCCGAGGGCAATGCGCTGTCGATGACCACCACCATCGAGAACGGCTTCGGCTCGCGGCTGTTCGTCCGGGGGTTCCTGCTCAACAACGAGCTGACCGACTTCTCCTTTGCCACGCACAACGATGGCCGGCCCATCGCGAACCGGGTCGAGCCCGGCAAGCGGCCACGCTCATCGATGTCGCCCACCATCGTCATGCAGGACGGTGCGCCGCTGCTGGTGATCGGCTCGCCGGGCGGCAGCCGGATCATCGGCTACGTCGCGCAGGGGATCGTCAACTACCTCGATTTCGGCATGAACCCGCAGCAGGCCGTCGCCGCACCGCACCTCGTGAACCGCTTCGGCACCTTCGACATCGAGACGGACACCGATGCCACCGCACTTGAGGCTGACCTGCAGGCGGCCGGTTTCGAGACGAACCTGCGGGAGCTGACCAGCGGGCTTCACGTGATCGCGCTGGAGGACGGCAAGCTTGTCGGTGGCGCCGATCCTCGCCGCGAGGGTATTGCGCTCGGCGAATGAGTGCGTTCGGGCCGCTTCGCCCGTGCCGCGCGGGCGGGGAGGCCTGATCCGTTGCTGTCGCCTGTCCCGTGATGCGCGCGGCGCCGAGGCCCTTTCGACGGACCGCGTTCGCGGCCCTGCCCAATTTTTCAGGGATCAATCCGCCCGCGCCGGATGTTGTTGAACCGGGTAGGCTTTTGGCAAAGACTGTCGCCAAGGCTGAGCGCACCCAGCGGATCGGGAAAGGCATGTTGAACAGGATACTCGGGTCATCGAAAGACAGCCCCTCCGGCGCAGCGGAAGATCGCATCCTTCCGGTGGTGTGGCTGCTCGGAAAGACGGGAGCGGGGAAGTCGTCGCTTGTCCGGGCGCTGACCGAGCAATCCGATGCCGAGATCGGCAACGGTTTCCGGCCCTGTACCCGCACCGCGCGGCGCTACGATTTCCCGCCCGAGGAGCCCCTGGTGCGCTTTCTCGACACGCGTGGTCTTGGCGAGGCCGGCTATGATCCCTCGGAAGACCTCGAGACCTGCCGCCAAAGCAGTCACGTGCTTCTTCTTGTCTGCCGGCTGGACGATCCCGTTCAGGGCATCGTGGCGGATGCGCTCGCCGAGATCCTGCATCAGGACAAGAAAATGCGGGTCATTCTCGTCCTGACCGGCAAGGACCTCGTTCCCGATCCAGAGGCCCGCGCGCGCGCCGTTGGAATGATCGCGAAACAGATGAAGCGGGCCTCCGGAGACGACCTGCCTTCGGTGACAATCGCGCTTGATCCGGACGGTGCCGGCGACGTGGAGGGCCTCGAGGACTTGCGGCAGCATCTGCTCGACGCATTGCCGGCGGCGGGGCTGCTGCTGGAAAAAAGCCGCGCCAGCGATGCCGAGGCGCTGGAGTTCCTGAAACACAAGCGCTGCGTTTTGTCCTATGCGGGCGTGGCGCTGACCAGCGACCTTGCGCCGGTGGTCGGCATGGTCGCGGTGCCCGCCACCCAGCTCAAGATGCTCCACGAGCTGGGGTTGCGCTATGGCGTGAAATGGGACCGTAGGGTCGGCAAGGCCTTTCTGAGCACGATGGGGCTCGGCATCGGGGCCCGCTTCGCCGCGAGCTTCGGCGTGCGGGAACTGGCCAAGCTCATTCCGGCCTACGGACAGACCGTGGGCGCCGCCACGGCGGGGGCGATCAGCTTTGCCACGACCTACGCGCTGGGCCGCGCCGCCGCCTACTTTCTTTATCGCTCGACCCATGGAAGCCCGCCGAGCGAAGAGGAGCTGAGGCAGATCTACCAGCGTGCCTTCAAGAGGTCGTCGGATGAAGCTGCGTGAACGCCTGCGCCCGGCGCTGCTGCGCTGGGATCGCATCCTGTCGATCGCCGCGCTCGCGGTGCCGGTGCTTGCCGCGATGCTCGCGGGGTTCGCATGGATGTTCGAGCACGGGTGGCTCGTCGAGTTCATCGTGGCGTCGATCTCGCTCGGCGGGCTTGTCGCGCTGGTGCGCTTCGCACGAAGCTGGATGCGCGGTCGCGCGCCCGAGCCCGTCGTCGCGCGCGACACCCAGCTGCATGCCCGGATCGACCCGGCCTGGAGCGAACGCGAGGTCGAGGCCTTCAAGACGGCGCAGGCCCTGATCGCGGACCGCACCGCGAAGCCGCTGCCCTGGGAGGATCTGCAGGACATCGCCCTTGAGGTCGTCCGGGTGGTGGCTGCCTCGTCCGGGAACGGCGGCAAGGGGGTTCTGGATTTCACCATCCCCGAGGCGCTGCTGCTGGCCGACCGGGTCACGGTCCGGCTGCGCTCGGACATCCGCGAGAAGGTGCCCTTTTCGGACAGCATCAGCGTCGGCACACTCCTTTGGCTGTGGGAACACCGCGAGGTCGCCTGGAAGGTCCGCAAGCACGGATGGAACGCCTGGCGGGTGATCCGTGCGATCAAGTCGCTGCCGGTGGCCATCCTGCGTGAGATCGAGGGCGTGATCGCCGAAGGGCATTCCTCGTTCCTCACCAGCGAGGGAACGGTCGTCGCGCAAGCGCTGCTGCTCGAAGAGGTCGCGGCCGCCGCTGTCGAGCTCTACTCGGGGCGGCTGAAGTTCTCGGACAGCGAGCTGCTCGACCTCGGGCTTGCCTCGAGCGATCTGGACCGGGCCCGGCTCGCGGCAAGCGACATGCCCCTGCGGATCGCGGTGGCGGGGCAGATCAGTGCCGGCAAGTCCAGCCTCATCAACGCGCTGCTCGGGCGCGACGTGGCCGAGGTCGACGTGATCCCGACCACCGACGCGGCGCGGACCTACGAGACCACCTTCGACGACGTGGAGGCAATGCTTCTCGACATGCCGGGCCTGGATGGCTCGGCGAAGATCGGGAAGACGGTCATCAAGGAGCTGTCGTCCGCGGACATGGTGATCTGGGTGGTGCGCGCGAACCGGCCCGCGCGCGAGATCGACCGGGCCACCCTTTCAGACCTTCGCGACACGCTTTCCGCCGATCCGCGCCGGCGTATGCCGCCGACGATCATTGCGGTAACCTGCGTGGACGAGCTGCTCGACGGATGGCCCTTTCCCGAAGGACATCTCTCGGATGAGGCGATGGACCGGGTGACGGAGATCATCGGCGCCGTCCAGCATGACATCGGCGATGCCGCCGCGACCGCGAACACGATCCCCGTGGTGCTTACCGAGCCCGATTGGAACATCGACCGCCTGCGGGGGCGTATCGAAAGCCTGCTCGGGCGGGCGCTCGACACGCAACGCAATCGCCTGCGCATCGAGGGCCGGACCGGGGGCGTGATGAAGGAGGCCGGCCGCGCCGGGCGCGGGCTGCGCGATGCGCTCACGGCCTTCAGCCACAGGTACGCCGGGTCCGACGACCCCGAGGAGACGTCGCGGGACTGACTTTCGGTCCCCGCAGGCCTTGGGCTACTTGTCGACGATCTTCACCAGTTGCCAGATCGAGATGTCATAGACGGGCTTGGCTTCAAGCTCGGGATGGCCGTCATAGGGAAAGATGACCCAGAGCGGGCCCATCTCGTCCACGGGGAAGGGCTGGCCATCCGTCCGTGTCGCGATGATGGGGTAGTCCTTGGTCAGGTAGTCGGCGCTGTCCTCGATATTCAGCTGCACCTGGTAACCGTCATCGGCGACAAGCTCGACCGTCCCGTCGGAGATCCCGACCTCTGCGAGGACATCCGTCAGCAGGGGGCCGCTGAATTCCTTCTCTTCCCATGTCCACTGGGTTTCGGTCCGGAACGCATGCTGCGGGAGACTCTCGAGTCGGTCCCGGGTGAACGCGGTTTCGGTGCCATCTCCTGAAACCACCGTCAGCAGCGTCTCTGCCGCCATCGCGGGGAGCGACGACAGGCCGGTGACCATCATGGAGGTTGCGAAAACGAGGTTTGCGAGGCCCCGGGTCACACCGGGGCAGAAGGAATGGGTCAGCACGTCAAATCTCCTGAAGTTCTATAGAGGCGAAGCTGTCCCCAGTTTCATCGCGCTGCAAAGAGATTCGTGCCCTCGCGCAGTATTCTGTCACGCCTCCCGCCTGCTGAGCGCGTCCGCGCGGCATACCGGGTGAACCGTATCGCGGCGCGGGCGGGGAGATCCGGATATCGGCTCTCACTCGCCAGGGCGCTCCGGCCCGTGCTTGGGGGCCTTGATCGAAGCGGCGCTGAAGGCTGTTCTTGTCCACGTGTGTCGCTCGCTTGCCGACCGTCAGGTGCGAATGTTTGTCGTGAGAGAGTTTCAGGTAGGAGCGCGGGACGTGCGAACGTTTCGGGACGAGTCGGATCTTCCGAAACATCGGAATCGGGTCCGGCGATTCACGCTGCAGCGGGGCGCGATTCCAGCTTGGGCCGTGAATCTCGGGATAAGCCTGTGCATAACTCGGTGTGCGCCGACTCCGTCCGCCGATAAGCGCATCGAAGGCGCTGAGCTCGGGCGGTCAGGACGTCTCATCTGATCGTCGGGAAGATACTTTGGTCTTGCATAAGCTGTTGTAATTAATTGATATTACAAGGCGTCGCCAAGAAAGTAACGGTTTCACGAAAGAATCCGCTTGCAGGACCCGGGCGACATCACTAAATCCCCCTTCACCGGCGGCGCTGAGGCGCGGTTGGGGC
>NZ_ML112613.1:0-16570 GCF_003703915.1 Salipiger sp. D13
CACCACGATCACCGACGGCGACGCCACGCGGACCACCCTGGTCGGCGGCGGCGACTTCAATGACGCGGGGCCCTGGACGGCGGGCGCGGGCTGGACCATCGCCGGCGGCGACGCCACCCACACCGCCGGCACCGCCGATGCGCTGACCCAGCCGGTCGCGCTCAGCGCCGGCGCGACCTACCGGCTCGCGATAGAGATCACCGGGCGCACCGCCGGCACGCTCACGCCGTCCTTCACCGGCGGCTCCCCGGTGAGCGCCACCGCGCTCGACGCCGACGGCACCCACTTCCTCGAACTGACCGCCGCCACCGGCAACGACACGCTCGAGCTGGCGGCGAGCAGCGACTTCGACGGTGCCGTGAGCCGCGTGGTGCTCTACCGCGAGACCGCCGCCTGCGCGCCGGCCGGGACCTGGGACTACGTCTTGGTCCCGCAAAACGTTGACAATGTCGCGGGCGATCCGACGCCCGCATTCTCTGCCACGATTTACTAAGGAGAGCCGCATGGCCGATGGTGGTGTTCCCACGACGGAANAGGCCTGCTGTCCACGAGCGCGCTTGCGAGCATTCTCGCGGCCGCTGGTGTCTTGGCCCCGGTCACGGTGACCGACGCGCTCGGCACCCGCGTCACCGCGCTCGAGGGGACGGTCATCGCCGGCGGCAGCCCGACGGCGGGCGGGCCGGTGGCGGTGGTCGCCACGGGCAACGTCACCCTGTCGGGCGAGCAGACCATCGACGGCGTCACGACCAGCGCCTCGCGGGTGCTGCTGGTGGGGCAGACGGACCCTGCCGAGAACGGGATCTGGGTGACGGCTTCCGGGGCCTGGACGCGCGCGACCGACATGGACGAGGGCGCGGAGGTGCAGCGGACCTACGTTTATGTCACCGGCGGCACCGTCGGGCGCGGGAGAACCTACTTCACCGGCTCCGAGGTCACGACCATCGGCACCGACGATATTGTGTTTACGGAGTTCCAGAACGGGAATTTCCTGCTGACCGAGCTCGACGCCAAGCTCGACGATGCAGACCTCCTTCAATCCGTCACCATCGCTGCCGGTGGCACGGTCGAGGGCATGGCGAATATCTTTGCGGCAGAGCCCGATATGCGGAACGGGGCCACGTGGGGCGACGTGTCCCAGGCTGACCGCTACGACATCGGCACGTTCCGGGCGGCGGAGAAGGGCAGCACCGGGTCGGAGCATGCCGTCTACACGGGCACCAGCGCGACCACCACCGACACCTGGTTCTTCGGGGCCTTCATCGTGTCGACCCCGGACGGTGTGTCCATGCCGTCCGCCACCGAGCCAGCACCCGGCACCCAGACCGAAGCAAGCGGCACCGGCTCGTTCTCCGCAATCAGCTTCGCCTCGACCGGGGATGGCGGCTACATCGACCTGTCCGACGATGCCCGGCTCTACTGGTGCTATGGCTACATTCCGGCGGGCAGCTCCGACCAGATCTGTCTGGGCCTTGCCAGCGTGAACGCCGGCACCCTGATGAGCTGGTTCGATCTGCGGCTGATGGCTGCCGAGCCGGATGCGTCGACCGTTACCGCACTGACGCAAGCGCTGGCCGGTGCATGGGCGGAAGGTGTGCGCTCGGCACCGCTGCTGACGCAGGCAAGCATCGACGAAACCGTCCTCCCGACCCCGATCACCATTGCGTCCGGTGGCACCCCGGATGGATACGACAACCAGCTGGCCGGTGAGCCGGAGATGCGCGCCGAGGCGACCTGGCAGACTGTCGAGCCTCGTTACCAGTCCCGCACCGGCGCGACACGGGCCGCCCGAAAGACCGCGACGTCTTCGGAGTACGCGATCTTCTCTGCCGATGCAGCCACCACGACCGACACCTGGTTCTTCTGCGCCTGCATCGTCGCGGTCCCGCCGGGTGTTGCCATGACGTCGGCGACGGTCCCCAACCCCGGCACGCAGACCGACGGCAGTGGCTTTGCCTTCATCTCGACCTCGTCCGGCGACAGCGGTTACGTCGATCTTGCGGAAGGCGTCCGGCTATTCTGGGCCTATAGCTACATTCCGTCCAACACGACCAACCAGATCTGCGTGGGTGTGACCGGCCTCAATGCGGGCTCCTTCATCGGCTCGTTCGATCTGCGCCTGATGGACGTCGAGCCGTCCAAGTCCACGATCACGGCGCTGACGCAAGCCGCTGCCGGCCGTTGGGCGAATGGTGTGAAGATGGCCGAGGTGCTTGGGGCGCAGGTGAAACGTCAGCCGACCGTGCGCGGCGCGCTCTCTGTGACCAGTGCGATCGCGGCGGTCATCCGCCCGTCGAAGCTGTTTGCCCGTCTGAACCCGCCGAAGGTCCACAAGCCGAGCGCTGGCACGATCTACGTCGCTGCCCCCGACGCGGCGTTCCTGCCCGCCGGCAGCGATGCCGATGGCGATGGGTCGCGCGAGGCACCCTACGCGACCTTGACGCAGGCGCTGTCCGTGGTGCCCTCTACGGGCGATTACCTGATCCTCTGCGATGGCTCGTTCGCCGAGGACAATGCGGGACGCTTCATCCTGAGCGGTGAGTTCGATCTGCCGGTGGTGTTCCGACCCTATGTGGAGGGTAGTGCGAGTATCACCAACGCATCGGGGACCAACGGTGTCATCAACGTGCGATCGGCAGCTGCTTCGAACATCCAGTTCGACGGGCTCACCATCCTGCCGTCGACCGATGGCTGCACGACGATCTGGGTCAACCCCTCGGCAGGCACGGCGCTCGCCAGCAACATCCTGTTCTTCAACTGTCGCCTCGTGCAGCGCGCTTACACCAGTGCCGCCCACCTGATCCGGTTCGAGGCGGACTATGCCGTGAAGGGCGTCGGCTTCGTGGGGTGCGCCCTCGTCGGCCTCTCTGGCGTCGGCTCCACCCCGCCGAACATCATTCTGACGCCGGCCAACACGGCGCAGGTGCACGAGCGCATCGGGTTCTGGGACTGCTGGACAGAGGGGGAGTGGGGCGCTTTCAGTTATCGCTTCACTGGGACGAAGGCGGTGACGGTGGTCGGGAACGACTTCAAGGCGGTTGTGAACCATGCGCTTCTGCTCGGCACTGACAGTTCGACCCTGAGCCCGCCTGCGATCTCCGATGCATTGGTGATCGACAACGACTTTCTGGCGCAGGGCAGCAACCCGCACGGCCTCGAGATCGGGGAGAACGTATCGGGCATCGCGGCGCTCAACCGCGTCACGTCGGGGTTGCAGGGGATCGTGGTCAAGGGCACCGACGATGTGGACATCATCGAGAACACGGTGCGCCTGGTTCCGACCGCTGCCAACGGCTCCGCGCTCTATCCCAAGGCGGCGACCAACACGCGGTGGGTCGGCAACGCGGTGATCATCGAGGACACCGGGCTTCTGGCCTATGGCTTCAACGAGGGGCCGGACGGCGCGAACCTCTCGGGCGACAACACGCTGAGCGATACCTACTTCGAGATCCACGGGGCGGCGTCTCAGGCGCTTCTTTGGAGCGGTGCCAGCGGCTCGACCGGCGGCGCCACAAGCGACGGCAACGAGTATGTGCTGGATGGGGCATCGCTGGGGGCCGTGCGTGGGGTTACCGTCACCGACCTCGCGGAGCTGCAGGCGGCGTGGGCGAGCGATGGCCTGACCGGCGACGACACGGCGAACGATGACACCAGCACCGTGAGCGCGTGGTGATCGTCGTGAAGCACCTGACAACCTGGCTGGGCGAGAACGTCTGGATGCTCGCCGCGGTGATCGGCGGACAGGTGTTCAAGCGCGACCGCGCCAACCTCGCGGACACTGAGGAAGTGTCGAGCGGTGGCGGGATCGGGACGTTCTGAGGGAAAGGTAGTTCAACGGGGCTTCAACAGCCGCTTCAACCGCCCAGCGCGAAAATCGCGTTGCTGTAAACTTCGCTGTAATTCACTGCAAACTTCGCTGTCACGCTACAAACGCTACAACGGTCGCAGGTGGGGCGAGGTCATGGGAAACCGTGGGACCCGTGTATGGGAAATCATGGGCGATGGTGGCGGCAGCTTGCGGAACCGGCGGAACTTGCATTTTGGCGTTCAGATTCGGATGGATTCGTCGTCTGTGAGCGCTCGAATCCCGAAGCGGCCGATGACGCCTGAAAGCGTCACTCAGGCAAGAGAAAAAAGTTGGGATTTCGTGGGCCGTGACTTCTTCACGACAGCGTTACCATATCTTGTTGTGAAGGGGTTCCGTATCCCCACATATTCGTGACCTTTCGCAATGAGCTTCTCTAGATGTTGTTTCTCGGGCGGCCTGTGGACAAAATTTGGTAGGTGGGTGGTGAAAAAACCCGTTGCCTCCCATGAATTCCCGTGACATACCTTTAACCACGATGAAGGACGGGTTAGAGGGTTAACAAAGCCCCGCAACTATCCAGAATAAAACATAAAAGAGCAGGTTCATACAGGCGCCCGCCCTTCATCGTGAAACAGAGAGATCCGGCGCGCGAGCGAGCAGAACATCCCCCCAGGTGGCGCGTGCAGTCGGACTAGCCCGGACATCGGGTCAAGGCGGCGGGTTGATCGGTGGCAGCAGATCAACCCGCCGTATTTCGTTCAGGGGGCGCAGGTAGGTGCAGTGAGCCGCAGGCTGAGGTTCAGAGGCGAAAGTCGGCACAAGGTCGACACAAAGGGCAGGGTGTCCATTCCTGCCAGCTTTCGCCGTGTCCTCGAAGCGGGCGACCCCGACTGGGTCGATGGGCTCAACCCCAACTTCGTGATCGTCTACGGCGACCAGCGCCGCAAGTATCTCGAGTGCTACACCATCCAGGAAATCGAGGACGTCGAGGACCGCATCAGCCGGATGAAGCGCGGCTCGAAGAAGCGCCGCATCCTCGAGCGGCTGTTCTCGACCCTGTCGATCACCACCAGCGTCGACGAAACGGGCCGCATCGTGCTGCCCGCCAAGCTGCGCGAGAAGATCGGCATCAGCAACGAGGCGCAGTTCACCGGCAACGTCGACACCTTCCAGATCTGGGAGCCCGGTGCCTACGAGGCCGACGTGGCCGAGGTCGAGGACGATCTCGAGGACTTCGACGCCGAGGACCCGCTGATGCTGCTCGACGAGAATGACGAGGAAGAGGAGGTCTGACATGGCGCCTGCGGCGGACGACAAGAACACCGCGCCGCATGTCCCGGTTCTCCTGCGACCGCTGCTGGAGGCGGTCGCGCCGGTCTCGGGAACCTGGATCGACGGCACCTTCGGGGCAGGGGGCTACGCCCGTGGCCTGCTCGAGGCCGGCGCCGACAAGGTGATCGGCATCGACCGTGATCCGCTGGCGCACGAGATGGCCGAGCCCTGGCGCGGGCAATACGGCGACCGGCTCGAGCTGGTGGTCGGCAACTTCGCAGACATGGACGAGGTGGCCCCGGAGGTCGATGGCGTGGTGCTCGACCTCGGCGTCAGTTCCATGCAGCTCGACCGCGCCGAGCGCGGCTTCTCGTTCCAGAAGGACGGCCCCCTCGACATGCGCATGGCGCAGTCGGGCGAGAGCGCCGCGGAACTGGTGAACCGGCTCGACGAAACGACGCTGGCCGACGTGCTCTATACTTATGGCGAAGAGCGCGCCTCGCGCCGGATCGCGCGGGCCATCGTCAAGGCGCGCGAGGAGCAGCCCATCGAGACCACCGCGCGGCTGTCGTCGATCGTCGAGTCCTGCCTGCCGCGCCCGAAGCCGGGGCAGAGCCATCCGGCCACCCGCAGCTTCCAGGCGCTGCGCATCGCCGTGAACGACGAGTACGGCGCGCTCTGGCGCGGGCTCATGGCGGCGGAGCGGGTGCTGAAGCCGGGCGGCTGGCTCTGTGTCGTGACCTTCCACTCGGTCGAGGACCGCATGGTCAAGCGCTTCCTGCAATCACGCTCGGGGCGTCTCAACGCGGTCAGCCGGCACGCGCCGGTGGTCGAGACCGAGGCGCCGCAATTCGAGACCGTCACCCGCAAGGCCGTTGGTCCCGACGCCGACGAGCTCGCGGCCAACCCGCGGGCCCGCTCGGCGCGGCTGCGGATCGGGCGGCGCACCGACGCGGCTCCGGGCGATGTCGGGGCCGACACTCTCAACATGCCTCAGCTCAAGGGGAAACGCTGATGCGGACGTTGCTCTACGTGACCACATTCCTCGGCCTCATCGGGCTTGCCTTCTGGGCCTACCGGGAGAACTACGAGACCCAGGCGGCGCTTGACCATGTCGAGACCCTGCAGGGCGATATCGGCGCGGCACGGGCGCGGCTGGCGGTGCTCAAGGCGGAATGGGCCTATCTCAACCGCCCCGACCGGCTGCGCGAGCTGGCCGAGATCAACTTCGACCGCCTCGAGCTGATGCCGATGCGCCCCGCGCAGTTCGGGCGCGTCGACCAGGTGGCCTATCCGATCATCCAGCCGCTGGTGGTGTCCGGGCCGATCGACGTGAGCAGCGCGGGGGCGGGCCAATGACACGCACGCCGCTTCGTCCGCTCGCGCGCATCCTCGAAGCCCGGCAGAGGGGCGAGAACCCCGATGCCATCGAACGCGAGAATATCCGCATCCGCCACGAGCAGATGCGGGACAAGGCCCGCGTGCGCGCCGAGGGCCGCCTGCTGGTGCTTGGGGTGCTGTTCTTCCTTGCCTTCGGGACCATCGGTGCGCGCATGGGGCTGCTTGCCGCCTCGGAACCAAGCGAGCCGCGGGCGCGGGCGAGCGGCGCCTCGATCCTTGCAAGCCGGGCGGACATCACCGACCGGCGCGGCCGGGTGCTGGCGACCAACATGGAGACCCATTCGCTCTACGCGCATCCGCAGCAGATGATCGAACCGATCCGCGCGGCCGACGAGCTGATGAAGATCTTCCCCGACCTCGACCGCGAGCGGATGGTCAAGGATTTCACCGACCCCAAGCGCAAGTTCCTGTGGGTGAAGAAGAAGATCTCGCCCGAGCAGATGCAGGCGGTGCATGACATCGGCGAGCCCGGGCTGCTGTTCGGCCCGCGCGAGATGCGGCTTTACCCGAACGGAGCGCTGGCCGCGCATGTGCTGGGCGGCGCGAGCTTCGGGCGCGAGGGTGTCGCCTCGGCCGAGGTGATCGGCACCGCCGGTCTCGAGAAGTATTTCGACAAGGAACTGCGCGATCCCGCCCGCGAGGGCGCGCCGCTGGAGCTGTCGATCGACCTCACCGTGCAGGCGGCGACCGAGCGGGTGCTCGACGCCGGCATGCGGCTGCTGAACGCCAAGGGTGCGGCAAGCGTGCTCATGGACGTGCACACCGGCGAGGTCATCGCCATCGCCTCGCTGCCCGATTTCGACCCGAACGACCGCCCGCGCGCGCCGATCAGCGGATCGCCCTCGGACAGCCCGCTGTTCAACCGCGCGGTGCAGGGCGTCTACGAGCTGGGCTCGACCTTCAAGATCTTCGCCGCCGCGCAGGCGATGGAGATGGGCCTCGTCACCCCCGACACGATGATCGACACGCGTCCGCCGTTCAAGGTCGGCGGTCACCGGATTGGCGAATTCGAGGGCCACAACTACGGCGAGATCCCCGTCGAGGAAATCATCATCAAGAGCTCCAACCGGGGCACCGGCAAGCTGGCGCTGGCCATCGGCATCGAGCGGCAGCAGGAGTTCCTCAAGAGCCTCGGGTTCTTCGAGCCGACGAAGCTCGAGATCGTCGAGGCCGCGGGCGGCCAGCCGCTGCTGCCGTCGCGCTGGACCGACCTGTCCTCGGTCACGATCTCCTACGGGCACGGGCTGTCGTCCTCGCCGCTGCATCTCGCGGCGGCCTATTCGACCATCGCCAACGGCGGCCGGCAGGTCACCCCGACGCTGCTCAAGCGGAACGGGCCGCAGCTTGGGCCGCGCATCCTGTCGGAAGAGGTCTCCTCCGAGGCGCGGACGATGCTGCGCAAGGTGGTGAGCGAGGGCACCGCGAGCTTCGGCGAGGTGCCGGGCTACAACGTGGGCGGCAAGACCGGCACCGCCGACAAGCCCAAGGAGAACGGCGGCGGCTACTACAAGGACAAGGTCATCGCGACCTTCGCCTCGATGTTCCCGGCGGAAGATCCGAAATACGTGCTGATCGTGACGCTCGACGAGCCGGTCGAGACCGCAGGCGACCGGCCGCGCCGCACCGCCGGCTGGACCGCCGTGCCGGTGGCCGCCGAGATGATCGGCAGGATCGCGCCGCTTCTGGGCTTGCGTCCCCAGTACGATGTAAGCGACATGGCAGGCGTGACGCTGGTCCGGCAGTGATGGCCCGCGGGCCCGCCTGCCGGCCGGCGCGAATGACAAGAATGAAAGGACCGGCGCTGTCATGGACGAGGACACCAAAAGCCTTTCGGATCTTGGCCTGACGGCGCGCGGCGGCCGAGAGGCGTGGATCTCGGGCATATCCGTGGACAGCCGGGCGGTGATGCCCGGCCATCTCTTCGCGGCGCTTCCGGGCACCAAGGTGCATGGCGCGCATTTCATCGAGACCGCGCTCGCGCAGGGGGCCGTGGCGGTGCTGACCGACGCCGAGGGCGCCCAGCTCGCCGGCAAGGCGCTGGCCGAGAGCGACGTCGCACTGGTGATCGCCGCCGAGCCGCGGCAGGCGCTGGCCTACGCCTGCGCGCTCTTCTTCGGCGCGCAGCCCGCCACGATGATCGCGGTCACCGGCACCAACGGCAAGACCAGCGTGGCGAGCTTCGTGCGGCGGATCTGGCAGGAGCTTGGCCTGCGCGCGGTAAACCTCGGCACCACCGGGGTCGAGGGTGACTGGCAGGCGCCGCTGCGCCACACGACGCCCGATCCGATCACGCTTCACAAGGCGCTGGCCGAGGCCGCCGAGGCAGGCGTGACCCATGCCGCCATGGAGGCCTCGAGCCACGGGCTCGACCAGCGGCGGCTCGACGGGGTGCAGCTGGTGGCTGCGGGCTTCACCAACTTCACGCAGGACCACCTCGACTACCACGCCGACTTCGAGGAATATTTCTCGGCCAAGGCCGGGCTCTTCGCCCGCGTGCTGCCCGAAGAGGGCACCGCGGTCATCAACATCGACGATGCGCGCGGCATCGACATGCTGGCCATCGCCCGGGCGCGCGGGCAGGAGGTGCTGACGGTGGGCGAGAGCGAGGGCGCCGACCTGCGGCTGCTCGGCCAGCGCTTCGACGCGACCGGGCAGGAACTCCGGCTCAGCTGGCACGGCGTGGTCGAACAGCTTCGCCTGAACCTCATCGGGGATTTCCAGGGCTGGAACGCACTTCTCGCGGCGGGTCTGGTGATCTCCTGCGGCGCCGAGGCCGAGGACGTCTTCCGCGCCCTGCCGCGCCTCGACACGGTGCGCGGCCGGATGCAGCTTGCGGCGACGCGCGAAAGCGGTGCCGGGGTCTACGTCGATTTCGCCCATACCCCCGACGCGATCTCGACCGCCATCGAGGCGCTGCGCCCGCACGTCATGGGCCGCCTGATCGCGGTCATCGGCGCCGGTGGCGACCGCGACCCGGGCAAGCGCCCGCTGATGGGCCGTGCCGCCGCCGAACATGCCGACGTGGTGATCGTCACCGACGACAACCCGCGCTCGGAAGAGCCGGGCGCGATCCGTGCGCAGGTGCTCGAAGGCGCCCCCGACGCGATCGAGGTCGGCGACCGCGCCGAGGCAATCCTGCGCGGCGTCGACATGCTCGGACCCGGTGACGCGCTGCTGCTCTGCGGCAAGGGCCACGAGACCGGCCAGATCGTCGGCGACACGGTCTACCCCTTCGACGACGTGGAACAGGCAAGCGTTGCCGTGGCCGCGCTGGACGGGAGGGGCCTGTGACCCTCTGGACGGCGAAGGACGCGGCGGCCGCCACCGGCGGGCGCATCGCGGGCAACTGGGACGCGAACGGCGTCTCCATCGACACCCGCACCATCGCGCCGGGCGACCTCTTCGTCGCCCTCAAGGCGGCGCGGGACGGCCACGACTTCGTGGCGCAGGCGCTCGCGAACGGCGCTGCGGCGGCGCTGGTGAGCCGGGTGCCCGAGGGCGTGGACCCGGCGCGGCTGCTGGTCGTGGACGACGTGCAGGCGGGGCTCGAGCGGCTGGGCGAGGCGGCCCGGGCGCGCACCCGCGCGCAGGTCGTCGGGGTGACGGGCTCGGTCGGCAAGACCTCGACCAAGGAGATGCTGCGCACCGTGCTCGGCGCGCAGGGCACGGTTCACGCCGCCGAAAAGAGCTACAACAACCACTGGGGCGTGCCGCTGACGCTGGCGCGGATGCCGGCGGACGTGGATTTCGCGGTCATCGAGATCGGCATGAACCACCCCGGCGAGATCGCGCCGCTGTCGCGCATGGCGCGCCCGCACGTGGCCATGGTCACCATCGTCGCGCCGGCGCATCTTGCCGCCTTCGACAGCATCGAGGGCATCGCCCGCGAGAAGGGCGCCATCTTCGAAGGGCTCGAGCCCGGCGGGACGGCGGTGATCAACGGCGACCTCGACGTGTCGCCGATCCTCGCCGAGATGGCGGCGGCCCACGCCGCGCAGGTCATCGACTTCGGTGAGGCGGCGGGCACCCACCACCGCCTGACCGAGGTCACGGTGGGCGACACCTGCACGGTGGCGCAGGGCCGGGCCTGGCGCACGCCGATTCTCTTCAAGGTGGCGGTGCCGGGGCGGCATTTCGCGTTGAACGGGCTGGGCGTCCTGGCCGTGGCGCATGCACTCGGGCTCGACCGGGCGCTGGCCATCGCGGCGCTCGGGCGCTGGCATCCGGGTGCCGGTCGGGGGCAGCGCGAGGTGATCCTGCTCGACCCGGTCGAGACGCACCTGTCGCTCGAGCTGATCGACGACGCCTACAACGCCAACCCCGCCTCGCTGGGGGCCTCGCTCGAGGTGCTGGCCGGCGCGCGTCCGCGCGACGGGCTGGGGCGCGTCGCCCACGGGCGGCGGATCTGCTACATCGGCGACATGAAGGAGCTCGGCCGCGAGGAGATCGCGCTGCACCGTGCGCTGGCGGATCACCCCTCGATGCGCGACATCGACGTGGTGCATTGCGTCGGCCCGCTGATGCGCGAGCTCTGGCGTGCGCTGCCGCAGGAGAAGCGCGGCCACTGGACCGAGAGCAGCGACAAGATGGCCGCTCGGGTGCGCCATGACCTCGACGCCGGCGATGTCGTGCTGGTCAAGGGCTCGCTCTCGATGGCGCTGGCGCGCGTGGTTGACGCTATCCGCCGGATGGGCGTATCCCCCGCGGGCGGCAACGGGTGAGAAGGACGACACGATGCTCTACTGGCTGACCGAACTCAGCGATGGCGGCGACGTCTTCAACCTCTTCCGCTACATCACCTTCCGCGCCGGCGGCGCCTTCCTGACGGCGCTGGTCTTCGGCTTCCTCTTCGGGTTGCCGCTGATCAACGTACTGCGCAAGCGGCAGGGCAAGGGCCAGCCGATCCGCAACGACGGCCCCGAGGGCCACATCATGAAGGCCGGTACGCCCACCATGGGCGGGCTGCTCATCGTCGGCGCGCTGCTGACCTCGACGCTGCTCTGGGCAAGGCTCGACAACCCCTTCGTGTGGATGGTGCTCTTCGTCACCATGGGCTACGCCGCGATCGGCTTCGCCGACGACTACGCCAAGGTTTCGAAGCAGAACACCGCGGGCGTGTCGGGCAGGGTGCGGCTGCTGCTGGGCTTCCTCATCGCGGGCATCGCAGGCACCTGGGCGGCCTGGTTCCACCCGGCAGAGTTGACCGGGCAGCTGGCGTTCCCGGTCTTCAAGGACCTGCTGCTGAACCTCGGGATCTTCTTCGTGCCCTTCTCGATGATCGTGATCGTGGGGGCGGCGAACGCGGTGAACCTCACCGACGGGCTCGACGGGCTGGCCATCATGCCGGTGATGATCGCCGGCGGCACGCTCGGCATCATCGCCTACGCCGTGGGCCGCACCGACTTCACCGACTATCTCGACGTGCACTACGTCCCCGGCACCGGCGAGATCCTGATCTTCTCCGCCGCTCTGATCGGCGGCGGCCTCGGCTTCCTGTGGTACAATGCGCCGCCCGCGGCGGTCTTCATGGGCGACACCGGCAGTCTCGCGCTCGGCGGCGCGCTGGGAGCCATCGCGGTGGCGACCAAGCACGAGATCGTGCTGGCCATCGTCGGCGGCCTCTTCGTGGTCGAGGCGCTCTCGGTGATCATCCAGGTGCTCTACTTCAAGCGCACCGGCAAGCGGGTGTTCCTGATGGCGCCGATCCACCACCACTACGAGAAGAAGGGCTGGGCCGAGCCGCAGATCGTGATCCGCTTCTGGATCATCGCCCTGATCCTCGCGCTGATCGGCCTCGCCACCCTCAAGCTGCGCTGACCGAGCGGCGCGCGGCTCCCGCCGCGCACAGGTCAAGTCGCCGGACGCGGCCCGGCTCCACCGCCGTGGCCGGCCTGACGCCCAAGTCGGGTCGGAAGCGCATCTGGTCGCGTCCGGCCTGCCTCCGGCGGGGAATATTTCCGGCCAGAAGAAACACGCGCCCGTCTTCTTCTCTTTCCAAATACCTTCGGGGGTGAATGGGCGCGGCACGCGCCCAGAGGGGGCTGGCCCCCAGGGCGTTGATGCCGCCTGTGCCACGCACTGGTCATGGCGCGGTGCTTGCGGTAGCGCTTCGTAAATGCGGCACGAACGAGCGAGGGCAGGGCAGATGATTCCGGTTACAGGTTTCGAAGGACAGACGGTGGCGGTGCTCGGGCTCGGGCGATCCGGCCTTTCAGCTTCGAGGGCGCTGCGCGAGGGCGGTGCCGAGCCGCTGTGTTGGGACGACAGCCCCGAGGCGCGGGCGCGGGCCGAGGCGGAGGGGTTCGCCGTCAGGGATCTCGCCCGCGCGGGCGGTTTCGAGGGCGTACGCTGGCTGGTGGTCTCGCCCGGCATCCCGCATCTCTACCCGGCGCCCAACCCGGTGATCGCCGCCGCCTGGGAGGCGGGCGTACCCGTCGACAACGACATCGGCCTGTTCTTCCGCTCCTTCGGCAGCGGCGACTGGGCGATGTTCGACCAGCCGCCGAAGGTCATCGCCGTCACCGGTTCGAACGGCAAGTCGACGACCTCGGCGCTGATCCATCACATCCTGCAGAGCGCCGGGCGAGACTGTCAGCTTGCCGGCAACATCGGGCGCGGAGTGCTGGATATCGACCCGCCTGCCGACGGCGGCGCCGTGGTCCTGGAGCTGTCGAGCTACCAGACGGACCTGGCGCGGGCGCTGACGCCGGACGTCGCGGTCTTTACCAACCTCTCGCCCGACCATCTCGACCGTCACGGCGGGATGGGCGGCTATTTCGCAGCCAAGCGTCGTCTCTTCGCCGAGGGTGGTCCCGACCGCTGTATCGTCGGCGTCGACGAGCCCGAGGGGCGATACCTCGTCAACCAACTCTCCGAAGCGCCGGAGGATGACCGGGTCATCCGCGTCTCGTCCGGTCGAAAGCTGAGCGGGCCGGGCTGGGACATCTTCGCGCGCAAGGGGTTTCTGACCGAGTGGCGCAAGGGCCGGCAGATGGCCTCGATCGACCTGCGCGAGGTGCGCGGCCTGCCCGGGGCGCACAATCACCAGAACGCCTGTGCGGCCTATGCCGCGGCCCGGGCGCTCGGCATCGCGCCGCGGGTGATCGAGCGGGCGTTGCACAGTTTCGAGGGGTTGCCGCACCGCAGCCAGATCGTCGCCGAGGCTGGTGGCATCACCTACGTCAACGACAGCAAGGCCACCAACGTCGACGCCGCCCTGAAGGCGCTGCAGGCCTTCCCGCGCATCCGCTGGGTCTGTGGCGGCCTGATGAAGGAGGGCGGGCTCAAGGCGCTGGCGCCGGGCTTCGCCAATGTCGCCAAGGCCTATGTCATCGGCCGCGAGGCCGCGGGCTTCGCTCTGGGCCTCGCCGATCTCGAGGCCGAGGTCTGCACCGACATGGGCACCGCCGTCCGCCGCGCCATGTCCGAGGCGCAGCCCGGCGAGGTCGTGCTGCTGGCGCCGGCCGCGGCGAGCTTCGATCAATACGACAATTTCGAGAAACGCGGCGAGGATTTCGCCGCGCATGTCCGTACGGCGCTCGGGCTTCAGACGGGCCTCTAGCCCGTCGCGGCGCGCGGGCCCGGATCAAGGCGCGAGCAGCGCAGCGGCACGAGACACGCCTTGTAGAGCGCCTCGGGGTGGACCACGCCAAGTTGCGCCGGCACCTCCGGCAGCTCGAGGATCTGCGCGATGGCCAGCCGGTGCATGCCACCGCTGGCGCGCAGCGGCAGCCCGTCGCGGTCGATGTGGACGAGAATCCCGCCGTGCTCGCCACGGAAATAGTCGGGAAGGTCCGCCTGCGGAAGCAGGCGGCCGCGCCGGCGGGTTTCTTCGTAGACCCGGTCGAGCGTCTGGTAGCGGTTCAGCAGATCCTCGCGGCTGCCGCAGTCGTCAGGCCGCTCACCTCGGGCGATCTGCCGCATCAGCCGTTCGAAGATGGGCGTCTCCTCCCAGTCAGCGCCCTCGAGATAGCGCATCCGGCAGCTGATCGACTTGACGTTCTCGGCGTAGGGTGTGCGGCACAGATCCCAGTCGCCGCCGACGACCATGCCGCTGTGCTGCCGCCGCAGCGGCTTGCCGCCGGCATGGCGATCGTAGGAGTCCCGGATCAGAAGCGGGTCGACGAAGATCAGCTCGTCCGAGCGCGGCGCCTCGGGCCCGTATTGCAGGCGATTCCATAGGTCCCGCACGGCCTTGCGCGGCACCTGCGCCTTGATCCCGCGCAGCCAGTTGGCCGGATGCAGCGTCGGCGTGTCCGTGAGCGCCATGTCCTACCGTCTCCAAATTCGATCTTAACGAAAATGTAACGGCTGGGTGACGAAATCAAGACATCCCGCTGCGTTCGCGCAGGGCGGTGCCGCAGGCCGCGCCAGACGACCATGCCCATTGGAAGTTGTAACCTCCGAGCCATCCGGTCACGTCGACCGCCTCGCCGATGGCGAAAAGCCCCGGGCAGTCCCGCGCTTCCATGGTCTTCGACGACAGCGCGTCGGTGGCGATACCGCCCAGCGTGACCTCGGCGGTGCGCCAGCCCTCGGTGCCCTGCGGCGTGAGCTCCCAGCTCGCAAGGCGGCTCGCCAGTTCGGCGATGGCCTTGTCCGAAAGCGCGCCGACCGGGGTGGCCAGCGGCGCGCCGGAAAGCGCATCTAGCCCGCCCACCAGCCGTGCGGGCAGCAGCTGGCCCAGCACCGTTCCGACGCTCTTGCGGCCCGAGGTCTCGCGGGCGGCTTTCAGGTGGCCCGCGAGATCCGCGCCGGGCAGCAGGTCCAGCCGAATGGCCTCGCCCGGCGCCCAGTAGCTCGACAGTTGCAGGATCGCGGGCCCCGACAGGCCGCGATGGGTGAAGAGCATCGCCTCGTCGAAGCCGGCGCGGTCGTTGCTGGCGCGCACCGGCAGCGAGAGCCCCGAGAGATCGGAGAAGCGTCCGTCCGGAAAGGTGAAAGGCACGAGACCGGCCCGGGGCGACACGATTTCGAGCCCGAAGCGCGCGGCGATGTCGTAGGCAAGCCCGGTCGCCCCCATCTTCGGGATCGACTTGCCACCGGTGGCCAGCACGAGATTGCGCGCACGCACCTCGCGGGTCTCGCCCTCACGCTCCACCCGCGCCACGAAACCGGTGCCGTCATGGCGCAGATCGGCCAGCGAGCTGCGCAGCCAGAGCTCGGCTCCCGCCGCGTCCATCTCGCGCAGCAGCATGGCGACGATCTGCGTCGCCTTGCCGTCGCAGAACAGCTGTCCCAGCGTCTTCTCGTGCCAGGCGATGCCGTGGCGCGAGACCAGCTCGATGAAATCCCACTGCGTGTAGCGCGCCAGCGCCGATTTGCAGAAATGCGGGTTGCCGGACAGGAACCGCGCCGGCTCGACGCCGAGATTGGTGAAGTTGCAGCGCCCGCCGCCCGAGATGCGGATCTTCTCGCCCGGCGCGCGCGCGTGATCGATCACCAGCGTGCCGGAACCGGCGTGGGCGGCGCACATCAGGCCGGCGGCGCCGGCACCAAGGATCAGCGTCTCGATCTGCATGGCGGCTCTGGACCACGAAGCCCCGCTTCGCGCAACCCCGCATCTTCTCCGGTTTCACAAATACCCTCGGGGGTGAGGCCGCAGGCCGAGGGGGCAGAGCCCCCTCTGTCACGGCCGCCCGGGGCGCGCGCGGCGGCTCAGGGCTTGCGGCGCTTCGGCGGCTGCATGCCACCCGCCTTGGGCTTGCCGCTGGCGCGGGCCGGGCGCGGCTTGGCGCTCTTGCCCGGAGGCGTGAACCGCTCCGAGGTGTTGGAGGCGTTGCCGCGCGGGGCAGGCTTGCCCGCGGGCTTGCGGTCCGGGGCGCTGCCCTTGCCGCCGCGTGCCTCGCCTCCGGGCTTGCCGAAGCCGCCGGGCTTGCCGGGCCGGTCCTCGCCGTCGCGCTTGCCCTTGCCGGCGGGTTTGCCACCCGCGAACTTGCCGGAGGGTTTCGCGCCGAACTTGCCGCCGGGCTTGCCGGGCCGGTCCTCGCCATCGCGCTTGCCCTTGCCGGCGGGTTTGCCGCCCGGCTTCGGGCCGCGGTGGGCCGGGCCCTTGCCGAACTTCTCAGGCGCGTCGCCGCGCGGACGGGGCCG
>NZ_ML112614.1:0-14725 GCF_003703915.1 Salipiger sp. D13
TCATTTGTCCTGCTCTAAGTAGCGCTCGCCGAACCGGCTTGGCAGACCCGCCCAAGGGTAGCTGCCTTCGCCTATGGAGACAGGGACTGACCTGATGTCCTCCCCGGCTCCACGATCGGAGAACCTAGCTATACATATGGGTAGGACGCCGTGGCGAAATCATGGCGAAAGGGTGCTATTCGCGTGATTTCTAACGCGCATTCACGGCAAGCGTGCCAAGCGGCGCACAGGATGCACCGCGTCCGCCGACCTTCCGGCAGGCACTCTCTACTGAAATCTGCGCCGATCCGGCAGTAAGCTCAATCGAAAACCCGCGAAAGTGCGCGCCGGGTGGCCGGGGTTGCCATCTGATTGTGCAAATGCATGAACTCGGCCTTGGCCGCCTGCCGCTGCCCCGAGTTCAGGTAGGCGTAACCGCGCAGCAGCGCGAGATCCCGCCGAACCGTTCCGGTCACCCGCTCGAGCTCGTCGAAATAGGCGATGGCACGCCGGAAATCTCCGCGCTCGTAGGCCGCGACCCCACGCTTGTCGAGGATCTGCCCCTCGATCTCTCGCCGCTGGTCGGCAGTGAAATGAGTGGTGGCGGCAATCTGCGCAGCCTCGTCGATCATGTTCAGCTGCAGCATCGCAAGCGCCGCGCCGTAGCTGGAATCGATCCGCGCCCGCGCCGTCGACGCGGACGACGCCGCCCGCCGGAAATCCGCGAGCGCCTGCATCGGTCGGCCGATGTTCATCACGCACCAGCCACGTTGCGCCACGACGTCCGCCTGCTGGCTTCCGGAGGTCGCAGAAACGCAGCCGCGCCAGTCGCCGCGTTCCGCGGCACTGCGCGCCCGTGCGAGCACGCCGGAGCCTCCGGAAGAGGACGCACGGGCAGACGTCACGGGCGCAGAAGGCGTAGAGCCGCGCTGACGCGCGATTGCCGGAGCCGTCAGCAGCGCATCGAGATCGGCCGGGCGCCGAACCGGCCTGAGGCTCATGGCGGGCGCCGCTGTGACCGACACGCTCGGAGCCGGTGCCGCCACGGCCGAGGAGGTTGCCACACGCCCGCCTTCCGCGGCCCCGGTCCGAGGCAGGGGGATGGTGCCCGGCGCGGAGGAGGTGTTGATCGCGGGCGCTCCCAAGCCGGCGCGCAGCCGGTCTTCGACCTGGTCGATGCGGCTCTCGGCCGAAGGAACCTGACCCCGTGCGGCATCGGCAAGATCCCCGAGCTCGTTCGGGTCGGCATAAGCCGCCGCCTTCTCGAGGGTGGCAATCAGGATGTCGACATCCGTGCAGGTGCGGACCACCCCGTCATAGACGCGCAACGCGGTGTCAGGCTCTCCGACCTCGGCGTAGCGCTCGGCCAGAAGCCAGGCGTTGTTGACCCGCTCGCAGCGCAGCAACGCCGGGTTGCTGCGCGCGATCTCGATCGCGGTGGCCCCGTCGTCCATGTCGATGGCGTCGTCGAAATTGCTCTGGGCTTCCTGGATGGCCAGCGTCTCGAGCAGATCGGCGGAGGGCGACCAGTCGGGATAGCTTTCGGCGGTCTGGTTGATCGCCTCGCGCGCTGCCGCGAAATTTCTCTGCTCGATCAGGCTGTAGATGCGGTTGATCGACGAGCCGGGCACGTCCCGCTTGAGCTCGGTCAGGTCGTCCGGGACCTCCCAGCTGGGGTATTCGATCTGCAGGCGGCGCAGTTCTGACCGCACGGCGTCCTCGTTGTCCTCGGCGAGGTAGAAGCGCAGCGCCTGGAGATCGCTTTCCGTCGGTGTCTGTGCGGCGGCCATGCTGCCGACCGCAAGAAAGAGCAGAAACGCGGCGGCTCGAACCGCGCCGCGACCGGTCAGATCGGAATGCATCGTGGTGCCCCCTCGATTTGGGCCAGCATGGCAAAGAGTTGCAGCGTTGCGGGATAGTAGGATTGCGACGCCTCGAACGGCAACATCCCCGAGCCGGTGTTGCGGTTCGACACGCAGCCGGCCAGCGCCGCGAGCGAGCGATAGCCTGCCTCGGCGCTGGTCTCGAGAATATCGCCCCCGGGCCGGCCGATTACCGTCGCGGCGCGGCCACGCCCGACCGCCTGCTGCGCGATGGCATAGCGGCGCACGGCGGGATGATTCTCGAGCCCGGACCAGACGTAGTAGAGCGGCACCCGCATCGCCTCGTAGCCGGAATCGAACGAGAACCCCTCGGCTGGTCGGACCTCGCCGTCCGTCACCTCCACCCAGTCCGGAAGAGGACCGGACTCGGCAAGTGTTCCCGCCAGCGCGACCGATGCGCGCGCGACGCGGTTCAGGACAGGCGCGTCGAAGGCTGCGGCAAGATCTTCCAACGCGCGCGGCATGCAGTAGCTGGGATTGAAGATGAACCCCGCGTCGGTCAGGAAACCGTCGGCACCGGGCAGCAGCAGCGGCGTGCCGTTCGCCCGCTCGACGACACAACGATCGACGATGTCGGAGACGATCGCCGCCGCGGTATCGAGATGCTCCGGCGCATTGAACCGCTCCGCCGCCTGCAGAAGGGCCCAGGCCCGGAAGAGATCGCCATCGGTTGCGTTGTTGATGTCCGGCACGCGCACCGGCTCGTCCGGCAGCCAGCGCCACGCCATGAGCGAATCCGCCCGGATCGCGAGGTTCACGCGGGTCCAGGTCTCGATCCGCTCGAAGGTGCGACGGTCACCGAGGCGGACGGCAAGAAGCATCCCGTAGGCCTGCCCCTCGGAGTGACTGGCACGCCCCTGACGGTTGTCGATGACCCGCCCCGCGCCCTCGGTATGGGCCTCGCGCCACGCCGCCCAGACGTCACGCAGGGTCTTCGAGACATCCTCGGCCGCGGTCTGGGCGGATGCTCCACCGTGCCCGATGGTCAGGCCTGCCCCAGCAAGGCCCGAGATGAACTGACGACGCTTCATTTGCGCTTCCTTCGTGTCATAACCGCAATCGCCAGCGCGACGGCCGACGCAAGCGCGGTCAGAACCAGCAGCGGAGCGATGAACCGCCCCGGTATGATCGTGACGAAATTTCCGACGACAGCGCGGGCGTTGCCTGGCGTCAGCGCCTCGTGCAGTTGCAGCGGGCGGTTCGGCGCCTGCCAGCTTTCCCACCCGGTGAGCGGCGAAAACACCGAGACCTGCGCCTTCGGGCCCCGGAAAGTCTGACGGGTCTCGGCGAGCGAGGCCACGATATGCTGGTGATCGGCCCCCGGTTTCAGGATGAGCCAGATCTCCTCGGGGCGCTGCATGTCGGGCTGCAGGAAGACCGCCTCGGCCGATCGGCTCGAGAGCCATTCCTTCAGCTCCGACCCGGTCCCGGTCCAGATTGCACGTAACCATTCCGTCACCTGCGCGGGAAGTGCCGACAGGTTCTCGGGGCGGATCACGTCGGACAACCAGCTTTCGCCCTTGAGCCGAGACCACGCGTCGCCCTGCTCTACCGGCTCGGCATCATCGGTGTCGAAAAGCTTTGCGAGCTCGGACTGGTGACCGTTCACGACATCGCCGGAGAGTGCATCCAGATCACTTGGAACGCCGATCGTCAGGCGGACCTCGGGCGGCGTATCCGGATCGCCCCGGACCGACAGCCCCGACAGGACACTGGACAGCCGGGGAAACAGGCCGAGCGGCAGCCGTTCCTCGGCCGCCTCGCTTAGGCGGATCGAACTCTGGGCAACCTCGGCAAGGGTGCGGTCGATCCCCGGAAGCGACATGCTCGGCGATGGGGGGACGAAGAGGCGCGTTCCGCCGGAGACTTCGAAGATCGGCGCCTCGCGGGGTACGCAGGCCTGGTCGGGCGGATCCCCAGGCACCAGCGCTTCGAAGGTGAGGCGGTTCGCGCCGGGTTGAAGCAAATTGGCACGAAACGGAATCCGCAGGGTCGGCAGCGGACGGCCGGCATTCTCGGGCTCGTCGAGCGGCAGGAGCCGGATCGTGGTGTTGTTCATCTTCACCAGCAACAACCCGCCCTTCGGCAGCCCGGTGTCGAAACGCCAGTCGAGTTGCAGGATCCCCTCCTGCGAGGCGAGCAGCAGCCAGTTCTGCGGCAGCAGGAAAGGCACGTTTTCCTGAATGTAGCGACCGTAGCCGCGCACGCCTTCCACGCCAAGCTCCGACAGGGGCGTCGGCCGTCCGGGCTCGAGCCTCGCAAGCGCCTCGTTTTCCGGCTGCGGCGGCAGGGCGTCGGACAGGATCTCGCCGGCGCGCTCGAAATCACCGCGCTCGAGCATAAGGACCAGCGCACCGTCTCCGCCGCGCAGGAACTGCGGCCCCTCCGGCATCACCATGCCCGACGGGAGGACGGTGATCCTAGCAAGCTGAGAGGCGCCAGAGGTCACGGAATAGTAGTCCTCGATCGAGATTTCCGGTGGCATCGGGCCGAACACACCGTCGAAGCGGTCGATCAGCGGTGCCGCGTCCGACAGCGAGAAGCCCTCGCTGGCCATGTGTGTCTCAAGCGGCATATCGCGGGCAAGCTGGGCCACGGAGGCCGCGAGGAACCCGAGCGCGTCGGTCGGCAGATCGTCAAAGAGGATCTCGACGCCGCTCGCTCCGAGGCCGATCTCGGTCCAGAGGCTGAAGGCTGCGTCGGGCCCGCAGAACACGCGATGGACCTGCTTGGCAGTGAGGGTCACGACATTCCGGCCCGCCGTCAGCGCACCGGCAGGAATCGCGAGGGTGTCGGTCTGCGACCGTTCGAAATTGTCCGGAACGATGCTGCCGATGGCGGTGCCGTTGACCGCCACCTCGACAGTGGACCGCGCCGGAAGCACATCGATTGCGCTGCGCGTCGCAAGGTGAAGCGCCACGTCGTCCATCGCGTAGGGCAGGAACAGCCCGAAGCGCGCCACCTCATGTTGCCCCGACATCCGGTAGACTCGCGTATCGCCGGATTTCAGGGCGAGGGGACGCAGCGGGAGCATCACCGTCTCGGGCACCTCGGGTTCATCCGACAGGCTGTCCTCGTCCGAAGCCCCGGGGCCGAAGCGCATGCGGTCGTTTTGCGTCGTCCCGTTGTTGTTGACACCGTCGAGCAGGATCTGCTGGGCCTCGACAGCGGTGAACAGCGTGCAGGCCACGAACATCATGGCGGAGAAAAGAAGCAGGTGACGTTTCATGTTCACCCCTCGACTTCCAGGTAGCCGTCTTCGTCGTCGTCCTCCGCCGCGGGCCGATTCCTGGCCTCTGTTCCTTTCGCGGCCGCGAACGCGTCACGCGGGATCTCGGCGGCATCGTCGAACACCGCCTGCCGCCGCCGCTCGGGCTCGCGCAGCAGGTCCAGCACCGTGACCGGCAGCGACATAAGCGCCTTGCCGATGACATAGGCGAACCCCGTGACCAGCGTGCTGCTGCGCGGAACGGTCTTGCGGAAAAACTCCCACCGGCCGCTGTCGCCGTAGACGACCGCCGCCGCGAAGCGGCTCGCGTCGATCATCGCGCTTTCCGGGATGTCGAGCATGCAAAGGTAGCCGCTCGTGTCGCTCTTCAGTACGCCGACCGTGACCGGCAATGGCCCTTCCGGCGCCGGCGCGTTTTCCACCGCCGGCAGGATCGAAGCCGACGCACCTGCGTCCGAGGCGCGCTTGACGATGTCGCCCTCGGCCCCTGCGGGCAGGCGCACGCTCAGGGACTTCGGTGTGGCCGAGACGATGACCACCTCGACACCCTCGCCCGTGTCCGAGTCCGTGTCCGGAGTCGCCTCGCCCTCTGCCGCATTCTCCGGCCACGAGATCGTCAGCCGGGCAGGCACCGACACGGCGGTGCGGGGCCGCACGAGCCGCCAGGGCCGCTCGAACACTGAGCGCAGGGCCCAGGCGGCAAGGATGAAGTTGTAGACGTTCCAGGCCCCCACGATCTGGACCACCGCCCGGTCGCCCGGGTAGGCGACCCAGCGCAGGACCCCTGCCACGAGGCCCGCCAGAAGTAGCCCGGTCAGCGCCAGCAGTGGCATCGCGATCGGCGACATGAAGGCCCGGTCGAGCGACTCGTCCTTGGCCGTGACCTTGAACGATGCCGCCCTCGGCTTCCGGATCGTCGAGATGATGGCGCCGAGCAGATAGGGCGTCTGCGCGATCTCGTAGACTTCCGAGACCTGCGGCCAGCGCACGTGCGAGAACAGCGCGTTCTGCACCATGAACCCGATCAGGAGGTAGGGCAGGATGAAGCCCAGCACCTCGGCAGGGGTCACCACGAAGATCTCGAGCCCGAAGAACAGGTAGAGCAGCGGGCTGAGCAGGAAGATCATCCGCACCACCGGGAAGAGCCAGAAGCTCATCGAGTTCAGGTAGCACAGGCGCTTCGTGAACGGCAGCCCGCTGCGGAAGATCGGGTTCTTCAGGATCAGCATCTGGATCATGCCGGTCGCCCAGCGGCCACGCTGCTGGATGAAGGATGCGAAGGTCTCGGGCTGCAGCCCGGCGATCATCGCGTAGTCGAGATACATGCTTTCCCAGCCGCGCGAATGGATGTCGAGCGCCGTCTCGGCATCCTCCGTGATGGTTTCGCCCGAGATCCCGCCCACCTCGTCCAGCGCCCGGCGCCGCAATAGCGCTGCCGAGCCGCAAAAGAAGGCACCGCCAAGACGGTCGAGTCCCCGGTGGATCTGCCCGTAGAACATCTCGTTCTCCGAGGGCAGCGCCTCGCTGAACGCGAGGTTGCGCTCGATCGGGTCACGGTTGGTGAAGAAGTGCGGCGTCTGCACGAGAAACAGCCGCGGGTTCTCGGCGAAGTAACCGACGGTGCGGGCAAGGAAATCCCTTGTCGGCACGTGGTCCGCATCGAGCACAAGCACGAGCTCCCCCTTCAGCGACTTGAGCGCCTCGTTCAGGTTGCCCGCCTTCGCGTGCTCGTTGCGCGCCCGCGTCGTGTAGACGACGCCCAGCTCGCGGCAGAGTTCCTGCAGTTCGGCCCGGCGCTCGCGCGCTTCGCGGGCCACCTCGGGGTCGGAATGGGCGCAGCGCTGGTCGGTGCCGCCGTCGTCGCACAGCACCACCACCTTCTTGTCGTCAGGGTAAGTGACATTCTTCGCCGCGGCCAGCGTGACCGCCAGCAGGTCGGCTGGCTCGTTGTAGCTCGGGATCAGGATGTCGACTGTCGGTGCGTCGCGCAGCTTCACCTTCGGCGGCGGCGCGTGATCCACCGGATCGCCGGAGACGAGTGCGGTGAGGAAGAACAGTCCAACGGTGAAGGTCTCGGCGCCGAAAAGCACCAGCGCCGCCGCGAGCGAAACCGGGTCATCGAGTGCCGGCAAGGTTTCCAGCAATCGCCACAACCAGTATCGCAGCACGAAGACGGCCGCGACGGCGAGCACGAAGAAGCGCACCGGCATGCTCGCCGAGACGAACGGTTTCAGGACATAGATGAGCACGCAGATGCAGAGTGCCATCAGCCCCTGCGCGATGATCGAGGTGGGTACCGACGCCAGGAAGACGATCGGCACGAGGAGTGCGAGCCACAGCAGGACAAGGACGGAGACGGAGATGCGCTGCATGACCGACCTCCGTTACGGTTGAGGCGCGGCGAGCGGCGAGAGCATCCGGGGCAGGTCTCCCTCGGGGCCAGCCGCAGCATAACCGACATTGACTTCGAGCGCGGGTGCAAGTGCCTGCTCCACGGTGCCATGCACGCAATTGCGCAGCATCATGTCCATGACCCCGGCCCCCTCGGGCACCACGCGCGAGGAGGCATCCAACCGCCGGAAGGCCAGAACGCAGTTCAGGTTGGCATTGTTGGTCCAGACCGCCCAGCTGAGCGTTCCCATCGGCTCGTCGCGGGTTTCGAGAAGCAGGCTGTCGAAATCCTCGAACGGATCGGGCGTGTCCCCCGTCGCCCCCAGCAGCTCGAGCGGCTCGAAGCGCCCGATTGTCGCGAGCGTGCCCTCCCGTGCCCTGAGCAGGAGGAAATTGTCCCCGCGCACAGCCGTCCGGTTCGGCAGCAGGATGCGCTGCTCGGAGACCGGCCCGAATGATCGTTCGAGAACCAGCTGAATGTCGGGTGGCGCCACCCAGGCCTCGGATTTCGACCGCTGTACTTGGGGAGACTGAGCAAGGTCCTGCTCGAAGTCCGTCGTGGTCAGGGGGAACGTGTCGCACGCGGCGACAGCGAAGAGCGTGCAAAGCGTCGAGACACTCCATGCGCTCCGGACCTTACGCCAAATGCCGCTCACCTCGGACCCCCACACCAGAAAAAAGACTAAGATTAATGCAAGATGCAGCCCTGACTTGCAGCATTATTCGGCACCTGTCGACATGGAGCGTGGGGGGATGTTCGCAGCACGCTGCTACTGTTGTTTTACTGCAGCATAGGGCCAAGTGTCTGGGACCGACATCATCAGAAGCTGACGAACCGTCGGCTGGCACTTGGATGCCCCCACTACAGAAGCATCGAGGCGTGGGCCAACGGCGCGAGACACCAGCTTTCCGCGCCGCTTGCTTGTGTCCCGAAGCTCACAGCGACACGCCAAAACAGGATACCAGGAGCGTGGAAACTCACCGACAGTGTCGGGTGTGCTGCCTGGCGCCTGGAGACGCAGGCGAGCTCAGCTCCCGAGTTTCTTCGACGGCGTTTTCTGTCCGCGGCACGGGAGGCAGGGGAGGATCGATTTTGGGGGTATGATCGGTAAGATTTGGTTGCGGGGGTAGGATTTGAACCTACGACCTTCAGGTTATGAGCCTGACGAGCTACCGGGCTGCTCCACCCCGCGCCAAAGACCTTCGTCGTAGCGTTGAGCTCGGAAGGTTATGATTTGTATAGAGAGAATTATTTGGTTTTTGCTAGGTTTGGCGGTGCCCTACTCTCCCACGTCTTGAGACGCAGTACCATTGGCGCAGCGGCACTTAACGGCCGGGTTCGGAATGGATCCGGGTGTTTTGCTCGCGCTATGACCACCAAACCGAGTAAAAACCAATCCCGAGGCTCCTTTGGAGCGGGGCGTGTGCGTCAGGGAATTTTGCGAAGCAAAATGTCCCGCGAGCACACTGCCCATCCATTCTGGGAGCATCGGATCAATCAACCTGCCTTTCGGCGAGGTTTGTCCAAGTGACACGTTAAGTGTGTATGCTTTTGATTTTCCGTTTGGGACAGGTTTCGGCCTGTCTTTTACTGGATCAAATCAAGCCAATCGGGCCATTAGTACCGGTCAACTGAACATGTTACCATGCTTACATCTCCGGCCTATCGACGTGGTGGTCTTCCACGGCCCTCGGGGATACCTTGTTTTGAGGGGGGCTTCCCGCTTAGATGCCTTCAGCGGTTATCCTGTCCGATCATAGCTACCCTGCACTGCTGCTGGCGCAACAACAGGTCCACCAGTGGATCGTTCACCCCGGTCCTCTCGTACTAGGGGCAACTCCTCTCAAGTATCCTACACCCACGGCAGATAGGGACCGAACTGTCTCACGACGTTCTAAACCCAGCTCACGTACCTCTTTAAACGGCGAACAGCCGTACCCTTGGGACCTGCTCCAGCCCCAGGATGAGATGAGCCGACATCGAGGTGCCAAACACTGCCGTCGATATGGACTCTTGGGCAGTATCAGCCTGTTATCCCCGGCGTACCTTTTATCCGTTGAGCGATGGCCCTTCCACTCGGGACCACCGGATCACTATGGCCGTCTTTCGACTCTGCTCGACTTGTCAGTCTTGCAGTCAGGCTGGCTTCTGCCATTGCACTCAACGAGCGATTTCCGACCGCTCTGAGCCAACCTTCGCGCGCCTCCGTTACGCTTTAGGAGGCGACCGCCCCAGTCAAACTACCCGCCACGCAGGGTCCCGGATCCGGATAACGGACCGCGGTTAGACATCAAGAGTGCGAAGGGTGGTATCTCATCTTTCGGCTCCACCGGAACTGGCGTTCCGGTTTCAAAGCCTACCACCTATCCTGCACATCACAATCCTGATGCCAGTGCGAAGCTGTAGTAAAGGTGCACGGGGTCTTTCCGTCTAACCGCGGGAAGCCTGCATCTTGACAGGCAATTCAATTTCGCTGAGTCGATGTTGGAGACAGCGGGGAAGTCGTTACGCCATTCGTGCAGGTCGGAACTTACCCGACAAGGAATTTCGCTACCTTAGGACCGTTATAGTTACGGCCGCCGTTTACCTGGGCTTCAATTCAAGGCTCTCACCTCTCCTTTTAACCTTCAGGCACCGGGCAGGCGTCAGACCCTATACGTCGTCTTGCGACTTCGCAGAGCCCTGTGTTTTTAGTAAACAGTCGCCACCCCCTGGTTTGTGCCCCCGGATCCAAGTTGCCTTGAACCCGGGCCTCCTTCTCGCGAACTTACGGAGGTATTTTGCCGAGTTCCTTCAACATCGTTCTCTCAAGCGCCTTGGTATTCTCTACCAGTCCACCTGTGTCGGTTTCGGGTACGGTCCTAAAGTGGGGCTATTTCCAGGGACTGCTCAGCTGCCGGTCCAATCCGATAAGGACCGACAACACCTGCAATCCGTCACCACCACATGGCCCAGGAATATTAACCTGGTTCCCATCGACTACGCCTTTCGGCCTCGCCTTAGGGGCCGGCTTACCCTGCTCAGATTAGCTTTAAGCAGGAACCCTTGGACTTTCGGCGAGAGTGTCTCTCACACTCTTTGTCGCTACTCATGTCATCATTCTCGCTAGTGATCACTCCACCGGATGGCTCACGCCCCGGCTTCACAGTAAGGATCTTGTCCTCCATTGCATCCCGAGGGATGCAGAAGAGGATAGATCCTATGTCACACTACGCTCCGCTACCATGCCTTACGGCATCCTCGGCTTCGGCTCATGGCTTGAGCCCCGTTACATCTTCGCCGCAGGACAACTTGATTAGACCAGTGAGCTGTTACGCTATCTTTAAAGGATGGCTGCTTCTAAGCCAACCTCCTGGTTGTTTTGGTCGTCCCACCTGCTTTCCCACTTAGCCATGAATTGGGGGCCTTAGCCGGAGGTCAGGGTTGTTTCCCTCTCCACTACGGACGTTAGCATCCGCAGTGTGTCTGCCATCTAGTACTCCCGGGTATTCGGAGTTTGGTTAGGATCAGTAAGCCTGTGGGGCCCCATTACCCATCCAGTGCTCTACCCCCCGGGGTATTCGGATGACGCTCTACCTAAATAGATTTCGCGGAGAACCAGCTATCTCCGAGTTTGATTGGCCTTTCACCCCTAGGCACAACTCATCCCGACCTTTTTCAACAGGTGTGGGTTCGGACCTCCAGTAAGTGTTACCTTACCTTCATCCTGGTCATGCCTAGATCACTCGGTTTCGGGTCTGATCCATCCAACTCGACGCCCTATTAAGACTCGCTTTCGCTGCGCCTACACCTATCGGCTTAAGCTTGCTGGATAGACCAAGTCGATGACCCATTATACAAAAGGTACGCCGTCACTTCGCAAGGAAGCTCCGACTGATTGTAGGCGCTCGGTTTCAGGTACTGTTTCACTCCCCTCGTCGGGGTGCTTTTCACCTTTCCCTCACGGTACTGGTTCGCTATCGGTCAGCAAGGAGTACTTAGCCTTCGAGGGTGGTCCCCCGATCTTCAGACAGGATTTCACGTGTCCCGCCCTACTTAATACGTCTCATCGAGCTTCCTGTACGGGACTGTCACCCGCTGTGGTTGGCCTTTCCAGACCATTCCAGTCACTCTCAGAGTTCGGCTGGTCCCCGTTCGCTCGCCGCTACTGGGGGAGTATCAATTGATTTCCTTTCCTCCGGGTACTTAGATGTTTCAGTTCCCCGGGTTTGCTCTTAAAACCCTATGTATTCAGGTCTCAAGTACCTGTTCAAACCCGTTATAGGCTGCTCCGAAGAGCAATTATAACGAGCTTTCAGGTGGGTTGCCCCATTCGGAGATCCGTGGATCAAAGCCTATTCTCGGCTCATCACGGCTTATCGCAGAGTATCACGTCCTTCATCGCCTCTTGCTGCCAAGGCATCCACCAAACGCCCTTCTCGCGCTTGATTTGATCCAGTAAGAGACAGGCTCTGGGGATGCTGCGAGCAGCACCCGGGCCCATCGGGAACGACGCTGGTTCGTGCCGTCCCTACTGTTACCGGATCAAAAGCATACTTTCCCGCCCTCGCATGTTGCGAGGACATATAGGTTTCAATATCGCATCGAGCGATCTCAAAACCTGACCATTCATGCCTGACGGCAGAATGGTGGGTTAGTGTACTTGACTTGGACAACTCTTGCTCGTTTCAGCAGGGATATGATGCTCCAGCCGGCTAGACCGGGTCATCACCTCTTCCGAAGAAGACCTGCAGAGATCCACCGACACTCCGGTGAACCAAGCAAGGTTGATTGATTTCTCTCTATACGATGTAAAAGTCGTCCGATTGGACGGAGAAGCACCAGACGGTGCTTGTCGGTCAAATCGGGAATGGTGGAGCCTAGGAGGATCGAACTCCTGACCTCCTGAATGCAAATCAGGCGCTCTCCCAGCTGAGCTAAGGCCCCATCTTGTCCCCCGAGGGGATCTGGTGGGTCGAGGAGGACTTGAACCTCCGACCTCACGCTTATCAGGCGTGCGCTCTAACCACCTGAGCTACCGACCCAGCTGATTTTGCCCTGCAAAATCGGCGTTGCCCGGCAGGCGATTTTGCGCCGCAAAATCTGCCGAAAGGGCCAGTTTGCCTTGAGCAAAACCGCGGCGCATGAGCCCTTGCCCATACGCGTTCTTGTCTGAAGAGATATGAGGACGACCTGGTTCGTTTTTGGCAGCTTTGATTGCTGCCTGCTAAGTGATGCACGATCCGAGCAAGCTCAGATGCTAGCATCATCCTTAGAAAGGAGGTGATCCAGCCGCAGGTTCCCCTACGGCTACCTTGTTACGACTTCACCCCAGTCGCTGAGCTCACCGTGGTCCGCTGCCCCCTGTAAAGGTTGGCGCACGGCCTTCGGGTGAACCCAACTCCCATGGTGTGACGGGCGGTGTGTACAAGGCCCGGGAACGTATTCACCGCGTCATGCTGTTACGCGATTACTAGCGATTCCGACTTCATGCCGTCGAGTTGCAGACGACAATCCGAACTGAGATGTCTTTTGGGGATTAACCCACTGTAGACACCATTGTAGCACGTGTGTAGCCCAACCCGTAAGGGCCATGAGGACTTGACGTCATCCACACCTTCCTCCCGCTTATCACGGGCAGTTTCCATAGAGTGCCCAGCCAAACTGCTGGCAACTAGGGATGTGGGTTGCGCTCGTTGCCGGACTTAACCGAACATCTCACGACACGAGCTGACGACAGCCATGCAGCACCTGTCACTAGGTCACCGAAGTGAAAGCCCGATCTCTCGGGTGGTCCTAGGATGTCAAGGGTTGGTAAGGTTCTGCGCGTTGCTTCGAATTAAACCACATGCTCCACCGCTTGTGCGGGCCCCCGTCAATTCCTTTGAGTTTTAATCTTGCGACCGTACTCCCCAGGCGGAATGCTTAATCCGTTAGGTGTGTCACCGAATAGCATGCTACCCGACGACTGGCATTCATCGTTTACGGTGTGGACTACCAGGGTATCTAATCCTGTTTGCTCCCCACACTTTCGCACCTCAGCGTCANCCGCCTTCGCCACTGGTGTTCCTCCGAATATCTACGAATTTCACCTCTACACTCGGAGTTCCACTCACCTCTCTCGAACTCTAGACTGATAGTTTTGGAGGCAGTTCCGAGGTTGAGCCCCGGGATTTCACCCCCAACTTTCCAGTCCGCCTACGCGCGCTTTACGCCCAGTAATTCCGAACAACGCTAACCCCCTCCGTATTACCGCGGCTGCTGGCACGGAGTTAGCCGGGGTTTCTTTACTGGGTACCGTCATTATCTTCCNGTTCCACTCACCTCTCTCGAACTCTAGACTGATAGTTTTGGAGGCAGTTCCGAGGTTGAGCCCCGGGATTTCACCCCCAACTTTCCAGTCCGCCTACGCGCGCTTTACGCCCAGTAATTCCGAACAACGCTAACCCCCTCCGTATTACCGCGGCTGCTGGCACGGAGTTAGCCGGGGTTTCTTTACTGGGTACCGTCATTATCTTCCCCAGCGAAAGAGCTTTACGACCCTAAGGCCTTCATCACTCACGCGGCATGGCTAGATCAGGGTTGCCCCCATTGTCTAAGATTCCCCACTGCTGCCTCCCGTAGGAGTCTGGGCCGTGTCTCAGTCCCAGTGTGGCTGATCATCCTCTCAAACCAGCTATAGATCGTAGGCTTGGTAGGCCATTACCCCACCAACTACCTAATCTAACGCGGGCCGATCCTTCACCGAAATTCTTTCCCCCGAAGGGCGTATACGGTATTAAACCCAGTTTCCCGGGACTATTCCGTAGTGAAGGGCACGTTCCCACGCGTTACTCACCCGTCCGCCGCTAAGCCCGAAGGCTTCGCTCGACTTGCATGTGTTAGGCCTGCCGCCAGCGTTCGTTCTGAGCCAGGATCAAACTCTCAAGTTGAAAGCGGCTTGCGCCGCTATCCTTGACGTTCGAACCTCTGCACATCTCATCCGGTGGCTAAACCGGATGAAGTCATCTGTTTGTCTGTGCTTCGGGTTTCTTCAGAAACCGAAAGCCGTACAAACAGTGAAGCTGACACTTCATCATCGGGCCGAAACCCTAGAAGCGCGATATACAGAGACTTGATCCATCGTATGAACCAGTGTCGCCCGCATATCTCTTCAGATACTCGCGATGTCAAAGAGCGTGAGAGACAAAACCAGACCGGTGCGCCCTATCTTGCCGGCGCGCCGCCCGTCATGCCTCTCGAAGTTCGTCCCGCCTCGTCTGC
>NZ_ML112615.1:0-13594 GCF_003703915.1 Salipiger sp. D13
CCTCTCGTACGATGTAACACACACCAATCAGCACCACGTCACAATGCCAGCCGGTTACACTCCGTGCAGGCGTTCGCCGTTCTGAATTACGGCCGCGCCCCGAGTAGATATCGGGGCGCGGACGGACTCGTTTGGGCCTCGGTCAGTCCGCTGGCTCGGTCGGGGGCGCTTCCTCGGTGGTCGCATCGGGTGTTATGGTCTCCGTGCCGTTGTTGCCGAACATTGAAAAGGCAACGATCGCAATCACGACGACCAGCGCCAGAACGACGAGGATGTTGCGGGACATGGTGTGGTCTCCTTCCATTTCCTGTCGTGGAAAGCCTAGGTGGCGTGAGGAAACCGGGGAACCCCGGGCCGCGGCACCTGCGCTTTTCCGGCGGAGGGCTGCCGGAAAATTTAGGGCTTCGGCGGGGAGCCGCGAACCGGAAGGGCGCCGGGCCAGACGATATATGATTCCTCTCTTGCGATCAGCCGACAGCTGTCAGAGTCGCGCTCGCGGTTACCTCATGCAGCGCGCGAGGCACGGCTCAGGCAATGAGAAATGAAAAAAGCCGCACGGAATTCCGTGCGGCTTTTCTGCGTGAGGTGCGCCAAGGTCAGGCCGAGGAACCGTCGCCCTCCATGCGGACCCGGAAAGGCTGGGTCTCGCCCTGCTTGGACTCTCCGAGGTAGAGCGTCTGGTGGGGGAAGGGGATCTCGATGTTGCGTTCGTCGAAGACCTCCTTGAGGACGCCGTTGTAGGCGCGGCCGACGCCCCATTGCGTGCCGGGCACGCATTTGATCCGGGCACGCACCACCACGGCACTGTCGCCGAAGGCATTGATCCCGAACCATTCGAGGTCGCCCATGATCGACTGCGCCTGCTCCGGGTCGGCGCGGAGCTGTTCGAAGGCGTCCAGCATGGCCTGTTTCACCTCGTCGATGTTCTCGCGGTAGGCCACGCCCATGTCGCAGACGAAGTAGCCGAACTCGCGGACGAAGTTGGTGACCATGTCTACCGACGAGAAGGGGATTACGTGGAACGCGCCCGAGAGATCCCGCAGGCTGACCGAGCGGATGGTCAGGCGCTCGACCACGCCGGTGGTGCCGCCCACGGTCACCACGTCGCCCACGTTCATCGCGTTCTCGAACTGGATGAAGATGCCGGTGATGATGTCCTGCACCAGCTTCTGGGCACCGAAGCCGATGGCAAGGCCGAGCACCCCGGCCGAGGCCAGCAGCGGCGCGATGTCGAGCCCGACTTCGGACAGCACGAACATCAGCGTGATGATCACCAGCGCGATCGTGGCGGCATTGCGCAGGAGCGTCAGCAGCGTGCGCTCGCGAGCGGTGGCCACCGAGCCGAACTCGGGGTTCAGGCGATAGTCGACCCAGGAGGTCATGGCGACCCAGATCACGAAGGCCACGAGCAGGATGGCGGCCACCGAGAAGATCGCACTGGTCAGCTGCAGTCCGATCTGGCTTGCCATCCAGCCCCGCAGGTCGATCAGGCTTATGGCGTTCAGGGCGAACACCACGACCAGCAGGAAGATCGCGAAGCGCAGCACGAAGAGGGTCTTCGGCACGAAGGTGTTGAGACGCCGTTCGAGCAGCGGCAGACGCTGGGTCACCGTCTCGGGAAGCTGCACACCGCGCACCATGATGCGGGTCAGCACGCCCGAGATCATCACCCCCAGCAGTGCGACGACCAGGACCTGGCCCGAGTTCAGCAGCGATCGGAAGGCCGCGTCCCCGGGTTGCACCAGCACGAGCACGAGCATGGTGAGCAAGTAGAGAAGGGCGGGCCAATGCCAGTGGCGGACAAGGAACCTCAGCGCGCTGCGCCGCTTGCGCGGGGGCTCCTCGGTCTCGCCCATCGGGAACTCGTCCGGGGCGGCGGAGACCGGCGCATTTTCCTCGGTGGCCTGCTCTGCGGCACGGACCTCTTCGGCGTGTTCCGCCTCGGTCTGTCCGCCGCGCTCGAGCCAGTCGGCGACCGGTCGGCGGTTGCGCAGCACCAGCCAGATGGCAAGCCCGACCACGAGAAGCGCGATGAGCGCGGACGTGGCGCGCCCGGCGGCGAGCGACACGTTGGCATTGATCACCGGGACGATCAGCAGCTGGCCGTAGCCCACGAGGCCGACCATCAGGTTGAGACGTCGCGCAAGATACTGCGCGGCAGTGTTCGAGATCGGTAGTGGCCGCAGGTTTCCGGCGGAGGGCGACAGGGCAAGACGCACCACGACCTTGGCGAGCTCGACCAGAAGGAACGCGTTGAGATAGAGCGTCTGGCGAATGCCGATCTGCCCGTAGTTGCCGATGAACAGTGTCGCGATAAGGTAGCCCACTGCCCAGGCGGCGACGACGATCAGCGCGTCGATGACTGCGGATGCAAGGAAGAGAAGGACAGTGCGCAGGATGCCACTGTCCCGGGCAGAGGCGCCCATGCGGCCATAGAATGCCTTGCCGAAGCGGCGCAGCACGAGAAACACCGCGACGGTCGCGACGATGATCAGCGCGAGGTCGCGCAACGCATCGAGCAGGACGCCGGCCTCGCTACCGTCGAGGCCGTCGAACACCTGCGGCGCGCGCGTGATCTGGTTCCACACGGCTTCGCCGCGCGAGGCGACATCCTCGGCCGTCTGCTGCGTGATGAGGGCGATCCGGCGGCCGAATGAAAGCGCCTCGGACGGCGCGGCCTCTTCGCCGGCCAGCGTGTCGACGATGGCGTCGTCAGCGGCGGCTTCGGCCGTTTCCCGTGTCGCGCGAAGCTCGGAAATGAGCGCGTCCCGGCTTTCGGGGTCTTCGATCACGTCAAGAAGCAGGTCGAGCTTCGTGGCGGACTGTTGGGCAGTTTCGGCCTCGGGGGCGGTGGTCTGCGCCTGCGCGACGGCGGGAGCGAGCACGGCGATCGACAGCGCGGCGAGCAGCAGCGCCGCCAGTCTGTTTCCCAGGGATCTCATGTCACCTCGTTCGATTTCTTGATCATTTGCAGCCATGACTATAGCGCAGCGCGGCAAAACGGCACGGGCATGGGGTCAAGTTGTTGCGAGCCGGGCAGGGCCTCCATCCGGCAGTCCTGGATGACGCGGTCGCGCAGGTTTTCGGGTTCGGGCGGTCCCGGATGGACGCTCATCCACCGGACCGCGACCGGAGGCATGCAGGCACCGGGACGCGGCGTTGCGAACTGTCCTGTGGTCATGCTGCAGTGCAGCGCCTAGGTATCCGGGCAAGCAGGGACGCAGCGCGCCCCGGAAGACATCAGGAGAGATGACATGACCGCAACCGACATCCATTCGCTGCAAACCGAAGCCAAGAGCCGCCGCGGCATCTTCCGCCGCGTTCTCGATGTTCTGGTGACCATCGCCGAGACCACCCAGCAGGCGCGCCGCCTGCAGGAACTGACGAACATGAGCGATGCGCAGCTGGCCGAGCGGGGCCTGCGCCGCGAAGACATCACCCGTCACGTGTTCCGGGATCAGGTCAGCCTCTGAAGCGATCTGGCGACCCAGAGGCGAACCATCTGCTGGCTCCCGTGATCGCCGGATGACCTTGTGGCGGCATGGGGCCAGAGGCCTCCGCCCCCGGTGAAAAGCCGCGGTCGTTTGCTGTCGTCGCGCGGACGTTGACCGGTGGCCTTTTGTCCGGCGCGGAAACATGTCAGGTGTGGCGCCGAGCCCATCGCAACCGCCCGCCGGAGACCGTATGCCCGATCTCGACGACCGACTGCTTGTTCACGTCTTCGGCGAGGCCGATTTCGCGACCTTCAATCTCGACCCCGAGGACGTTCGTGCACGGCGCAAAGTGTTCGGCACGAAGGAAGGTGACGATTACGTCCAGGTGATCGGCGCGCTTTTCAGCGGCGACAACTGGGACCAACTCAAGCTCCGGCAGGCCGAGAACGGCATGACCTACGAGGATCTCGTGGCGAACTGCCTGATCAGTCTCGTCGCCGGGACCGAGTCCGTTTCGTTCGCGCTCGAAGGCGGCTACAACCTCGTCGCGCTCGGGGTCTTCCGCGGGGTCTCCGAACGCAAGGAAGTGCCGAGCTACAGCGCGCGTTTCCTCGGCGTCTCCTCCACCACGACAGACGATGCGCATGCGCACCTGAGCCTCGTCCGTGAGGGCGTCGGCCAGATGGTGGGCGAGATCGAGGGCGATATCGACGCCGGCCGGATCCACTCGGACAGTGTCATCGCCCACATGATCCACCCCGACGTGGGCCCCGAGGACGCCTCCGACGATGCGGAAGAGGTCACGCCGCTGCCGCAATCGGTCATGTTCCACGAGATGCTCGGCGATAAGGGGGCGGAAACGGTGATCCTTTGCGCCTGCGATCCCGAGTTCGCGCGCCCGCTCGCGCAGGTCGACGACCTCGTGGTGGGGCTCATCTCGGGCATCGTTCCGACCCCGCATGGCAGTGTCGGCTACTGGCTGTGGCAGATCGCGCCGAACACCGGGCACGGCTTCCTGCAGGAACAGTTCGTCGACCTCGCGGATTTCCCGAACCCGACCTACGACCGTCTGAAGACGGCGGAGACGGTGCAATTCGTCGTCGTCGACCGCACCACGCACCGCCGAAGCCATTCGCTACTGCTTCGCCGCGCAAGCCTCGGGATCGACGAGTTCGAGGCGATGGCGCTCGAGGTGGCCGACTCCGAGCCCGATGCCGATTTCGAGGCTGCCTGCGCGCACGTGATGGAGACCGTCGACCCGCAGGAATTCCTGCGGCAGACGCTGGCGCAGAAAAGCAAGCGCAAGACCAACCTTCACTGAGCGCCGGGTGCGAGCACCGGGCCGGGTCGGCGTGCGTCAGCCCCCGAAAACGGTGGCTGCGTGAAGGAAAGCACCTCTGGTCCGTTGGAGAAGCGGCGCTATCTTGGTGAAAGACGGTCTTTTGGGGAGGGACATGATGCTGCGACAGCAGAGCCCGCAGTATGGGCCGATGGATTTTCTGGCCGGTGACGGCGAGATGGCCAGGCGTATCCGCGAGACTGACTGGAGCGAGCATCCCTTCGGACCGATTGAAGAGTGGCCGCAGTCCCTGCGGCTGGCACTGTCGATCTGCCTGAACTCGGCTTTCCCGACGGCGATCTACTGGGGCCCCGAGTTGCGCCTTCTTTACAACGATGCCTGGGCTCCAATCCCGGGGCCGCGCCATCCGGAGGCGCTCGGTGCTCCGGCCAGACGGGTCTGGAGTGACATCTGGGACGTCATCGAGCCACAGTTCAACGAGGTTATCCGCAGCGGCACGGGGCTCTTCGCCCAGGATCAGATGTTGCCGATGCAGCGCTACGGTCGCGTCGAGGAAACCTACTGGAACTACAGCTTCACACCCCTGCGCGGTGAGAAGGGCGACATCGTCGGGGTCTGGAACTCGGGAAGCGAGACCACGCAGAACGTGATCCAGCGGCGCAACGCGGAATTCGTCGTGCGCCTCAACGAGGGGTTGCGCGGCTGCGCCTCGGCCGAGGCGGGCATGACGCTCGCGCTCGAGCGGCTCGGAACGCACCTCGGGGCCGATGTCGTCGGGGTGCTGGAGCCCGGACGCGACGAGGCGCTCGGGGTCACCCGCGTGATCTACCCGCCGCAATCCGAGGCGATCTCGCCGCTGCGCGATAACTGGGTCGGCCCGAACGCGGAGGCCGAGCTTCGCGCCGGCCGGGATGCCTTCGTCGATTGCGAGGATCCCGCGCTCGAGCCGGAGACACGGCGTTACTTGGTGGATCGGAACCTGTCGAACGGCGTTTTCGTGCCCTGGACGAGCGCGGGGCGGCTGGAGGCTGCGCTGTTCGTCCACTGGTCCCAGCCCCGTACCACCAGCGTGCTGGACGTGGCGTTGATCGAGAAGGTGGTCCAGACCACGATGTCCTGGGCTGAACTCGACCGCGCCCGCGCCCGCGAGGTGGTGATGGCGCGGGAGATCGACCACCGCGCGCGCAACCTTCTGGCGATCCTGCGGGGGCTCGCCCGGCTGATCTCGGCGGACACCGTGCCCGACTACAAGGAAAAGCTCGACGACCGCATCACCGCCCTGTCACGCATTCACTCGCTGCTGTCGGACCGGCGCTGGGAAGGTCTGGGCCTCAGGGACGTGATCCACGAGGAACTCGGGACCTTCGATGTCGGGGAGCGCGTGCGCGTCGAGGTTCATGGGCCCGAGGTCACGCTCGCCGCCGCGGATGCGCAGCTGCTGGCGATGATGTTCCACGAGTTGAGCACCAACTCGGTGAAGTACGGCGCGCTTGGGCATTCGTCGGGAGTGCTCGAGGTGCACTGGTCTGTCGCGGCAGAGGACGGCCCGCTTGAGCTGTCGTGGACAGAGCGCTGCACCTCCATTCCCGATGCAAACGGCGACCTGCGCGAGGGCTTCGGAACGATTCTGTTGCGGCGGATCGTCCAGGACCATTTCAAGGGGGCGATCACGTCCAAACAGTCGGCCGGGCTGATGCGCTACATCATTTCGCTGCCCACGGAGCACTGGGGCGCGGCCCTGCAAGGAAACACCGGCGGCGCCCCCGAGGCGCCCGGCGCCCGCAAGCGCTCGGTCATGATCGTCGAGGACGAACCGATCATCGCGCTCGATCTTGCAGGCATGATGGAGACCGCCGGCTACGATGTCTTCGGGCAATTCGGCACGATTGCATCTGCCCGCGATGGCATGGCACGCGGCGTTCCCGATGTCGCGCTGGTCGACGAGAACCTGGCCGGTGAAAGCTCGCGCGAGATCGTGCAGGCATTGGTTGCGCGCGGCGTCGGGGTCGCGATCATATCTGGCTACGAGGGCGACTCCATGACCGGCGTTCCGCGTCTCTCCAAGCCTGTCTCCGAAGCCGAACTCCTTGCGACGGTCAGGAACCTGCTCGGCGGCTGAAACCGGCGCCTCTCATCGTCACACGGGGGGGAAAGACGCAAAGAAGCCCCGCCGGGGGGCGGGGCTTCGCCGGAACCTGTTCCGGATGTCCGGATTCAGTCCTCGGAAACGACGTTGGCCCGGGTCGAGGTCTGCAGCGCCGAAGAGAACTGGGCTTCGGTCATGTCGACCACGACACCATTTTCGCCGGCGCTCAGCGACGCAAGCTGCACGGCCGCATTCTCGATGGCGCGGTCATCGGCACCCTCCATCTCGCCATCCAGGTCGATGAGCACACGGTCGGCGTCCCGGTCGAACTTGTAGACCGTGCCGAGGATCTCGCCGTCGCTCGAACGGACCACGGCGTCATCGGTCAGAGCGGCATCCAGCTGCGCCGAGATGTTGGCCGCGCCGCCATAGGGTTCTTCGGCAACGTCGCCCACGGCCTCGACCCCGGCCTGTGCGGTATCCGTGGCGGACTCGCCGACGGCATAGACGGTATCGGCGATTTCACCGGCCGCGTCGGACGCCTGCGCCGAGATGTCGGCCTCGTTGTCGGATTGGGCACTGGCGCCGCCCGCAATCGCGATGGCGAATGCTGCGGTGGTGGCGGTGAGAATGCGCTTGGTCATACTGTCGATCTCCTTGTCGTGTCGATCTCTGCCCCCTCAATGCGGACCCCCGGGCGAATGTTCCAAATCGAATCCTGAACCACCTTTCCGGCAGTGGACCGCTCATCGACACGCCAAGCACACGGCCCGGATGTGCCGGAGCATGGGCGGGGAGAAGGCGAAAGGGGCATGCGACGGCAGTGGTGGAGACGGCGGCGCATGCCGGGCAGAAGCAAGGCCCCCGGTTTATCCGGTCTGACCGTTCAGCCATGCCATGGCCTCGGTCTGTTTATCGAAGTGACGCGTCTCGTCGACCTTCCGACGCTCGCCATCGATCTCCGTGAACTCTTCACCGCGGTATTGCGTCACGGTCGTGCCATCCTGCGCCTCGATCTGTCTCTGCCAGATTTCCCGCGCGCCTTGCCGTTCAAGAATTGTCCAATCTCTGCTCTGCATGGCTGGCCTCCTTTAAGCGAGGTGTGTCCGGACCAACCAGTGCGACGGTGGTCAGGTTCCTGCCCGTGTCTGCAGCCGCAGCCGGCCACCGTGCTTCTGCCTGGGCGGGATTTCGGCCCCCACGCGCCGCCAGACTCCTGCCGCCGCGGCCAGGCTGGCGATATGCATCGCAAATCTTCCGGAGGGGTGCTTGGGGTTCACCTGCCAGCCGGAAAGCCGCAGCAGAAGGACGATCCGCCGGTGGCCATCGCCGCCATACCCCCGGCGCAGATTGATGACGTCGGCGGTCATGGGCGCCACCCTCGTGGTCTTCAGATGACCGTTCCCCAGGAACCTCGTCATGCTCGAGCCAGGTTTCCGCATCCGTCACAAGTCATCGGTCCGTTGCACTTTCGCTACCGTCTTCAGCCTGAGGTCTGACCTGCCGTTCCGCGCGCCCTGCGGCCCATCCAGAGGCAAAGCCGACCGTCCGCTTCCTGCGCCTGGCTGCCCCTGGTTCGGCCGTTTCCAATGCCCGCTTTCCTGTTCCTTCGCAGGGTTCTCGCTTGCCTGGACCAAGGGCTGATCCCCTTCGGTGCACGATCAAGGATGCGCGGTTTCCTCGATGGCCGGTATGACATCCACTGGACATTCGCTATGTCGTCACTGCATCGAATGGCAACCGCCCGACGGTCCTCTTGAACGCAAAGGAGTCTGCTATCCCTTTCCCGATCATCATTGCGCTGATCCTCGTCCTGTCTGCCGTGGGCCTGACCTACGAGATCGCCGCGGGCCGCGTTCTTGCGCCCTTCTTCGGAACCTCGCTGCTGACCTGGACAGCCGTCATCGCGACCGTTCTCGGTGGCTTCTCCCTGGGCAGCGCGCTCGGGGGGATCGTTGCGGAACGCCCGCGCCCCAGCGCCTTGCGCCAGGTGCGCGGCGCCCTGATCGCCACGGCCGTTCTGATGGCCGTGTCGCCCACGCTGCTGGGCCTGCTCAATTCATGGGGCGCGCGCGGCACGAGTGGAATGTTGCTCAGTGTGTTCATCGTGTTCTTTCCGGCCTCGGTCTGCGTGACGCTGCCGTCTCCACTGCTCGCCAAGCTCGCGATCGAGGCCAGACCGGGTCGCGAGGGATCGTCACTGGGATTCGTGCTGGCGGCGGGCTCTGTCGGTGCGATCTTCGGCGCCATTCTCGCGGGTTTCCTGGCACTGCCGCTGATCGGGGCGACGGCGACTTTTGCCGCCTGCGGTGCCTTGGCCCTACTGTGCCTGCCCTTCCTCCGGGGCGGCGGCACTGAGAACCATGGCGTGACCATCGCGGCGGCAGCTTTCGTTGCCTTCGCAGGGCTCGCCGGGGCCCCGGCCTGCCAGTACGAATCCGGCCTGTCCTGCCTGCACGTGATCCGCCAGGGTCCCGAGGTGCGCCTCGTCTCGGATGGGCAGTTGCAGGCCGCCGAACGACGCATCTCGGGAGCGGACGGGGAAGGGGCCTCGGGCCTGGCCCTGAGCTACACCGAATGGATCTGGGCGCGCATGGAGCGCGATCTTGGCGCTGACGCGTCAGTGATGTTCGTCGGGGGCGGCGGCTATACGCTGCCGACGAAACTGCTTGCCTCGCGTCCCGAGGCGCAAGCGGTTGCCGTCGAGATCGACCCTCTCGTGACCGAGGTGGTTCAGGACCACATGCCGCGGGCCGGCGAAATGATCGTGCAGACAGGCTACGACGCCTCGGAGGACAGGGAAGCGGACGGTCGACTGGGGATCGTCCACGCCGATGGTCGGGTTTATCTGAACGAGACGCAGCGACGCTTCGACGCCGCCGTGATGGATGCTTTCTCCTCCGGCTCGGTTCCGGCTCACCTCGTCACGCGCGAGACCTTTTCCCGCCTGAAGGAGATCGTCGACGGACCTGTATACGTCAACCTGATCGACCAGGCAGACGGGCGCCTGGCGCGCGGTGTGAATGAAATCCTGAGTGAACTCTACCCGCACATCGAAGTCGTGCACGGTTCCTTCACATCCCGGGGCCGGGGCAACATTCTCTTCGCGGCGTCCCCCCGACCGTTGGATGACCTGAATGATCTGCCGGAGGGCTACAGTCAGACGCACCTTTCCGAAGGGCGCGCGTTCACCGACGATCGCGGGTGGTTCGGCCACAGATAGTCCCACTGACAGGTTCGGCGTTTTCAAATGCCGCATGTTCGCGATCCCGGCTAAAATCTTCGGCCCGTTGCACCATGGCTTGGCGTAGGCCCCGTTGCAGAAAAGCGGCAGCGCAATCCGCCGACGCCCATTTTCTTCCCGCACGGTCCTGTCGATCAGAGGCCGCGTCGCGTACCTGCGCAGTACTGTCTCAGGAGGCGTCAGCGGCGCTTGGAAGGGACACGACGAGCTTTTGAAACGCGAAGAAGCCCTTCCCGCATGACACGCGGTGAGCCAGCCCCTTTGAAGTGGTCCACCCACGAAGCCTGAAATCCGATAGGATTTCGGCGAACAGGAGGACTACGGAATGGCTGGAAAGCGAGAGAAGCCGGAAGACATTGTCACCAAGCTGCGTCAGGTCGAGGTGTTGCACGGCCAGGGCCTGTCGATGGCCGATGCGGTGCGCCAGATCGGGATATCGCAGCACACGTTCTACCGCTGGCGGAAGCAGTATGGCGGGATGAACCGGGCACAGTTGTCGCGGCTGAAGGAGCTCGAGAAGGAGAACTTGAGGCTGCGGCGGGCGGTATCTGACCTGACGCTCGAGAAGCTGATCCTGACCGAGGCTGCTCGGGGAAACTTCTAAGCCCTTCGCGCCGCCGCGAGTGCGTGGAGCATGTATGCCAGACACTCGGCATCTCCGAACGCCGGGCCTGCCGGGTGCTTGGCCAGCACCGCTCCACGCAACGCAAACCACCACAGGGCCGGGAAGACGAGGCGCGGCTGACCGCCGACGTCATCGAACTGGCTCGGGAGTATGGCCGCTACGGCTACCGCCGGGTCGCCGTGCTGCTGCGCCGGGCGGGCTGGCAGGTGAACCACAAGCGGGTGGCGCGCATTTGGCGGCGCGAAGGGCTCAAGGTCCCGCACAAGCAGAAGAAACGCGGCCGCCTCTGGCTGAACGACGGCTCCTGTGTGCGGCTGAAGCCTGAACATCCCAACCACGTCTGGTCCTACGACTTCGTGCAGGACCGGACCAGTGACGGCCGGGCTTACCGGACGCTCAACATCCTCGATGAATATACGCGGGAGGCGTTAATGATCCGTGTCGACAGGCGACTGAACTCCACCGATGTCATGGACGCCCTGACCGATCTCTTCATCCAGCGCGGTCCGCCGCGGTTCATCCGGTCTGACAATGGTCCCGAGTTCATCGCGCAGAAGGTCCGCGACTGGATCGAGCTGGTGGGGGCGAAGACCGCCTACATCGAGCCCGGGTCACCCTGGGAGAACGGATACTGCGAGAGCTTCAATGCGCGCTTCCGGGATGAGCTACCAAATGGCGAGATTTTCTACTCGTTGAGGGAGGCGCAAATCCTCATCGAAAGATGGCGAAAACACTACAACAGGGACCGGCCGCATAGTGCCCTCGGATATCGGGCGCCGGCGCCAGAGGCCTTCATCCCTATAGATCGAAGGCCGACCATGCATTAGCATTTAACCTGGACCACTCGATGGGGTCAGCTCAAGATCCGGGAATACAACCCGACGAGCGGGGCGCTCGCGCGTGTCGTGACCGTCGCCTTCAACTCGGACCACATCACGGTCTTCGGAGACTTCATCTTCGCCACCTTCGGGACCAACGGCATCAACGGCGACATCATCAAGCTGCGCAAGACCGACGGGGTCGAGGTCCGCCGCTGGGAAGACATCGCCAATGCCGACTGCATCGAGGGGCTGGTGATCACCGGCGAGGTGAGCGGCACGCTCTACGCCGAGACCAACCACGACGGCGGGCTCCACTTCGGTGCGGGCGATGGGGCGGATCCGCAGCTTGGCGTCATCACCACCGCCGAGCTCGAGGACGGCGCCATCGGTGCGCCCCTGGTGCTGCCCGACATGACGCTCGTTCTCGTGCTGGGCTTCGATGCCTTCCCCGGCTCGGGCTCGAAGACCGTCCTCGGCTGGAACGACGTGCAGAACGGCGACCCGGGCTGGGCGGTGCAGATCCAGAACAACGCGCTGCGCTTCGTCTGCCTCAACGACGGCGAGAGCGCGGCGGCGGCCCGGCGCGAGACCTGGGACGTGACCGGGCTCGACGACGGCACCCCGCATGTCTTCGTCATCGAGCACAACGGCGTCAGCCGGCCGACCTTGCGAATCGACGGCGTCCCGGTCGCCGGCAGCTTCGTCGGGGACTTCACGACCTATACCGAGGGGCTGCGCGTCGACAACCTCGCCCTCGGCGGCGCCTTCAACGCGGCGGGGTCCTGGGTGGCGACGCAGGACGCCGACTTCACCTACCACGGCCACTATCTCAGCGAGCGGATCAGCGCCGCGCAGCGCGGCGCGCTCGAGGCCTATGCGGCCGCCCGCGCGGGCATCTCGCTGGGCTGACGGGGCAGTGATGAAGCACCTGACAACCTGGCTGGGCGAGAACGTCTGGATGCTCGCCGCAGTGATCGGCGGCATCCTGGTCTCGATCCTCACCAGCGAAGAGCAGACCTTCCGGATGGCGGTGGTGCGGGTGTGCTCCGGGCTCTTCTTCGCCACCCTGTTCCCAGGCCCCGTGCTCGACGTGCTGGGCCGGGATCCCGCCATCTACGGCAATGCGGTGGCGGGGCTGCTCGCAATGACCGGCTACGCGATCGCCAAGAGCCTTGCCGGCCTTACCGGGCGCCAGCTCGCCGAGTGGGTCGCCATCGTGATCGGGAGGAAGAAATGACCCGTCCTGACGTCTCCAACCGCACCCTCGGCGTCATGCTGATCGTCAGCTGGCTGGCGCTGCTGCTGTTCCAGCCGCTCACCGAGGCCTGGGACGACCGGCCCCCGCAGCGGCCGTGGATCGACGTTTCGCTGCAGCTCGACGGCGATCATGTCCTCTATACCCGCATGATCAAGCGCGTCCTGCGCGGCGACTGGACGGCCCGCGTGCAGATCTCGACCGGCGAGGGCTGGCGCACGGTCTGCGATGACAGCGGCGCGTGGACCTACCGNCACCGGCGGCTGTCCGCAGCCCTCGGGCGTGCACCGCGTCTGCGTCGATTACGTCATGGAAGACCTGCGCGGCCGGCGCCGGATATTCGGGCCGTTCTGCTCGGAGGGCGGATGACGGCCAGAGGTGCAGGCGCAGCAGATTCATGGGGGAATATACGACGGCGACCCGGGACGGGCTGGGGTCGTGCTGCGCCCGCCGACAGAAACTGAAGAGTCCGAACGACTTACTCAACACGCGCCCGGTGTAACGCACTGAGGTGCTGCAATACCGCACCGCCCGGTCCTCACGGCCCGGGCCTTTTTGCATGGGAAATCACCATGGATCGTACGCATGTCCAGATGCTGCTGGCCTCGGCCGGCTACTACGCCGGCGCCATCGACGGCATCGCCGGGCCGAAGACCATGACGGCCGTCGAGATCACCGAAGCGCACGCCGGCGACGGCTCCAGCGCCTGGCCGACCGCGCGGCGGCTCGTCGCGGCGGGACAGCGGGTGCTGAACGCGCAAGGCTTCGAGGCCGGCGCCGTCGACGGCTGGGACGGGGCTCTGTTGCACAAATCGGCTGATGGCCGAAG
>NZ_RAPJ01000080.1:0-13333 GCF_003703915.1 Salipiger sp. D13
ACTTCTCCTCGGCTGACTTCATCTTCAGCTGACACCGCCGAACGCCGGTGCAACGCAACGAGCAGGGGCCCGCCAAAACGGCGGGCCCTTCGCATGTCGGAGAGACTGCCGGAAAGGCGGAGAGGTTTCGCTGCGGGCGCGCTAGTCGCGCATCAGCTCCTGGTGGAAGCGGATGCCCTCGGCCACGTCCTCGAACCAGACGAGCCGGCCCTCGTTCAGCACCGTCACGTAGTCGCACAGCCGCTCGACCTGCCCCAGCGCGTGGGTCACCATGATGGCGCTGCAATCGTCCATGCGGTCGCGGAACAGCGCCTCGCTCTTGCGCCGGAAGCCGGCGTCGCCGACGGCGGTGATCTCGTCGATCAGGTAGGTGTCAAAGCGGATGCCCATGGAGACGCCGAAGGCCAGCCGCGCCCGCATCCCCGAGGAGTAGCTGCGCACCGGCAGGTGGAAATGACCGCCGAGCTCGGCGAAGGTCTCGACGTAGGCACAGAGCTCGTCGGTATCGACGCCGTAGACCCGGGCGATGAACCGGGTGTTCTGCGCGCCGGTCATGTCGGGATGGAAACTGCCGGCGAAGCCCACCGGCCAGGAGATCGACCCATCCGAGACGACCCGGCCGGAATCCGGCGACATCGACCCCGCGATCATCCGCAGCAGGCTCGATTTCCCCGCCCCGTTGCGACCGAGGATCGCCACCGTGCTGCCGGTGGGAAACTCGGCCGTGACGTTGTCGGCGACCACCTTGGTCTGGCCCCCGAGACGATAGACTTTCGTGAGGTTCTCGAGCCGGATCATTTCCGGTCGCGCAGCGCGTAGAAGACCATCGCGCCGACGGCCCAGGTCAGGAACAGCCCCAGCCCCACGAGCAACGACAGCACGCCGCGCTCGGGGTATTCCGGGGTCTCGGGCATGGTCGGCTCGACGTAGCTCGCGAGGTAGCGCGACTTGCGCTGCGCCTCGGCCACCGACGCGTCGTAGGCGCCGCGCGCCGAGACATAGCTTTCCTCGGCGAATTTCACGTCGACCGCGAGGTCCTCGAACTCGGAGACCAGCCGCGAGTAGTCCTCGAGTTCGGAGGTGCCGCCGCCGCCCTCGCCGAAGCGCGCGCGCTCGTCGGCGATGCGATCGCGGATCACCTCGACCCGCTTGCGGGCCTGCACCACGCGCGGGTCGTCCTCCGAGGTCGCGCCCTGGCGCAGCAGGTCGAGCTCGATCAGCGCCTCGGCCAGCTGACCCTGCAGCGTGTTCACCAGCCCCATGCGGCCCTGCACGTCGGCCTGCGGGTCGACGATCTGGGTCCGTGAGCGGAAGCTGGTCATCGCGCGACGCGCCTCCTTGAGCTGCGCGATGGCGCTGTCGAGCTCTTCGCGGGCGTAGGCGGTGGCATCCTCGCGGGCGATGGCCGAGAGCTGGTTGATCATGTTGCTGCTGGCGTCGAAGATCGCCACCGAGATCGCATGCGCGTCCTCGGCGGTGAAGGCCCGCACCTGCACCTCGAGCAGCTTGCTGGCGCTGTCGTAGGAGACCTGCACCATGCGGTTCCAGTAGGCGACGAGATCCTCGATCGAGGGAGAGGCCTGAAGCGTGAAGACCGGGTCGCCCTCGCGCTGATAGATCGAGACGAGGTCGAGCTGGTCATTGACCGCGCGCACCATCTGCTGGCTCTGGATGAACTCGTAGAGGATGTCGGTGTCCGACGAGCTCGATCCCGAGAGGTCGGAGATCCCGCCGAGGAACTCGACCGCCGAGCCCATCTCTTCCTTGCGCACCGAAAAGCCGGTGCGCGAGGCGTACTGGTCGAGGGCCATGGTATTCAGATACCACATCGTCGCGGCGAGCGGCGCGACGACGATCAGCAGGAAGGACAGCAGCAAGCCGTAGTGGCGGCGGCGCAGCGGCGCGGAGCCGGAGCGCTGGGGACGCAGGGCCCCCTGGGCAGCGGGTTGCGCGGGGGGAGGGGTCTGCTCTTTCAATCTGGAACTCTTCTGCGTCGGAGTGCTAATCGTGAGATCGCAATTGCCCTTCGGCTTAGCAGGAACCCCGAGGGAAAACCAGTTCCCAGAGGCACCCAGGAGCACCATGGCCCACGCACCGCAATCCCCCCGAGAACTTCGCGCCGTCCGCACCATCGCGGCCCTTGTCCTGCGCGAGATGGGCACCACCCACGGCCGCGCGATCGGCGGCTACCTTTGGGCGATCCTCGAGCCCGTCGGCGGGATCCTGCTGCTGACGTTGGCCTTCTCGATGGCCTTCCGGTCGCCGTCGCTGGGAACCAACTTCCCGCTGTTCTACGCCTCGGGCCTGCTGCCCTTCCTGATGTACATCGACCTCAGCCAGAAGATCTCGGTCACGATCCGCTTCTCGAAGGCGCTGCTGTTCTACCCGGCGGTGACCTTCATCGACGCGCTTCTGGCCCGGCTGCTGATCAACGGGCTGACGCAGATCCTGATCTTCTGCCTGGTGCTGGGCGGGATCCTGGTGCTCTACGACGTGCGGGTGATGCTGGACATCCCGGCGCTGGTGTTGGCGCTGAGCATGGCCATCGCCCTGTCGGTGGGGATCGGCACGATGAACTGCTTCCTGCTGTCGCTCTACCCGACGTGGGAGCGGGCCTGGGCGATCCTGAACCGGCCGCTGCTGCTGATCTCCTGCATCTTCTTCATCTTCGACGACATCCCCGAGCCCTTCAAGAGCGTGCTCTGGTACAACCCGCTGGTGCATATCATCGGCCAGACCCGCAAGGGCATCTACAGCTTCTACAACGGCGATTACGTCTCGCCGGCCTATGTCTTCGGGATCGCCCTCGTCACCTTCGCCTTCGGGCTGGTGATGCTGCGCAAGCACTACAAGACCATCATCAACACCTGATCCGGCGGCCCCTCCGCAGGCCGCCGGTTCGCCGCGAAACAGCCCCTGTTCCGGCGGAACGGGGGCCGATCTCTTGGCCCTACCCCCCCCTGCCCTGCCCCGGGCCGCCCGCCCCTCAGACGAAGAGGAAATCCGAGGCGTGCAGGTCGCCCGCCGCGAGGCCCTCGAAGCGGATGGCGAAGCCCGGCGCGGTCAGCTCGACGAAGCCGTCGCCCTCGGTCAGGGTGAAGCCCGAGAAGCCGCCCGGACCGTCGCGGATCAGCACCCGGTCCTCGCCCGGCAGGAAGTCGGTGATGCGGTCGAGCCCGCCGGCGTCGCCCGAACCGAAGACGAAGACATCGGCGCCGTCGCCCCCGGTCAGCGTGTCGGCATCGGCGCCGCCGTTCAGCGTGTCGTTGCCCATGCCGCCGTCGAGCGCGTCCTGCCCCGCCGCTCCGGCGAGGAAGTCGAACCCATCGCCGCCCCAGACAAGGTCGGCGCCGCCGCCCGCGCCGATCACGTCGTCGCCTGCCCTGCCCCAGATCGCGTCGCGTCCGAGCCCGCCGCCGAGGCTGTCGTCGCCCGCGCCGCCGTCGACGGTGTCATCGCCGTAGCTGCCCGCCAGCGTGTCATCGCCAAGGCCCCCGCGCACGATGTCGGCGCCGTAGCCGCCCGAGGCGACATCGTGGTTGTCGCCGGCCTCGATCAGGTCGTCGCCGGTGCCGGCGCCGATCACGTCGTTGCCCGCGTCGCCGTAGAGACTGTCGTTGCCCTCGCCGCCGCCCATGGAGTCATTGCCGGGCCCGCCATGCGCGGTGTCGTTGCCCGCGCCTGCGGCGATGTTGTCGTGGTTGTCGCCGCCGTCGAGGCTGTCGTTCCCGTCCCGGCCCAGCAGCGAGTCGTTGCCCTGCCCGCCGAGGATGGTGTCATCGCCGCCACGCCCGTCGAGGAAGTCGTTGCCGCGCCCGCCGTCGAGGCTGTTGGCGGCGGCGCTGCCCGCCAGCCGGTCGGCCATGGTCGAGCCCGTCACGCCCTCGATCCCCGAGAAGCTGTCGCCCTGCGCCGCGCCCGCGTTGTCGCCCGGCGCCACCATGTCGAGCACCACGGCGCGGGTCGCGTCGGCGTAGCTCGCGATGTCATGCCCGGCGCCGCCGTCGAAGACATCGTTGCCGTCGAAGCCGCGCAGCGTGTCGTTGCCCGCGCCGCCCGACAGCGTGTCGTCCCCCATGCTGCCCATCACCACGTCGTCGCCGCTGCCGCCGGCCCAGGCCCCGCCCGAGGGGTCCTCGGCGGGCGGTGGCGGCGCGGCGGTGCCCAGCGTGACCTCGTAATGCGCCAACCCGCTCACCACGCTCAGCGCGGCGAAGTCCTCGGCCGTGAGCGGGCTGCCATCGGCGGTGTGCAGCACCAGCGTCTCGTCGCCGTAGACCAGCCGGCCGCCGTCGGGGCGGACCTCGTAGGCGATCTGCCCGGTTGTGTAGAGAAACGCCCATTGCGACAGGTCGAGCCGGTCCGTGTTCGGGTCGAAATCGGCGATCACGTCTAGGGCACCATCGGCCGCGAGCACGAAGAGATCGGCGCCGCCGCCCCCGGTCAGGGTCTGTTGCCCGGCGCCGTCGACGAGGATGTCCTCGCCCGCGCCGCCGGTCACCGCACCGAGCCCCGCGCCCTGCCCCAGGTCTTCAAGATCGACCCTGATGCGGCTCAGCCCGCCCTCGCTGCCCGAGGCCGCGAGGATCTCGATCGCCTCACCGGTGACCCGTGCGGTCAGCGCGGTGATGCCGGCAAGCGCGCTGTCGGTGCCGTCGGCCAGCGCGTCGAGATGCACGAGATGCCCGTCGGGCGTGAGGGTCAGCAGGCTGATGCCGCCGTCGCTCCCCGAGGCCAGCAGGTAGATCGAACCGCCGGCCTCCACCGCCTCGAGCCGGGTGATGCCGGCAAAGCGTGTATCGAGCCCGTCGACCACGTGATCGGCGACGGTGAGGCTGCCGTCGCTGCCGATGGCCAGCACCGTGAGGCTCGACGACCCGGCGGCGCCCACGATCAGGAAGCCCTGCCCGTTCAGCGTCACCGCCTGCAGCGCGGTGACGCCCTGCACCGGCAGCATCTGCTCCACGCCCACCGTGTCCACCGCCGTGAGCCCGCCTCTGGCCCCGATGCGGTAGACGTAGATCCCGTCCTCGAGCGCCGAGCCGGTGACAAGATACTGGCTGCCGCCAAGCGTGATCCGCGCCATGCAGGAGATCCCCGCGCCGTAGCGGCCGTCGCTGTCACCGAGCTGCCCGAGATGGCCGAGGCTGCCGTCCGCCTCGATGCGCAGGATCGACAGCCCCGCGCCGCCGGGCAGGGCAGCGTAGAGCAGGGGGCCTGCTGCGGTCTCCACCGGCAGCAGCAGCACCGCGTCGGCGGCAACCGGGGTAAGACCGAGATAGCTTGCCACGGCGCGGGTGCTGTCCCCGGTGGCAAGCTCCGAGAGCGCCTCGATCAGCACGCTGTCGAGACTGCCGGCCTGCCCGGTCACGCTGACCGCGACCCGCGCCTGCGGCGCCATGGCCGCGCGCGTGACGTCGTTCGTACCGAACGGCAGGCTCAGCCGCTCCCCGCTCTGGTAGTTCATCAGAAGGATCTGGTCGCCCAAGTGCAGCATCTCGCCGGAGGTCACCGGCAGATCGTATCCTGTCCCCGACAGCAGAGTCTGAAACGCGAGCTCCGGCATTGCCCGTGCTCTCCCGAAAGCCGCCCCCGCGAGGGGAGTGACAGGGAAGCACGGCGGAGAGGGGAGGAACATTCGGGCCGAAGCGGGGCGGTTGCGGCGGATTTTCCGCAAAGGCTTCGGAGTGGGGCAGGGTGGGCAACACTGCCCACCCTACGGCGGCTCAGCCTTCGGCCAGCCAGGCCAGCAGGCGGGCCTTCAGCGCCTCGTCGACGCCGGGGCCCTGCAGCACGAGCCGGCCATCCTTGCCGGTGCTCACGCGCACGCCGGGGCGCGGCTCGTCCGGGGCGGGGGCCGGCTCCGCCTCGGGGCGCGCCGGGGCAGGGGGCTCGAGCGCGGCGGCAAGGATCTCCTGCTCGGCCTGCGGCTCTTTCGGGGCGGCCTCGGCCAGCCGCCCGCGCAGCTGCGGCGCAAGGCTTGGGTCGTCCTCGAGCGCCCGCGACAGCGACAGCCCGAGCCGCTCGCTCACCGTCTCGGGGAAGCGCAATGCCCCGTCGAGCGCATGCACGATCGCCAGGAACGAGCCGATCTTCGACCGCTTCGGCCGCGAGGCGGTGTGGAACAGCCGCTGCAGCGCCTGTTTCTCAGTGTCGAACACCCCCTGCGCCACGGCTTTCGCGACGATCCGGGCGCGCTCGTAGTAGCTGAGCCCCACCCGGATCTCGTTTTCCTCGACCATGGCGAGATAGGCGTCCGAGGCCTGGTCGGGACGCCGCACCAGCGCCAGCACCGAGGCAAAGCGGTCGTCGCCGGTCTCTTCGTGGAGCTGCCGCAGCGCCCGGCAGCGGCGCCAGCCCGAGATCAGCCCGTAGCGTCCATCCCCGAGGTCGGCGACCTCGATCGGCGCCTGCTGGCCGCGGGCGCGCAGGCTCTCGACCAGCGCGGTCATCTCCTCGTCGTCCACCGCGATGCGGTCGCGCACGAGGTAGTCGATCTGGATGGCGTCGTGCGGCAGGTGCAGCACCATGCGACCCTCGGCGCGGGCCCGCGACAGGGTCTCGGTGACCTCGTCGAGCGCCGCGCGGGCCGAGGCGGCGCCGGCCATATCGGCGATTGGCGCCACGCTGCGGGCGGAATCGGCCTGCGGCTCGGAGCCGGCCGGGGCCGAGGTGGGGGTAGGGGCCCCCATCGGGCCCAGCGGGGTCAGGCGTTTGCGTTTCGCCATGGGCTCAGTCTCCTTTGAAGCGGGTCACCGGGGCCGGGTCAGAAGCCCGGGCCGGGACAGGGCAGGGGGGAGATGTTTCGCACGCGAAACATTTTACCGAATGGTCAAAAAATTCGCGCACAGGCTCTCTGCAGATGTCGGACCGTCTCATTCCGCCGCCTCGCGGGCGGCCAGCTCGTCGCGCCGCCACGCCCCGATCAGCAGCGATTTCATCGCCGCGTAGGTGGCATCGAAGGTCTCGCGGCCGCGGGCATAGGTCTCGCGGTTGAAGTCGCGGTAATCGGCCTCGTAGATGCCGCGCACCTGCTCTCCGGCTTGCCCAATGAGCGCGGTGAAGCCCTGCCGGTGCGGACTCAGCACGTCACCCATGTAGGCCTGCATCAGCGCCGCGAGCTCCGCCTGCTGGGCGCCGTCGTAGCGGGTGATCACCGCGCGCACCGCGTCCCACTGGAACGCCAGCCCCTCGCGCCCGAGCGCCCGGGCGGCCATGTTCTCGGCCTCCTCGATGCTGGCGAAGGTGGAATGCAGCATGTCGAAGAACCGCCCCGTGCTGTCGAACTCGAGGAAGGACGCCCCGAGCGGCACCAGCAGGATGTCCGCCGCCGCCAGCCCGTTGATCGTCAGGTAACCGAGCGCCGGCGGGGTATCGAGCAGCACGATGTCGTAGGTGTCGAGGATCCCGTCCGCTTCGAACACCTCGGTGAGCGCGTCCCAGAGCTTCCAGCCGCGTCCCTGCATCCGCCAGACCGGGATCTGGAACTCGGCCCAGTAGAGGTTCAGCTGCGCGCCGATCAGGTCGATGTTCGGCCAGTGGGTGGTCTGCACGAGATCCTGCGCCTTGACGTCGAGCGCCTCGGTCAGCGTCTCGTCGAGCGGCTGCGGCGCGTCGCCCCGGTCGAGCCGGCGCTGGTTCTCGATGCGCTGGTACTGCGCGTAATGGCGGGCGAGCAGCGGGAAGACCGTCTGCCATTCGTCTTGCACCCTGCCGCCGAAGATCGAGGTCATCGAGCCCTGGCTGTCGAGGTCGACCACCAGCACCTTGTAGCCGTCGAGCGCTGCCGACATCGCCAGGTGCGCCGCGGTCGAGGTCTTGCCGACGCCGCCCTTGAAGTTGGCCACGGCGACCATCTTGGCGGGCTGGCCCTTGGGCCGGTAGGGCAGGTACTCCTTGGCCTTCGATCCCTCGGCCCCGAAATGCGCGCGCAGCCGCAGCACCTCGTCGAGGGTGAACCACTTGGCACCGCCGTCGGTCTCGGACCGGCCCTGCGGCAGGTCGGGATGCTGCTTCAGCACGCGGCGGAAATGGGCAGGCGCCACGGGGATCAGGTAGCGGGTGATCTCCCAGGTCGAGAACAGCCGGAGCGCCCGGCCCGCGCCCTCCTCGAGCCCGCGCGAGGCGAGGTCGCCGCGGCCGGCGGCACAGGCCCGGGCGATGGCCTCGAAGCCCTCGGTGGTGGTGGGATGCCCCAGCGCGGCGAGCGCGGCATCGGGGTCGATGTTGAAGTAGGGCGGCAGGCTGCCCCGTGGGTCGGGCTTCATCGAGATCTCTCCATGTGCGCGGTTTCGATCAGAATACGCAAAAACGCGGCACATGGAAGAAAAGACGCGATATGGCTGACCATCTCCATGATTTTCTGAGCAAATATTCCGCCGGCTGTGACCTGCTTGCAAGGCACGTGAGGGGTGCCTGCAAAAAACGGCTGTTATGAATTTTGTTATATTTATTGTTACGGGATCCACGCGGTTCGAGCAAAGCCTTGATTTTCCGATGTTTCCGGTCGCAGCCAAGGACAAGGGCGACTCTGATCCGACGTTGATGCGACTCTGATCCCACGAGCAGGCGACTCCGATCCGACGTTGCCGCCGCTGGACGCATGCCCCGCCGCCGCGTAGTCTGGTGTCACTGAAACCCCGAAGCGGGCGGGGCCGGAGCAGGGCCCCCAAGGACACAAGAACACGGGCAGGACAGGGGCGCCGCCGCGAACCGCGCGGCACATGAGGCATCCCCGAAAGGACAGGCAGGCAGGTGACCGGCAAGGCCATCACGGATCCCCCAGGGCTCTTGCCCGACCGCCACCCCACGGCCGACTTCTTCGTCTGCGACGTCTTCGACGCCGTGCCCAAGGACGACATGGGCACCATGGAGCATCCGCTCTTCTCGCTCTCGACCCGGCCCGACCGGCGCATCCTCACCTACGAGCACAACGGCACCGAGGTGCAGGTGACGCCCAGCGTGAAGGGCCGCGCCACGATCCACGACAAGGACATCCTGATCTACTGCATCAGCCAGCTGATGGCGGCGCTCAACGCCGGCCGCGCGGTGGGCCGGGTGCTGCACCTCAAGGCCTACGACCTGCTGGTCGCCACCAACCGCGACACCAGCGGCGACAGCTACGCCCGGCTGCGCGAGGCCTTCGAGCGGCTGGCCGGCACCCGCATCACCACCAATCTCGCCGCCGGCGACTACGAGACCACCTCGGGCTTCGGCCTGATCGAGAGCTGGGAGATCGTGCGCCGCTCGCGCGGGGGGCGGATGGTCAGCGTCGTGGTCACCCTCTCGGAATGGATCTACCAGGCGGTGCTGGCGAAATCCGTGCTCACCCTCAACCGCGACTACTTCCGGCTGCGCAAGCCGATCGAGCGGCGGGTCTACGAGCTGGCGCGCAAGCACTGCGGCCGCCAGCCCGAGTGGCGGGTCGGCCTGCCGACGCTGCACAAGAAGGCGGGCTCGACGGCGCCGCTGCGGGTGTTCCGTGCCGCCGTCCGCCGGATGATCGAGGAGAACGGCCTGCCCGATTACCTGCTCGCGGAAGAAGAGGGCGATCTCATCCGCATCACCCGCCGCCGCGCCGACCCCAGGGGGGCGGTGCAGATCCCGCCGCTCGATCCCGAGGTGCTCGACGAGGCCCGCACGCTTGCCCCCGGCGAGGACGTCTACGCGCTCGAGGCGCAGTGGCGCGCCTGGTGGGCCGACAGCGGCCGCAAGCGGCTGTCGAACCCGGGGCGTGCCTTCCTCGGCTGGCTCAAGGCCCGGCGCTGAGCCAGCCCCTGCGGGGCGGCGGGTCGGACATGCACCCGGTCTTCCCGCCGCGCACGGGCGCGTGTAGGACTGGGCGCAACGCATCGTATCGAAGGGTTTCTTTTCATGCTCGACATCCAGCCCACCGCCCTCCCCGGGGTGCTGATCCTGACCCCGCGCCGCTTCGGCGACGCGCGCGGCTTCTTCAGCGAAAGCTGGAACGCGAAGCGCATGGCCGAGCACGGGCTGCACTTCGACTTCGTCCAGGACAACCACTCGCTCTCGGCGCAGGTCGGCACGGTGCGCGGCCTGCACTTCCAGTCGCCGCCGCATGCCCAGGACAAGCTGGTGCGCTGCGGCCGGGGGCGGCTCTTCGACGTGGCCGTCGACATCCGCAAGGGCAGCCCGACCTACGGCCAGTGGGTCGGCGAGGAGCTGAGCTTCGAGAACGGCCGCCAGCTGCTGGTGCCGGCGGGCTTCCTGCACGGCTTCGTCACCCGCGAGCCCGACACCGAGATCTGCTACAAGTGCACCGACTACTACGCGCCCGAGTGCGACGGCGCGGTGCGCTGGGACGATCCCGACATCGGCATCGACTGGGGGCTCGCGGGCGAGGCGGTCCTGTCCGACAAGGATGCCGCGGCACCGCTGCTTGCCGACTTCGACAGCCCCTTCACCTACGCGGGAGCCTGATCGCATGAAGATCCTCGTGACCGGCGGCGCCGGCTTCATCGGCTCGGCGGTGGTGCGCCGGGCCATCGCCAAGGGCCACCAGGTGGTCAACCTCGACGCGCTGACCTATGCCGCCTGCCTCGACAACGTGGCGAGCGTGGCGGACGATCCGGGCTACGCCTTCGAGCAGGCCGACATCCGCGACCGCGCGGCGCTCGACCGGATCTTCGCCGCGCATGATCCCGACGCGGTGATGCACCTGGCGGCGGAATCCCACGTCGACCGCTCCATCGACGGCCCCGGCACCTTCATCGAGACCAACGTCATGGGCACCTTCCAGATGCTGGAAGCCGCCCGCGCCCACTGGGTGCAGAAGGGCCGCCCCGAGAGCTTCCGCTTCCACCACATCTCGACCGACGAGGTCTTCGGCTCGCTGCCCGCCGATCCGGAGGTGCAGTTCACCGAGGACACGCCCTACGATCCGCGCTCGCCCTATTCCGCCTCCAAGGCCGGCTCGGATCACTTGGTGCGGGCCTGGCACGAGACCTATGGCCTGCCGGTGGTGCTGACCAACTGCTCGAACAACTACGGGCCCTTCCACTTCCCCGAGAAGCTGATCCCGGTGATCATCCTCAACGCGCTGGCCGGCAAGCCGCTGCCGATCTACGGCGACGGCTCGAACGTGCGCGACTGGCTCTACGTCGAGGATCACGCCGACGCGCTGTTGCTCGCGGTCGAGAAGGGCACGGTCGGGCGCAGCTACAACATCGGCGGCGAGAACGAGCGGTCAAACCTCGAGCTGGTGAAGACGCTCTGCGCCATCCTCGACCGGATGCGCCCCAAGGACGCCGGCTCCTACGCCGACCAGATCACCTTTGTCACCGACCGGCCCGGGCACGATGCCCGCTACGCCATCGACCCCGCGCGAATCCGCGAGGAGCTGGGCTGGCGGCCCTCGGTCACCGTCGAGGAGGGGCTCGAGAAGACCGTGGCCTGGTATCTCGACAACGAGCCCTGGTGGCGGGCGCTGCAGGACCGGCAGGGCGTGGGCGAGAGGCTCGGGGTCAAGGCGTGACCTCAGGCCGCGATGACGACCCGCTCGCGCCGCTCGGCGCCGCGCTGCGCGCCCCCGACGGCGGCGATCTCGCCGCGCGGATCGAGGCCGGGCTCGCGGCGCTGCCCGAGGGGCAGGAGGCGCTCGGCGACGTGCTGCGGCTGATCCTGCTGCGCCGCGCCGAGGAGGACCTCGCCCACCGCGTCGCGCTGCAGAAGAGCCAGGCGATGCTGCGCCACCTGCGCCAGGCGCCGCCGCCGCAGCGGCTCGCCGGCGAGGCGCGGGGGCTCTCGGCGCTCTACGCCGAGGCGTTGCGCGCGCTGCCCGAGGAGACCGCCGCGCAGCTCTTCGATGCCGACGACTACCTCGCCCGTCACCCGGACGTGGCGCAGGCCGGGGTCGGGGGGCTCGCCCACTACCTGGCCAGCGGCGCCGCCGAGGGCCGCCGGCCCGGCGGTCTCGACACGGCGCTCTCGGGGCTCGACGAGGCCGGAGGCCCGCCGGCCACGCTGCCCGACCTGCTGGCCCGGCAACGGCCGCGCTTCCTGTTCGAATGCGCCCCCGAGCTGCGCGCGGCGCTGCTCGCGCAGGTCGGCCGGCGCCCGCCCAGGGTCAGCGTCGTGCTGCCCACCCGCGACCGCGCCCACATCCTGCCGCGCGCCGTCGCCTCGGCGCTGCTGCAGTCGGTCGCCCCGCATGAGGTCATCGTCGTCGACGACGGCTCGACCGACGGCACGCCCGAGATGCTGCGCGCCCGCTTCCCCGAGGCGCTCGACGAGGGCCGGCTGCGGCTCGTCGTGCAGCCGCCCGCCGGTGTGGCGGCGGCGCGCAACGCCGGTCTCGCCGCGGCGACGGGCGAGCTCGTCGCCTATCTCGACAGCGACAACAGCTGGGAGCCCGACCACCTGCTGGTCGCCTGCTCGGCGCTCGCCGCCTCGCCCGAGCATGGGGCGGTCTATACCGCCACCGCGCGCCACAACCTCGATGCCGGCTGGAGCGACCTGCTCTGGGCGCGCTGGGACCGGGCGGCGCTGGTGCGCGAGAACTACATCGACCTCAACTGCTTCGTGCATCACCGCAGCCTGACCGAGCGTCTCGGCGGCTTCGACACCGGGCTCACCCGGCTGGTCGACTGGGAGCTGATCCTGCGTCTGACCGACGGGCTGCCGCCGCTGGCGGTGCCGCTGGTCACCGCGCATCACGTGGTCGCCGGTCCGGTGCTCGGCAACATCACCGCCCGCGAACCGCTCGGGCCGAACCTCGCGCGGATCCGGGCCAGGTTCGGCGGCGGGCCACAGGACGGCGGCGCGGACGACGGGCCGCGTTGACACCGCCCCGCCGCCGGTCTTCGATGCAGGGCCGCAGGCCGATCACGTTTCACGAGGAGACCCCCATGCCCCAAACCCCGGCCGAAGAGCAGATCGCGCTGCTGCGCCGCGCCGACGTGGTGAACACCGCCTGGTACCTGACGCGCTACCCCGACGTGCAGCTCGCGGGCATGGACCCGGTGGCGCATTACGTCCGCTACGGCGCCGAGATGGGCCGCGACCCGGGGCCGAACTTCCGCACCGACTGGTATCTCGAGCACAACCCCGAGGCGGCCGAGAGCGATCTCAACCCGCTGCTGCACTACGTGCTCTACGGCCAGCCGCAGGGGCTGCAGGCGGCTCCGCCCGATGCCGCCGCCGGCCGTCGCCGGGCGCTGCGCCGCATCGAGATCCTGACCGGCCGGCTGACCACGCTCGGCGTCACCGTGCCGCCGCTCAACGAGCTTGCCTGGCTGGCGCGCACCGCGCCCGACCCGGTGGTCCGCGCCACCGCCGGCGCCGAGGTGGCGCTCTGGCACCTGCGCGAGGGCGG
>NZ_RAPJ01000081.1:0-12321 GCF_003703915.1 Salipiger sp. D13
AGATGAATCCCGCACGGGATTTGTGCAACAGAGCCATGAGAATCCACTACTAAGGCGCATTGAGAACCAAAAGTCTTATAGGTTATCAAGCCCAAAAGTGCGAATGGCTATACGGACCATGTTGGCTATCAAAGAGGGTAAAGTCGTCCGTGTAATTAAAGACATATAGACATTAGGCAGCAGAAAGTCATCCCGCTTCGTTTTTGCGTCAATGGAGCGGCAACGCGCGATGTGGTTAATGGTCTGTTCCAGCTGTAGGTGAGTGGCGCTAGATGATCCGGCTCAAGGTCCGTTGCGTCCGCGCTGCTGAGCTCTGCGCGCAAGGCCATGCTGCGTAATGCGTGAATGACTGGTCCGCTCAAGCTGCACCGCAGCGCTGATGATCTTGGCGAGCGGCCGGTATGGTAACCGGCCGGTCAGGACCACAGCTCAAGCGACGGCCTTGGCCTCTTTGGATTGCGGCATCCAGTTCCACGGCAGCAGCTCGTCGAGGCGGTTGATCTTGTGGTCGCCGATGCGGGCCAGGATGTCTGCCAGATAGGCTTCGGGGTCGTGGCCGCTGAGCTTCGCGCTTTCGATGATCGTCATGGCTTCCGCGAGGGTTTCACCTCCGGCATCGGCCCCGGCGAAGAGCCAATTCTTCCGACCAATCACCACGGGCTTGATCGCACGCTCGGCCGGGTTGTTGTCGATGGCCACGCGGCCGTTCTCCAGGAAGAGCGTGAAGGAGGGCCAGCGGCGGAGCGCGTAGCGGAAGGCTTTGGCCAGTGCGCTCTTGCCGGAGACCCGGCCGAGCTGGGCCTCCGACCACGCCTTGAAGTCCTCCGCCAGAGGGCGCGTGCGGGTCTGCCTAACGCGCCGCCGCTCTTCGGCGGAGCAGCCGGTGATCTCGCGTTCAATGTCGTAGAGCGGCCGATACGGTCCAGCGCCTCCCGGGCGATCTCCGACTTGGTGCCGGTCCAGACATCGTGGAAGTCCCGGCGCAGGTGTGCCCAGCAGGCGGCCTCCCGGATGCGCACCGCGCCGGTGGCATCGGGCTCATAGAGCGCCTTGAAGCCCGTATAGGCGTCCGCCTGGAGGATGCCGCTGAACTCGGCCAAATGGCGGTGCGGATGCGCACTCTTCCGGTCCAGTGAGAAGAAGTAGGCGACACCGGGCGGCGCTGTCCCGCCCCATGGTCGGTCATCCCGGAGGTAGGTCCAGATCCGGCCCTCCTTCACGCCCTTTCCCAGTCCCTCGAGCCGCTTGGAGCGGTCGAGCACTCGCACCGGGGTGTCGTCCGTTGCCCGGCAGGCGCATGCGAAGCATGCTGCCGAGAGGGGGCATGGAGGCGGTCGGCGGTCATCACGTCAGCCCTGATCCGCGCCATGAGCGGAGAGAGCACCCGCACACCCTGGCCGCACCAGTCGACGAGCGTCGAGGCCGGGATATCCGCGCCCATGCGGGGCTCTGTTGCACAAATCCCGCACGGGATTTGTGCAACAGAGCCCTCCGGCGCTGTAAAGCAATTGTAACCTTCGCCCCCTCCCGTCTTCAGGTGCGCGTGTCCTTGTGACACGCACCTGACGACGGGACGTCGGGGCCGGATCGGGTTGGGTCGTGTCGGGTTCTTACACTGACACGGAGGATCGCTATGCTCGATCTGTCTCTGCCCGACTGGGCTGCCGATGTGGCGCCCGACGATATCGTTCTGTTCCGATTTCCGGTTTCCAGTGGCTCCGGGATCATCAAGCGGCGGCCTTGCCTGGTCGTAGATCGCAGACGGTCGGGTGTCGGGAACCAGACGCAACATAGTAAACTCGACTCCCTGCCCATCGCTGACCTTGGCATCCATCGCAGCAAGAGGGTTCAGTTCCGATAGGGTTTGAATGGCTGCTTTGGTCAAGGAGCAGCTCTGGATTCGCCACCGCAGCGAAGGTCGGCTCTCCGCCCTTCGTGACGGCGCCTGACGTAAAGTTGCGCCTTGCAGGAATGCCGCTTGGGCTGCCCCCCGCCAGCTGCTGCCATCAGCCCAAGCGACTACTTTGGTCTTGGCCGACCTAACGCGCGCTCGCATCAACCACTCAATGCGACAGCGGGCTGCTTGCCATGGCCTCCGCCCTCGACAGCATCCTGGACACGTGGCGCAGATTGATCTCATGCGCCTCAGCAATCTGGTCGATCACCTCGCAGATGGCGCCCAGGGCAGCATCAGATAGCCCCCGTCGTGCGCCCTCGCGCTCCGCGAAGGAGATGAGATCACTCTTGCCGGGGCCGGCGAGGCGCAGGATGTCCAGGCGGCTCAGGAATGGGGCCGGAAGCGTCCTCAGGCTGTTCGAGGTCAGGACCCAGCTGATCCAGGACATGTCGAAACCGACCTGGTAGTAGGGGCACTTCCAGGCCACGGCAGACGAGCGTTCCAGCAGCGGCAACAGCCCCTCGGCCAAGCCGTAGGCCTGCCCCTTGGTCGAGGTCGGTATTCCGGCCTTCTCGATCTCGTCGACCACCACGATCGGGTTCGCGCAAAGGCTCTGCACGATGGTCTGCAGGGGCCGTCCAGGGAAGGCCGAGCCCCAGCCGCGTTGCGAGCCGTTGACGACAAAGGAGGCCTGCTCTGCGGTTCCCTCGATGCCACAACGCGGCACCCCGAGATGGCGCCCGAGCTCGCGTGACCACACGCTCTTGCCAATCCCCGGCGGGCCGTCGAGCAGCACGGGTGGCAGACGGAATCCGGGCTCCCCTACCCGCACCGAGCGGCGCATCGCCTTCCAGAGGAAGTCAGTGGCGGCCGCCATCCAGGGCATCTCGGCATGAATGGCCGCGGCGATCTCATCGGCGTGGTGGTCGCTGTCGATGCCGACTAGATCCGCACCGCCGCGGAACACCTCGAGCGCGCGCCGGTCATCCGCGCTGAGATGGCTGAGCCCGGAAGCCTTGGCGCGCGCGCCCATTACCCGGCGCGCACGGCGCAGCACCTTGTTCCGGTCCTTCTCCGAGAGATGCACCGCGATGAGGTCCTCGTTCCAGCGCAACTCATCTTCAAAGTCTCCCGGAACCTTTGGGGACACCCCGTCCTGAAGGGCACGGAGCTTGCGCAGATGCCACTCGAAGCGGCGCTTGAGCGCGAACTCGTTCTCGTCGGGGTCGGCGAAGCGCGCATCGATGAACTTAATCTTCGTCATGGAGGTCCTTTCTGGCGCGTTGCGCCATGCCCTCGGGCAGAGGCTCTGCTGGAGGGGGAGGTTGGAAAGAACCCGGCCGGATTTGCCCTGAGGGATGGCGAAAGCGCGGCTGGCCGTCAACGGCGCCCACCAGGACGGAGCGCTCTGACGGCGCATCAAGGGCCGTAAATCCGCCAGCCCCGCAAGTCATTGATGTAAAAAGAAACCACCGGCTGCAGCGCAGCCGATGGTCATTAATCCTGTGCTGGAATGGACAAATTACCCCGGAAATGGACAAGATTTAGTGGGTCCTACAGACTCATCCTCCAGCACCCCTCACCCGCACTTGGAGTGGCCGCAGCTCGAGCAGGTCATGCAGCCTTCAACCATCATCAGCGAGAACTGGCCGCAGGAGGGGCAGGCCTTGCCGCGGGGGGCGTCGAGGCCGACGACCTTTGCCTGCGGGTCGGACTTCAGACCCTTGCCCTCACCCTCTAGGAAACCGATCGAGATCATGTGACGCTCGATCACGCCACCGATCGCGGCGAGGATCGAGGGGATGTACTTGCCCTGCACCCAGGCGCCGCCGCGCGGGTCGAAGACCGCCTTCAGCTCCTCGACCACGAAGCTCACGTCGCCGCCGCGACGGAAGACCGCCGAGATCATCCGGGTCAGCGCCACGGTCCAGGCGTAGTGCTCCATGTTCTTGGAGTTGATGAAGACCTCGAACGGGCGACGGTGACCGCCGACGATGATGTCGTTGATCGTCAGGTAGATCGCATGCTCGCTGTCGGGCCACTTGAGCTTGTAGGTCGTGCCCTCGAGCGCCTGCGGACGGTCGAGCGGGTCGGCCATGTAGATCACGTCGCCATGCGGCTCCGACGGCTCGGAGGACGGGGTGGCCACCACCTCGGGGGCCTCCTTCTTCTCTTCCGAGACGCTCAGCACCGAACCGGTGACGTCGTTCGGCCGGTAGGTCGTGCAGCCTTTGCAGCCTGTCTCGTAGGCCTGCATGTAGACGTCCTTGAAGCCTTCGAACGAGATGTCCTCGGGGCAGTTGATGGTCTTCGAGATCGAGCTGTCGATCCACTTCTGCGCCGCTGCCTGCATCCGCACGTGCGATTGCGGATCGAGGGTCTGGGCGTTGACGAAGTAGTCGGGCAGCTCGGCGTCGCCGAACTTGTCGCGCCACATCTGCACCGCGTAGTCGACGACCTCTTCCTCGGTCCGGGTCCCGTCCTTCTGCAGCACCTTGCGGGTGTAGGCATAGGCGAAGACCGGCTCGATCCCCGACGACACGTTGCCGGCGTAGAGCGAGATCGTGCCGGTGGGCGCGATCGAGGTCAGCAGCGCGTTGCGGATGCCGTGCTCGCGGATCGCCTCGCGAACGTCGTCATCCATGTTCATCATGTTGCCCGAGGCAAGGAACTTCTCGGCGTCGAACAGCGGGAAGGCGCCCTTTTCCTTGGCCAGCTCGACCGAGGCGAGATAGGCCGCGCGCGCGATGCGGTGCAGCCAGGCCTCGGTCTGGGCCGCCGCTTCCTCGGTGCCGTAGCGCAGGCCCTTCATCAGCAGCGCATCGGCAAGGCCGGTGACGCCAAGCCCGATGCGCCGCTTGTTCTGCGCCTCTTCCTCCTGCTGGGGCAGCGGGAAGCGCGAGGCGTCGACGACGTTGTCCATCATCCGCACGGCGGTGGCGACAAGACCGTCGAGATCCTCGTCGCTGATACGCGCGTCATCCGAGAACGGATCGGTCACGAGACGGGCAAGGTTGATCGAACCCAGCAGGCAGGCGCCATAGGGCGGCAGGGGCTGCTCGCCGCAGGGGTTCGTGGCGGCGATCTGCTCGATGTAGCTGAGGTTGTTGGCCTTGTTGATGCGGTCGATGAAGATCACGCCGGGCTCGGCGTAATCGTAGGTCGCCTTCATGATCTTGTTCCACAGGTCCCGCGCCTCGACGGTGCGGTAGACCTTGCCGTCGAACTTCAGATCCCAGGAGCCGTCGGCCTTGACCGCTTCCATGAAGGCATCGGTGACCAGCACCGAGAGGTTGAACATGCGCAGCCGGGCGCTGTCGGACTTGGCCGAGATGAACTGCTCGACGTCGGGGTGGTCGCAACGCATCGTCGCCATCATCGCGCCGCGGCGCGAGCCGGCGGACATGATCGTGCGGCACATGGCATCCCAGACGTCCATGAAGGACAGCGGGCCCGAGGCGTCGGCGGCGACGCCGTGCACGATCGCGCCCTTGGGGCGGATCGACGAGAAATCGTAGCCGATTCCCCCGCCCTGCTGCATGGTCAGGGCGGCTTCCTTCAGCATGTCGAAGATGCCGGCCATGCTGTCCGGGATCGTCCCCATGACGAAGCAGTTGAACAGCGTGACCGAACGTGCGGTTCCGGCACCGGCGGTGATCCGGCCGGCGGGCAGGTATTTGAAATCCTCGAGCGCCGAATAGAACGTGTCTTCCCAACGGTCTGCCTCGGTCTCGACCGAGGCGAGCGAGCGCGCGATGCGGCGCCAGCTGTCTTCCACGGTAACGTCGACAGGCGACCCGTCCGATTCCTTGAATCGGTATTTCATGTCCCAGATCTGTTCGGCGATGGGGGCGGCGAAACGGCTCATGGCAGCAGGAATCCCTCTTTGGCAGACGTGCCTCGTAACAGGCTCGATCCTACCACGTCCAGCCCCTTTCCGGCCAGATTCATACCACGGCTTGAAACCGCGCGTGGCATACCTACAATATGCGGTGAAATTCAGCGGGGGCATCCGTGGACAAGTTCACCCATCTCATCAAGCTCAGCGTCGGGACCGACAGCATCGAGACGCTTGCGGCGTGGCAGCAGAGCGGCGCCGCGCAGACCGCCGACGGGCTGCCCTGCCATGTCACCCGCATGTGGCCGCGCCGCGAGGCAGAGGTTCTCAACGGCGGCAGCATCTTCTGGGTGTTCCAGGGGCTGATCCAGTGCCGCCAGCCGATCCGCAGGCTCGACCGGGTGATGGGCGGTGACGGGATCGAACGCTGCGCCATCGTGCTCGAGCCGGGGCTGATCCGCGTCTCCCCTGCCCCGCGCCGCCCGTTCCAGGGCTGGCGCTATCTCAAGCCCGAGGACGCGCCGGCGGACCTGCCCGCGAACCGCCAGGACGAAGACGAGCTTCCGCCGGAGCTTGCCGGCGCGCTGGCCGAGATCGGCGTGCTCTGAGTCACCTCCAAGGCCCGCGGCAGGCCCCCCTGCCCCGGATCACTTTCCACGCCCGCGCAGCCAGTACCAGACAAACGCCGGCACCTCCCGCAGCGCTGCGCGAATCTGTGCCGAGGCCTTTGCGCCAGCAAGCGGCGGCGCAGCGCCGGTGGCGGCCAGCCCCGAGCGACGCGCCACCAGCCACGCGCGCGGCAGGTGGTAGGCGTCGCTCACCAGCACCACCCGACGGCTGCACAGCCGGGCCAGCAGCGGCAACGCGAAACGGATATTCTCCTCGGTGGTGGTCGACTGCGGCTCGCACAGGAGACGCTCTGCAGGCACCCCGGCCTCGAGGCACAGCGCGCGGATGACCTCGGCCTCCGACGGCGGATGCCGCCCTACCCCGCCACATCCGATGATCGCGCGCACCTGCCCCTCGTGCCAGAGCGCCGCCGCCTTCAGCGCACGGCGCCGCAGCGTGGGCGAGGGGCGACCTCCCGGCCAGACGGCCGCGCCGAGCACCAGCGCGACGGGCCGCATGTCCGGCCCGGAGGCCTCGGTCGTGTCTGGGCTGGAGATGCTCACGCTTCGCACCGCTCCTTCAAAGAAGAACACCGCCGGAGCCTGCGCGCCGACGGTGTCCCTCATGCGTTGTCAGATCGTCTGGATCAGTTCGGGATCTCGCCCGAAACGCCTTCGACGTAGAAGTCCATGCCGGCCAGCGTGCCGTCGTCGGCAACTTCGCCCTCGGCCAGCCAGGCCGAGCCGTCCTGCTTGTTGATCGGACCGGTGAACGGGTGGTAGTCGCCCGCCGCGATGTCTTCCTTCATCTGGGTCACGGTCTCGAGCACGTCGTCGGGGATCGGGCCGGTGAACTCGCCGATGCCGACCATGCCGTCACCGATGCCCTGCCAGACGTTCTGGCTTTCCCAGGTGCCGTCGACGATCGCCTGGACGCGTTCGATGTAGTAGGGCGCCCAGTCGTCGATGATCGACGAAATGCGCGGCGTGGGCTTGTATTGCGCCATGTCGGCGGCCTGACCGAAACCGTAGCCGCCGGCCTTCTCGAGCACCGCCAGCGGTGCGGTCGAGTCCGTGTGCGCCAGCACCACGTCAGCGCCCTGGTCGAGCAGCGCCTGCGTCGCGTCGGCTTCCTTGGCCGGGTCGAACCAGGTGTTGAGCCAGACGACCGCGATCTCCACGTCGGGGTTGGCCTGCTTGGCGTGCAGGTAGGACGAGTTGATGCCGCGGATCACTTCCGGGATCGGGAACGAGCCGATGTAGCCGATCTTGTCGGTCTCGGTCATCGCACCGGCAAGGTAGCCTGTGATCGCCCGGCCCTCGTAGAAGCGGGCGGAATAGGCCGACACGTTCTCGGCGGTCTTGTAGCCGGTGGCGTGCTCGAACTTCACGTCCGGGAACTTCTCGGCCACGTTGATGGTCGGGTCCATGTAGCCGAAGGAGGTGGTGAAGATCAGGTCCGCGCCCGACAGCGCCATCTGGGTCAGCACGCGCTCGGCGTCGGCCCCCTCGGGCACCGATTCCTGCTCGACGAGCTCGATCTGGTCGCCGAAGTGTTCCTTCATCTTCATCGCCGACTCGTGGTGGTGCTGCGACCAGCCACCGTCGTTGACCGGGCCGACGTAGACGAAGCCGATCTTCGGCACGTCCTGCGCAAAGGCCGCGCCGGCGGCAAGGCTCAGCGCGGCGGCCGATGCGAGAAGGGTTCTGCGTTTCATCCGGAGTATCTCCCTGTTTTCAACTTTGTTGACTGTGTGACGCCTCAGGACGAGGCGTGGAACGAGCGGCCGAGCGAGCCGGGTGCCCCCTGCGCGCCACGGGCCGAGATGATCACCAGCACGATGATCGTTATCAGGTATGGTGACATCGACAAGAGCTCGACCGGAACGGTCGTGCCCGCCGCCTGAAGGTTGAGCTGGATAACCGTGACTCCCCCGAACAGATAGGCGCCGATCAGCACCCCGAGCGGCCGCCACGAGGCGAAGACGACGATCGCCAGCGCGATCCAGCCGGCGCCCGCGGTCATGCCCTCGGTCCATTGCGGCACCCGCACGAGGCTGACGTAGGCGCCTCCGAGGCCGGCACAGGCCCCGCCGAAGGCGATGGCCGCCATGCGCAGCCGCACGACCTTGTAGCCGAGCGCATGGGCGCTGGCGTGGTCCTCGCCCACCGCGCGCAGGATCAGGCCGGTGCGGGTGTGCTTCAGGAAGATCCATACCGCCACCACCAGCGCAAGGCTGAGGTAGACCACGAAGTCATGCGAGAAGAGCATCCGCCCGAGCACCGGGATGTCGCCCAGCAGCGGGATGTCGAGCTTCGGCAGGCTCGGGGCCCGCTGGCCCTCGTAGTTCGAGCCGATCAGCGCCGAGAGCCCCAGCCCCACCAGCGTGAGCCCGAGACCGGTCGCGACCTGGTTCGACAGCAGGTATTGCGTCAGCAGGCCGAAGCTCAGCGACAGCACCGCCGAAGCCACGGCGGCCCCCGCGAAGCCCAGCACCGGCGAGCCGGTCGAGACGGCGATGGCGAACCCCATCACCGCGCCGGTGATCATCATGCCCTCGACCCCGAGGTTCAGCACGCCGGATTTCTCGACCACCATCTCGCCGAGGGCGGCGAGCAGGATCGGCGTTGCCGACACCATGATCGAGGCGACAAGAAGAACGGGATCCATCAGGCCACCTCCCCGGTGCCGAACCGGATGCGATAGTTTGTGAAGACGTCGGTCGCGAGCAGGAAGAACAGCAGCATTCCCTGGAACAGCTGGATCGACGCGCCCGGCAGACCGAGCATGAGCTGCGCCAGCTCGCCTCCGATGTAAGTCAGCGCCATCAGCAGACCCGCGAGCAGGATGCCGAAGGGATTGAGCCGCCCGAGGAACGCCACGATGATCGCGGTGAAGCCATAGCCCGAGTTGAAGTCGATGGTGATCTGCCCCGCCGGGCCCGTCACCTCGAAGAGCCCGGCCATGCCCGCAAGCGCGCCCGAGATGCCGAGGCAGAGGAACACGATCCGCGTGGGCGACACGCCCGAGAAGCGCGCCGCGCGGGGTGCCTCGCCGGTGAGCCGGACGTTGTAGCCCTGGATGTGGCGCGCCATCAGCACGTAGGCCGCGATGACCGCGATCAGCGCCGCGATGACGCCCCAGTGCATCCCGGTGTCCGGCAGAAGCTCGACGTTTTGCACCGCCGGCCACTGCTTGAAGTTGCGCGAGCCGGGAAAGCCCATGCCTTCGGGGTTGCGCAGCCAGCCCGACGATGCCGAGGCCAGGATGTTCTCGGCCACGTAGACCAGCATCAGCGACACGAGGATCTCGTTGGTGCCGAAGCGGGTCTTGAGGATCGCCGGGATCATCGCCCAGGCCCAGCCACCGAGCGCACCGGCGACGACCATCAGCGGGAACAGCAGGATGCTCTCGGACGGGTAGAAGGCCAGCCCCACGGCAGCGCCGGTGACGGCGCCCATGATGTATTGCCCTTCGGCCCCGATGTTCCAGATGCCCGCGCGGAAGCCAACGGACAGACCGATCGCGATAAGGATCAGCGGCCCCGCTTTCACCAGCAGCTGCGGCCGCGAATACGACGCGAACTGAGGGTGGAACAGCGGATCCCAGAAGATCGTGCGGATCGCCTCGAGCGGCGGCTTGCCGAGCGCGGCGAACATGATCCCGCCCACCACCATGGTCAGGATCACCGCGAGGATCGGCGTGATCCCCGTCCACAGCCGCGACGGCGTCGGTCGTCTCTCGAGCCGGATCATCGCGCGCCTCCGCTGCCGCGAGCGATGGTCCGTTCGTCGCGGAAAACAACCGCCTGTTCCGGCACGTCAGCCGTCCACATGGGCCACCTCCATGTCGTGTGCACCGCCCATCATCAGGCCGATCTTCTCGATATCCAGTTCCGCCACCCGGCGGGTGGGCGAAAGTCGCCCCTCGTTCAGCGCGCCGAAGCGGTCGGAAATTTCCATGAGTTCGTCGAGGTCCTGGCTGATGCAGATGATCGCCGCGCCCTGTGCCGCGAGATCCAGCAGCGCCTGCCGGATCGCCGCCGCCGCCGCGGCATCGACGCCCCAGGTCGGCTGGTTGACCACGAAGACATCCGGGCCCTGCATGATCTCGCGTCCGACGACGAACTTCTGCAGGTTGCCCCCCGACAGCGCCCGGGCGGCGGTTCCCGCCCCCGGCGTGCGCACGTCGAAACGGTCGATCACCTCCTCGGCAAAGCCCTGCGCCTTGCGCCAGTCGATGAAGCCGCGCGACAGAAGGCCCTTGCGCCGCGAGGCGGTCAGCACCGCGTTCTCGGTCAGGCTCATGTTCGGCGCCGCCGCGTGGCCGAGCCGTTCCTCGGGGCCCGACAGCAGGCCTGCGTCACGGCGCCGGATCGGGCCGTCGCGGCTGATGTCGCGGCCGCGGAACCAGATCGAGCCCTTCGGCGACAGCCGCTCGCCCGACAGCGCGGCGAGAAGCTCGTCCTGCCCGTTGCCCGCGACGCCGCCGATGCCCAGCACCTCGCCGGCGCGGACCTCGAACGACACCTCGCGCAGCGGCGTCCCGAAGGCCCCCGGCGCCGGCAGCGAGAGCGCGTCGCATTTCAGCAGCACCTCGCCGGTCTCGCCGGCACGGGCCTCGGGGGTGGCGAAGCTCGAGCCCACCATCATCTCGGCCATCTGCCGCGCCGTCACATCGCGCGGGGTGCAGGTGCCGACGTTCTTGCCCAGCCGCAGGATCGTCGCCTCGTCGCAGAGCGTGCGGATCTCTTCCAGCTTGTGCGAGATGTAGAGGATCGACGTTCCCTCGGCCTTGAGCTTGCGTAGCGTGTCGAACAGGATCTCGACCTCCTGCGGCGTCAGCACCGAGGTCGGCTCGTCCATGATCAGCAGCCGCGGGTTCTGCAACAGGCAGCGGATGATCTCGACCCGCTGGCGCTCGCCGGCTGACAGCGTGCCCACGATCCGGTGCGGATCGAGCGGCAGCCCGTAGGTCTCCGAGACCTCCTTGATCTGCCGTGCGAGGTCGCGCATCGGCGGCGGCGTCTCCATGCCCAGTGCCACGTTCTCGGCCACGTCGAGCGCGTTGAACAGCGAGAAGTGCTGGAACACCATCGCAACGCCCGACAGCCGTGCGTCCGAGGGCTGGCCCGGCGCATAGGGCGCCCCGTCGAGGACCATCTCGCCACGGTCCGGCTTCACGAGACCGAAGATCATCTTCACCAGCGTCGACTTGCCCGCGCCGTTCTCTCCGAGAAGCGCGTGGATCTCGCCCTTCAGGATGTCGAAGGAGACGTCGTCGTTGGCCACGACGCCGGGATAGGCCTTGGTCAGGCCCCGGATGCTGAGAAGTGTGTCTGACACGCCCTGTCCCCTGTTTGCCGCCCAAGTAGCTGCGCCGCCACGCCGATGGCAATGGCCTGCGGATGCTTGCCCAGCGATTTCTGCCCAATCGGACAGCATATGCGCATGATTTGCGCATCCGCATGACCCAGCGTCAGCAGCCGGGATCGGAACCGCGCCCATTTCGTCTCGGAGCCGATCAGCCCGGCGAAGCCGAAGCCATGCGCCAGCAGCCCGTGGCAGAGCGCGAAGTCGAGCTCGTGGCTGTAGGTCAGGATCAGGTGCTCCGCATCGCGCGGCGCATGGCGCACCAGCCGCGCGGGCTCGGCGGCGGGCACCACGGTCACGCCCGCCGACACCTCGGCCGGGAAGCGCTCCGGACCGGTGTCGACCCAGGTGATCGCAAGCTCCGGCACACCCGCGAGCGTCGCGACGATGGCGCGGCCCACGTGACCCGCGCCCCACACCCAGAGCGACCGGGCGGGGCGCGCCACCGGCTCGACCATCCAGCCCTGCACCAGCTGTGGCTCCGGCGGCAGCCCCTGCCCCCGCGCTCGGTCGAGCAGCCGTGCCACGGCCAGCGGTTGCGCGCCCGGCCCACGGGCCACGACCTCCTGCCCGTCGAGCGCGGCCAGCGCGGCCGCGTCGAAATG
>NZ_RAPJ01000082.1:0-8384 GCF_003703915.1 Salipiger sp. D13
CATACACGGGACATTGCTGCGCAATGCCCTGCCGGTCCGTGGATCAGCATCTCACCGCGCTTGCGCAGCGCGGTATTGTAGGCGGACCAGTTCGTGGTGCGGTAGCGGGTTGGCGTCGGCTTCGGCATGATGCCTTACTAACTTGCTGGATTCCGGCTGTGAATCCTCACCGGCTCAGGTTGTGCAACAACGCCCGTCGACGCCGGAGTTTTTCAGCGGCCTGCCAAGAGTCCCGGACCGCAACACCAGCCACGCGCGCCAGTGGCGCGGAGCGGCTTAGCCCCCGCCCTTCGTGTCGTCAGAGAGGGAACGCAACAACAGCGATTTGTCTGCCAAGCTGGGCAGCTCGCGAACAGAAAGCTCGCGAGCTGCATGGTTTCGATTATCTATATACCCATGCACGGGCCTACTTGGTCTCCAGCGCATAACCGATGACATAATCCCCGATCTCGGTCTTGAGCATCGAGTGACCCGCAGCACCCTGAACGACATACTGCCGCCCTTCGTGTACGTAACTCATCGGCGAGGACTGGCCGCCGGCGGGCAGCCTCCCCTGCCACAGCAGCTGACCGCTTTCGGTGCCATAGGCGCGCAGGAAATTGTCCTGCGCTGCGGCAATGAAGGTCAGCCCGCTCGATGTCATCAGTGGCCCGCCGAGGTTCGCCGTGCCCAGCGGCACCTTCACACGGCTCGGCATGCCCATGGGGCCGCTGTCGTAGCCGGTGCCAAGCGGCTTGCTCCAGAGCAGCTCTCCGGTGGCAAGATCGGTGGCGTTGATCATACCCCAGGGCGGAGCGATGCAGGGCATCCCCAGCGCCGAGAGCCAGGTCGGGCGGGTGATCCCCCAGGGCGATTTCCAGTGCGGCACGATCTCCTGCGCGTAATGCAGACCGCCTTCGCCGATGGGCAGGGCGTCGACCTCTTCGCGCGGATACATCGTCAGGTGGTTCGCCAGCCGCGAGTTGTTGGTGACGAGGATCTGCCGTTCGGTATCGAGGCCTATGCCGCCCCAGTTCAGCCCGCCGATGGCACCGGGGAACAGCAGCACGCCGCCGGGATTGTCCGAGGGGGGCGTGTAGGTGCCGTCATAGTCCATCTTCAGGAAATCGCGGCGGCACATGGCCTCGTCGATCATGCCGATGCCCCAGGTGTGGGCGGCGGTCAGGCGCTCCTGCATGCCGTCCGTCGGCATGCCGGCGAAGTTGGGATAGTAGGTGGAATAGGGCTGCGTTTCCGACAGCCGGTCGCCGGGAAGGGGGCCGTTGCCCTGCGGCGCAGGCTTGTTCTCGACCGGGCGCAGGGGCTCGCCGGTGGCGGCATCCAGGATGAAGATGCTGCCGGTCTTCACGGCGGCGACCACGACGCGGCGCGTCTCGCCCTCGATCTCCATATCCATCACGGCAGGCTGCGCGCCGACATCGTAATCCCAAAGGTCATGGGACATGGTGGAGAAATCCCAAACCGTCTCGCCGGTCTGCATGTCGATGGCGACGATGGCGGCGGTAAAGCGGTCTTCCTCGGGGGTGCGGGTGCCGCCGTAGTGGTCGTTGGCCGAATTGCCGGTGCCGACATAGACCAGCCCCGCCTCGGGATCGCCCGAGATCACGTTCCAGATGTTGGGGGTGCCACGCGGATAGACCTCGCCCTCTTCCAGCGGCTCCTGCGCGATGCCCTGCCGCAGCGCGTCCCAGGCCCACAGCAGATCGCCGGTGTTGGCGTCATAGGCCCGCACCACGCCCGAGGGCGCATCGCGCTGCTGGTTGTCAGACACCTGCTGGCCGATCACGATGGTATCGCCCAGCACCGTCGGGCCGGAGCTGTTCGAGGCAAAGCCCGACACCTGCATGCCCATCCCTTCGGTCAGGTCAACGGTGCCGCCATCTCCGAAATCCTCGCAGATTGCGCCATCCGCCGCCGAGAGCGCGGTCAGGCGGCCATCGACGGTCGAGACCAGCACCTTGGCCCCGCAGCTTTGCGCGGTGACATCGGCGGCGGGCATGCCCTCATCCGAGGCCGCATCCGCACCAAGCCCGGTGTCGGGATCATGAAAGCCCACGGTGCGGCAGGCGACCGAGAACAGCGGCTCCATCGCCTTTTCCGGCACCTCGGGGTCGTAGCCCCAGAGCAGGTCGCCGCTCGCCGGATCGAGTGCGAAGACATGGTTGGACGGAGAGCAGACGAACAGCCGCCCGTCCGCGTAGACGGGGGTATTCTGCGCCGAGTAGGACACCTTGTCCGAGGGCGGCAGATCCTTGGTGCGGAAACGCCAGACCTCGGTCAGGCCCGACACATTCGCGGGCGAGATCAGCCCCGCCTCGGTATAGCCCTGCCCGAGCGGCGAGCCGCCGTAATGGGTCCAGTCGGCCTGCGCTGCGCCGCCGGTGTCTTCGGAGGCCGTGGCAGTGCCGGAGCTCGAGGCAGGCCGCTCCCAGAGTAGCGCAACGATGCCTGCCACGACGGCAACTCCGACGGCCATCGCGCCGAAGCCCAGGGGGCGCGCCCAGCCGGCGCGGAAGGGCGAGGCCATGCCGACCAGCAGCAGGACCACGTCCAGCCCGACGATCAGGGTCAGCAGCCCGGCACGGCCCGCGAGGTCCATGCCCCAGGCGGGCATGAAGCCCTTGGCAGCGATCTCGAAGACCGACCAGCCCAGCGTGACCAGCAGCGCCAGCACCAGCAGCGCCGCCCCGGCGCGCAGCCGTCCGGAAAGCTGCACCAGGCCACCCAGCAGCATCAGCGCCCCGGTGATGGCATAGGTCCATGCGCCTCCGGCAAGCGCGACCTGCCCGCCGACCCAGAGCAGCGCCGCGCCCCAGATCATCAGGACAAGCGCAAGAGCGCGCATCCCCCATACGCCCCAGCGGTGAAACATCGTGGTGTCGTTCATCAGGCAAACTCCCTTGGTCGCGCTGCGGGGCGCGTTTGTGGGCTCTGGTCAAGCATCGGGTTCCATGCGGTCACGCTGTTGCGACCCCGTGTGAGGCCAACGGTCCGCATACCGGAGGGTTCCGGGAAATTCCCGCAAAAGTTCAACCTGCACGAGAAATCCGCGCCTTGCCCATTTTCCCCTCAAAGTTGAAAAACCTTGGAACATTTCCGGATACCCCCCGGTTCGGACCAGAGTTCCCCTAGGTGGAAAAACGAAGGAGACCCAATGCAATCCGTTCAGGGCGCAATCACGAGCCTCGATCTGACCGTCATCGCGATCTATCTCGTGATTGTCATTGCCATCGGCATATGGGTTTCAAAACAGACCAAAACCGGCGAAGATCTGTTCCTTGGCGGGCGGTCGCTGACATGGGGTGCGATCGGGCTGTCGCTGTTCGCGTCGAATATCTCGACCACCACGATCATCGGGCTGACCGGGTCGGCCTATGCGACCGGCATCGCGACCTCGGCTTTCGAATGGATGTCGGGGATCCCGCTGCTGCTTCTCGCCTTCATTTTCGCGCCGCTCTACCTGAAATCAAAGGTCACAACGACGCCGGAATGGCTCGACAAGCGCTACTCGCGCCGGGTGCGGCTGTATTTCTCGGGTCTGACGGTGTTCTTCACGGTCTTCGTCGACACCGCAGGCGGACTCTATGCCGGGGGCGTGGTGTTCACGACGTTCTTCCCGCAGGTGCCGCTCTGGGCGGCCTGCATCGCCATCGGGCTCTTCGCCGGGGGCTATGCCGCGACGGGGGGGCTCAAGGCCGTGGTCTATACCGACGTGCTTCAGGCGATCATCCTGCTGGTGGGCTGTTCGATCACCGCGTATCTGATGTTCCAGTCGCTGGATTTCTCATGGGCGCGGGTGCAGGAGGCGCTGCCCGAAGGCCATCTCGACATGGTCAAGCCGCTGGACGATCCCGATCTGCCCTGGCCGGGGCTGTTCCTCGGGGTGTGGATGCTGGGCTTCTGGTACTGGGTGACGAACCAGTATGTCGTGCAGCGGGTTCTTGGCGCGCGCTCCGTGCCCGATGCGCAGCGCGGCGCGATCCTTGGCGGCCTGCTGAAGTGCATCCCGCTGTTCGTCATGGTGCTGCCGGGCGCGATGGCGGTGCCGCTTCTGCCGGACCTGCCGGAACAGGACATGGTCTTCCCGGTGATGATCACGCAGATCCTGCCCACCGGCCTGACCGGCCTGGTGCTTGCGGGTCTCGTCGCGGCGATCATGTCGACGGTGGATTCCACGCTCAACAGCTCTTCGACACTGGTGGTGCATGACTTCATCACCAAGCCCGAAGAGCCCGTCGAGCCGGAAACCTCGCGCAAGTACGGGATGCTCTGCACAGCGCTGTTCATGGTGGTGGCCGTGGGCATCGCGCCTCTGATCCAGTACGCGGGCGGCATCTGGCAATATCTGCAGCAGGCGTTCTCGATCATCGTGCCGCCCATCGTCGCGGTGTATTTCCTTGGCGCCATCGACCGGAAAGCCAGCGAGAAATCGGCCTTCTTCACGATGATCTCGATGCACCTTCTGGGCGTGGTGCTGTTCGCGCTTGGGCAGGTCGGCATCTGGCCGCTGCATTTCACCGTGACCGTGTCGATCATGACCATCGGCGCCTGCCTCCTGCATGCCGTGCTGTCGCGGACCGTCTTCCCGCAGACCGAGGCACCGGGCGAAGATGTCATCTGGGACGCCCGCGCCGCCTTCTCCAGCGACCGGCGCGCCAATGGCGGATTGCTGGACGTCCGTCTCTGGGGCGCGGTTCTGGCCTTCGCGATGGCGGCAATCCTGTTCGTCTTCTGGTAAGGGAGCGCCAGTCAGCCGAAGGTGACAAAGGCCTCGATCATGTCGGCGGTCTCGTGCCCTTCGAACAGCAGCCGGTCGCCACTGGCGAAATCGACGGCGAGCACGCCGCTCTGCGCATCAATGCCGCTGCTGCGGGTCTGCCAGTCCTCGGCATCGACGATCGGCACGTCGATCCCGGCGCGGATATCGGTGATCCGTTCGGCATGACCCGGGGCGCGGGCCTGATCGGCGCAAAGCAGGACCCAATCACACGTCCTTCTTCTGACTGGCGGTCTTTCTGGATATGGCGGCCTCGTAAATCGTCAGGACCGAGGCCGAGAAGGCTTCGACGGAGTGCTTCATCGCAGCTTCCCGTGCAGCGCCGCCCATGACCTCGCGCTTCGTGTTCGAGACCATCAGCCCGTGCAGCGTCTCGGTCCAGATCTCGAGGTCCTCGGGCGTCGCGTAGCCGGTCTCCCGGTTCTCGACGAAGGCATCAATGCCGCTGGAGTTCACGGCAACCACAGGCAGGCCCGCCGCCATCGCCTCGAGCACCACCATGCCTTGCGTTTCGGCAGCCGACGCAAAGACGAAAATGTCCGAGATCGTCAGCCAGGACGGCACCTCGTCCGAGGGCACCGCCCCCACAAGGCGTACGCAGTCCTGCAGGTCCAGATCCTCTATCATCGCCTCCAGCCTCGGCCGTTCATCCCCCTCTCCGAGTACCAGGAGCCGGAAGCCGGGGGCGCCACGATCCCGCAGGGCGGCCATCGCCCTGAGGATGAAAGACAGGTTCTTTTCCGGCGACAGGCGCGCGGCTGTCACCAGCAGAAGGCGACCGTCGGGATTCACCTTATGGCGCAGGTCCCTCAACCGTTCGGGCACCTGGCTGCAGTAAAGCTCGGTGTCTACCCCCGTCGGCTGCACGTCCACCGGCACATCGACGCCGATCAGGCGTATGTAATCGCGGGTGACAGGGGTAGGAACGATGACGCTGTCGCAGCGATTGGCAAACCGGTTGATGATCCAGTGTGCCACGACATTGCGGAATAGCGCGCCCGGTAGCGGCACGATATGCGCAAAATGTTCCAGCCGGGTGTGATAGGTGAAGACTGCCGGAACCTTGAGCCGACGCGCCAGTCGCAGCCCGAGCGTTCCCAGCCAGAACGGATGATGCAGGTGAACGACATCCGGGGCAAACTCCCTCAGGCGCCTCCAGGTGTGCAGGTGGAACGGGTTCGCCAGCCGGATCATGGAGCCCTCGCGCGCAAGCGCCGGCACGCGCCAGACGCTCGGCTCGGTCAGGGTCGTGCCATAGGACGGGCAGACCACCAGGACCTCGTGTCCCCGTGCCTCGAGCCCGCGCTTTAGACGCTCGACCGACAGCGGCAAGCCCCCCGTGAACGGCAGATAGGAGTTGGTGAACATGGCGATGCGCATCGGACGCCCGAGATCGACCGGATCGGGCATGTCGTAGCTTGGATAATAGCTCCGGTCGCGGAACAGCTTGTCGTAGAGGTACACCCCCAGCAGCACGAGCAGCGTGAACCCCAGCAGGAAGTTCCAGATTCCGACGTAGAAAAGCGCGTAGATGTAGAACCAAACCCCCTCGATCCGCCGGGCGAGCGGGCTCGGCGCGGTCTCGACCGGTATCATGGCGACATCGACGCCGCCCGGCCCGACCTCCAGTTCGAGGTAGTGGTAGAAGCTCGTGTCGTCGTTCAGCACCAGCCCGCCCGCCCCGCCGGTAACGATGTGGCGGATGCCGTCGACGGTCTGGTCGGAATAGGTCGACGCCCCGGCCGAGATCACCACGTCGACCCCCAGCTCCTCCAGCAGGTCAAGAAGCCGCGCCCGGCCCTCCGGCTCGGACCAGGCCCCCGTGTCGGGCTCGAACAGGGTGTCGGGCACCGGGTCCAGCAACGGGTGCCCGAGGAAGACGAGGATCGGTCGCGCATCTCGCGCGTGCAGAATGTCGCGCAGCCAGCGCTCCTGCCAGTCGGTCGGGGTGCGCCCGGTGGCGTCTAGAAAGACCAATCGGGCCGCATTGAGGCTGACGGAATAGAAATAGGGCCCGAACCGCTGGTAGAACCGACCTGCGCCGAACTCTTCGTCCTCGTTCTGGCCAAAGGTCAGCAGGTAAGGCTTGCGCAGATGGCCCAGCGTGCCGAGGAGGGCGCGGTACTTGTCCTCGCCACCGGCGCTGACGATGTTGCCCGCAGAAACCATCAAATCAGCATCTGACGCGTTGATCCGAGGCAGGATCTCGTTCTCGAAAACGCCAATCGAATTGTTGGCCTGCCCGACCACCGCAAGGCTCAGGGTTTCGCGATCCCGGTCCGCCTCCTCGATCCGTTCGATCTGCGACACCAGCAGCGCGCTCCCGGTGGGCGCGTTGACATAGAGGTAGATCTTGTACCCCAGCACCGCGAGCAGCACGGAGACGTTGACCAGAAGCAGCAGCGAGAGGAACTTGCGGTGCTTCACGTGTATATCCTTCCCGGCCGCAGGATCCGGAGCGACACGACCGCTCCGATCGCCATTCCGAGGTAGATCGTCAAGAGCCGCCAGGCGAAGATGACAAGAAGCAGCTGCCCCTCGCCCACCTGCCCGGCCATGAGCCCTGCGAAGGCCAACTCCGAGAACCCGGCCCCTCCGGGCGTCGGTGCGAAATACATCAGGAACGTCACCACCGAGAGCGTTCCGATCACGGTCAGCCAGTCCGGCTCGAGCCCGAGCAGCGCCATGAGGAGCGCCGGCATTGCAAAGAGGGCAAGCAGGAACGCCAGTGTCGCGAGCACCGCCGAGACCGATAGCTGCGGCGCACCAGAGAGGAACCGGCCGAAGCCGTCCGAAAAGGACCCGGCCTCACGGCGCAACGCCTCTGCCCATGCGGCGCGGCGCGCCTGCCCGAGCAGGTGCATCCGCTGCAGCCCTGCCAGGCCCCACTCGCACACGGCGACCATCCAGGCCGGGCGCAGAAGCAGCACGAGAAACCCCGCCATGTACACCGCGATCACCCCGGCGATGGTGTTCGCCAGCGCGCCGGAGCTGCCAGCGATCTCGACCTCCGGCGCCAAGACGAGGAACAGCGGCGCCGAGACGAAGATCACCAGCATGGCAAGGATCGTCCGGATCGTCGTTGCCGCCGCCGAAAGCCCGACACCGACACCGCAGCGTTGCAGGTACCAGATCTGGGCAAAGCCGCCCCCGGTCGCCAACGGCGTGATGTTCGAGAAGAACAGGTTCACGAACACGAGCGGCATGATCTGGCCCAGGGTCACAGGCGCGTCCAGGGCGCGCAGGACGAAGTAGAGCCGCAGCCCGTCCGCCAGGAAATAAACCAGGAGGAACAGCGCAATCAGCGCCAACGAGCCCGGTGCGACCAGCCGCGGATCGAACCGGGGCATCCCGTCTCCCACGAACGCGGCGATGGCCCAGAACGCGGCACCGCTCAGGAGAAGGAAGACCGCCGCGCCAAGGACGAACCGCACCCGTCCCGGTGGTTCCGTCCGTTTGTCTTTCATCATGCGGGTGTTGCTCCGTCATAGCGCTGCCAGTGCAAGACATATGCTGGTCAAGGCCGTTGCCGACAATGGTCTCTAGAGTTCCAGCACTTCTGCGATGGCGCGCGGCTCTGTTGCACAAATCCCGTGCGGGATTCATC
>NZ_RAPJ01000083.1:0-6395 GCF_003703915.1 Salipiger sp. D13
AGCTGAACAGGCGTGCCGCGGTGACAGCGCTTACTCCATATCTGTCTAGCGCGCTTTTAGTTCTGGATGCAGCATCCTCAAAGTTGTCGGTACAAGCGCTTCCCGATGTGGTCGCAGCTATTGTCCGAAAAGGATCCTTCAATTGAACGCTACGTCCGCCCCACATCTGCTGTCTTCGCTAGTAAGGCCCTATCTGCCCCAAGGATTTGACGCAAAGGGCGGATTCCGGACCTTCTCTGCGCGTGCGAAGTGAGCTCTGCCAGATCACAGAAGAGGACACTCCGCCAATATCGCGCCGCGGAACCTTGGGTCACCTACAGGGAGGGCGGAGAGCTGACCTTCGCTGCGCGTTGATCGGATGACTGGAATGGAACCGATTACAGGTGGTCTGGTGCAGGATCTCACTTGAGGACCTAATGTAATTCGCTATCCCTCTTCACCACTTCGTTCGACAGTTGCCGGCAAACTGGCGACATGCGCGAAAGCGCAATGAAAAGTGTTATCAGCCGGGTACTACATTCAATTCGGAAGCTTCGGGAGGCGAAATCACCTTCTGATAGACCCCGACATTGTTTCCGGTGTCGGGATACAAGAACAAGGCTGTGCGCACGAACCCGTTCTTCACAAACAAGCCCGTACTCTCTTCATTGTTTTCCCTGATAGTACACTGCAAGATGCGGGCTCTGTCTTTTTTCGCGCGCGCAGTAGCTAAAGTGAGAAGCGCTTGCGCGATTCCCCTCCGACAATAATCCCGGTGGACCGTGAGGTGACTGACTTCCGCTTGGTACCACTGGACTTTTTTTACTTCGACGCAACCGACGACTTGATCATCTCGCACTTCGAAAAGGAATCGTGCGCGAGCACCGAGGATGTCCTTCGCATCGTAGTTTTTGACGAGCTGATTGCGCGTGTTGAGCAAGGCTGCAATCTGTCCGGCGTAGTTCTGGTCCATGCTTGTTCCCCCTGTCAGTGCGCCAGCGCGCGGCCGGCTATCGATTCTGGTCGCGGACATGGGTAGCGTAACAGCTCAAGTGGCCCGGGCAACAAGGCCGCTTAAGCGATGGAACGTTCTGCGGCTGCCATCAAGGTATGGCAGAATGAGCCCGTTTAGTCGTAGCCTCTGTGACAACGGCATTAAAATAGCATCTTGGGGCAGTGAATGTATTTATCTTCAGTAAAACTGAAAAACTTCCGTTCCTTCGACATTTGTGAGATCGATTTTCAGCCAGACCTTACTGTGTTGGTGGGCGAGAACAACGGTGGCAAGAGCAACGCGATTGATGCGATCCGCCTCCTAACGATACCGCTCGGCAGCCGCCGCGAGATTTATTGCGAGCCAACAGATGTAAGGTTTCAGAGCGCTGCCCCACACTTCGAACTCGAAGCGCATTTCTCGGACCTGACAACCGGCCAGCAAGGGCGCCTGATCAGCGCTGCCACGGATACGACGCTGACCAAAGCTCTATTCGGATTACGATTTGATGGCAGCCAGACGGGTGTCCGACCGACGGTTTGGGCTGGCAGGGAAGGCAACGCGCCGGAGCCCGGCTGCCAAGACATGGTGCGTCATGTCTATTTGCCGCCGCTCCGGGATGCAAAACGGACGCTGGCGTCCGGCAATCCGACGCGCATCATGGCGCTATTGAATCACTTTCTCGGCGAGACCACGCCTGACGAACTGGCAAAGCACCTCGCACGCAGCCATTCGCATGACGTCCTGACGAGTGTGGACGGTGCTGTGGAAAGGGGCCTGTCTGAACTTACCTCAGGGGTTCGACGGCAGACCGCTTCGCTCGGATTCGCATCCGACGAGTCTCTTATCGACATCGCACGGGATCTGCGCTTTAAGCTCGCCGATCATGGCGTGGTGCCGGAAGATTTGCGCTACTCCGGCCACGGTTACGCGAACCTCCTGTTCATGGCGATCATTGCGGTTGAGCTTGAGAAAGTGCAATCGGCTGACCTCACGCTGTTTTTGGTGGAAGAGCCCGAAGCCCATCTGCACCCGCAATTGCAGGCCGCCGTGCTTGCTTTCTTGCGTGACCGAGCTGACGCCTCGCGCAAGCAGCCAACGACGAACTCACATGGACCAGCCGGCGAGCTACAAGTAATCGTGGCGACCCATTCCCCCAATCTGTCTGCGTGGGTCAGCAGCGACCGGCTGGTGGTCTTCAAATCCATCATCGCATCACCCGAGACCAAGACTGAAGACGCCAGTGCCTCCCAATCTCCAGCCTCCGTTTCCATTGTGACCGAAGATTCCCTCGCGCGAAGTGGCCCCGAAGAAAGTGTCGAGCCTACTGATGGCCTTGCGACGGCAGTCGCAGCCGCCGCTTCCCGCCGCTCCACTCGCTGCATCGCGCTTGCTCGGATGGAGCTTGATCCCATCGATCGCCGCAAGGTGGACAGGTATCTGGATGTCACCAAAGCCGCGCTATTATTCGGCGGCCGGGTCCTTCTGGTGGAAGGGATTGCCGAGGCGCTGTTATTGCCCGCGATCGCGGAGCACCACACCTTGAAATCCGACAAGGACAAACTCCGTCTCTTTCGTTCAGCCGTCTTCATCCCGATCGACGGCGTGGATTTCGGCCCCTACGCGACGTTGCTGCTGTCCGCTGTCAACGGCACGCGGATCGCGGACCGCGTCGTCATCATGACAGACGGCGACAAGGCGACCGGCGGAGACGGCGATGAAGATGATGCCGAGAATCCGGAGGGGGGCATTCCTGATCCAGATGCGGTGCAATTAAATGTGGAAGACACCGCTCTATCCAAGGATGACGTGGCGGATGGGATCAAGGGGGCGGAACCATTGACACCTGCTTACAAGGGAAAAGTCGCTCCGGCGCCGGTGTCGGCGCTTCCGGGCGAGAAGCGGAAGGCGGCCCTAGAAAAGCTCGCCGAGGACTTGGATGCAACGGCGCATCTTGCAGTCCTTACCAGCACCTACTCGCTGGAGGCCGAACTGCTTGAGGCCGGGAACGGCAATATCCTTCGCAAGGCCTATCTGACTCTTCACCCAAGATCGCAGAAAAAGTGGGACGCCGTTGCAGCGCTGTCCGGCGATGAGCGTGCGCAAGCTGTCCATGATCTATTCAAGACGACCCGCAAGGGCGACTTCGCCCAAGTGCTTGCACGGTTGGTAGAAGATGGCGAAGACACCTTTGTGGTCCCAGACTACATGGCAGCTGCGATCCAAGCCGTGGTGGCGCCGTGACCGCACCTTATTGTCCAACCGGCCAACAGAAGACGGTCATCATTCACGATGGTTCGGCCTTTGTGACGGCGTGCCCGGGCGCTGGCAAGACGCGCACGCTGGTTGAACGTGCCCGGCATCTCGCCGACCGAACTGACGACAAGCGTGGCGTCGCTTTTCTGTCCTTCACCAACGCCGCGGTGGATGAGCTTCAGAGCCGCCTGGGCTTGTTCGGGCTGCTGACTTCACCGCTGTTTCCGAGCTTCATCGGTACATTTGACCGGTTCCTGTGGCAGTTCTTCATTGCCCCGTTCGGCATCCCTGGCTGCACGGTGTTGCCGCAATTGGTGGTCGACAAGAATAATTGGGAGGTGAAGCCACCTTTTGCGAAAGCGCATGCGCTGACCCTCGAGTGCTTCGACAGGAAGACAGGTGCGATCGATGCTGCTCGCGCTGGAGAACACGGGTTCGACACGACAGAGCGGAATCCCGCAGCTTGGGAAACATGCGCCCGCAGGATCATCCAAAGCGCACGGGCCAATGGGCTGGTCGATTTTGACGATGTACGGTCGTGCGTAGCCGAACGGCTTGGGGACACGAACTTTGCCGAGCGTGTTGGCAAGGCGCTCGCCGCCCGTTTTCGCGAAATCGTTGTCGATGAAGCGCAGGACTGCAATCCATCCGACCTTTCCGTGGTCCATTGGCTGCGCCGATCAGGGCTGTCTGTAAAAGTGATCTGCGATCCTCAACAGTCGATTTTTAAGTTCCGGGGCGGCATCACCAACGAGTTGCTCGACTTCGCAGCTACGTTCGATCCTTCAGAACGGCTCGTGATGAACGGGAATTTTAGGTCAACGGCAGCGATTTGCTCGGCCATCGTCGCGTTGCGTCCGCCGAGCGCACGGGTCGATAAAGACGAGGCCATCGGTAAGCACAAGGACGATGCAACGCCGATCCATCTGCTGTCCTATAGTGGGAACGGTGTCTCGACCGCGATTGGGGCAAAGTTTGCTGACCTAGTCCGTTCGCTGGACATTACGATTGGGCACGCACCGCTATTGGCATCAACGCTATCAAGCGCCTCGAAAGCGATCGGACAGCCCACCTTGGGCAAAACGAACGAAAAATCGCTGCTCCTAGCGCAGGCTGTGATGAGCTATCATTTTTCCTTTACCTCCGGCGGTCGCCGGGAAGCACTGGCGTCCCTGCACAGGATAATCCTGTTCATACAGGGCCACATCGGGACGATGGGCGACTACCACGCCCATCTCGCCGAAAGCGGTATGATAGACGGGCGCTGGCGGCCAGATGTCATCGCCGTGGCGAACGAACTCAGATACGAGCCGGGAGAAACTCCCAGCCAATGGCTCGCCAAGGCTCGCCTATCTGTCGAAGCCGACATGGTTAGGGGCCTAAATGTCAATCAGCGTCTTCGATCGCATGCCAACCTCGCGACTGCTCTGGCGGCTGCACCAGTGGATGCGCCACCGCCACGCACAATTCACTCTGCAAAGGGGCTGGAATTCCCGGCGGTGTGTGTCGTGATGACGAGCCAAAAAGCCGGAAGAATACTGGATTATCTTGAGGGCGACACAACAAACGGCGCCGATGAGGATGCACGGAAGATTTACGTGGCGGCGTCACGCGCCGAGCGACTTCTGGTAATGGCAATCCCAAAGAACACTGCCGGTCGGATGCAGGCGCTCCTTACGAGTGTTGGGTGTGCAGTCGAAATCAACAAGATTTAGCGGGCGATCTCGACCGAGACGAACCAGCCGATCTTACTGCATACTGCTCTTGCTCGCCACGCATTGGGATGCATGATGCCGCCCAATTCCGCGCACATGACGTGATCGAACGTCTGACTGCTGTGGAGAGCCACAGGAGTTGCTTCGAATGACATTTTGGGAGAAAAACGGACATTGATGACCGGGCGTGCCTGAGATGGCTCTGCGTTCATTTTGATGTTGCGCCCGGGTGAGATGACCCGGAGTTTGCCGAGCGCTTCAAAATCCGGTCGAGATCCGCATAGGTGAATGCCGGCGCACGGTCGATCAGGAAGGATGGCGCGAACAAATCGATCACTTTCTGGCCTGGTTTGAGAGATTCGCGTACCTGGTGCCGGGCCTGTTTTAGTTGTGCACTGGAGGGGTTTACTATGCCGTTACGTTGCAGAACGGCAGTGACCATGCGCTCCAGGCGATCCTTCCGCATACGACCGATGCAGTAGGTTCGGATGTATCGCAACAGTGATTGGAGGAACAGGCCCTGACAATGAAATGACTGCATGACGCCTCCGAGTGTCGCCTCGAATGCGGCCGTCACATTCGAGGTTCGGCTCATCTCCCGATAGAAGGCCAGTGTTTGCGCCTCTAGGAAGCCGACGCTGATTTTATCAGGTGGGGCGCAAAAGAGATAAGCCGGCACGGGGCGTTTCAGGCTCACCTGTTTGTAGAGATGCAGGCCGAAGCACAGCGCAAAGATGCAGGTGAGATTGTTGGCCGTCGCAACATTTAGGGACCGCAGGTCTTCGATGATCTCGCCCCAACCGACACGTTCGCCGCTCGGAGCAAGCATGAGGCCTTCGGCAACTGAGCCGTGAGCATCGACGTGGAGTACTGGCCTCAATCCTTGCTCGGCCTGCACGGTTAACTGCCTGAAGAGATCGCTCAGTTCGACACGATTGCGGACAGCATACTCGAAGACGGGGAAACCGCCGCCGGTGGAAAGGCTCTCAAGGTCCTCGAGGATGCGTCGGCTGGGTCCCATCTCCTGATCTGGCAGCGAGTGGATCCAAACGATCGCGTTAGTCTCTAACGTTTCCGAAATTGTGAGGGCACTGTCCGAGTAGTGTATCATTCTGCTGGGGCTCGCCTTGCTCTGGCACCTAATTGGTGTGCACTATACATATCGGGGCTGTCCGAGAAGAGTGGACAACTCAAGGCGATCGCTGAGTCCGGCGGATGCCACATGCTGAGCGACGGTGGCCCGCTCGGCTTCTGTGGTGGTCGAACCGAGCACGATTCGTTCGATCAAAGCCGAAAGATCGACATCAACAAGGATGCCGTTTTCAGGAACCGGGACGCCATGTGCAGCGACACCGCTGGTGAAACAGCGCGACATCGCAGGTGGTGATTTTGGGGGAAGCGGAAGCCGGGCGTAGCCCGGATGTAGCTTCCCCCAAAATCTCGCGCGGGTT
>NZ_ML112616.1:0-6336 GCF_003703915.1 Salipiger sp. D13
CGAAATCAGCCTCCGGCAAACCTGGCGCGGTTCAGGATCTCCTGGTTCTTGAGTGGTGGCGGTTTCTGAAATGGCGCGGGAAATTCGGTAGTCGCCGTCCGGCCCGAGGCCCTCGACGCGGGCAAGTTCGAGCAGACGACGCGCGGAACCTCGACCGCCCAGGACGGCCACGAGGTCGATGGTCTCCGCGATCATGGAGCGGGGCACGGTAACGACGGCTTCCTGGATGAGCTGTTCGAGACGGCGAAGCGCGCCGATCCCGGAACCGGCATGGATGGTGCCGATGCCGCCGGGATGGCCGGTGCCCCAGGCTTTGAGCAGGTCCAGCGCCTCGGCGCCACGCACCTCGCCGATCGGAATACGATCGGGGCGTAGACGCAGCGAGGATCGAACCAGATCGGACAGGCTTGCAACACCGTCCCTGGTGCGCATCGCCACGAGGTTCGGCGCTGAGCATTGCAGCTCTCGGGTGTCCTCGATGATCACGACACGATCGGAGGTCTTGGCCACTTCGGCGAGCAGCGCATTGGTCAGCGTGGTCTTGCCGGTCGAGGTGCCGCCGGCGACGAGGATGTTGGCGCGGGTGGCGACCGCCAGGCGCAGCGCCTCGGCCTGCATCCCGGTCATGATTCCGGCGGTGACGTAATCTTCGAGGGTGAAGACGGCGACGGCGGGTTTGCGGATGGCGAAAGCCGGAGCGGCGACCACGGGCGGAAGCAGCCCCTCAAAGCGTTCGCCTGTTTCCGGCAGTTCTGCGGAAACGCGAGGGGACAGGCTATGAACTTCGACGCCGACATGGTGCGCGACCAGTCGAACGATGCGCTCGCCGTCCGCTGCGCTCAGCATCTTGCCGCTGTCGGCCAGCCCCTCGGAAAGTCGGTCGACCCAGAGCCGCCCATCGGGGTTGAGCATCACCTCGACGGTCATGGGGTCCTCCAGAAACCCGGCGATCGCCGGCCCGAGCGCGGTGCGCAGCATCCGCGCGCCTCTCCGGATCACTTCTGGTCTCTGATCGGTCTTCGCCATGCTGGCCCCGTCTCCTTACGGGCGCCTCCAACAGGCCGCCCTGGATCGGGGTCGATTAAGAAAGCCGTAAATGCCTAGAGCTCAACAGGGTTCCGAGGGTCTTCGTAGCGTGGCGTGCAAAGACAGGAAAACGGCGGAACATGCCTCACCCACCAAGTAGGATGTCATCGGTCACTAGGTCGTGGCGAAACCTGGAATCAACGGCGCCGAACCAGAGATGTACCGATCATGTGACGGCCACCGCAATTTCGGGAACAGGGAGTGCTTACTTCCGGGAAATTCTGGGCGTACTACCGAAGTGCGCAGACTTGTAGCCAATGGAATTTCGCATTTGTAAGAGTTCAATGCGACGTGTCGGGAATCTCTTTCCCAAGACTGTCCAGTCTTGCTCTGACTCGTTGATTATTATCAGCGTAGTCATGAAGTTATCGGTTCGCGCAGAACCTCATCGACGTGATCACTTGTCAGTCAAATAAGCTTCGAAGGCCTTCAGCGTGCGACGGGAGACGTGATGCTCGATCCCCTCTGCATCCGCCTCGGCGGTTTCCTGAGGCACGCCGACTGCGATCAGTAGGTCGACCACCGTTCGATGGCGAACGCGTACCCAATTTGCGAGCGCTTCGCCCTTGTCGGTAAGGAAGACCCCGCGATATGGGCGTGAGGTCGCCAGACCCTCTCGCTTGAGCCGCGCCACCGCCTTGGTGGCGGTAGGATGGGCCACACCCATACGTTCGGCAATATCGGCAACCCGGGCCTCGCCATGCATCGCGATCAAGTCGCCGATCATCTCAACGTAATCCTCCAGGATCGCCATCGACTGCTTCTCTCTTGCACGGGCGAAACGCCCCGCCTGTTCCGTGGGCGAAATCTCGGCCGGGGGCGTATCGTGTTCGGTCATCGCGGTCCTGAACTCATTCATCTGAAGTGCGAGGGAATGTAGCATTTTGAATGTAATGAAATCAATATAGCCAAGGCTTGATTTTTGCACCCAGCATCTGATGTTCAGCCTGTATAATATTTGCCGTTGTAGAATATGAAGCCTTGGCTATATTACGAAGCCTAGGCATACAGAGGAAGGCTTGATGATCAGCACAGAACGCACCCGCCGTGGTATGAGCGCCGTTCTCTCTGGCGAGCGGCGTGGCTTTGGCAGCAAGTTCCTCTTCGTCGGTCCCGCAGTGATAGCCTCAATCGCCTATGTCGACCCAGGCAACTATGCGACCAACATCCAAGCGGGTGCCGGCTATGGCTACGTGCTTCTGTGGGTGGTCCTGCTGGCCAACCTGATTGCGATGCTGTTCCAGTCCCTGTCTGCGCGGCTGGGGATCGTCACTGGCAAGAACCTGGCCGAGATGTCGCGGGATAATTTTCCCCGCCCTGTCGTCTGGGCGATGTGGGCGGTTAGTGAGGTTGCCGCCATGGCCACCGACCTCGCTGAATTTCTCGGTGGCGCAATCGGCTTGGCGCTCCTGTTCAATATGCCGCTGATCTGGGGCATGGTGGTGACCGCCATCGTGACCTACGGTATCTTGATCTTCGAGCGCCGGGGTTTCCGCCCGATGGAGCTAATCATTGGTACAATGGTCGCGATTATCTCGTTGTGTTACTTGATCGAGATTTTCATCGCACCGATCGATTGGGGCTCCGCCGCCGTGGGGCTGGTGACCCCGAACCTGCCTGACGCTACCGCGCTGACCATTGCGGTCGGAATCATCGGGGCCACGGTGATGCCACATGCGGTCTATCTGCATTCAGGCTTAACACAAAATCGTGCGGAGGTCCGTCACGACGAAGACCGACGCAAGGTGCTACGGTTCTCGAACATTGAGGTGGTGATCGCACTCGCGGTCGCCGGCATGGTCAACATGGCAATGGTGATGATGGCAGCGTCTGCCTTTCATCAAGGCCATAGTAACGTGGCCGAAATCGAGACCGCCTATCATACACTGACACCACTTCTCGGCTCGGCTGCGGCCGCCGTATTCCTAGTGTCGTTGATCACCTCGGGTGTGTCGTCCTCGGTGGTGGGCACGATGGCCGGGCAGATGATCATGCAGGGTTTCCTTCACTTCCATGTACCGATTTGGGTCCGGCGGCTGGTGACGATGGTGCCAGCGTTCGCTGTTGTCGCCGTTGGCTACAATGCCACTGACGCCCTCGTGATGAGTCAGGTGGTGCTGTCGATCGCCCTGCCAGTGCCAATGATCGCACTGGTTATCTTCACATCGCGTCGCTGCGTCATGGGTACCTTCGCCATAGGAACTGTAACGCGGGTTCTCGCGATCCTCGGCGCAATTGCAGTGCTGTCGCTGAACTTTGTTCTGCTCGCACAGACCTTTGGTGTACCGATCCCATTCCTCATCAATTGAGCAAGAGTTCATTTGTTGTGCTCTCAAAAATGCCGCGCGATGCGACGTCGGCTAACATGCTGTAAAGTTGGACCAAGGCACAGGGGACTGAGACAGAAAGGGAAGCCTGCCACAGATCGGGAGCCACGCGCCCGCAGCGCAGTCACTCACGCCTGGCTTGAGTTAATCAATCCATAGATTTCACTCTTTCCTACGAGCCGTCATTTGGATCGAAGCCGTACACCTACACGATCTTTGTTTCTGGTTAACTGCCAACCCCTTCCACATCCTCCGACACCTCCTGCCGCAGTTTCGGCCCCTGCGCGAGGCGCCGACCGAGCGCCGAGATAAATGCCTCATAGCGCTCCCCAGCCTTCGCCCGCGCAGCTTTCGCCGCGGGTTCCGGCAGAGCCGGTGTTGTTGCAAGCCAGAAGCGGATGAATACGGCCAGGCTTTCGACGGAGATCCCGACATCGCGCTCCAGCCGGGTGATCCGTCTGTCGATCTGATCCAGGCGCCGGGCCAGAACCGCCTCTCGGCGCTCCGTGTCATCCGGGGAGAGGAAGGATGCTATCGCGGCCTCGGCCACCATCGATTGGGATCGGTCACGCCGGGCGGCGAAGTCTGCCAGCATTTGCATGACCTCAGGATCGAGGTAGACCGAGATCTTCGTCTTCTTGCGGCTCAAGGTCATGATCAAAGCTCCATGCCGTCATCGGGATTGAGGGAGACCTGACGCGCGATACCACACATCTGCTGCATGATGTGGCGATTGCGAATGGCGCCATCCTCTTCATCCTCGGGTGGGTCGAATTCAAACTCGTTCTCGAGAGGCGTCTGCCTGTCGACCGGCTGAGGCTGCGCCAGCTCCGGCTGAAGACGGCGTTCCGACGTTGTCGAGTCCTCATCCTCCGGTCCCGTCTCGGATACTGGCTCGAGCTNTTGTCGAGTCCTCATCCTCCGGTCCCGTCTCGGATACTGGCTCGAGCTCGTCGTCCTGGGTTGGGACTGCCAGGCTGCTCCAGTCATCTTTCCCCGAAGCGTCCACATCCACCAAGTCGGGTGGCGGCAAGACCCGTTCGGTGAACCGCGTATCTTCGTAATACCGTGCTTTCGTCGCCCGGATCGGCGGTGTACCGGCCACCATGACGATCTCGTCGGAGGGCGGCAGTTGCATGATTTCCCCGGGGGTGAGCAAGGCCCTCGCAGTTTCTGACCGGGACACCATAAGATGGCTGAGCCAGGGGGCCAGACGGTGCCCGGCATAGTTCTTCATCGCCTTCATCTCGGTGGCGGTACCGAGAGCATCAGAAACCCGCTTGGCCGTGCGCTCATCATTGGTCGCGAAGCTCACACGGACATGACAATTGTCGAGGATCGAGTTGTTCGGGCCGTAGGCCTTCTCGATCTGGTTCAGCGACTGGGCGATAAGGAAGCTCTTCAGCCCGTAGCCCGCCATGAAGGCCAGCGCGCTCTCGAAGAAATCCAACCGGCCAAGCGCCGGGAACTCATCGAGCATCAGAAGCAGCCGATGACGGTCATCCTTGCCCTGCAAATCCTCGGTCAGGCGTCGGCCGACCTGGTTGAGGATCAGACGGATGAGCGGCTTGGTGCGATTGATATCCGAAGGCGGCACCACGAGATACAGCGTGACGGGGCGCACTCCCCCGACAATGTCACCGATCCGCCAGTCGCAGCGGCGCGTGACCTGCGCGACCACGGGGTCGCGATAGAGCCCAAGGAATGACATCGCCGTCGAAAGCACGCCGGAGCGTTCATTCTCGGATTTGTTGAGCAACTCGCGGGCGGCACTGGCGACCACGGGATGCGGTCCCGCCTCGCCCAGATGCGACGTCCGCATCATCGCGCGGAGCGTCGACTCCACGGGACGCCGCGGGTCGGACAGGAAGTTGGCGACACCGGCCAGCGTCTTGTCCTTCTCGGCATAGAGGACGTGCAGGATCGCACCGACGAGCAAGCTGTGGCTGGTCTTCTCCCAGTGGTTCCGCCGCTCCAGACTTCCCTCGGGGTCGACAAGAATATCTGCAATGTTCTGGACATCGCGAACCTCCCACTCGCCGCGGCGCACTTCCAGCAGCGGGTTGTAGGCCGAAGAGTTCGGATTGGTCGGATCGAATAGCAGGACCCGACCGTGCCGGGCCCGGAACCCTGCGGTCAACTGCCAGTTCTCGCCCTTGATATCATGAACGATGGCCGAGCCGGGCCAGGTGAGAAGAGAGGGTACGACGAGCCCTACCCCTTTGCCGGATCGCGTCGGCGCGAAGCAGAGCACATGCTCCGGCCCATCGTGGCGCAGATATTCCCGCTCATAGCGACCGAGGACCACGCCATCCGGGTCGAGAAGTCCGGCCGCCTTCACCTCGCCCTTCTCGGCCCATCGGGCAGATCCATAGGTCGCGACGTTGCGGGCCTCGCGCGCGCGCCAGACCGACATGGCGATGGCCACACCGATGGCGATGAAGCCCCCGGAGGCGGCGATGATCCCACCTTTCGCAAAGACCGGTGGCGCGTAGGCCTCGTAGAAATACCACCACCAGAAGATGGCCGGTGGATAGTAGATGGGCGTCCCGAACAGCAGGAACCAGGGCGGGCCCAGCTGTGCCTGATAGCCGAGGCTCGCGGCCACGTATTGCGTCGCTCCCCAGGTGGTGGCCAGAATGATGAGGAAGACGATGGAGATCTGGCCCCAGAGGATCTTGGTCGCGGACATGACTGTCGCTCCTTTCCTGTGTTTGATCAGAGGCCGAGGCCGCGCTTGCGGCCGAAGTCCCAATCGACCCCGCCGTCCCCGCGCGCGACGCCGGTGACATCCCGGCCGAGATGCTTTTCGAGGGAGGGGGACCAGGGCACGAACTGGAAGCCGAGAGCGCCGTCGGCACCGTAGCCTTCGATCATCGCAAATCGCCCCGAGGCCAGCGCGAGACGCTGGCGATAGAGGCCG
>NZ_RAPJ01000086.1:0-5491 GCF_003703915.1 Salipiger sp. D13
CTGAAAGACCGTGGTCGGCTTGTTGCCACTGTTCCTCTCGGCCCCGAGGGCCTTGATCGCATCGAGGCGATCCAGCGGCTTCTGGCGGACCAGCATCGACGTCGTTCAATCCCCCGCGACACCCGCCTGACCGCGCAGCAGAAAGCGCGCCTGCGGCGTGTCCTCCAGGCCTCCGACGCCGCCTTCGACGGCGCGACCCAGAAGCAGATCGCCGAGGTCCTGTTCCGTACCGGTCACCTGGATCGCGATGAATGGCAGGTCTCCTCGGCCCGTTTTGCCGTCTCCAGCCTTCTTCGTGAGGGGCGTGACCTGATCGCCGGCGGCTATCGCAAGCTCCTGCGTCACCAGCGCCGCCTCTAGGTCCGCGATCCCGCACCGCGGTGTGCGAATTTTCCTCTGCCAACTCCCCACTGCATCTGACCGGACGCGCTTCGCCATCGTGACCTTCATCTGCCGCTGTTTCGCGGCAGTGGTCACATACAGCAGGGAGACGCCCGATGTCCGCCATCTCAACCGAACTTCCCCCGCGCTATCTGCGCACCAAGGAAGCCGCCCAGTTCCTGAGCCTGTCCGCTCGCACGTTGGAGAAGCACAGGACCTACGGCACCGGTCCCGCCTACCACAAGCTGGGCGGACGTGTGGTCTACGCGATCGAGGACCTGCAGGCCTGGGTCGGACGCGGCGCTGTCACCTCGACCTCCGATCCGCGCGGGCAGGTCCTGCCGGCGAAACGCCACGCGCTCGCCAGCCTCCCGCAGCCCGGCCGCTTCGTGCGCTGACGCAGCGGCAATGCCGTCATGACCGATGGACGCAAACCCGGTTCCGAGCGCGGACAGCTCGATCTGTTCCGCGCGCTGCCCGGCGACATCGCCCCCAGAGATGCGCAGGACCTCATGGCCTATCCCTTCTTCTCCCTCGCCAAGTCGAAGCGCGTTGCGCCGATCGACTTTGCCGCTGGCAGCGTCAGCATCCGGGTCGAGGCGGTTCCCGATCACGGCATGGCCACGATCTGGGATGCCGACATACTGATCTGGGCCGCGAGCCAGATCGTCGAGGCGCGTGACGCGGGGCTGCGCACCTCCCGGCTGATGGCCGCCACCCCTTACGAGATCCTCACCTATGTCGGTCGCGGCACCAGTGCGCGGGACTATCAGCGCCTGAAGGCGGCGTTGGATCGTCTGCAGTCGACGACGATCTCCACCTCGATCCGGCAGCCGGCTGAAGGACGCCGGCACCGCTTTTCCTGGATCAACGAATGGCAGGAGCGCAGCGACAGGGACGGGCGCCCGGACGGCATCGAACTGATCGTGCCTGACTGGTTTTACCAGGCGGTACTCGACAATGCGCTGATCCTCACCATCGACCGGGCGTATTTCGACCTGACCGGCGGGCTCGACCGTTGGCTGTATCGCCTGGTGCGCAAGCACGGTGGCCGGCAGCGGGATGGCTGGCGTTTCGACTTCCATCATCTTCACCAGAAGTCCGGGGCGCTGTCCCCCTTCAAGCGCTTCGCCTTCGAGCTTCGCGACATCATCCGGCGGCAGCCACTGCCGGGTTATACGCTCTTTCTCGAGACTGAGGTTGGTGGCCGCAAGCTGCTGGCCTTCGAGCCTGCGCCGGGCTGTGGAAAACCTGTGAATGCGCTCGTGCTATCGGGAACCCGGACTATCGTGCCATCAGGAACCGGGGTCTCGTGCTATCGGGAACCCAAACAGGGTGTAACGTACGGAAGCAAAAGCGGAAATCGCTCCCTTAACTTAGAGTCTAACGAAGACTCTAACTTTGAAGAGCGCGCGGATGGTGTGGAGAACATCATCCGCAGCGCAGCCGGGAGCCTTCGAAAGGCTGAGAAACCGGACGCATCAAGCATGCCTGGCGCTGCCGGATCGCTCCCGGACAGCCCCGCCTCCGACACGATCCGTCGCCCCGTCTTGGCACGCCTTCCACTCGATCTCCCGGGAGATCGGTGATGAGTGTCATTCTGAGACCCGGCAAATCACCCGCGATTGAGGCTTCGTCGCTCAGCTTCGACGGTATGACCCGCGTCGAATTGATCTGGCTGGAGAAGCGGACCGAGTTCTGGATCCGGTTCGGCAACGGGGCAGGGGAGCAGGTCCTGGACCGCAGCCGACGTGTGGTCTTCTTCAAACCTGGTTCTGTCTTCGCCTTCGTTCGCTGGGCGGCGAATGATTATGGAACCGTCCTCTCGCGCATCGACATCGTGCGGACGATGGCGCCCGGCCGTTCCTATCAGACGCTGCCATTCGTGCGCCCAGGTGGCGAGATTTTGTTGAAGATCGAAGGCTGGCCCAGGGTCGAGAAGGTCCTCCGCCATGTCGATGCCATCGAGGGTCTCGGCATCGATCCTGCCGACGTCGATCCCGATCACTGGCGCCATGTCGCCCACTGGATGAAGGCGGGCGAAGCGCCGCGACCCTATACGTCGGAACGCCATGCCGCATGGCGCCGGCGTCGGGAGATCGGAAAATGACCCGTGCCCGCTACATCATGGTGACGGTTGCCGCGCTCGCCGCCGTCATCGCCGGCAGCATTCCGACTGCGCCACGGCTGGTCTGGAACGCCTCGGCCAGCGTGCCGATTGGTCTCTACGCCATCGCGCCGGCGGATCGGCTCAAGGTGCCAGATCTGGTCGTGGTCATGCCGCCCGAACCCTTTGCAGGTTTCATGGCCGCGCGCGGCTATGTCGGTCGCGATGTGCCGATCCTGAAGCGCGTCACCGGGCTGCCGGGACAACGGGTCTGCCGTGACGGCGCCGCGATCACCGTCGATGGCAGACACCTGGGGGAGGCGCGAGAGCGCGACAGCCAGGGCCGTGATCTTCCCGTCTGGCAGGGCTGCCGCACCATCGTAGAGGGCGAGGTCTTCCTGATGAACCCGGCGGTCTCTGACAGCTTCGATGGCCGCTACTTCGGTCCGTTCCCCGCCTCGGCAGTGATCGGCCGGGCCAGTCCACTGTTCACCGACGAGGGTGGCGATGGCCGCCTCGTCTGGCACGCGCCGGAGTGGTGACGCGCGCTTATGGCGGGACGTGCCAGCGGCCTGCCTCCCATTCACCGCAAGAGGAAGGAGCTTCCAATGCCACAGATCGGCCAATTCACACGCACCCCGTCCGGCTATTCCGGACAGCTTCGCACGCTCTCTCTGGACCTGGAACTGACCTTTGTTCCAACCGATAACGTCGATTCCGAGAAAGCTCCCGCCTATCGCATTCATCTCGGTGACGAGGATGGTCCGGAGGTTGGCGCGGGCTGGAAACACACCGGCGAAACCGCAGGGGCTTTCGTTTCGGTCCTGCTCGATGATCCGGTTTTCCGGCATCCGATCCGCGCCCGCCTGTTCCAGTCGGATGAGGAAGGCAGGGACTGGGGGTTGCACTGGACCCGCCCGAAGAAACGCGACGAGCAGGACTGACGATGATCGCGTCCTGCACCCGTCCCGCCTCGGGGAAGGGTGGCATCTGCCACCGCATTCTCCTCCTTCTTCTTTCCGGCCTCTTCCTCCCGGCCACCGCCACGCAGCCGCTCTTGGCGCAAACCGGTGTGCCCGAACACGCAGTCGCCGCGCATCCCTATGCCGCCCAGGTCACCGAGGCGTCGCAGCGCTTCGGCATTCCGACGACATGGATCATGGCCGTGATGCGGGCGGAAAGCACGGGCGATGTGCGCGCGCTGTCGTCGGCCGGTGCGATGGGGCTGATGCAGGTCATGCCCGGCACCTGGGCCGGGCTGCGCATCCGTCATGGTCTTGGCCGAGACCCTTACGATCCGCGTGACAACATCTTCGCGGGCACGGCCTATCTGCGCGAGATGTGGGATCGCTATGGCGATGTCGCGGCGATGCTGGCGGCCTATCATGCCGGTCCCGCCCGCTACGACGAATACCGCTTGGCGGATCGTCCGTTGCCGGCCGAGACGCGCGCCTATGTCGCTGCGCTTGCACCCGTGCTGCTTGGCGAGCGGCCATCGGGCACCGCCATCACTGCAGTCCGGCCGCTCGATTGGCGTGAGGCGGCGCTCTTCATCAGCCGCGACGACGGGACCTTTGCGACCGATCCTGTGTCGCCTCACCCGACGGTCGGCGCCGCTCCTTCACCCGTCCCGGCGGTGCCGCAGGCGGGCATCACCCCGCAGCCTGAGGGCCTCTTCGTCCAGCGGGAGACTGGTGAGGCCCGGCCATGACCCGCGAGATCACACTTCGCGCTCCATCGCGCACTGGCGTGTCGTGGAGAGGACAGGCGGTGGCGGCGGGCACCACGACCGAAGGATGGCAGGATAAAAGGGCGCACGGTGCGCGGCGGTTGGGCGGTTGTTTTTGTTCATGTTTTTGTCGCGTTTCGCACCGTGTGACGCGTCTTCGCACCGTGCGAGATGTGCCTAACACTCTGATATTCAGTGCAGTTTCGCACTGTGTGGGGAAATCCCATGCCCGATGATCGCGAGTTCCGCATCCGTCCGGGACGTATCCGCTCGACACGGGCGCAGCAGGCCCGGCCCTTTGTCGCACAGGCCCTGGCTGCCGCGAAAAAGGCCGGGGGTGGCGTCTCGCGGGCCGGGCGCGTCACCCCGGGCAATCGGTCCCGCTTCGGGCGTGGTCAGCGCGCCAGTATTCAGGCCAACCTCCTTATCACCGCCCGCACACGCGGCGCGGTGGTCAAGGCGCGTGTGGTGCGGCACAGTGGGAAACCCGCGCCTCTCGGAGCCCACCTCGACTACCTGCGCCGGGATGGCGTGACCCGGGACGGGGAGAAGGCCAGGCTGTTTGGACCGGAAACGGAGGATGCCGATGGCCGGGGCTTTGCCGAGCGGTGTGGCGACGATCGTCATCATTTCCGCTTCATCGTCTCACCCGACGACGCGCCGGACATGTCCGACCTGCAATCCTTCACCCGTGATCTTGTCGGGCGGATGGAACAGGATCTCGGCACGTCTCTCGATTGGGTCGGTGTCGATCACTGGAACACGGCCCATCCGCATGTCCATCTGATCGTTCGCGGCATGCGCGACGACGGCCAGGCTCTCGTGATCTCGCGGGACTACATCAAGGAGGGGATGCGCGACAGGGCACGGGATCTCATCACCCAGGAACTGGGCCCGCGCAGCGATCTCGACATCCGCCGGACGCTTGAGCGACAGATCGGGGCCGAGCGCTGGACGCAGCTCGACCGTCAGTTGCTGCGGGATGCGGGGCGTTCGCGCATCCTTGATATGGCGCCGGATACGGATCGGCAGCCGGATGCGTTTCACGCGCTGAAGATCGGGCGGCTGCGCCGGCTGGAAGTGCTCGGTGTCGCTGACCAGATTGGACAGTCGCAATGGCACATCAGGGACGATGCCGAGGCGGTCCTGCGCGAGATGGGGGAGCGTGGCGACATCATCAAGCGGATGCATCGTGCTCTGACGGAACGGGGGATTGAGCGCGGGTCCTCGAGTTACGTCCTTGCCGCGGAGAGCCTCGATGTTCCCGTCATCGG
>NZ_RAPJ01000087.1:0-5052 GCF_003703915.1 Salipiger sp. D13
CGCCGAGCGCCTCGGGGGCGCCGGTCGAGACGATGCGCAGGCGGCGGCGGTGGCGACGCTGCAGCACCAGCAGCGCGCGGGCGGTTTCGCACCAGTCGGCCAGCGCCCGCGCGGCGGGAGTGCCCGAGGCCAGCGCCCGGGACAGCTCGGGCAGCGGCGCGGGACAGATCAGCACCGCGCGGCAGCGCTCGTCTTCCGCCAGCGCGGCGGCGACATCGTCGATCTCGGCCACGCTCGGCACGCCGAGCCAGGCGGCGAGCGCACGGTCGGCGGCGGCAGGGCCGTGCCAGCTCAGCATCGCGGTTCGGGAAACACCCGGCTGGGACACGCTTTCGGGACTGGTCATGAACTGGGAACTTCCGATCTCGAAGGGCAGGCTCAGCCGTTGTAATCCAGAAACCGCGGCGCGAAGGGCGCCGGGCGCGGCTGCCCCTTGAGCCGCCGCACGAGCCCGCGCAGCGCCCGGGTGAGCCGCCAGCTGGTGCTGGTGAGCACCGTCAGGTGGGTGTACTCGAGGCCGGCGGTGTAGCCGCGCAGCTCCTCGAGCTCGGCGCGCAGCTCGGCCATGGTGCGGGGATCCTCGGCGCGGGCCTCCTCGAGCTTGCGGGTCAGCACCCCGAGCTCATGGGCACGCTGCGCCAGCGCGTCCGACAGCCGCGCGTTCTCGGCCTCGAGCGCGGTGGTGTCGGGCGTCTCTGCGGGGGCCTTGCGGGCCTTGAGGTCCTCGACGAGGCGGCGCATCTCGCTCTGCTTCATGGCCAGCGCGGTGTTCTGCGCGAGGATCGTCTCGTTCTGGCGCTTCAGGCGCTCGCAGAGATCGATCTGCGCCCCCTGCCCTGCCGATCCGCCGAGATGCTGTGCGTTCATTTAGGTGCCTGTCTTAAATACCCTGGGTCCAGCAGACCCTGCTCAAAATCTTGGAGCACCGCAACCGCCTTGCCCGGGCGGACGTGTGACATGCGGCGGCTTTCCACCTCCACAGGGGATATCGTATTGCATCGGCATGAACGTTTGGGCAACTAGAAAGCACCGGTTATCATGCCCTGCCGGGATACGGCGCTGGCGCCGGAATTTTTTGAACGGAGCCCATTAGATGATCCATCCCATTCTTCTCTGCGGCGGGTCCGGCACGCGGTTGTGGCCGCTGTCGCGCAAGTCCTATCCCAAGCAGTTCGCGAAGCTGATGGGCGAGGAAAGCCTGTTCCAGGCCTCGGCACGCCGCCTTTCCGGCGCGGGCTTCGCCGCCCCGATGATCCTGACGGGCGACCCGTTCCGCTTCATCGTGACCGAGCAGCTCGCCGCCATCGAGCAGGCGCCGCAGGCGATCCTGATCGAGCCCGAGGGGCGCAACACCGCCCCCGCCGTGCTGGCCGCGGCACTCGCCCTAGAGGCGAAAGATCCCGAGGCGCTCATGCTGGTCGCGCCCTCCGACCACGTGATCCCCGACGCGGCCGGTTTCCGCGCCACCATCGAGGCCGCCGCCCCCGCCGCCGCCGATGGTCGGCTGGTGACCTTCGGCATCACCCCCGACCGGCCCGAGACCGGCTACGGCTACCTCGAGCTCGCCGGGGGCGCCGATCCCGCCGCCGACAGCCCGCAGCCGCTGGCCCGCTTCGTCGAGAAGCCCGACGCCGAGCGCGCCGCCGAGATGCTGGCCGCCGGCAACTTCCTGTGGAACGCGGGCATCTTCCTGTTCGCCGCGAAGACCATCGTCGCCGCCTACGAGGCCCATGCCCCCGAGCTGCTCGCCGGCGTGCGCGCGGCGCTCGAGAGCGCGCAGACCGACCTCGGCTTCACCCGGCTCGCGCCCGAGCCCTGGACGGCGTTGCCCGACATCTCGATCGACTACGCGATCATGGAGAAGGCCGACAACCTCGCGGTGATGCCCTACGGCGCCGGCTGGTCCGACCTCGGCGGCTGGGACGCGGTCTGGCTCGAGAGCGGCCCCGACGACGCCGGCAACGTGACCTCGGAGCATGCCACCGCCATCGACTGCCGCGACACGCTGCTGCGCTCGGAGACCCCCGAGTTGGAGCTGGTGGGCATCGGGCTCGAGGACATCATGGCCGTCGCCATGAACGACGCGGTGCTGGTCGCCCACAAGTCCGAGGCGCAGCGCGTCAAGGAGGCGGTGAGCGCGCTCAAGGAGCGCGGCGCCAAGCAGGCGACGAGCTTCCCGGTGGACCACCGCCCCTGGGGCTGGTTCGAGAGCCTGGTGATCGGCAACCGCTTCCAGGTGAAGCGGATCCACGTGCACCCCGGCGCCGCGCTGTCGCTGCAGAGCCACTACCACCGGTCCGAGCACTGGATCGTGGTCGAGGGCACCGCGCGGGTGACCGTCGACGACGAGGTGAAGCTGGTGACCGAGAACGAGAGCGTCTACCTGCCGCTCGGCTGCGTGCACCGGATGGAGAACCCCGGCAAGGTGCCGATGGTGCTGATCGAGGTGCAGACCGGCTCCTACGTCGGCGAGGACGACATCGTCCGCTACGAAGACATCTACGCGCGCAGCTGACGCGCCACCGGGTGGGGCCGTGCCGGCCCCGCCCCCGACTGCACTGTCCCCCGCATGATCCGTCTCTGCCCCTTCGGCGACTACGCCCACCGCCAACCGCTGGCCTACCCGGCGATCCGCGCCGCCTGCGCCGGCCGCATCGAGGTCGTGGACGACATCGCCCGGGCCGATATCGTGGCGGTGAGCCACACCAAGGACCTCGACCGCCACGCCGAGGTGCTGAAGGCCCGGATCGGGCCGGACCAGAGACTGGTGCTGCTCTCGGAAGAGCCGTTCTGGGACACCGTCTGGGACCCCGATCCGCTGTCAAGGGAGGGCACACGCGAGACCTCCCGCGGGCCGCTGCGCTTCACCCGGCTCACCCACCTGACGAGCGACATCTACCGCTTCGACCGCATCCCCTATTTCCTGCTGACCGATCCCGCCTATGCCCGTCGCTACGCCGGGCTCTTCGCCCGCAACGCGGCGCGCGGCGCCGAGCGCTGGCGCGCGCTCTGGGCGGCGGCGCCCTGGCAGGCGGGCTTCATGGCAGAGGCGCGGGACAATCCCAAATACGACCGCGGCTTCCCGCAGGCCGGCGTGGCGGGGCTGTCGTCGCGCCGCACCCGGATCGCGCGCGCCTGCGGGACGCGCAGCCTGCGGCTCGGGCACGGCTGGCAGCCCGGCCCCCGGCGGCAGGCGCTGCGCGACTGGCATCTCGACAAGCTGGTGCGGCTCGACGGACAGTGCCGGCTGTTCTCGGCCATCGAGAACACGCTGCACCCAGACTACGTCACCGAGAAACCCTTCGACGCGCTGGCCATGGGCGCGGTACCGCTGGTCGAGGCCGGCCCCGGCCACCGCCTGCACGAGCTCCTGCCGGAGGGCGGGCTCTGGGACCTCAAGGGGCTTCCCCCCACCGAGGCCGCGGCGGCGATCGATAGCTGGGACCCGGCCACCACCGACCCCGCGCCCTACATGGCGGCGCAACGCCGGATGGCGGCGCTCTTCGCCGATCCGGCGATCCTTCGGGCCGAGTACGACCGGCTCGCCCGGGCGCTCGAGGCCGCGCTGGCCGGGGTCTGCGACAGCCCCGCCCCGGCGCTCAGCCCAGCAGGGTGACCTCGGGCGTGTAGCGCTGGCGCAGCTGCCGGTCGGTGATGTCGGGTCCGATCAGCTCGCGGCAGGCGGCGCTGTTGCCGTAGACCAGAACCACCAGCGTCTCGCCGTCGACCTGCGCGCGCAAGCTGTCGCAGAGTTCGAGCCGGCCGGTGTCGAGCTCGACATCGTAATACGGCACGATGCCGACCCGCTCGCCGCGCGCGCGGCGGGCCGCGATCTCGGCCAGCATCGCCTGCAGCTCCGGTGTCTCGAGCCGGAAATCGCCCACGTAGATGGCGTCGAAGATCCCCGCCTCGAGCCGGTCGGGATCGGTCATCAGCGCCGGCACCGCGAAGGGCCGCGCGTCGGGGTCGCCGGTGTAGCGCAGCGCGCCGCCGCTGCGGTGATGGTGGCCCTGCGCATCGAAATACTCGAAGCGCGCGCCGTAGTAGAAGCCCTGGATGCCGGTCACCGGGTTCTCGGTGATGGCATCCCCGCCGTCGCGCTGGATGGTCAGCGGGCCGGTCTCCATCTCGGCCACCGCCGCCGCGCCGAAGACCTTGCGGCAGCGGCGCACCAGCTCGCTGTCGGCGCCGAAGCGCACCGTGTCCCAGCAGCCGAGCCGCTCGCGCACGGGGGCGCGGCGGAACAGGAAGGAGGCCATGTTGTAGAGCGCCAGCCGGCCGTTGGCGCGCAGCCGGGTGATGCGCAGGTCCTCGCCGCCGCGCACCATCTGCGACAGGCAGCCGACGAGCTCGGGCCGCGCCTCGAGCAGCCGGACCTGGCGCTCGATGCGCTCGGGGTGGGTCCAGTCGTCGGCATCATGCACGGTGACGTAATCGCCGGTGGCGGCCTCGAGCCCGGCGTTGCGGGCACGGTAGGCGCCGACGTTCGCCTCGAGCCGCAGCACCCGGATGCGCGGGTCGGCTTCGGCCGCCGCCTCGGCAATGGCGGCGGTGTCGTCCCGGCTGGCGTCGTCGATGACGAGGATCTCGAGGTTGCGCCAAGTCTGCTCGGCGAGCGCGCGCAGCGCCGTCGGCAGGGTGCGCGCCGCGTCATGCGCGGCCAGCAGCACCGAGACCTTCGGCCCCTCCTCCACCGGCGGCAGCGGCACCGCGCTGGTCAGCCGGTCGTAGAGCGCGCCCTCGCCCTCGCGCAGCGCCAGCGGCGGGATGCCGGCCTCGGCCAGCGCCTGGTTGACCCAGAACAGCCGCTCGCCCGGATCGTCCTGCAGGTTGGCCCAGGCCAGCAGCAGGTCGGCGCTCAGCCGGTTGCCGGCCTGCGCCCGCTCGAGGATCGCCCGGGCCCGGTCGCGGGCGCCGGGCTCCAGTCCCGACAGCGCGTGCAGCGCCAGCATCTCCATCAGCGTCAGCCGGCCGGCGAGCGCGTCGGGCAGCCCCGGTTCGGCCTGGGCGCGCGCGATGCTCGCCTGCGCCGAGCGCAACGCCGGCTCGCCG
>NZ_RAPJ01000088.1:0-4274 GCF_003703915.1 Salipiger sp. D13
AATCCCGCACGGGATTTGTGCAACAGAGCCGGTTCGCGGCTGAACCTAGCCTCCGAGCATCAGCACCAACCATACTATTCGATAAGCGCGTTGGTCTCAGGGACTGGACCTCGTCAGTCACGGCATCTGATCGTCTCGTTTCTTTAGCCGACGCGGTCAGCGACCTTTCCGCCGCTGAGCGACGGGACCTGCGCGAACAGTTGCGCCGGGCGTGGGCAGACATCTCGAAGGAAAACCTATCGCTGCCGTCGGATTTGCAGGTTGTCGTAGAACACGCCACAGGACTTAACTGCCTGGAGGCATGCCCTGAGACCCGGCCAGTGGTGTACCTGACAAGCGAAAGAGAGAGCTTTGCGGCGCGAGCACTTATCGATCAAGGAGCAGCGGTTCTGGACCTTGGTGAAGCCGACACCCTTAGGGTCTCTACTCTCCTAGAACAGACGGGCGGGTTCACTCCAAGCCCAATCGACACTGGTGATGTGCGACTGCTCGTTGATGACGTCAGCTTTGAGCCAGCCTCATCGGATCCACTCTTGGTTGCTGGAGCGCTGAACTGGCTGTCAGACGCAGCCGTCCTGGCTCACGAGTTCCTCGGAGACCCATTCGAGCTTCGGACGCTACCGCCAGAAACCCTTGAGCAGAGAATTCGACAGATACGAGTTCGAAAATGCACACATTTCTCAATCATAATTGGTGACCATCAGGTTTCATCCAGAGGCCACGAGCGCGCTCATCCATTTCCACACTCTCGATTGCCTACGCTGGTTCTTGAAGGTGCCGAGGATACCAACGTCGAGATGTTGGTTGAAGCGGCTCCTGCAATCACAAAGCTTATCGGTGCGCGCCGAAATACTCTCGAGACAATGCTGAGTAGACTCATTCGGCATGGGTTCAACGGAGGCGCGACTGGACCAACAGAGGAACAGTATGCCCTCGCCATTCATCGCGAAGTTTCGATCGTGCGAGATCACTTTGCAGCGACGCGCGGAGGGATTGATCGCCGCTTTCGGGCAGTCCGACCGATCGTCTATTTCATGGTTGGTGCGGAGGCGGCAGATGAGTTGGCCCAGCATTACAACCGTCTCGGCCCGCTTCTTCCTCTTCGAAATTGGCTTGATCAAAACCTGGGGCCAGAGCGTGCGGAGACCGTTTGGCAGGCCCTCGAAGAGACGGATGAGCAAATCGGCCTGCGACAGCGCCTTGGTCTACCGTTCACTGAGTATAACGCGGCTCTGCGAGCACTTGGCTACCCACCGCTCAACGATGAAGCGGACTTTCGCCGCATATTCGAGGTATACTTCAATGATATACGGGCTCGCCTTATTGATAGAGTCAGGCGACGCTACAAAGCTGCCTTCCTACGGGGTGATAGCTTAGAGAACTACCTCGAATATAAGGAATTGAGCTTCGTTTCGTTTGATCCTGAATGGCCACTCATCATGGAGGTTCTCGACAAGCAATTAGTCGAAGAGCATATCTTGGAAACGATGGAGGCGGTCTTAGGGCCAGACGATTTGGAAATCGAGCTCCCAGAGCTTCGACGAGTGACTTCTGCCAATCAGAAAACGGCGTTAACTGCACACTCTCGTATGGCTAGTTTGGTGCGCGCTTGGTGCCGCCGCTCCGCAAGTGAACTTCCGGAGTTGATGGATCCGTCTGATGGGCACCCACTTGTTAAAGCACTGCAACATGCTGGGCTCTTCGATTTTGAACGACTTCTGCCTGATCAATTGCCATTGATTTGCAAGAGGATCGGCGCTTGGCCGGCGAACATGCCTTCAACCTTCGACCTCGCTGCGCTGTCTCTAACAGAGGCAGATCTTGACTTCGAAGAGCGCGCGGCGCGCGAAGCACGAAAGCAGGCAGAAGTTGCGCGCCGGTCGATCAACTTCGCCGGGAGTTCGCTTGACACCGGAGCAACCGATTTCGCGCAGTCCTTAGCCGACATTGCTGAGAGCGCTCTGGCTGGGGACGCTGATTGGTTTTCTCGTAGCCGTTCACCGCGGCTAAAAGAGCATGAGCAATCTGGAAACCGTGGCGACTCCAAAGGAAGCGGTGGTGCCGGCAAGGGAGCTGGGCGGCGTGACCAACCGCCAGAGCCGATCCGGCGAGCCATGGGGATGGCGAGTGAATACTTGGTGCGCGAGTACCTATCGCGGCGACATCCAAAGGAGATGTCAGATCGCTGCTGGGTTTCAGAGAATCGTGTTCACTTCTGTTCAGATGGCGAAAGGGGTAATGATAGTCTTGGCTACGACTTCCGAGTGGTGACTCAGCGAAACGAATGGCTCTATGAAGTTAAGTCCGCTCTTGATGAAGGAGGGGAGTTCGAATTGACGGCAAGGGAGTTGGAAGTCGCAGGTAGCGCAGCCATGGATCGCAAAAGACGCTATCGTATCCTTTACGTGCCGTTCGTATTTGATCCAAGCAGGTGGCACGTACTAACGCTTCAGAACCCGGTCGGGGAAACAACAAGAAATCGGTTTCGTGTTATCAGAACGGGTTCGGTGCGATATGGATTCGACGCTAGATGAGTCTCAGATGGAGTCCTGATCAGGCAGAGAAGGTTCGACACCAGTCCCGTCCCCACCGCCATTTGCCCCTGCGAAAACGTTCTCCCGACCCCACGCCGGTCGAAATTTTCCGTGTTTCCAAAGGGGTTTGTGGGTCAGTCTGAGCACCTGTCCCGGAGCCAGGAGGCTTGGAAGCGGTCTCTCGGGGCCGATATTCTCCGGACCTAATGACTGCGCGGAATTGGTGAATAGGTTGCAAGCCTCTGAAATAAAATGGTTTTGCGGAGTTCCCGGCTAAACACTTCCATGCCAGTGGCGTGCGCAAGAAGACACTCAGATCGAACATTCAACAGGCGCATCATACCCTGCCGGGCTGAACCAATCAGCTGGACGAGCTGACATCTTCGCCTTCTCCTTTAGGTGGCGAGACCTCGCGTTCGCCGAGCTCGAGCGTCTCCGTTTCGGAGAGCAGCCAAGTTGATAGCTGGTCGGCCGCTGCCGCGATCTGTCCCGGTTTTCGAAGGGCACACTCCCAGATCGTCGCGACGCGCCAACCCGCTTGAAGCAGCGCGGCCCGAACCGCGCTGTCCCGCGTAACGTTTGCGGCGAACTTCACCTCCCAGAACTCGGCACGCGTCTTGGGATTGGTCGCGTAGCGGCATCCCGGATGCCGATGCCAGAAGCAGCCGTGCACCAAGACGACGGCGCAGTGCTTGGGAAGGACGAGGTCAGGCCTGCCGTGGACGTTCTTTGAGTGAAGCCGATAGCGGAATCCGCGTGCGTGCAGAGCCCGCCGAAGCGCCAGCTCGGGCTTAGTGTTCTTTCCCTTGATCCCTGCCATCATGCGGGATCGGGTCTGTCGATCCACAATATCTGTCATTTGCATCCTGGTTTTCGTTCCTGAACCTAGTATACACCGATTGACTAAAGATCGTCAGGAGCCTGATTTGCCTTCCACTTTCGGCATCGTTGATCTGTTCGCCGGTCCAGGTGGACTAGGCGAGGGATTTGCTTCCTTGGTCGCGGACGGCCACTCGCCGTTCCGGATCGGCATTTCGGTCGAGAAGGAGGCCTCGGCTCACCGGACTCTGACGCTGCGTGCATTCCTGCGCGAGTATCGGTCGCGGCACGGCACCTTGCCTCGGAAGTTCATCGATTTCCATGCGGGACACGCTCCTGAACCAGACTGGTCAGAAGTCGACGCCGATGCGTGGCGAGCCGCTATCGAAGAAGCACGTGCCCTCGAGCTCGGAACCGAGACAGCCGCGGACGCAATTGACGCCGCCATCGACAGACTCAAGGCTAGGTATGACGATACGATCCTGATCGGTGGCCCGCCGTGTCAGGCCTACTCACTCGTGGGTCGGGCGCGGTCGAGGGGCAAGGTCGGCTACGTGCCCGAGGAGGATGAGCGGCACTACCTGTTTCGCGAATACATTCGGGTGCTTGATGAGCTCCGTCCGGCCGCGTTCGTCATGGAGAACGTCAAGGGCATGCTGTCCTCGACGGTCGAAAGCCGCCTCGTGTTCGAGATGCTGATGGAAGACCTCTCCTCGCTCGGGACGGACCATGGTCATGAGTACGAGCTGCGCGCTATCCGGATCCAAGACGGCAAGGCCTGCTTGCAGGAGGCAATGCGGCCATCGGATTTCATCGTCCGTGCCGAAGCGTTTGGCATTCCCCAAAAACGACATCGGGTGATCATCATCGGGATCCGTTCCGACCTCGCTGTCGCGTTGCCCTTAAATCTGAGACACGACG
>NZ_ML112617.1:0-3573 GCF_003703915.1 Salipiger sp. D13
ACGCGTCGTGTCTCAGATTTAAGGGCAACGCGACAAGCACGCAAGCGACCGAAAGTCGTTGCGGTCGCGCTCGCCAACAAGACTGCCCGGATCGCTTGGGCGCTCCTGCGCCGCAACGAGATCTACGCGGCCCCTGTCTCCTGAGCGCGGAACCGCTGACGGAATGCGTGAAGCTGAGAAGAGATGACAAACCGGTCGAACCGGGGATCGGGACACCCCAGGGGGTCAAGGCGCAGAAAGCGCGCAATTTTGATTGGGACCCGATCCGCGGACTTCATCTGGGCCAGCGGCTAGACCGCACCACAAAGGCCGTAGACATGACTGCTTTCGGCATAGGCGCGTCAATTCCCAGCTTGCGCAGCAGGGGTCGTCCAGACATGGGAACACTTGCCCTCGCCAGAGATGCCCACTGCGCGTTGGCGACGGTCCACCAATGACTTGCGCCACCGGACCTGTGGGGGAACCGGCGCAGCGCCAGTTCCCCATCGGCTCATTCTGCCGGAACCCAGGGCCGGTTATAGGCTGCCACGCGCCAATCACCGTGTTCGATGAACCGGGGGGCGCTCCCGGTTTCCAGCGCCTCGGCTGCGGCGTTCAGCGCCTCGGGCGATGTCTCGGGCCAGGCGCCCGTTTCGATCCGTTCGACCAGGGTCTCGACGATGGCCGTGCTTTCGGCAGCCGTGAACTCGCAATGGCCCGTGCCCTGGACCAGCGACTGCCGATACAGATCGCCGGTACCCTGCTCCTGCACCAGCGCGCCGTAGCCTTCCATCAGCGTGTAGGGAATGGCCCAGTCGCCCAGCATGTGGATGCGGATCGCCGGAACCTGCAGATCGCCGGTCGTCGTGCGCCCGTCTGCGGCCCAGAAATCGCGCGCATAATCCGAGGCCGCGATGCGGGGGGCGGCGTCGATCCTGGCAATGTCGGCCTGAAGGTCCAAACCGGCCTGTTCGTAGAGCGCCTCAACCGTCCGCGCCATCGCGGGTGCGGCATTCTGGTAGAAGGCGGCATAGTCGACCCCCTCGTTCCCGGAAAGTTGCTGCCCCGATGCGGCGTTTTCGAACAGAAGCCGCGAGGACCCGCCAACATTACCGCCGATGCGCAGCGCCGAGGCCACGATCATGTCGGCCATGGCGCCGGCATCCGCGGTGTCGGGTAGTTCGGTCCCCTCGACCATCCACGGCGACCACTGTCCGATGGCGAAGGCAAGCGCCAGCCGCGCGCGGCCCTCCGGGCTTTCGCCCGCCGTTTCGATGGCGGCCATCCAGGACGCACGGATCGCGTCAAGGCTGCGCTCGCCACCCGCTCCGGCATTGGGCAGGCCGACGATGGCGAGATCGCTGGCCGGACCGTGCCCAGCGGCCTCATAGCTTTCGCCCAGCAGGGTCTGCATGGCGAACCAGCCATCCAGGAAACTGCTCATGATCCAGACCGGCGTATGGGCGGCAAGCACGGCGGCACCGTCGATCCTGTCCGGGTAATCCTCGGCCGAAGCGAGGCTGTCGAGCCCTCCGCCAGAACAGCCGTATTGCAGCACCATGTCAGGAGCGCGCTCCAGGTCCGTGAAAATGTCCTGAACAGCTTGTAGATTCAGGATTTCACGCTGCGGATCGTATTGCCACAGGCGCAGCGGGTGCCGGGCGAGCCCGGCGAAGGCATAGCCACGACCGAGCAGGTCGTCATACCGCTGGACCGCTGACGCGACCGAAACGTTGCTGGCGAAATCCAGATCCCTGAGTAGTCGACCATTCCAGTTCTCGGGCACGCGGATCAGCCATGCCGTCCCGTCCGGCAGGGTTCCCGCATGTTCGTTGAAGGCGGGCTGCTCCTGCGCCGACGCGAGCGGGGCGAAGCCCGCGGTCAGAGCGAGGCAAAGCACCACCATTCCGGTCCGCGAACGCGGGCCGGCCAAATTGGCTGTCCGTGACATGAATTTCCTCCAGTTTGATGCAGCGATGAAATCCGGCTCCTCTTCCGGGGAACCATCGCCGGGAAAAACATAGATAGCTAATTATTAGTGTCAAGGGCTCTGATGCACAAATCGGCTTAAGGCCGAGGTTCCCCTTTCCCCGGACGGACTTATCCCACAGCTTCCGTGACGGGTATTCCGAGCGCGGTGTAGCCGTTCAGGACGGCGATGCGGACCTGGAGTTCGGCGACCTGTCGATCGAAGTCCCGTGCCATGAGCCGCTGGCCCAGCAACTTGATACAATGCATCTTTGTCTCGACGCGGCTTCGGCGGTGGTATCCACTCCATCGTCGCCAGAGCGCGCGGCCCAGGTATTTCGCCGCGCGCAGGGCCTCATTTCGCGCCACGGCTCCGGCGGTGATCGTCTTCCAGGGCTTCGCGTTCTTGCGGGGCGGGATGACGGCATGGGCACCGCGATCTGCAATCGCATCGTGGCATTTGCGCGTGTCGTANGGCATGGGCACCGCGATCTGCAATCGCATCGTGGCATTTGCGCGTGTCGTAGGCGCCATCAGCCGTAACGCTACCGATTTCCTGGTCCTGCGGGATTTGGTCGAGAAGGTGGGTAGGATGGGCGCATCACCGATGTGGCTCCCGGTGACTTCGACGGCCCGGATCTCCAACGTTTCTTCATCGATCCCAAGGTGGAGCTTGCGCCAGACGCGCCGTTTCGGGCCGCCATGCTTGCGTGCGTGCCACTCGCCTTCACCTTCGACCTTGATCCCGGTGCTGTCGATCAGCAGGTGCAACGGCCCCTTGGAGCCGCGGTAGGGGATGTTCACGGCCAAGGTCTTCTGGCGGCGAGATAGCGTGCTGAAGTCGGGCACCGTCCAGTTCAGGCCGACCAGCCGTAGCAGGCTCTCGACGAACCCGGTCGTCTGCCGGAGCGCCATGCCGAACAGCACTTTCATCGAGAGGCACGTCTGGATAGCGGCATCGCTGTAGGTCTGCTGGCGGCCACGCCTGCCTGTCGGCGCGGCATCCCAGCTCATCTCGGGGTCAAACCAGATCGTCAGCGAGCCCCGGCGCTTGACTGCTTCATTGTAGGCTGGCCAGTTCCTGGTCTTGTAGGTCGGGGGTATGGGTCTGCTCATGCAGCCTGACTAACAGACTGGATTCGCAAGGTGAAACCTTCACAGCATTTGCGCAACATGTATAACCGCCCCTTGCGCAAGAGGGTTTCTGGATCAGTTTCGCGCGGTGTCGGGTGCTGACATGTATCCGGCCTCTGTTGCGGCCATCATCACGCCGCGGGCCCGTATGGTGTTCGCAGGTCGGGTCCAGATCAAAGCCGCGTGCTCGATGGCACTCTGTTGCGCTCTGGTTCTCCCGATCCCGTCTCACGACCGTGCGCCAAACGTCTCCTTGCCCTCTTCCGCTCCGACGTCCTCGCGACCAGTGACGGCTTACGCCGCAGCGGTCGGAGACTGGTAGGCGCCGCCTCGGGCCATCAGCGCCCAGACGATCCGCGCCATTTTGTTCGCCAGCGCGACCCGCACCAGCATCGGCGGCTTGCGCGTCAGCATCTCGCCAAGCCATGTGCCCGGCCGGGCAGCGGCATGAACATGCCTGTCGCGTAGCCCTTAATTGTGAGATGAGAAATC
>NZ_RAPJ01000091.1:0-3351 GCF_003703915.1 Salipiger sp. D13
TGCCCGCCGCGCTGCGCGCGCTGGCGCGGCAGAGCCTGACCGACTGGGAGCTGATCGTCGTCGACGACGCCAGCCGCGACCGCAGCGCCGCGCTGGTCGAGGCCGCCGCCGCCACGGATCCGCGCATCCGGCTGCTGCGGCTGGTGCGCAACGGCGGCGCCTATGCGGCGCGCAACGCCGGTCTCGCCGAGGCGCGCGGGCGCTGGGTCACGCTGATGGACGCCGACGACTGGGCCCACCCCGAGAAGCTCGCCCGGCAGGTGGCCCATCTCGAGGCACGGCCATGGCTGCCGGGCTGTCTTGCCAGCCAGGCGCGACTCGCCCCCGACCTGCGGCTCAGCCGCTGGACCGGCACCGGCGCCATGATCCACGAGGACCTGTCCTCGCTGATGCTGCCGCGCGAGATCCTGCGCGATCATCTCGGCGGCTGGGACGCGCTGCGCGTGTCGGCCGATTCCGAGCTGCTGCGCCGGGTGCGCCGGCTGTTCGGAGAGACCTCGGTCGCGCCCCTTCCGGAGATGCTCTCGCTGCAGCGCGACGCCGGCGACAACGCCACCGCCGATCCCGCCACCGGCATGGGCTGGTTCTACTACGGCGCCCGGCGCGAATACTTCGAGGCGCAGGAGGCTTATCACGCCACCGCGCCCAGCCTGCGCTACCGGCCCGGAGGGCCGCGCCCCTTCCCGGTGCCGGCGATCCTGCAGCCGGGCTGGCAGCCCGGGAAGCCGGGCCTGTTGCGGCTTGATCGGGTCTACGCGGGGCTGTTCCAGCGCCCCGACGCGGGGCTCTCGCAACTGCTCGCATGGCTCGACGAGGACGCCGCGGCGGGCCGCACGGCGGGGCTGGTGCCGCTCTGGTCCAGCCGGCTCGCGCCCGGTGACGGGCTGGCCATGCAGCCCGCCCTGCGCGCCCGCATCGACGGCGCGACGGTGCAGGTGCTGACCTACGGCATGGAGGCCGAGGCGGAGGTCTTCCGCCGCCTGCCTGGCCAGGTCGCCGAGGAGCCGCAGCGCTACCTGCCCCGGGTGCGCAGCGGCGGGCGGGCGGTGCTCGAACCGGGCCGGCCTCCCGCCGCCGGCTGAGCCGCGCGGGCGGCTGGCAATGGGCCCCGTCATCGGCTAAGGATCGGGACAAAAGACGGACAACGAAGCCGGAGGGGCGGACATGTGGGCGGAAGGCCGAAGCGCAGCGGAGGGCTGCGCATGAGCACGCGCAAGGGTATCATCCTCGCCGGCGGGTCGGGCACCCGGCTCTACCCGATCACCATGGGGCTGTCGAAGCAGCTCCTGCCGATCTACGACAAGCCGATGATCTACTACCCGCTCAGCGTGCTGATGCTGGCGGGCATCCGCGAGATCGCGCTGATCACCACCCCGCACGATCAGGAGCAGTTCCGCCGCACGCTCGGCGACGGCGCCCAGTGGGGCATCGAGATCAGCTACATCACCCAGCCCTCGCCCGACGGGCTGGCGCAGGCCTACCTGCTGGCCGAGGATTTCCTGGCCGGCCAGCCCTCGGCCATGGTTCTGGGCGACAATATCTTCTACGGCCACGGCCTGCCCGACCTGATGGCCGCCGCCGACACCCGCCCGAGCGGCGGCACGGTCTTCGGCTACCAGGTCGCCGACCCCGAGCGCTACGGCGTGGTCGATTTCGACGCCGCGGGGCAGGTGAAGTCGATCATCGAGAAGCCCGAGGTGCCGCCCTCGAACTACGCTGTGACCGGGCTCTACTTCCTCGACGGCACGGCCCCGGCGCGGGCGCGCGAGGTGCAGCCCTCGCCGCGCGGCGAGCTCGAGATCACCACCCTGCTCGAGATGTATCTCGCCGAGGGCGCGCTCTCGGTCGAGCGCATGGGCCGGGGCTATGCCTGGCTCGACACCGGCACCCACGCCAGCCTGCTCGACGCCGGCAACTTCGTGCGCACCCTCGAGACCCGGCAGGGCCAGCAGGTCGGCAGCCCCGACGAGATCGCCTTTGCCATGGGCTGGATCGACGCCGGGCAGCTGGCCGAGCGGGCGAAGCTCTTCGGCAAGACGGCATACGGGCAGTTTCTCGCCCGGCTGCCCGAGCAGCGCGGCTGAGGCCGCGCCGGGACGCCCGATGACGACCGCGCGCACGCCCAGCAGCGCCCGTGTGACGATCCTGATGGCCGTCTACAACGGCTCGGACAACCTGCACGAGCAGCTCGACAGCCTCGCCGCCCAGACCCACCCCAACTGGCGGCTGGTGGCCAGCGACGACGACTCGCGCGATGGCAGCGCCGAGCTGATCCGCCGCTTCGGCGCGGCCGGCCACGAAGTGCACCTGCGTCGCGGTCCCTGCCAGGGCGCGGCCGAGAACTTCCTGTCGCTGATCCGCGCCCTGCCCGAATACGGGGCCGAGAACGGCTGGACCGCCTTTTCCGACCAGGACGACGTCTGGCTGCCCGACAAGCTGCACCTCGCGATGTCGATGCTCTGGGAGCATCCGCAGGACGCCCCCGCGCTCTATTGCTCGCGCACCTGGATCACCGATGCCCGGCTCGAGGGGCGGCGGCTGTCGATGGCGCGGCCGAAACCGCCGGGCTTCCGCAACGCGCTGGTGCAGAACGTCGTGGCCGGCAACACCATCGTGCTGAACCCCGCCGCCACCCGGCTGGTGTCCGAGGCGGCGCAGGAGGCGGGCAAGATCGTGATCCACGACTGGTGGATCTACCAGATCGTCACCGGCGCCGGCGGCACGGTGCTGCACGACGACCGCCCCACCCTGCTCTACCGCCAGCACGCGGTGAACCAGATCGGCGCCAACGACACCTTCCGCGCCCGGATGGTGCGGGTGGGGATGATCCTGCAGGGCCGCTTCAAGGAGTGGAACGACATCAACATCGCGGCGCTGGCGGGCTCGGCGCACCGCTTCGCGCCCGAGGAGCGGCAGGTCTACGAGACCTTCGCGGCACTGCGCTGCCACTCGGTGCCGCGCCGGCTGGCCGACCTCCTGCGGCTCGGGCTCTACCGGCAAAGCCGGGTGAGCACCGTGGCGCTGTGGATCTCGGCGCTGATCGGGCGGCTCTGAGGCGCAACGCCCCTCCCCGGGCCGTTTCGGGCCGGGACAGGGTCTAGTTGCGTGCCGCGTGCAGGGCCTCGAGCTCGCCCTCGAGCGTCTCGATCCAGAGCTGCATCATCGCCTCCGTCTCGCCGGTCCCCGTGGCCGGCACCGGCGCCGCGGCGCGGTCGGCCCGCGCAGAGGCCCGCTCGAGCCGGTCGAGCGCCTGCGCCAGTTCCTCTTCGAGCAGCGCGATCTGGGCCGCCGAGACCGGGTCGGGCCCGAGCGGCGCGGGCACCGGCGCCGCGGCCGGCGCCTGCAGCCTCC
>NZ_ML112618.1:0-2686 GCF_003703915.1 Salipiger sp. D13
CCGATGCGCTGACCCAGCCGGTCGCGCTCAGCGCCAGCGCGACCTACCGGCTCGCGGTGGAGATCACCGGACGCACCGCCGGCACGCTCACGCCGTCCTTCACCGGCGGCACCCCGGTGAGCGCCGCCGCGCTCGACGCCGACGGTCCCCACGTCTTCGCGCTGACCGCCGCCAGCGGCAACGACACCCTCGAACTGGCGGCAAGCAGCGACTTCGACGGCGCCGTGAGCCGCGTGGTGCTCTACCGCGAGACCGCCGCCTGCGCGCCGGCCGGGACCTGGGACTACGTTCTGGTCCCGCAAAACGTTGACAATGTCGCGGGCGATCCGACGCCCGCATTCTCTGCCACGATTTACTAAGGAGAGCCGCATGGCTGACAACGGTGTAGAGAGCATCAACACGGACGAACTGGCGGCAGTGGACGACCTGCTGGGGCATCGCGACGGCGCTGTCGGGCGGGTGCGGATCTCTGTCCTTGGCACACAGCTGGTCGGGTCCGGTCCGGTGGCCGACGCGATTGCCGAGGCCACAGCGCAGGTGACATCCGACGTGATCTGGGCGGCAACCTGGACGGACCTTCAGACCTACACCCCCGCGACGGATGGGGTGGGCGCGGAGGTCATGGACGCCGACACGGGAACGCACAGCGCGGCCTCGGCGACGGGCTATGACGGTGCAACGGTGGATAACGCGGGCCGGTATGCGTGGAACCTGGGCTGGGGCCGCTGGGTGCGGATCAGCGACACCGGGCTCTCGGCCAAGTCCGACGTCGGGCACACGCACACGGCCGACCAGATCAGCGACAGCTCGGCGGCTGGCCGCGCCCTTTTGACAGCCGAGGATGCCGAGGCGCAACGCGGAGCCCTCGGTCTCGGCTCCGCCGCGACGGCTGCCAGCGGTGACTTCATTGCCGCCGGCATGGCGATGCAGGGCCGACCCGGTGCCTACCCGGAGCGCTACACCGAGACACTGACTGGCGGTCATGCGGCGGCGGCCGTGGCTCCCGGCACGACCGTGACGACCGCCAGGGGCGCCGTGCGCCGGCTGGCTGGCGGTGAGGTGCTGGCAACGCGCGAACGCTTCGCGCTGTCGCCGGGGGATTTCTACGAGATCGCCTGGGCCTTCGCGCGCTCCACCAACCCGACCGATCCGAACGGCGATACCGTGCGGCTTGGTATCCAGTGGCTCGACGAGGACTTCGCCAGCGTCGGGCAGCTGACCGATGCCAGCCTCGACCTGACACCGACGGTCGCGGATGGGCGGCAGTTCGTGACCGTCGTCATTGGCGAGGACGCGGATGTGGCGGGCGTGGACTTCGGGTGGCCGGCTGGCGCGGTGCACGCGGTGCCCTTCCTGCATCCGTTCGGCAGCGATGGGGTGACCGATGCCGAGCTGATCGAATGGCGCGGCGGGGGCGGGGCGCTGGCCTCGGATACCGTCGTGCTGGAGGCGGGCGGGACAGCAGACGCCATCACGGCAACCGCCGACCGGCGCTATTCGGACGAGCCCTTCGCCACTCTCTTCGTCATGGAGGTGGCATCGGCGAACACCGGCGCCGTCACCATGTCCATCGGGGGCGAGACCGCGAAAGACCTCCTGCTCAACAGCGGCGCGGCGCTGCAGGCCGACTACCTGCTGCCCGGCATGCTGCTCGACTTCCGTTGGGACGGCGCTGATTACCGCCTGACGACCGGGGCATCGGCCACGGCCATCGAGGCGGCAGCGGCGGCGAGTGCGGCGGCGGCCGCGCTGTCGGCAAGCGAAGCGNGGCGGCGGCCGCGCTGTCGGCAAGCGAAGCGGATGCCAGCGCCAGCGTGGCGGAGACGGCGGAGGCGGCGGCCCTGTCGGCGCAGAGCAGCGCGGAGACCGCGCGCGACCAGTCGCAGGCAAGCTCGGACCTGACCATCTTCGCGGCGGCCTTCGACGCGGCAGCGGATCTCGATGGCACCGGGCTCAGCGCGGACGATTACGTGGTCGTCTGGGCAGACGAGGATCGCGAGAACAAGGTCGCGATCTACCAGTGGAACGGGTCGACCTTCGACTTCGTGCGCGTCTGGCAGGGCAACAGCACCCGCCGGGATGCGGTCATGCGGCATCTGCCGTATCGCATCGCGCGCATGCAGGCCGCGTATGGCTTCTACGACGAGGAGGCCGTGACCGGCGATCTGCCGGTGATCGCCCTGCTCGACAGCACCAGCAACCAGCCCTGGACCGCGATTGCGCCGATCCTTGCTGACATGGTGCCGGACGACACCGATGCCGCCATTGAGCCGTGGATCGAGGCGAGCGCAGGGAGCCAGGGGCTCGCCGATCTCGCGGTCCAGTCGCTGAGTGGGGCAACCGTTGCGACGAACCGCTGGGATGTCTGGCCGACAGGCGAGCTGATCGAGATCCCCGCAGGCACCTACACGGTCCCCCTGAACATCATGAACACATGGGCCACTGCGGTCTTTGCGATCATTGGTGCTGTCGGTGGCGGCACGATCAGCGCCTCCGTCGATGGGGCGCCGGCAGCCGCTGATCTCGACACGTCGACACTGACGGAGAACCGGGCCTCGATCTGGGAGGTGACGAACCCGAACGGCAATACGCGGGTGGAGCTCGATCTGACGATCACGGGCGGTTCGGTGTATGTCGTGCATGCCTGGGGCGAGCGGACGGACGTGAACCGGCTGGTGCGCCACGC
>NZ_RAPJ01000094.1:0-2406 GCF_003703915.1 Salipiger sp. D13
GTTGAGTGCTGGGCGACATCGCAGGTGGATGACGGTGACGTTTTTTGACGGTGCCGGTTTGCGGCCGTCAGATCAAGTTTCGATGTCGCTGCTCAATGTCGCTGGCCGCGAGTTGTCCTTCGCTGTGGCGATCTCCTTTTCGGGCTGTTGTTTGTCGCGGTCATCTTCGATGTCGCTGAGCGATGTCGCGGCGGCATAGGCGGCACGGCGTCGGTAGCTTTCGACGTTCATCTCGAAGATTGTTGCATGGTGAACGAGCCGATCGATGGCGGCGATGGTCATCGCCCTGTCGGGGAAGATGGCGTCCCAACCACTGAACGGCTGATTGGCCGTGATCATGATAGAGCGCCGCTCGTATCGTGCGGAGATGAGCTCGAAGAGGGCACTGGTCTCGGCCTGGTCCTTTCGCACGTACGACAGGTCGTCGAGGATGAGCAGGTCGAACTTGTCGAGCTTCGCGATCTCCTGAGTGAGCGCCAGGTCCTGCCGCGCCACTTGCAGGCGTTGGACCAGGTCCGACGTCCTTGCCATAAGCACACGGTACCCTCGTTGGATGAGTTCGTATCCGATGGCCCCCGCGAGGTGCGTCTTGCCCGAGCCGGGCGGGCCGAAGGCCAGCAAATTGTGCCCTGCCTGCAGCCAGCTGTCGCCTTCGACCAGCGCTCTGACGCGGGCCTGGCTCAAGGTGGGGACCGCCAGGAAGTCGAAGGCGTCGAGCGTTTTCCCTTGTGGCAGCCTTGCAGCGGCAAGATGACGTTGGATGCGGCGCTGTTCCCGCTCGCTCAGCTCCAGCTCGCACAGCGCCGCCAACAAGCGTTCGGCCGGCCAACCCTCCTTGTCGGCACGGGTGCAGAACTCCGGCCAGAGGCGGGCAACCGTGGGCAGCCTGAGCGCCGTCAGTAAGGTCGGCAGTGTTGCGGTTTCCACGGTCATGCTCATGCGGCCGCTCCCTGTCCTTGGATCAGGTCATCGTAGCTGCCGGCAGAGGGGATGCAGACCGGGACATCGGGCCCACCATCGCCTTCGGTCCGCGTGAAGCGGGAGCGCAGTTCCCCGAGGACCGGAAGTTCGCCTCGGGCAAGGATTGCCGAGAGGGCCGCGGCCAATTCCGCCTCGCAGGTCTGATCATGGGCGAGCCACAGCAGGCCGACCATGATCCGGCAGGCTTGCCGCAGCGGTCCGGCAGCCGTCAGCGCGTCCCAGCATCGGCGGTATTCAGTGCGAGGGAAGAGCGCGTCGCGGTAGGTCAGATTGGCGATGGCCTGAGGCTTGGCCCGCAAGCTGTGGATGACGTGATGGTAGCTAACGACATAGCCATGACCCCCACGCCCGCCGGCAGGCGGGCGCCCGCGCGGTAGGGTCTCGAGGGGTGTGCCGCCGAGGAACAGCTCCAGGCGATCATCGAAGATGCGCAGCTTCAGCTCGTAGCCGATCAGGCGAGAGTGAACGGTGTAGAACACCTTTCGGAACACGAAGCCGCCCGACGAGGTCACCCTCACGCGCGCCTCGTCGTAATCACAGCTACGGCGCGCCGGAAGCGGCTGCAGATGTGGCCGTTCGACCCTCAGGCGGTCCCGATGCCGTGCATTGTGGCGCGCGACGACCTGGGCAACGAAGTGTCGCCAGTCGTCCAACTCATCGAAGTCATGACTGCCACGCAGCAGCAGGGCCTGCTCCAAGCGGGTCTTGAGATGCCCGTGCCGACTCTCGATAGACCCGTTTTCGTGTGCAATGCCGCGATTGTTCCGGGTCGCTTCCATGCCGTAGTCGGCACACAGCGCGTCATAGCGTGTGCGCAGGTCCTCTCGGGCATCCCGATCGAGATTGGCGAAGGCAGCCGACAAGCTGTCCGTCCGATGTTCGCGCGGGGCGCCGCCGAGAAGCCATAAGGCGTTCTGCAATCCGCCAGCCAAGGCGGTGTAGCTCTCGCCGCCAAGCACCACCTCGGCATGCTCCCAGCCCGAGTGGACCAGGGTGAAGTGATAGATCCGATGCGCCAAGGGCACTCCGGCAATCGTGACGCCGAGCGCGCGCGCGTCGAAGAAGTCGGACATGCCCTCCCGTCCCGGCGGGTGTGACTGGCGGAAGATCACTTCCCTGTCCGGCCCGTGTTCGGCGCGCCAAAGCCGCATCCGGCGCTCCAAGGTGCGGCGCGCAGAGCTCAGGTCCCGGTCCGGATGACGGTACTGCATCTCCTCGAGCACCGCGATCGGCCGAAGGCCCGGTGTCGCTTCGATCAGCGGAACGATCTCTTCATCCCACAGGCCGGCCAAAGGGTCGGGCTTGCCGCCTCCGTGTCGGCGCTCACGTCGTTTCTGAGATGGAGGGCGGGGGTCACGTTCGATCCGGGCTCCGGTGCTGACGCTGAAGCCGGCTTTGGCAGCCGCAATCTTTTGCGTGTGATGC
>NZ_ML112619.1:0-2394 GCF_003703915.1 Salipiger sp. D13
GACGCCGTTTGGGAGCTTGGTGTCAGCAGGGCGACTGTCTGGCGCTGGATAAAGCGTCTGGCCGAAGAGGGTGGGCGCACCAGCGCGCTGGCTTCTCGGAAACGGGGCCGCCCGACTGGTACAACCTTGATATCCGGCAAGGTGGAAGCGGTGATCGAAGAACATCTTCGCCGTTATTTCTTACGGCGGGAACGCCCAAGCCTGTCGCGCATCGTGACAGAAATCCGAAGCGCGTGCTGGCAGCAGGGCTTGCAACCGCCGACACGTCGGACGGTTCAGCGCAGGCTGGATGCAATGGATGCCCGTGAAATTGCCAAGGCACGCGAAGGCGCAAAGGCGGCCCGCCAGAAATTTGCGCCGGTCGTAGGCGACAACAAGGCAAACCGGCCACTGGAGGTCGTGCAAATCGACCATACGCCTGCGGACATCATTCTCGTCGACAGTTTTGAACGCAAACCAATTGGGCGGCCTTGGGTCACGCTGGCGATCGACGTCGCAACGCGGATGGTGACCGGATATTACACCTCTCTCGAGGCACCTTCGCGTCTGTCGGTGGCGCTTTGCCTGACACAGGCTGTGGCCCCCAAGGCGGAACTTCTGGCGGAATNGGTGGCGCTTTGCCTGACACAGGCTGTGGCCCCCAAGGCGGAACTTCTGGCGGAATTGGTGCGCAATGTTCCTTGGCCCGCGCAGGGTAAACCGCATAGCATCCACGTCGATAACGGGCGCGATTTCCGGTCGCATGCCTTTCGGTCGGCATGTGCAGAATGGGGGATCGATCTGGTCTATCGGCCGCCAGGCAGTCCTCATTTCGGAGGGCACATCGAACGATTGATCGGCACGATGATGGGGGCCGTGCACCTGTTGCCTGGAACAACGCAATCCTCGGTCGTGGCCAAGGGCGACTATGACGCCGAGGGCATGGCCACGATGACCTTAAGCGACTTCGATCGCTGGTTTGCTCTGGAAATCTGCCGCTACAACAACAGCATTCATTCAAGTCTTGGCTGCACGCCCGTTGCCAAATGGGAGGCGCTCTCAGAGCAAATGATGGGCGATATCCCCTTCGAGATTGAAGCCTTTCGGGTGAGCTTTCTGCCAAGTGAACTGCGCAAGGTCAGGCGTGACGGCATCCATCTGTTCCAGATACGGTACTGGTCCGATGCGCTTGCAGGCCACATCGGGCGCGGGGATGGAAAGGTGGTCGTCCGCTACGACCCTCGCGACCTCTCGGTGATCTGGGTCGAACTGGATAATGACCGATACGTCGAAGCTCGGTACCGAAACCTGGAAATTCCGCCTGTGTCGCTCTGGGAATATCGCGAAGCCATGAGGAATGCCCGTGCCCTTGGCAAGTCCGGGTCCAATGAGCTGGTCCTGGCTGAGCTGATCCGACAGCAACGCCAAATCGAGTCTGAAAGCCGGAGCCTGACGAGGGCCGAACGCCGATCCCGTGAAAGAAAAGGGACATTGGAGGGCGCCAACTCGGCCGTCTCAACAACCGAAGGGCTGCGCGCGATCGATACGGGTGATACATCGCGCCCATTGTTCAAGGTGGAGAGATGGTGAATTGAGGGCAGGAAAAACAGAGGAAGACGGTCGGATCACCCTCATTCAATCGGATATCTGGATTGGCTTTCCGCGGGCCGAACAAGTTCTGGACCGTTTGCAGTGTATGATCGAAGCGCCAAGGCAAACCCGTATGCCTGGCCTTCTTGTGCATGGCGCGTCCGGGATCGGAAAGACGATGATCGCCCGCAATCTTTCGCGCAGATATGCACCGGAATATGACCCAGCATCGGGAATTACGCGAACGCCGCTGTTACTGTTACAAGCACCACCAGCTCCCGACGAACGACGGTTCTATCTGCACATCCTGGCGACCGTCGGGGCACCGGCCACGGCACTGAGCGCGCGCGCTCAAAATGTGGCCTCCCTCGAAGTCCGTGTCGTCGCGCTCTTGCGCGACCTTGGCCTGCGGATGATCATGATCGACGAAGTCCACAACCTCTTGGCCGGGACCCACCGCGAACAGCGCCGCTTTCTCAATGTTCTGCGGTATCTCAGCAATGAACTCGAAGTGTCGCTGGTCTGCCTGGGGGTCAGCGAGGCCGTCGATGCCATCCGTGGTGATATCCAGCTTGCCAGGCGGCTGGACGAACATCACCTTCCAAACTGGCGCGACGACGCCGAGTTCTCGGACATGATCCAGACACTCATCGCGGCAATGCCCCTCGAGAAGAAATCCAATCTGAAGGTCAAGTCACTAAAGCAGATACTTGCGCTGACCGGCGGGGTGACCTCGCGCATCTTCGCCCTGATCAAGGATCTTTCCATCGACGCCATTGTCACAGGTGATGAATGCATCACCGATGACGCAATCGCAAAATGGAC
>NZ_RAPJ01000097.1:0-2309 GCF_003703915.1 Salipiger sp. D13
AGCTGAACAGGCGTGCCGCGGTGACAGCGCTTACTGAGTGTTCGTCCAACAATTCATTGGAAGATGTCCCTGCACGACGCAGTCCTCGGCGTGTGAGCCAAAGATGCAATAGGTTAGCTTCGAGCGGTAACGCTGTCTTCGGCCGAGTAAAGGAACGCCGTCGATCCGACAGCGACATTCGGATAGAGATCATTGATGTGGGCCATCACCATGCGCACGCATCCCGAACTGGCCCGGCCGCCAATGCTGCGAGGGCTCGGCGTTCCGTGAATTCGAAGGTACGTATCCCGATCTCCGACGAATAGATACAAAGCCCTGCTGCCCAAGGCATTGTTGGGGCCGGGCTCCATACCGTCGGCAAACCGCTCGTAAGCCTCCGGATCGCGTTCGATCATTGACTGCGTTGGCGTCCAGTGCGGCCATTCGACCTTTCGGCGGATCGTATAGGTGCCGGGTTCATAGAGATCGCCCTTGGCAATCGCCACCCCGTATCGCATCGCGGTGCCACCTTCCTCGATATGGTACAGATAGCGCGCGATCGCATCGACGTGAATGTCACCCGGGCGCAAACCGTCATTCGCCAAAACGCGTTGCGGCAGCAGCCTGGGATGCAGCCCCCATGGGTTGGTTGTTGCCGGGTCATAGTTGGCGGGCGTGATCTGCGCATCCCAAGCTGCTTTTTCGGCTGTTGACGGCCAGGTCTTAGCGAATGCTGGCGAACTCAGAGACGCTGAAAACAGCGAGCCGGAAAGTGCAAGGAAGTGTCGTCTTGTAACCATGAAGCGAAGCCCTTTGTTTGTTTTCGATGAATGCGGGACGATTCAAGAAACGTCCGCGACCCCATGCCACCGAACCTTTTGATGTCTTGCGATCGCGACCAACCAGAGGCAAGCAAGGACACCGCTTAGGATCGCGTTCCAACTGGCCATGGACAACGTCAGAAATTCCCAGACAACCTCACTGCACAGAACAAGATTGGACGTATTTGAACTGGCAGAGGGCAGCAATTCCGATACCGACATTTGGGAAACATCGAGGCCGGATCCCGTGCAAGAAGTCGGTCCCTCCCACCAGCCGCGCTCGACACCGGTATGAAACACTCCCAACGCGGATGTGCTGAGTACCGACAGGGCACCGATTATCAGGATTGGCAAAATCGGCAGAGCAAAGAGCAACAGAGCGCCCATTCCAATGGCGATTGCGTGTGGGTAGCGTTGCCAGATGCACATTGCGCACGGCGCGTACCCAAGAGCCTGGAAAACGAAGGCCCCCAACAGCAAGGCGGCTGATCCTGCCGCCGCAGTCATGCCGAGAGATTTTGGTGTCAGGGTCAATGAACGCTCCCATTGGCAGTCGATGGACCTGTTTCTCGCTTGTCAGGTTACGTAGACGGCGAAAGGCCTGTTATCATTCAGAGATTTGTAACGGTATGTATCCGTCTCGACCCTCAGCCGACTCTGATCCACGTTGCCATACCGTCGGCTTGGTGGCTCAACATGTGGCAATGCAGCATCCACGATCCCGGATTGTCCAGGACGACGAGAATATCCCGCGTCTCGCCGGTATCCAGATAGGTCGAGTCCCGGTATGGACCGGCTTCACCCGCCGCATCGAGTTCCCAGAAATGGTGGCCATGCAGATGCATGACGTGTGGGAACCCGGTTTCGTTGCGGATCGAAATGCGCGCGGTCGTCCCCTGCGCGGCGGATAGGAAAGGCCTTCGAGGCAGGCCGGATACGTCATTGAGCGCCCATGTCCCTGTGCCGTTGTGGGACGCGCTTCCCGCACCTCCCTGGAGCACCAGCTCCGCGGTTTGGCCGGGGTCTTTCGGGGCGGGCATTCGGTTGGCGGGCAATGCGGTGATGGGCGCTTTCGCGGGCTCACGGGAACCGGAAACAGCGATTTCGCCAAGGCTCAACGTCTGTTCTCCAAAGCTGTCGTCGAATCTAATAGGCCCGGTCGCATCACCAATCACATCGCATCTTTGCCCCGGAGCGAGAAGGATCGGTTCGAGCGTCCGAGGATGCGCCAGAGGCATGCCATCCAGTGCAACGATCTTGCCTATCAAACCATCCAGGCCGACACGGTACACCCTGTCGATAGAGGGATTTATGAGACGCAGTCGCAGACGGTCGCCTCGTTTCACAGTCTTGCCGGTGAGCTGGTGCGCCTGAATGCGCAGGGCGAAAATGCATTTTCTGAAGGCCCGCTGTCGGCCGAGATCGCAGAGACGAACGGTGACCTGACCGATCTGATCGTCAGCGCGGGAACCGACTGTGCAGCGACACCGCTGGTGAAACAGCGCGACA
>NZ_RAPJ01000098.1:0-1913 GCF_003703915.1 Salipiger sp. D13
CCGATGACGGGAACATCGAGGCTCTCCGCGGCAAGCACGTAACTCGAGGACCCGCGCTCGATCCCCCGGTCCGTCAGAGCCCGATGCATTCGCTTGATGATGTCGCCACGCTCCCCCATCTCGCGCAGGACCGCCTCGGCATCATCCCTGATGTGCCATTGCGACTGTCCGATCTGGTCGGCAACGCCAAGGACTTCCAACCGGCGCAGCCGCCCGATCTTCAGCGCGTGAAACGCATCCGGCTGCCGATCCGCATCCGGCGCCATGTCGAGGATGCGGGAGCGTCCCGCGTCCCGCAGCAACTGACGATCAAGTTGCGTCCAGCGCTCGGCCCCGATCTGTCGCTCAAGCGTCCGGCGGATGTCGAGATCGCTGCGCGGGCCCAGTTCCTGGGTGATGAGATCCCGCGCCCTGTCGCGCATCCCCTCCTTGATGTAGTCCCGCGAGATCACGAGATCCCGGCCGTCGTCGCGCATGCCGCGAACGATCAGATGGACATGCGGATGGGCCGTGTTCCAATGATCGACGCCGAGCCAGTCAAGAGACGTGCCGAGATCCTGCTCCATCCGCCCGACGAGATCGCGGGTGAAGGATTGCAGGTCAGACATGTCCGGCGCGTCGTCGGGCGAGACGATGAAGCGGAAATGATGACGGTCATCGCGACACCGCTCGGCAAAGGCCCGGCCATCGGCATCCTCCGATCCGGGCCCGAAGAGACTGGCCTTCTCCCCGTCCCGGGTCACGCCATCCCGGCGCAGGTAATCGAGGTGGGCTCCGAGGGGTGCGGATTTCCCGCTGTGCCGGACCACACGCGCCTTGACTACCGCGCCGCGTGTGCGGGCGGTGATGAGGCGGTTGGCCTGAATGCTGGCACGCTGACCGCGCCCGAAGCTGGACCGATTGCCCGGGGTGACGCGCCCGGCCCGCGAGACGCCACCGCCGGCCTTTTTCGCGGCAGCCAGAGCCTGTGCGATGAAGGGCCGGGCCTGCTGCGCCCGGGTAGAGCGGATACGCCCCGGGCGGATGCGGAACTCGCGATCATCGGGCATATGAAATCCCCGCACAGTGCGAAACAACGCAAAAGATCAGAGTGTTAGGCACATCTCGCACGGTGCAGGCACGCGCCACACGGTGCGGAGCGCGGCAAAAACATGAACAAAAACAACCGCCCAACCGCCGCGCACCGTGCACCCTTTTATCCTGCCATCCTTCGGTCGTGGTGCCCGCCACCACCCCTCGCGCCCTCCAAGACACGCCAGAGCACGATAGAATGCGAAGTGTCGTTGCGCGGATCATGGTCGGGCCTCACCAGTCTCCGGCTGGACGAAGAGGCCCTCAGATTGCGGGGTGAGGCCCGCCTGCGGCACCGCCGGGATGGGGGAAGGAGCGCCGCCGACCTTTCGGTCAGGCAACACAGGATCGGTTGCAAGCGTCCCGTCTTCGCGGCTGATGAAGATCGCCGCCTCACGCCAATCGAGCGGTCGGGCTGCAGTGATAGCGGTGCCCGATGGCCGCTCGCCAAGCAGAACGGGTGCAAGCGCAGCGACATAGGCACGTGTCTCGGGAGGCAGCGGACGATCCGCCAGTCGGTATTCTTCGTAGCGGGCGGGACCGGCATTATAGGCCGCCAGCATCGCCGAGACATCGCCATAGCGGTCCCACATCTCGCGCAGATAGGCCGTGCCCGCGAGGATGTTGTCACGCGGATCGTAAGGGTCTTCGCCTAGGCCATGACGGATGCGCAGCCCGGCCCAGGTGTCGGGCATGACCTGCATGAGCCCCATCGCGCCAGCGGAAGACACCGCGCGCAGATCGCCCGCGCTCTCTGTCCGCATCACGGCCATGATCCATGTCGTCGGAATGCCGAAGCGCTGCGATGCCTCGGTGACCTGGGCGGCATAGGGATGCGCGGC
>NZ_RAPJ01000099.1:0-1579 GCF_003703915.1 Salipiger sp. D13
GACGCACCGTCCGGCGACGAGATCGCGCCCCGTGACCTCCTGCCGGGCACCGACGAGGATGAGTGGATCAATGCCGCGTCGATCCTGGTCACCTACGACGGCGCGCAACCCTCGGCCGCGCAGTGCGAGGCGTTGAAGGTCGAGATCTGGCGCTGGCTCGAGGTGTGCCCGGACGCGATGGTCGTGGGCCCGGAGGTGATGCCGATGGCGGTTCAGTCCGACTTCGTCGTCCGGACGTGGTGGGATCAGATGCCGACGCCGGACTTCTCGGCGATGGAGGCCTTCTCCACTCCGGCGATGACGGTCACGGCGATGAACGTGACGATCGGCGGTCCGGGGCTCAACGCGCTCGCCGGCGCTGGCGGGGCGGCGACGCCGGCCGGGATGATCTCTGGCGGGGCGAGCCTCGGCGGCTCGTCGGACGTGCAGCAGCAGATCTGGAGCTTCTTCGCCGGCAAGGGGCTGGAGCCGCACCAGATCGCGGCGATCATGGGCAACGTCTCGGCGGAGAGCGCGTTCAACCCGCTCGCGGTGGGCGACGGCGGGACCTCCTTCGGTCTGTTCCAGCACCACGCCGGGCGGGGGCAGGGGCTGCTCGGCGCCGTCGGCGGGATGGACGGCCTGGGCGACGTGCAGGCGCAGCTCGACTACGTCTGGCAGGAGCTGCTCACCGGCGAGAACGGCGTGCTGCAGAAGCTGCTCGCCTCGACGGATGTGCGCGCGGCGACCGAGGCCTTCGTGGGCTTCGAGCGCCCGCAGGGCTGGTCGGCGATGAACCCGACCGGGGCGCATGGCTGGGACACGCGACTGTCGTCGGCGGAAGCCGCGCTGGGTCAGTTCGCCACCACGGCCGTGGGCGCGACGCAGAACCTCGGCACGCTCGGCAGCGGCTTCGACATGCTGGGCTCGGTGCTCTCCAGCCTGACCAGCGGTGGCGCGGGCGGCGGTGCCGGCGGCGGCTGGATCGGCAGCCTGATCGGCGCGATCTTCTCGCCGGGCGAGGCGCCGCCCGCCAATGCCGATGGCGGCTACCAGTATTTTCCGGGGGGCAGCCGGGCGGACACCGGGCTGATCCGGATCAGCTCCGGCGAGTTCGTCGTGAACGGGGCCGCGACGGCGCGCAACAGGGGCCTGCTGGAATGGATCAACTCGGGCGGGGACGCCATGGCGAGCCTGCCGGCGCGCGCCAACGGTGGCGGCTTCGCCAGCGGCGGGTATGACACCGGCCCCCGCGAGGTGCAGATCGTCACCCCGCCGGGCGTTCCGATGTCGGCCACGCTCGAGGAAGAGCCGATGCCCGGCGGTGGCCGGCGCGAGCGCTACGTGCTGGCGGAGATGGTCGGCGGCGCGCTGTCGATGCCCGGCGGCGCCGCGCGGCGCACCATGCGCAACGCCTTCGGCGTCCGCCCGAAGGGGGCGCTGCGATGACCGTGCCGAGCTGGCCCACCGCGCTGCCACGGCCGCTGCGCTCGAGCTACCGGGCGAGCGCCACCGATCCGCGGCTGAAGCGTGCCCAGGATGCGCCGGTGCCGGCCTATCGCCGCCGCTATTCCTCGGTCGCGCGCGGCCTGCAGCTCTC
>NZ_ML112620.1:0-1439 GCF_003703915.1 Salipiger sp. D13
GTCGCCCAGCACTCAACTGCGATGTCGCGCCACACCAATCTTGGCGTGCAGCTCTTTGACTTGCTCCTCGTCGATCTCAGGGGCTTTTTTGCCGCCTCGCTCGAACACGCCGGACGCGCCTTCCAGAAGCGCCCGTTTCCAGCTGTGGATCATGGTGGGGTGGACGCCGAACTGGCTCGAAAGCTCAGCCACTGTGCGCTCACCCTTTAACGCTTCAAGCGCAACTTTCGCCTTAAACTCAGGGCTGTGGTTCTTCCGTTTCGACATCTCTGATCTCCTCTTCGTCGAAGATCAGCAGACAACAAATTATAGCTTACGTCAGTGTCCGAATTTCGGGGGGTATGTATGAACTGCCTTCCCCTGCAAGTGATTTGTCGATGCGCCGCTGACCCTGCTTCTATGTATTCGGTCTNGATGCGCCGCTGACCCTGCTTCTATGTATTCGGTCTTTCTTCGGGGCCGTTCGATTTGCCCCTGACCAAGATGGGAAGTCGCGCGTCCTGTGTCTCGTTAGCTCATCGGCACTCAAGGGCCATGCCCCCCGTCAGACTTGCAAGACGCCGATCGGTCGTTGGTCCATCTCCTCCTCGCTCGCAGATTCCTTTGTCCGGTTGCGCCTTTGTCCGACTACAGGCCGCTCATGGCATTCGGCCGATATCTCTCACCCTTCGTCAGAACAGCCCAGGCAAGACGTGCCATCTTGTTGGCTATGGCGACCGCCGCGACGTTCACATGCGCTCGCCCCTTCAAAGCGTCTGCCCAAGCCGTTATTGGCGACGTCCTATCACGCACGAGATGCAGCACCGTTCGAGCTCCGTGGATGAAGAGCTTACGCAAATATCGGTTACCGTGTTTCGAGATTCCGATCAGCTTGGCCTTGCCACCTGTCGTGACCTGCCGCGGCACCAGACCAAGCCATGCGGCAAGATCACGACCTTTGCCAAAAGAGCTGCCGGTGCCGACAGCTGCCACGAGCGCTGTCGCAATCGTCGGACCGATGCCGGGGATCTCCATCAAGCGCTGCATATCGGCATCTGTCCTGGCCAGCGCCTTGATTTCGGTATCGATCGCCGCGACCCGATCATTGATTACGTCCAGTTCGGACGCCATGTCAGCCACGAGCAGGAGCATTCGGGGTGAAAGATCGGCAGCGCCCTCTACGGCCAATCTGGCCAGCTCCTTTTGGAAGACATGGCGCCCGGTTCCTACCCGGATGCCGCGTTCCATCAGGAAACCACGGCCCTGATTGATCAAGCGCGTCCTGTCTGACACCAGGCGCTCTCGCGCACGGTGCAAGGCCTGAAGATCGAGCTGTTCCTCCGACTTGATCGCAACAAATGGCATCGTTGGCCGCGTCGCGGCTTCGGCAATGGCTTCCGCATCCCGGTCGTCGTTCTTGTGAACCTTCACTTATCATCAGGTGGCCGTAATGCGGAGGA
>NZ_RAPJ01000102.1:0-1333 GCF_003703915.1 Salipiger sp. D13
CATCGCCAGATGACCTCGGCCATGATCGACAGCCGAGATTTTCTCGCCGCAAAACGCTGGGCTGACAATGAAGTGCTATTGCCCGCCGGGCCGAAGATCGCCTTCTCGGGCGGCGACACCACCGATCACCGGCTGATCTGGGACAGGCTCGATCAGGTTCATGCCAAACACCCCGACATGGTGCTCCTGCACGGAGGTTCGCCGAAAGGGGCGGAACGCATCGCGGCCACTTGGGCCGACAACCGCAAGGTCGCGCAGGTCGCCTTCAAGCCGGACTGGATGAAACACGCCAAGGCCGCGCCCTTCAAGCGCAACGACCGGATGCTCGACACGATGCCGATCGGGGTCATCATCTTCCCCGGCACCGGCATTCAGGAAAACCTCGCCGACAAGGCCCGCAAGATGGGCATCCCGGTCTACCGCCTGGCGAAGGGCAGCGCGTGAGCGCTGCCAGCAATCCGTCGACACCATGCCCGGCAGAACTCTCGCCATGCCGGGCAGTTTCATGCTATGTTCGCCTTGCGCCATGGTGGTGGTGGAAGGCGCGACCGTTCCACGTCAAACGGGAGACTCCACCATGATCGTTCTCGGAATCCTTGCATCTTTCGCGGCCATTGCGGGCCTGTGCTGGTTGGTGTTTAACCTCGCGGTCTTCGCCCTGCCGTTCCTCGTCGGACTTCATACCGGCATCTGGGCCTATGGAACCGGCACAGGCTGGCTCGGTGCAATCCTCGTCGGCGGCTTCGCCGCCGGCTTGACGCTTGCCATCGGTCAGGCGCTGATCATACTCGTGCGCCCGCTCTGGGCGCGGTTTGTCATCGCGCTGATCTTCGTGGTGCCGGCGGTGCTCGCTGGCTTCCACGCCACCCTAGGGATCGCCAGGGCCATGATGCCCTCGGAGACCTGGCAGATGATCTTCGCTGTTATTGGCGCTGGCGCTGTAGGCGTGTCCGCCTTTCTCCGCATTGCCGGTTCGGCTGCCGAGCCTTCGGACAGCTCTCCCGTAAGCGCCTGACACTGCCGACGATCCGATGAGGCGGGACTGGATCAGCGCTGGAATGCCATCCCGATCGTCAGATTGCCGGTATGGGGCGGTGTGCGGATCGGCATGAGACCCGCGTCGCGGCCCGTGGCCGTGCGGTGGAGGGGGCGGAACGTTTGAGCGGCAAACCGCACCTGTGATCGGGCGGGACACGCCGGCCGAGGCGCATGGAGAACGGCGCGCATGGCCTGTCGCGGGTGAGCGAACCCGCCGGTGAATAGCCGGTCAGGCTGACGGGCATCCGCAGCCGCCATCATCTCCGTTCCTTGCCCGTCCCATGTCCGCTCCATA
>NZ_RAPJ01000103.1:0-1263 GCF_003703915.1 Salipiger sp. D13
CATGCCTCGCTGGCGCAGCCGATCCTGCTGTCGACCGATCCCACCACGCGGATCTCGACCGACCCGCTGATCTACGGCACGCGCTCGGCCTGGATGGGCGCGGATCCGGCCACCGAGCCTTACCTCTTCGTGCTCGCCTCGGCCGAGATCCCCGGCGACCAGGAGGACGCGCCGGCTGCCGCGACCATCGTGCTCGAGAATGTCACCAACGAGATCGCAGCACAGCTCCGCGCCATCCGCACCCGCGCCACCGTGCACATGGCGGTGGTGCTCGCCTCGACCCCCGACGTGGTCGAGGTGGAGTTCCGCCATCACAAGATGATCTCGGCCGAGGGCGATGCCGCCGAGGTTTCGATCTCCATGTCCCGCCAGCCGATCGAGGAGGAATACGCCCCCATGGACCGCATGACCCGAGACCGCTTTCCGGGGCTTCACCGATGAATGGAGTGTTCAAATGGCTGTTGAACTGCAGGACTACACCGAAGTGGCGAGCGACACCGAGTTCACCACGGCTCTATTTCGTTGGAAATACGGTCCAGCTTGTGCCTGTGAGCGCGCTGTCAGTCGTAGAGTTGCGCGCGCAGCCGCTGGATCAGATCCCGCGCGATCTCCCGGGTAAGGACATAGCTGTCTGGAATGGCGCTGGTGACGAACTGAACTCCGATCCGATCGTCGTTGGGGATCGGCGAAACGCCGATCTGATGGACCAATGTCGCCGTGTTCATTTCCAGGTGAAGTCCGTCGTCCGACCGTGGATTGATCATGGCTTTTCGATCCTCTGCAGCTCTCTGCACGTCACGAAGTTTCCGTTGGAGGACGACGATCTCGTGGGTGTCGATCGCGAAGCTGACGGGTCCGTTCTCAGTCCAGATGTCGATGAGCGAATGGGTTCCATCCGGCGACAACCGCGCCCGTACCTCTCCATTGAACTGTGGCGGTATCTGATCGGTCATTCGAAGCCCTCATCTCCTGAAAACTTGCAGCATTGCATGCGGGGCAGCTGTGCCAATCAAGGATTCGTTTCATGAGCTGGTCGAACGCCTACATCGGCCTGCCGCATGTCGCCTTCGGGCGGGAGCGCGACGGCTGCGATTGCTGGGGGCTGGTGCGCCTGGTCTACCGCGAGCGGCTCGGGATCGACCTCCCGGCCTACGCGCCCGCGCGCGCCTGCGCACTGGAAGAAGCGGAGATCGAGGCGCTGATCGGCTCGGCCGTGACCGGCGGGGATTGGGTGCAGGTGGCGCGGCCCGAGGCCTTCGACGT
>NZ_RAPJ01000104.1:0-1233 GCF_003703915.1 Salipiger sp. D13
CATGCCTCGCTGGCGCAGCCGATCCTGCTGTCGACGGATCCCACCACGCGGCTCTCGACCGACCCGCTGATCTACGGCACGCGCTCGGCCTGGATGGGCGCGGACCCGGCCACGGAGCCCTACCTGTTCGTGCTCGCCTCGGCCGAGATCCCCGGCGACCAGGAGGACGCGCCGGCCGCCGCGACCATCGTGCTCGAGAATGTCACCAACGAGATCGCCGCCCAACTCCGCGCGATCCGCACCCGCGCGACCGTGCACATGGCGGTGGTGCTCGCCTCGACCCCCGACGTGGTCGAGGTGGAGTTCCGCCATCACAAGATGATCTCGGCCGAGGGCGACGCCGCCGAGGTCTCGATCTCCATGTCCCGCCAGCCGATCGAGGAGGAATACGCCCCCATGGACCGCATGACCCGAGACCGCTTTCCGGGGCTTCACCGATGAATGGAGTGTTCAAATGCCTGTTGAACCGCAGGGCTATACGCAAACGGCGGACGATCCAGAGTTCGTCACGGCGCAGTTGCTTTGGCAGTACGGAACGTCGTTCGAACCGTGCGGGACGCTCAGCCCCGAATCTCCTGCTGATGGTTGCGACCGAGCGGGATCAAAGCCTCGATCACACCGCCCCCGGACAGGATGATCTGGATCAGGGAACGGCCGCGGTCGATATAGTCGGTTTGCCTGAGTTCCTGCGCCAGGATCGGATCCTGCATGCGGGAAGGATCTCGGGCTTCCCGAGGACCCGAACTCTTTACGATGGCCTTCGATCTTGCGCTGAGCAGTTCAGCCACCAGCTGCGTGACGAGTTCGGGCGCGATCTCGACGTCGCGGTCTCGACCGTCGGCCGTGGTGACCTCCAGATGAATGGCCTCGTCGCCGTCCACCACCTTTGCTCCACGGATACTGCGCCAGGTATGGCCCATTCGAATAATCCTCTTGTTATTATCGATGCGCCCCATTCGACGCCTCGACCGCTGGCTGCGCAAGGGCTTTCCTCATGAGCTGGTCCAACGCCTACATCGGCCTGCCGCATGTCGCTTTCGGGCGGGAGCGCGACGGCTGCGACTGCTGGGGGCTTGTGCGCCTTGTCTACCGCGAGCAGCTCGGGATCGACCTGCCGGCCTACGCGCCCGCGCGCGCCTGCGCATTGGAAGAGGCGGAGATCGAGGCGCTGATCGGCACGGCCGTGATCGGCGGGGACTGGGTGCAGGTGGCGCGGCCCGAGGCCTTCGACGT
>NZ_ML112621.1:0-977 GCF_003703915.1 Salipiger sp. D13
AGGCCCCGGCCGACAGGCCGGGGCCCGCCCGCCAAACCGGGCAACCGAATCAGTTTTCCCGTTCGGCGGTCCTAAGACGAAAACGCCATATAAACGCAGAAGAAATCCGGTATAGATTCTTCTAAGAGCGACTATAATAGTCGTAGTTCTGGCGTGCGCGCCGGGCCGGATGGGAGGTGATCTGCATGATCACCGCCCGACAATCGCGGGCCGCGCGTGCGCTTCTTGGCTGGACACAGGAGCAGCTTGCGGATGAGGCCCGGGTATCTTTGACCGCGCTCAAGCGCCTCGAATCCGAAAGCGNTCAGGCGAAGGCCGTCCCGAAGGGCTGAGTTTTGCGGCACGTCTCCCCGAAGAGGGACGCCCGCCGTCGCCATGCTCACAAGAAAATCGAACAACCGTGCTAAACATGCTGGCAAACCGCAGTGGGGTTGCGCGTGAGAAGAGGCGAATTGCAGGATGTACCGCCGAAGGGGGCCGTGGTGACGGATTATGACCGTCGTCACATGACGCAATATATGCGTTTGCTCGATGCTGCAGGCGAGGGCGCGAGCTGGCAGGAGGCGGCGCGGATCATCCTGGGCCTTGATACGCAGAAAGAGCCTGAGCGGGCGCGCCTGGTCCACGATACCCATCTTGAACGCGCTCGCTGGCTGAGTTCTGTGGGGTATCGGCAATTGGCGGCGGGGCATACCAACTGAGAAGGTGATGCGTCCCGCGCATCACCTGATGCCTTGCGCCGGACTTCCCAAGTGATTGATCTCTCGGAATCCTTTCCTGAGATCAACCCAAGGGAGAGGCGATGCCATGCAACCCGACCGCTCGAATTGGCGTGACCAGTCGGCCTATGACTATCTCGATGATCTGGCCGCGCCGGAACTCGGCTGGGAATGTCTGCGCCGTAATCCCGAATATCAACATGACTATGCAGAGCTTGCAGGGGGACCACCTGAGAGGGCTGACCTGAGGGATCAGGT
>NZ_RAPJ01000107.1:0-620 GCF_003703915.1 Salipiger sp. D13
CTGGCGCCCACCGTCGCCACCGCGCTCTTCGGCGCCGGCTATTCCGCCACCCAGCTGAGCCTCGTGGGGCTCGGCCTCAACTTCCTCGGCGCGGCGCTGGTGGGCAGCCTCATTCCGCCGGTCACGCCCGATGAGAAGGAGCGCAAGAACCGCTACACGCTCAGCGGCTGGACCAACGAGCTGCGCCCCGACGAGCCGGTGCCCTGGCCGCTCGGCCGCCATCGCTACGCGCCGCCCTTCGCCGCGCGCTCCTACACCCAGATCATCGGCGACGAGCAGTTCGTCGTGGCGCTCTTCGTCTGGGGCTACGGGCGGCTGAAGATCTCCGACCTGCGGATCGGCGAGACCTCGATCGACGACTACGACGAGGTGGAGATCGAGCACCGAGAGGGCGTCGCCGGCGACGACCCGGTCTCGCTCTATCCCCGGCAGGTGATCGAGGACGCCGAGAGCGTCGAGCTGGTCCGCCCACTGCCGCGCGACGACACCGGCGAGGTGACCTCGGGCGCGGCGATCGAGACCCCGGTGGTGCGCACCACCGCCAGCGTGACGCAGATCGCGTCGGTGATCCTTTGGTTCCCGACGGGGCTCTACCGGCTCAACCGGGAGGGCGACAGGGA
>NZ_RAPJ01000108.1:0-572 GCF_003703915.1 Salipiger sp. D13
CTGGTCACGCCAATTCGAGCGGTCGGGTTGCATGGTATCGCCTCTCCCCTGGGTTGATCTCAGGAAAAGGATTCCGAGAGATCAATCACTTGGGAAGTCCGCCCCAAGGCATCAGGTGATGCGTGGCACGCATCACCTTCTCAGCCGGTGCGCCCCGCCGCCAATTGCCGATAGCCCTCGGAACTCAGCCAGTGTGCGCGTTCAAGATGGGCGTCGTGGACCAGGCGCGCCCGCTCCGGCTCTTTCTGCGTATCGAGACCCAGGATGATCTGCGCCGCCTCCTGCCAGCTCGCGCCCTCGCCTGCAGCATCGAGCAAACGCATATACTGCGCCATGTGGCGACGGTCATAATCCGTCACCACGGCCCCCTGCGGCGGCACATCCTGCAAGCTGCTGATCGTCACACGCATCCCCACTGCGGCTTCTGCACAATCCTAGCACAGAAGGTTGACGTTTTCGTGAGCACGGCAATAGCGCAATTCCGTTCACGGCGAAACCTGCCGGAATAGTCAGCTCTTAGCGACGGCCTTCGCCTGCACATGCATCACTCCAATCCCCTGGTCGGAGTTCAG
>NZ_RAPJ01000109.1:0-393 GCF_003703915.1 Salipiger sp. D13
CGACTACCTCGACCCGCCGCATGCGGTGCGGGTCAGGTTCAACGACGAGACCGACGACTGGGCGGAGGCCGAGCGGATCATCCGCTGGCCGGATTACGCGGGGCCGATCTCGCTGACCGAGGCGATGACGCACCCGGGCAAGACGCATCCCGACGAGATCTGGATCGAGACCCGCCGGCGGATGTACGAGACGCTCTACCGCGCCGACACCTTCACCTGCTTCCAGGACGGGGCTGCGCGCACCGCCACGCGCGGCGACCTGGTGCTGGTCTCGCATTACGTGCTGAGCCGCACGCAGGTCGCGGCCCGGGTGCGCCGGGTCGAGGGCACGCTCGTCGAGCTCGACGCGCCGGTGACGATGGAGGCCGGCAGCGCCTACGGGCTGGGCTACCG